>NZ_AP025344.1:4012500-4612500 GCF_021654795.1 Paenibacillus dendritiformis
AGGAGGTTGTCGGTTCAATGCAAGCTACTCTTCGTACATTGGGCATGATTATGTTAATAGGAGCTCTGGTGGCGTCGATCAGCCTTCCGGCATCGGCTGCCAAGCAGGAAGACAAGTCCCGGGCCGCGAAGCTTACGCCCGAACCCGTCAGCGTACTGGTCGTCGACAAGGAAGGCGAACCGATAACAGAGAACGGACTTCTGATCGACAGCAAAACCTATGTGCCCATTATGGATATCAGTGAAGCGTTCCAGTTCAAGGTCCGGTGGGAGGGCATCAGCCACACCGTATATATCGATGGCCCCGAGGATGATATTGCCTGGAACTCGCTTACCAATAAGATGAAAGTCAACGGCAAGGATACGAAGCTGACCACGCTTCCCAAAGTGATCAAAGGCAAGACCTATGTGCCGATTCAGCTGCTGCACGATGTATTTCTGTTCGACTTCACCTGGGAAGGCAAGTCAAGAACCGTTACGCTCTGGTATGAGCCGCAGCCTTATTCTTCCGAATAATTCCTGCGCCGCCGTCAGCAGGACGGCGAACGCCGAACGGGACCGGACTCTTCCGGTCCCGTTTTTTGCCGCGCTTGTCGTCTGACCTGAACCGAAAGGCCCCCTTCCGCTCCCTGCTCACCCCGGAAATCCGCGTTTTCCACGACCTGCTCCATAAAAATTTATCGCAAATGGGAATAAATAGAGACGAGTTGGCATTTTTATAGAATGATAGGGTATACACCGATGGCCGCATCGCTGCCGCTTCATCGTCTTGCCGCCGGCCAGGTGGACCACTTCATACCAAGAGAGGGGTACGCTATGCGAATGAGACGCAAATCCATGCTGGCCGTGCTGACACTATTACTGGCTGTAAGCGCTTTTATGAGTGCTTGCGGCGGCAGCGGCCAAGGCACCAACTCTTCCTCGCCACCGGCGGCGAACAAGGAAAAGCCCGCTGATCCGGGGCCCGGGGGCAAGACCGAAACGCCGAAGGAGCAGGTCTTCCGCTTCAATCTGCATTCGAACCCGCCGACGCTCGATCCCGGACTGGCGCAAGACACGGTGGCGCACGCCGTGCTCAACGGGCTGTTCGAAGGGTTGACGCGGAGCAATGAGAACGGAGAGCCCATCCCGGGCACCGCCGAGAAGTGGGATATCTCCCCGGATGGCACCAAGTACACCTTCCATTTGCGGAAGGACGCGAAATGGTCGAACGGAGATCCCGTGACTGCCGAAGACTTCGAGTTCTCCTGGAAGCGGGTGCTCGATCCGAAGACCGAGCCGGCGCCGCCGTACGCTTATCAACTGTACTATATCAAGGGCGCGGAAGCATACAATACCGGCCAGAACGCCGATCCGAATTCCGTCGCCATCAAGGCGGCCGATGCGCACACGCTCGAGGTCGAGCTGGAGCATTCCACTCCGTATTTTTTAAGCCTGCTTTCTTTCCAGACCTACTTCCCGGTGCATTCCTCCGTCAAAGACAATCCGAAATGGGCTTCCGAGGCGAGCACCATTATTTCGAACGGACCGTTCAAAATCAGCGAATGGAAGCAGCAAAGCTCGCTTGAGATGGTAAAAAATGAACATTACTACGATAAGGATGACGTCAAATTCACCAAAGTGCAAATGTCCATGGTCGCCGATTCCGGTTCGGAGCTGAATATGTACGAGACTGACCAAATCGACTATGCCGGCATGCCGACCGGACGCGTTCCGAACGAGCAAATTCCGATCTTGAAGGAGACGAAGCCGGACGAACTCGAGATTAAGGGCATCGCCTCCAGCTACTACTATTTGTTCAACAATAAGCAGGAGCCGTTCAATAACGTCAACATCCGCAAAGCGCTGTCGATGGCGATCGACCGTCAGCTCATCGTCGACAAGGTGACTCTCGGCGGACAGCTTCCCGCGTTCGGCATCGTTCCTCCGGGAATCGCGGGCGAGAAAGCGGAATACCGCTCCGAACACAAGGATGATTATTTCAAGGAGAATATAGAGGAAGCGAAGGCGCTGCTGCAGAAGGGGCTCAGCGAGCTCGGGCTGTCCGCCATGCCTGAATTTACGCTCGCTTACAATACCGATGAGAGCCACAAAAAGGTCGCCGAGGCGGTCGCCGACATGTGGAGCAAAAATCTCGGCATCAAAGTGAAAATCGAAAACCAGGAATGGGGCGTCTTCCTGAAGAACCGCACCGCGCTCAACTATCAGATGGCCCGGGCCGGATGGACGACCGACTACAACGACCCGATGTCCTTCATCGATCTGTACATGACCGGAAGCGGCAACAACGATATCGGGTACAGCAATCCGGAATTCGACAAGCTCGTCCGGGACGCGAAGCAATCATTGGACAACAAGGAAAGGATGGAATTGATGGAAAAGGCGGAGCGCATGCTGATCGAGCGGGATCAGGCCATTCTTCCGCTGTACTACTATACAAGTGTTGGGTTGAAGAAGCCGTATCTCAAAAACGTATTTATCGACTATCAAGGAATGATTAACTACAGCCGGGGTTATTTCGAATAACGGCGCCGCTCGCGCTTGCCCGGGATGAAGCTCATCCGGGATGCACTTGGCCAATGGCCGGTGCGTCCCGCTTCTTCATATCCGCGGCGGAATGAACCTGATCAGAAGGAGGATGCATCCATGATTCGGTACTCCTTGACCAAGCTGTTCTATCTTATCCTGTCGCTGTGGGTGCTGGCTTCCGTCACCTTTTTGCTCATGAAGGCCATTCCCGGCGACCCGTTCATGTCCGAAAAAGCGGTTCCGCCCGAAATTCGCGCCCGTCTCATGGCCCAATACGGACTGGATAAACCGCTGTATGAGCAATATTTCGTCTACTTGTCCAACCTGGCGAAAGGCGATCTGGGGATTTCGATGAAAATGCAGGACCGCGAAGTCGGCCAGACGATACGGGATGCCTTCCCCTACTCCATGAAGCTTGGCGTCGTATCGATTATCGTCTCCGTCGTCATCGGCGTCAGCCTGGGCATGGTCGCGGCCCTGCGGCATCGCAAGCTGCTCGACTCCGCCTCGATGGTCATCGCCGTGCTGGGCGTCTCGGTCCCCAGCTTCGTGCTCGCCTCCTTCTTTCAATATATTTTCGGCGTGAAGCTGAAGTGGCTGCATGTCGTCGGCCTGAACGGACCGCTTGATTACATCATGCCGACCCTGGCCCTCTCCGCCCTGCCTATCGCCTTCATCGCGCGCCTGACGCGCTCGAACATGCTGGAAGTGTTAACGGCCGATTATATTAAGACGGCCAAGGCCAAAGGCCTGTCCCGCGGCACCATCATCCGCCGGCATGTGCTGCGCAACGGCATTCTGCCCGTTGTCACCTATCTTGGGCCGCTGACGGCCAACGTCGTGACAGGCTCCTTCATCATCGAGCAAATATTCGGAATCGGGGGGCTCGGCAAAATATTCGTGACGAGCATCAGCAACCGCGACTACTCGCTTATTATGGGAATCACCCTATTCTACGGGCTGATTCTGATGTGTGCCCGCTTCATCACCGACATCGCATACGGGTTGATCGATCCCCGCATCACTCTTGTCACGAGAAAGGAGAAGGCCGCATGACCATGTTCCATTCCTCCCCTGCCGATGAACGTCCTCTCGCCCCGGAAGATTTCCGCAAGGCGAACGTCAGCGAACATGCGGCGGAAGCGATCGAACAGGAAAGCGTATCCGCATGGCGCGACGCCTGGCTGCGGCTGCGCGGCAACCGGGTTGCCATGACGGGTCTTGTCTTCTTGCTGCTCATCATCGTCATGGCCATTATCGGCCCGATGCTGACGCCTTACGATTACTACTCCAACAATCTGGAGAAGACGAACCTGCCGCCTTCCTCCGAGCATTGGTTCGGCACGGACGATCTCGGCCGCGACATGTTCGCCCGCACGTGGATGGGCGCCCGCATCTCGCTTACCGTCGGCTTCTCCGCCGCGGCCATCAACCTCGTCATCGGCGTCATCTACGGCGGCATCATGGGCTATATCGGCGGACGGCTTGACGAGGTGATGAACAAAATCTCCGAAATCATCTATTCCATCCCGGATCTGCTGGTGGCAATTCTGCTCGTCGTCGTCTTCGAACCGAGCCTGAGCACGATTATTTTGGCGCTGTGCGTGACCGGCTGGATCAATATGTCCTGGATCGTGCGCGGGCAGATGATGCAGCTCAAAAATCAGGAATATGCCCTCGCCTCCCGCTCCCTCGGCTCGTCGGGCATGCGCATTCTGTTCCGGCATCTCCTGCCGAACGCCATGGGCCCGATTATCGTCACCTTGACCTTGGCGGTGCCGGCAGCCATCTTCAGCGAAGCGGTGCTGAGCTTCCTCGGGCTGGGCGTGCAATCGCCGGCCGCATCGTGGGGGACGATGATTAACGACGCCCTTAAAGCGATGATCATACATCCTTGGCGGCTTGCCTTCCCTGCGCTGTTCATCAGCTTGATGATGCTGTGCTTCAATCTGTTCGGCGACGGGCTGCGCGATGCGCTCGATCCGAAGATGAAAAAATAAGGACAAGGAGGGTTCGCCCATGCAGCGATTGCTAGAAGTCCAAGATCTCTGTGTCTCCTTCCATGTCCGCGGCGGCGAGGTGCAAGCCGTGCGCGGCATCGGATTCCATGTCCAGCCCGGCGAGGCCGTCGCCATCGTCGGCGAATCCGGCTGCGGCAAGAGCGTGACCGCCCAAGCGATCATGCGTCTTCTGCCGCATCCTCCCGCCCGCGTTCATCAAGGGGAGATCCGGTTCCAGGGAAAAGATCTGCTGAGCCTGAAGGAGCGGGAAATGCAGTCCATCCGGGGCAAGGATATCGGAATGATCTTCCAGGATCCGATGACATCGCTCAATCCGACGATGACGATCGGCCGCCAGATTACCGAAGTGCTGATGAAGCATCAGCGCCTGACATCGCAGGAAGCCAAGCGCCGGGCGATAGAGATGCTGGAGATGGTCGGCATCCCCCATCCGGCCACGCGCTTCTCCCAATATCCGCATGAGTTCTCCGGCGGCATGAGGCAGCGGGCCATGATCGCCATTGCCTTGGCCTGCCGCCCGGCGCTGCTCATCGCGGACGAGCCGACGACGGCGCTGGACGTGACGATCCAGGCCCAGATTCTGCGCGTGCTCAAGCAGCTGCAGCGCGACTTCGGGACATCGATCATTCTCATTACGCATGATCTTGGCATCGTGGCGGATCTGTGCGATCGCGTCATCGTCATGTATGCGGGCCAGATCGTCGAGACCGGCACGAAGCGGGAAATATTCAAGAAGCCGAAGCATCCCTACACCCGTGGTCTGCTGCGTTCCTTGCCGCGAATCGATCAGGGCAAGGATGAGCCGCTCGTGCCGATATACGGCACGCCGCCCGACCTGGCCAAGCCGCCGTCCGGGTGCCCGTTCTGGGCCCGCTGCAGCGATGCGATGCGCGTCTGCCAGGAACGGCAGCCGGAAGCGACCGCCATCAGCGGAACCCACAGCGCGAGCTGCTGGCTGCTGCATCCGCTCGCACGGGAGGTGGCCAGATGAGCACAGAGCCACTGCTCCGGATCAACCGGCTGAGCAAGCATTTCCACCTTGGACGGGGCCAGACGCTGAAGGCCGTCCATAATATCAGCTTCACTGTTCGCAGAGGAGAGACGCTCGGTATGGTAGGCGAATCGGGATGCGGCAAATCGACGGCGGGACGGACGATCCTCCGCTTGTACGAGCCGACGGACGGGGAAGCCTGGTACGGGGGGACGAATATATACCGGTTGAAGCCGCGTCAGCTCAAGGCCTTCCGCCGCGAGATGCAGATGATCTTCCAGGACCCGTATGCATCGCTGAATCCGCGCATGACCATCATGGATATTATCGGGGAGGCGCTGGACATTCATCGCCTCGCCGGCAGCCGTTCCGCCCGCAGGAAGCGGGTCGAGGAGCTGCTTCACCTGGTGGGGCTCAATCCCGATCATGCCACCCGCTATCCCCATGAGTTCTCGGGCGGCCAGCGCCAGCGCATCGGTATCGCCCGCGCGCTGGCGGTCGATCCGAAGTTCATCATCTGCGACGAACCAATCTCGGCCTTGGACGTATCGATACAGGCCCAAGTCGTCAATCTGCTGCAGGATCTGCAGAAGCGTCTTGGGCTGACCTACCTGTTCATCGCGCATGATCTGTCCATGGTCAAGCATATCAGCGATCGGGTGGCCGTCATGTACTTGGGCCAGATCGTGGAGCTGGCCGACAGCGGGACGTTGTATGCGGAGCCGCTTCATCCGTATACGCGGGCGCTCATGTCCGCCATTCCCGTTCCCGATCCCGACATCGAGGCAGGCAAGGAGCGCATCGTGCTGAGCGGCGAGCTGCCGAGTCCGCTGCATCCGCCGAGCGGCTGCTCCTTCCGGACGCGATGCCCGTTCGCGAACGGGACCTGCGCCGAGCGCAAGCCGGAGTTCCGGGAGGCGAAGCCGGGACACTATGTCGCCTGCCATCTGGCGTAAGCTGTCCGCGAGCCGCGTGCAGGGACCACAGCAGAAGATACGGCAGGAGGCCGAACGCATTCCGTTCAGCCTCCTGTTCGTTAGATGAGTAAGAGAAGGCAGCGAGCCTTCCGGCCAGCCTGCCCGATCCGCGAAGCTGACTCGCCCTCTCCGGCCGCAATCCCACGCATAGCGCGAATGCCCTCCTCTACAGCTTCCCGCATAATACAGCTTCCGGAGGAAGCTTACTACGGCAACGATGCAAAGACACTATGCTTACAGCAAATGAGAGGACAACTGAAACAGATCGCCGCAGATGAACCGGATATGAGGGAAGCTGCCCTGCTTGTTTTTCCGGTTCAGCCAGACCGTATCGATTCCGACGTTCGCCGCGCCCCCCACGTCGCCGCTCAAGGAATCTCCGATATGAAGCACATCCTCCCGCTTGAGCCCGAACTGCTCCAGAGCGCAGCGGAACATCTCCGGCCGCGGCTTGTAGGCGCGCGCATCCTCGCTCGTCATGACCCCGTCCACCTCCAAACCGTGCAGGCGCAAAGCCGCCTCGATATCGGCCCGATCCGTATTCGACAATATATAGACCGGATAGGATTGGCGGGCCAGCTCCACGAACCGTCTCGCATCCTCGTAAAGGTTCGGTTGTTCCCAATTGGCGTACTGGAGCGCCAGCAGATCGTCCGGCCGGCTGAACGAATCGAAGTAAATGAGCGTCTCGGCCAGGCATTCCCACGCGAGCTGGCGCTGGCTCTGATACGAGCTGCCATAGCTCTCGAGCAGCATCCTGGACAAGCTCTGCCACCAGTAAGTACCGATCTCCCGCAGACTGCATTCCCGGCGGGAATTCACCTGGATATTGCGGAACGCAATCTGCAATATGTTCTCATCTTCCCATGCCAACGTTCCATAAAAGTTAATAAATAGCGCCTTGTACTTCGCCATGACGTCCCATCCCCTTATCCGCATGACTTCCGGCCGATGTTCCGTATGAATGCGCCGCGCTGTACCCCACCTCACGGACCGGGCCTGGGCTGCCGCCGCTGCACAATTCCGTCGATAAGCGTCGAGAATACTTCCAGTATAGCAAACCTGTTTCGCAAGAAGAGAGTCATCTCCTGAAAAAGGGACTTGGGGGCCTCCAGGATAGGCTTGCTGAACTAGGAGATCACGGCTGCCTTTCATTCAAAGAAATCGCTTACTTCGTTCCACCGCGAAGCTGAGCCGGCGCTCGGCATGCAAGCCGCATGGCAAACAATGATTTTCCGAAGCGAAGGGCGAGAGCGGAATCTCGATTCTATCAGTCTCGCATATGGTAGAGAGGAAGGCGGCAAGCGGCCGATTCATTTCGAGGGAGAGGAGGTGCATTGATGAATATTGCCGTATGCGGATATTACGGGATGGGGCGCTTCGGCGACGATTTATGCTTGCGGACGCTGCAGAAGCATCTCGACGGACATGCCGTCTACCCCTGGCTGCCGCATATGAACCCGGATGAGACCGATGCCGTCATCATCGGGGGAGGAGATCTGATCACGCCGCACTACTTCAACCCTTATTACTTCCCGGCGGCGCTGCGCAATCATCCCACCTGGGTATATGGCGTCGGCATTGGCGATGACTGGCCGGAAGAGACCTGGCCGGAGGACCAAGTGAATCTGTACCGGGAGCGGGTACGTCAGGCCAACAAGGCCGTGTTCCGCGACGCCCATTCGCTTGCTGTCGCTTCCCGGGCCGGCTTCCACCCGTATCCGACGATGGCGCCGGACATCGCTTTCGGCTATCGGGAGCCCCGGTTCCCCGTAAAGCGGTTATCCGACAGGCCCACGATCGGCATCGTCGTCTCCGCCTGTTCCGCCTTCCCGCTCGAAGCAATCCTTCGGCTCTTCCTCCGGTTGACAAGCGAAGGCTTCCATCTTGCCCTTATACCCGTCATGAATCATCCTACGAACGGATTCTCCGACTTCAACATGTGCAACCGGCTGTACCGGGCCCTGAAGGCCCGCCATCCCCGCGCCTCCGCCGAAGCGCTGCCGCCGTTCATGGAACTGGACGTGACCTACAGCATCATTCAAGCCATGGACATGCTGATCTCCTGCAAGCTCCATCCGTCGCTTGTGGCCCTGCGCGCCGGAAAGCCCGTGTTCGCCTTCCGCAAGACGAATAAGCTCCGCTGCCTGCTCAGGCCCTTCGGCATGGAGAAATATGTCTGCTCCGTTGAAACGGAAGGAGAAGACCATTGGCCGCGAATCGAGGATTTCCTTGAACACGGCCAGGCCAAGGCGCAGGCGGCCCTGCCCCGCATCCGCCAGGCCGAACGCGAGAGCGTGCGCCAGCTTCGCCGCCTGAAGGCGGATATCGAGCAGCGATGCCGGCAGCATCGCTGATTGTGATGGCCATCGGAACAGATCGAACAAAAATGATCGTAGAGAGAGGAGGTAGCAGGATGGGTTTCTGGTTCGGGTACGGCCGGCTTGTCAACAAGATTCGCCATCTGGAGGGAAAAGTCGAGGAATTGGCTCGCGGCGCCGATGAAGCGGCTTCGGGCCCTAATGAAGAATTAAAACGGTTCCTGGAGTTCAAGGTGGGAACGGAGATCGTGGTCTGCACCCCAAGCGCTTCGGTGCGGGGCGTGCTCCTCAGCGTAGGCGCCGGCGTTTTGCAGCTAAGGGAGGCAACCGGCGATCGCGCCGTCATCCCGTTTTCCAAAGTGACCTATGTCCAATCATCGGCAAGCAGAGAGGAGACCTTGCGATGAACTTTCGCCAACTGCTGCGAAGTTATATCGGGAATGCGGTGGAGATCATGACCGCCCATGGCGTGACGGCGGGGACGCTGCAATCCGTCGGCAGCTCCACCCTGACCCTTAAGGTTCCTCTGATTTTTAACGGACCTTCCGGGCAAATCGCCGCCATTCCGCTGCAAGCGATCGAACTTGTCCGCATTCCCGCAGACTGATAATGACGCCGGGGCGCACGGGAACGTGCGCCCCGGCGCTGTAGTACCGGCTCTTCCCTCCGGCTCTCGGGGCATGGGTGACCCCCCGAGCTTAACGATGTCTTTGCAAGGGGCGCTCCAGCGCGTACAGGTCGTCCTCCAGAGCGGCCATCCGCTCGAGGAGCAGCTTCCTTGCATCCTGAACCGCCTGGTTGTACAGATGCGGACCCAGTTCCTTGATCATAAAATCAACGAGCTGCTCCGCTCCGATATCTCCAAGCTCCTCCGCGCGCTCTTCCGCAAAGAAACGCTTCACCTGCTCCATAATGTGCTGCTTCTGTTCTCTTGGCAGCTTTATCGGATTCATGCCGCTCCTCCTCCATACTCCTTCGTTCCCTGCGTTCCGCTTGAATCCAGCCGTTGTGCGCGCCATCAACGATCCGGCGGATAGACCGGAGGCTGTCCCAACCTGCTCTCCTTCTCCCGAATGGCCAAGTCCAGCCAGCGGATGGTCCGGTGCAGCGCGCGAATGACCAGAATACTGATATAGATGCCAAGGGCGAAGACCACCGCATAAATCATAAGCGGGATAAATCCAAAAAATGAAACGAATCCGATATCCATCGGAGACACCTCCAACCGTTATGTCTCAGTACGCGCTTTCCCGCCGGCCGCCAGGTCACAAGTTGCGGCTCCTTACCCGTTCTCTTCCTTACCCGTTCGGATAAGGGCGAAGCAGCGGCTTCAGCTTGCGGAAATCATGCATGCCGTTCCGGACGGCGGCCAGCTCCTTTATATGCTTCATCAAAGCATGCGCTTGCTCGGTCGCCAACCGGTACTGTTCCTCCGATATGCGTCCCAGGCGAAGCGCCTCGTCCAATTCGTCTTCATCCAGCAAAAAAATCTTCCCTGACGGCAGCAGAACGATGTCCAGGTACAGATCGTCATAATACGGAATTCCGCGCTCGTCCACTTCGGGGGGCTCGCAGATGTCCACATACCACTGGACCACTTCTTCCTTGTCATCCAGCATCGTCGTCACGGAGTAGCGCTTGCCCTGCGGGAAATGCTGCATCCAATAATAACCGGCGTCCGCCAGCACAAGCTTCCGGCCGTCCATTTTTTTGACAAGCGGCGCACGCACCGCATGGAAATGGAGCAGCGTCACATAACCCGAGAAATCTTCGGTATCCTGATGCATTATAGCAAAATCACGCGATTCAATCCGTTTCCAGTCGCTGCGGTCAGCATGTTTTCGTTTCATGAAGTCAACCTTTCTTCTCCCGTCTCCAAATACACGTTCTCCGTAAATCTCTTCCATTATACCGCTATTCAACCCGAAAATCCGCAAAAAAAAGAACATCGCTCCCGATGTCCTTACTTGGAGTATGAACAACAGTTCAGCCGGCTCACCACGACACCTCGATAAATGAAGCGTCATCCGTCAACGCGCCGCCCTGCGGCTGATCCAGCATCCGCTGCAGCTCTGCATCCGACGGCGTTCCGCTGCAGCCGTCCAGCTCGCGCAAGCCGTCCGTATAGCAGAGCAGCCGGTAGGTCCCGGAGCGGGGTAAGTCCATCGCGAACAGATGCGGCGGTCCGCCGACCGGGCCGGTTAACGTGGACCAGCGCTCGCCGATACGTATCTTATCCTGGAATGGCGCCTTCACTTCCGTGCCGTTCACCCACAGGCGCAGACGGCAGTCGCCCTGCCAGGCGAGCCACAGCTTGCCCTTGCGGAGCCCGCTGCGGCTGGCGCGCTCGATATGGCCGCAGATGAACATCGATTCGCTGCCGCGGCTCCGCTTCTCTTCAAGCACTTCCCTCAGCAGCTGCGGCGTGTCGCGGGGGATCGGCAAACCTTCGACCGCCTTCGTCGCCGGGCCGGTCAACCCTCCGATATAGGCATGGAAGGCTTGCTCGTTTGGCGGTGCGCCCAGGTCTGCCAGCCAGCCAAGCAACCGCTCCCCGAGGAACCGGGCGGCGAAGTCGCCCTGATAGCTCATGCTGACCCCGTCGCACAGCACGAAGCTGCAGCCGTTGCCCTGCAGATGCAGTCCGAGGAAGTCCTGCCCGTTCTCGCGCTGCTGGACCGTCTCTTCCGCCCGCGCATAGCCGTACCGGCACCGGTACGGGTGTTCAATGATCGTTACGGGATGCTCGCTATGCTGGGGGCACAGGATTCGCTGTACCGCCGGGTCATGCCGGTACGATTTTTTTCGGCCAATTCGCATACGCAATCTCCCCATCTCTACCGAACCGGCGTCGCCGCCGACATCTGGAACCCGATGGACACGAGCTCCGCGCAGCTTCCGGGGAGCATCATGCGCGCGCCGGGAGCGAGATGATAATCCGCCTCGACCAGCATCTCCCGGTAACTCTCCGGCAGGACGGAAGACATGTTGCGCAGCTTCTCGGCATGCTCATCCTTGAATGGCGTATCCGCCATAATCCCTTTCCAGCGGCGCGGCTCCGCGATTGGCGAGCCCATAATATGATCGGATATGAAAATATTCTCCACCAGCACATTGCCGTCCGGCACGCTCATTTGCATAATCCGCTTCGCGATGGGCTCCGGGTCCTCCCCGGTCGCAACCCCGTCGGTCATATGACAGACAAGCGGAGCCGGGCAGTCCTGCATATTCGGCAGCTCCGCCTCCAGGATTCGTTCCGCCTGACGGAACGCCTTGGCCGAATCGGAGAACCGGACCGGCGTCAGATCCGGCAGCGAGCCAAGACTGGCGATTTCGTCGATGCCCTTGATGCCGTTCAGCAGGTCGTACACATCATCGCTGTAGGCCAGTATGGCCAGGCGGTACCGGGGCGTGAGCCGGTTGCCCTTGGTGGATCGGAATACCATCTGCCGAATGGCCAAGGACAACGCTTCGTATACAATGTCTATCCGGCGCTTGCCGTCCATCAGCATATTCATCGAAGCGCTGATGTCAATAAGATATATAATGAGCGCCGGCGTCCGTTGGGAAGCTTGAATCGTATAGTTCATCCGCTTCGGTGTCACCTCTGTTCTATCCTGCTTTCCGGATTACATGATTAAATATCGGGAAGCTCATGCTCCCGGTTTTTCAAATATTTATAAATATGTCCCGCCCGGGCGGACATGTCGGGCTTCTTATTGAAATAATCGGGATCCTTCTCATAGCGCTTCGCGAATTCCAGCGCTGTCTTCCGGGCTTTCTCGTGATTATCCCGCTTGGCGGAATTGTAGGTTTTGTTATAGGAGGCCACGAGCAGCACCGCATCCCGTTCCCGAACCCGCTTCAGTTCCTCCTGCTCCTTGCGCTTGCGGGCCTCTTCCTCCTGCTTGCGCTTTTGCGCCTCGGCCTGCTGCTGCTTCCACTGGAGATACTTCTCATATTTCGCTTGCTTGTCATACTTCTCCTGAAGCTTCTTCCGCTCTTCTTCCTTCTTCTTCTGCTCGGCCCGCTTCTTCTCGGCCAGCTTCTGCTGCTCCAGCTTCTTCCGTTCCTGCTCCTTCTTCGCCTCTTCCTCGCGCTGTGCCGCCAGCCGGGCTTCTTCCTCCTGCTTGCGGCGGGCTTCCTCCTCCGCCTGCTTGCGGGCCAGCTCCGCCTCCTCGCGCTGCTTCGCGGCCAGCGCCTCCTGCTGCTCCTTCGCCTTCAGGGCATCGGCTTGCAACATGTTATACACTAGAGGACTCGCGCCCAGCAGCAGGACGACGATACCCGCCGCCAGCAGCGCGGCGGTTCGGCGGCGATTGCCCGGACGCTTCCCGGGCGGGGCTTGCTCCGCGCGCAGCCGTTCCTCCAAGCCTGCGATGGCGGCCGACAGTTCGACCTCCATCGGGCTTCCGGCAGAGACGAAATGATGCGCCGAACGATACACCTCAAGCGCGCTCTGCCATTGCCCCTTCTGCTCCAGCTCCCTGGCTTGGTTGAACAACCGATCCGTTACATTCGGATCGGAACGGCCGGCCGCTTGCGAAGCGTCCAGCGGAACCGGGTCTTGCCCGGCCGGTTCGGAGCCCGGCATGCCCGCCGGCGTACCGCTGGCAGCCGGAGACGGCTGCTGGGGTTGGGGTTCCGCCTCAAGCGGCTCGTCAGCGGACACGCCGGACAAAATAATGAGCCATTCCCCGAAGGTCGGGCAGCTGCTCAAGTCCTGGCTCTCCCACGCCCGAACGAACAGCTCGGCAACCTTGCTCCCCCAGCGCTCCTCCAGCGAGCGCTTCATCAACCCGTACCGCTCGCAGGCAGTCTGCATTTCATGCTGATCGAAATAGCTCTCTCCCCATGCGCGCCCGATGACGCGGTCGTCGGACCAGCCGAGCATCTCGGCGAGAATGATCGCACCCGCGAACCGATCCGCATATGCGCTCCATAACCCGCTCTGCACGGTGCGGTGCGCCGCATATCCCGGCGAACCGGCGAGAAGCACGTCCGGCCGGTCCAGCTTCGGGCTGTACATCTGCTCCACGTCGACGAGCTCGATCGGGGATCCGCCGCGATGCCTGTTAACTTCCGAAAAAAACGGAAGCAATACGTTCGGCGCAGACAAATCGCAGTGAGCCAATCCTTTTTGCTCCATCCCCGAGCAGATCTGCGCGAGGGAGGTCGCCAGCTCAAGGCTTTCCCGCCGGGTAAGGGCCCGCTGGGCTGCGATCATATCCAACCAGGTAGGGCCATGTACCCATGGCATCAGCACCGCGTACAACAGGTCGGTATGCGACTGGATGATTCCTCCGTTTTTTTCAGGAGTCAAGATGTGCCGCTTGCATACGCTAAGCCCGGGCAAGGCGCTGTACGCATCCAGCTGCTCCGATTGATAGACCATGGCCGGTATGCGGTATTTCGGAAAGAACACCTTGAGCGCCTTCATCTCCTGCATGTCGCCGTCATGCGGGATCAATTGATATACGATTCCTTGCCTTCCGGCCTGCGCGTAAGCCAGACCGGGAGCAGCCGGGTGTTCTCCAATGAGATAATCGGTTCCGTACAGCCGGATCGAATCTCCCGGATTCGGCTGAAATGACATTCCCCATCCCCCCGTGGTGATTCAAGTTACATCATGCGGCATACTGCAAGAAAACCGGGAGTCGCTACAACGCCCGGTTTTCTTATCAGGTTCATGCGCAGCGGCAGCACAGCCCCGCATTCCGTATTATCGCTGTTGGTCGATTGTGCGGAACTTGTTCGCAATCGCGCGCAGTTCTTCGCTGATGCCGTTCAGCGTCTGAACGAAAGCCTGCATCTGTCTGCTGGCTTCCTGGAATTCCTGGAAGAAGCGCTGCTTCGTCATCCCTTCCCATTGACCTTCCATGCCTTGAATCGCTTGTGTCAGGCTGGAGACCACCTGTTGGCTCTGCTCTCCGCCCTGCTTGAATTGATTTGCAACCTGGTCCACTTGTTCAGGTGTAATTAAAATACGGCCTGCCATTATTAACTTCCTCCTTTGGAAATGGATAGGATAAATGCTAGGTCAATTGTACATGAATTCCATTCCTACTCGGTAAGAGGCCCTGGACCTAATTTCCATATTACCTTTTACTTAGCCGGTGAAACTTCCTGAAGTATTTTTTGAAACGCTTCTTCTTCATAGTTCGAAAAACCTACATGGGCGACAACGTCGATATCCTCATGATTGAATAAAAAGGAAAAGTTCTCGTCTATGTACCCTTCCGGATAGACGACGCCCAAATAATCAAACAGACGATTCGTCTTGATTTGCAGCTGCTTGCGGCCATATATCATCAGTTTCTTACTTCCGTCGCGCAGCAATACGACCGAGCCGAGCGGCAGTAACGTCTTTTCATCCGCAGGACGGAGTTGTTCTGCTTGATTCTTCAAATCGCACCCTTCCCTTCTCTGTTCAATTGCGCCTCTGACCGGTTAAGAGCGGGTGCCCGGGAACCATTTTCCGAGACCCCCGAACGTGTCCGAGACGGAATCTGTGATGCGCTTCGCCGTCTTTGTCGCTCCGCTCTTGACCGCCTTTACTCCGTCAGCTACCGTGTCCGAGACGGATTGCACTTTTGTGGAGAGCGACTTCGCCCCTCCCGACACCGAGTCGGATACGTTGTCCACCGCGCTGTCTACCGCGTCCACCGCGTAGGTTTTCAATGACTTGCCGTTAACCGTTACTTCCGAGGCCATGGAAATGACCGCGCCCGCGGCCAATCCGACGCCTGCCCCGACGATGGTTCCTCCCACCGGGACGACGGAGCCGACATAAGCGCCGACGGCCGCGCTGGCCGCCATCGTGCCCAGGCCGAGGGAACCGTTCACGACGCCGCTCGCCGCCGCGCGGCTGGCCCCGCCCGCTTCGTAATCCGTCATGACGGCGGTTCCCGTGTCGTAGGCGAGGCCGGCATAGCCCAGCTTCGCGCTCCACCCCTTGAGCGAGAAGGCTTCCTTCATCGCGATGCCCGGGTCGACGAACTTCCATACATTAGGGTGATTAGACGCGTTCGAGGCGGTATACCGCGTACCGCGAATCCCTTCCGACAGCGCGTAATCGGAGCGGGCTCCGCTAATGGTGACATAACCGTCTCCCCGCACATTCACGTTGAATTTGTCGCGGTGCATGCGCACCATGTCATAGCCGCCCTTGGCGAAGCCGTATAATTGCGCCTCCGTCGGCTTCCAGCTCAAGCCGATGGAGGTCCCGCCTCCATTCATCGCGCGAACGGCCGAATTCGGATTCGAGATCGTGCCAAGCCCCGGCGCCGCCCCGGGAAGAATGAGAGAGGTCCCCCCCATCATGATGCCGCTGAATATGGCCGTCGCCGATCCGATTTTAACCCCTGGCGGTAAAATGCTGTTCGTCTGCTGATCCGCCGTCTGGAATTGCTCCGCTTTCGTAGTGAGATGCTTGCCCAGCTCGAACAGCAGCTCGTGAATCTGGGAAGACAGACGCGACGCCTGCTGCCATTCTTCCATGACGGATGTCTTGATTGAAGACTCCCACGTCAACGTGTGCAGCGCCTGGCTCAGAGACGATTGTATAGATTGTATTTGTTCCGCCGCAATTTGAAGCTGACGGCCCATATCACGGAGCGCATCCGGATAGACGAGAATACGCATCGTTGTCACCTTCCCTCATCTTTTGCGAGCTGCCGGTCCCACTGCACGAACATTCGGGCAAATTGCTCCTTTGTCGTCGGCGTGGCCGTCAACCAATCTTCGTCACCTTTAGAGCTTTTGCGGATCAGCCAGTTGCATGAATCGCCAATGATAAACGCCAGCCCCTGGACGTCCCAATCCTGCTCATTCCAGACCAGGAAGAGGAACTCTCCTTCCGCAACTTTATTTTTCATGGAGCGGGCCAGGGCGAGCGCCCCTTCTTCCTCTCCGTCGAACGTCATCAATTGGCATGTCATTTGCTCGACAGTCAACTGCGGAGCCTGCTCATACAGCTTGTGAAAATGCCTTTTGGACAATATCACCGAGGTCATATCCGTCTCCGGCTGGTCGGCCCAGCCCATCCTCTCGATAAGCTCATGGCAGGCCTCTTCCACCGATCCGATCTCATAGAGCATATACCTGTCCGGATCCTCGTTGCACCGCACGCGCTGGATAACCATCTCGTCCGTCATATGGAGGTAGCCTTCGAACACTTCGCTCGCATGGGAATACCTGACCCAGCACGACCGCTTGGCCAATCCGGTGACAGCCACGCTGGAAAACACATGCGGGGGCATGGACAGCTCCACCCCGTTCGGCTCTTCTCTCAAATATCCCTTTTTCAGCAGAGCTGACTTGGCCCGGTCCCATTCTTCCGCAATCTCGTCCGTCAAATATCCGCGAAACGGATCTTCGATGCCCAATAAACGGTCAGAACCGATAATACCGGTCAGAAAGTACAACTCTTTCGCATCCAGCGTAATGCTATCTCTCATCTTTTTCTCTTCTTTTTCAACGTCATCTGTCGTCATCAATTCATGCACCCCCCATCAGACCGGTACATTCCATCGTTCGCGAATTCGTTCTGACCATTCATTTGGAGTCCACGACTCGGTATATGGAAAAGCGGCTTTCAATTTGGTAAATTTGCGTCGCATAAAATATCCTTGTCCCGGCGGCAGCATCTTCGTTCCGGAGCTCCCGCTGTTCGATTCGGATATCGGCAAGCGCAGGAAGGACAGGTCGTTCGCATCGATCGTTCCGAACAGGAATCCCGATTGGGACGCCTTCACATCGTTGAACCAATCGACGCCGAAGGTAGGGAACTCCGATGGAACTCCCGCCAGCACGACATGGACATTCCGATCCCGGCCCTGCCGCGCGATGGCAGACAGCTGGTCCTTTACAGAAAAATCAGTCAGCTGTTTGCATAAATCATCGGCATCGTCCATCACAAGCAAGAGGGCCGGTTCATGCGCTTCCTTTGTCCGGTTCTGTACTTGATCATATATCATCTGCACGAGGAATGGAATCTCTTCTTCCCGCACAGCGACTCCTCTGACATGAGGAAGACCGGACAAGCGGCTGATCCCTTCCCCGCCGAACCGGGTATCGACCGCATAGATATGAAGCTTCTCCGGCGAGACATGATAAGCCAGCGACAGCATCCAGCTCGACAGGAACGACGTCTTGCCGCTCTCCATCGGGCTGGCTACCACGAAATGAGGGCCTTCCTTCAAATCGATAAGAAACGGTTCCAGATCGTCCAAACGGAGGCCGACCGGCACCCGATACAAGCCCTCGCTGCCTTCCGGCGCCCTTCTCTCGGGATCCTGGAGCAGCTCCGGCAGCCGGACTATCTCCGGCAGAGGCCGAATCGGCGGCGCTTCCTTGCCGTACCACGCCTCCTTGATCGCCTTCATCTCTGCGCGCAGCCGCAGGATCCGCTCGGTCTCGTCCGGACCGCTGGACGGCAGCGCGGTCTGGAATTCAAGCGGCGGGACGGCTCCCTTCACCAGTCCGCGCCCCGGCGGAAGCTGCGCCGGCGCCTTCGTCGGCCGACCGACCGCGAAATAGTAATCGCTCGGATCGGCCAGTTCGAACGACACCGCCTGCGGAATGTTGCTGCGCACCTTTTCGAAAATATCGGTTACGCGGTTCGCCGTAATGATGAACGTAATGGCGAGGCTTCCGCCTTCGCGCAGCAAGTATTCCAGCAGTTCGTTCTCCTCCGGATAGGTCGTCCGGAAGTTCAAATACCCGTCGATGACGACGACGATGTGCGGCACCTGTTCGCGGGCCGCTCTCCGGTAGGAGGCAATCGTCTTGACGCCCATTTCCGATATCATTTCTTTGCGTTCGGCCAGCTGCTGCGACAGGTAGCGGAACAGCCGCTTGATGCGGTCCTCCTCCTCCGCCAGCATGACCGAACCGACATGAGGCAGTTGGGCGATGTCCTTCATCATCCGCCCCATGTCCACGACATAGCCATGCCACCGTTCCGGCGTGAACTGCTTCGCCAGCGACATCAACAGCGATTGAACGAAGGTCGTCTTCCCCGTGCCCGGCATGCCGTATACGGCGAGATGTCCCTGATCCATGCTCAGTCGGAGCGGCTCCTGCCGCTGCCGCATCAGATCATCGACCAAGCCGACCACCGCCTGCAGCTCGGTCTCCAGATGCTCAGCCTGCCATGGTTCATCCGGTTCTTCCTGGCGCATTCCCACAACTTCATCCAATTCCAGATGCTCCGGCAGCGGCGGGAGCCATGGGCCCGGAAGGCGCTCAATCCCCTCGCGGCGGGCCGTCTCGGCCACATGGCCGATGAACACTTGAAGCTGCTTCGGCGGCTCCTTCTCCATCAGCGCGGAAGAAAGCTCCTCTCCGGTCAGCAGCGGTTCGCGCTTGCCGTTCAGCCGGACCTCATAAATCTGGACAGGCGAGGCGTCATCGTCCTTGCGCTTCACCAGATAAGGCGCGCCGCTCCAGGCGAACTGCATCTCTTCGAACACTTCATCGCTTCCGACCTGGAAATAGCCTCTCCCGGGATTGGTTATCCAGGCGGCATTCGGTATTTTAAGCATATCCCGGCTGTCCCCTTCGCTCTGAACCCGGAGGCAGATGCGGAAGCGGGTATTGCTCCAAATTTTCTCGTCAACGACGCCCGCCGGCTTCTGCGTTGCCAGGATGAGGTGGACGCCGAGCGTCCGGCCGATCGTGGCGATGCTGATCAGCTCGTCCATGAACTCCGGCTGATCCTTTTTCAACTGGGCGAATTCATCGATGATAATGACCAGATGCGGAAGCGGATGCTCCGCCCGCCGGTCCGAGCGGTAATACTCGTCGATATGCTGCAGATTCCCGGCATCGTTCAAGATGCGCTGCCGGCGGATGAGCTCCGCCCGGAGCGACACCTTGGCCCGCTCGATCAAGCTGTCGTCCAGATTCGTTATCGTGCCTACGACATGCGGCAGATCGACGAACGTGTTCGACATGCCGCCGCCCTTGTAGTCAATCAGCATGAACGCCAGCTCATGCGGATGGAACTCCGCGGCAAGCGAAGCGATGAGCGACTGGATGACCTCGCTCTTCCCCGAACCGGTCGTGCCCGCGATGAGGCCGTGCGGCCCATGTCCCTTGCGCTCGATTTTGTCATGCAGATTCAGCATGATCTTCTTGCTTCCCGCGCGCACGCCGACCGGGACCGGCAGCGTATCGGGATAGCGGTTTTTCCGCCAGCGCGAAGCAATGTCCAGTTGCCCGATCTCCTTCACTCCCAGCATCTCGAACAGCGTCAGCACGGCAGGAATGTCGGACGCGGCCGATCGCTTCAGACGAATCGGCGCCATATAGCGGGCAAGCGTGTCCATCCCTTCCAGAGGCATAAGATCGGCGGAAAAGGCATGCCGAACGATGCCTTCTTCTTCCGTCTTATGCGTATACGTTCCTTCGGAATCGCCCACTTCGATGATAAGCTGGCACTGCATCGGCAGGCGCTCCTTGCTCTCCGAGAGCACGATCGTGCAGGCGTCGATGCGGCCCGCATCCTCCAGGAGAAGCGGATAGAGCGGCTCCTCCTCCACCAGCTGCGTATCGGACAGCAGGACGACATAACAAGGAAGATGCTGCTTCTTCTGACCGGACGTACGGAAGCTTTTCCTCCGGTTCAGCAGGCTGAACAACTGGTCCGCCAGCTGATGCGCCCCGCTGCGGCGATCCGCCAAATACCGGTGCGTCCGTTCGTCATCCCACGTATGGGGCAGCCAGCGAAGCCAGCTCCATTCCTCGGCTTCGCGCTCGTCATAGAAGGCGGCCAGCTTCACTTCGTCCGGCGAATGCCGGGTAGACAACTGCGCCGTGATGACGCGGATCGCATTCATGACCGCTTCCCGTCCACCGACAATGCCGATGACCTTGGCCGGATACAAAGGAAGCGCGATAGGCGCCTGATCCACCCGCTCGAACTCTTCGGCGACTTCCCGGGCGGCGTCGATCAACGGATCGCGCTCATAGCCGTCCGCGCGCGGCACTTCAATCTCCATATAGAATGGCACCGGGCCGGTGCCGATTCGCACATGCATGAAATCATCGTCTGCAGGCCCGCGCTCCCACAGATTGCTGCTCCGGTTCTTGACGATCTGATAGCATACTTCGGGATCGCCATGAATCGCCTGCAACGCCTCCAATTGCTCCCTTGCCTTCTCCTGCAATTCTTCCCGATGCTTATCCAATTGGGCGCGGTACATCCGATCGCGCTCCACCTTGCGGCGCTCGTACACCTTCTTATTGTTCAAATACATAAAAAAAGGAAGAGTATACGACGTAAGCATCATAAAAATGGTCAACATCTGGAACATCATATAATTGCTGTTGCCCATCTTGCCTGACATCGACATATATATGTAAAAACCGACACTGACCAACGTCATAATAATCGGAATGATAATCGTAATAATCGAAAAGGTAGGACGGGTCGGTTCCGCCGGCGGGCGCAAAATCTCAAGCTTATCCCTGCGCAGCGTAGGCTTGATTCTAGGTGATCTCTGGTACAGTACGTTCACGGCGAACAACTCCTCGTCTGAATCGCTACTTATTCGCTACCCTGTCCTTCTCTGGTTGAAACAGCATTCGTCTGCCATATGCAGGAAGCGAGTCGGTTGTCGTGGAGTAAGCCCGTTGAATGCGGATATGCGCCCCTTCGCGCAGCCCGGCCTCCGCAAGCCGCTGTTGTTCCTGTACGACGAACCACAACCCTTCCGGCTGCTTCGCCTCGAGTATATATTGCACGCCATTGCGCGGCGGCTCGCCGAACAATTTCAAACCAAGAATAGCTTTCAATTGCAGGCCCGTGCAATCCTCCGACACATCAATGTCGAACCACTCCTGGCCCTGTCTTCCTGAAGATACGGTAAGCATCATCGCAAGCGCCCTCCTTCCCATACGGTTCAGAGCCGCTCCGGCTCCGCCTGTCTCATTTCACTCTACACCCGCAGCCGATAGCGGTCAATGCACGGCTATGCGGCCCCACTTGCGGGGGGGCGGACAGGACTGCTTCTACGACAGACTAGTATACATGATTATACCATATCCGTACTTAGTATATATTGGAATTGCCCAGTTGCAATGAGCCATAAGAACGGAATTCTTGACAGAACTCCAAAAACAATGTAAGAGCCATCCCCGGGGACCAGTCGGAACACTTCTTCTAAATTATTTTCCCGATAACTCAGTCCTTACCTTCTTATATTGGCTATCCCATTCGGTCAGTTTTAGCGGCAGTCCTTCTACTTCACTCTACCCCTCGTTAAGATTAACGGGGTTTCCTATCAAATTCGTATTGACAAGTTGGGAGACCGGGCAAAAGGGGCTTACGTACGTTCAGACTTCTTCCTGACCGGTTGGGAGATTGGGCAAAAGGAAGCTGCGGACCACGAACGGATCAAAAAAGCTCCCGCCTCGCGGAAGCCCAAGTACGTGTTAGTCCCATTTTGTCCACTGTGCCCGTATGTTTTCCTTCGTAATTATTCCTTTTTGCAGTAGCGCATTCGGAACCATCGCGTTGTAGGGCCTGGATGCTGCGGTTCAGTTCCTTGATCGCCTCGTCATGAGGCTCGCTTCCAAGCTCCTCCATCTGATGAAGCATCTGCTCCAGCTGATTTCGTGGAGCGCATCCCCGCTTGCCGCATCCAGAGGCTTGCCCTTGCCGGGAAGTTCGTTCATCCCGCCTGACTTCGCGTAATTCGAGAAAATCTCATCCATCCAGTCTACGCGCCGATCACTCATACCCGCTACGCCCCCCTGCTTCCGAACCTCGGTGCCGCGCCGGTCCGGCTTCACTGCAGTGGCCAAGGTCAGCAATCGCCTTATAGATATGCGGCTCCGCTCAGAATATCCTCCCGCATGCGTGCCAAAATGGCCTGCTCCTGATCGCTCCATTCCTCCGGCCGCTTGCTCGTCCGATGATATAAATACGAGTAGATGCTTCGATATCGGAGGAAGAAGGGAACCCGTTCCCATTCCTCGGCAGGAAGCTTGTCCGCTTCCGCATATCCGGCCGCAAAGGCGTCCAAAAACCGGGATACGAAGGCCGGCCGTTCCTCCCGGTTCCGCACGCTCATCGACGCCGCCTGCGCGGCAATCGCGATATCATACGCATGCCAGTGGCGAATGCTGTCACCGAAGTCCAGGACCGCCAACCGGTCTCCAACCCGCAGCAAGTTCCCTGGATGAAGATCGTGATGGATAAGACCATAGCGGTCCGGATCCTGAGGGATGTGCCGCGCCTCCTGAACGCACTCGAGCCACAGATCCCAGACGGGCGCATCTTCTTCGAGTCGGCCGCTGCCGGCAGGAGCCAACGCTTCACGAACGAGCCGATCGTCCGTCCAGTCCAGGAACGGCGGAGCCCAAGCCGCCGCATAGTGCCGGGCCGACCGGCGCAGCGTTCCCATCGTTTCCCCCCATTGGCGGAAAAGCCGCTCGTTCCACTGCTCCGGATCCCTCGGATTGATGGCCGCCCCGTTCAGCTTTTTCGTGACGACGACGAACCACTCCTCGCTCAGCCGGGCCGTCATCCCCCCGTCCTTCGCTGGCACCGGCTCCGGCACCAGCAGGCCGGCTTCCGCCGCCTGCTTCATCCAGGCAAGCTCAGCCTCCACGAAGGCCGGATCTTCGCGATCGAACCGGCAGCATTTGATGACCATGGCTCCGTCTGAAGTCTCGAACACATGGTTATAGTATCCTCCGAGCAATCTTGAGTCTCGCGAATCGATACCGTACGCCTCATTAATTGCGGGCTGCAAATGTTCAATCATCGTTCCCTCTCCTACTCCCTGCCTGCCGTTGTTCAGAACCGATCCATCCCAATGAGTCGGGCTTGGAGCACCATCCATCTGGCTATTCCGGCGCTCTTGAACGTGGATGCTGCTGCAAGCGCGCGAGGGTATCGGGCGTAATGGCTACGCCAACCGATTGCAGCGCCATGACCACAGCCCCCGCCACGGGGGACAGCGCCGGCTCGATGACCCGGAAGCGCTTGCGGCCGGGAGCATCCGCCTGCTGAAGCCGTTCAGTGAGGATGCGGCGGATGTACGGATCGCGAATGACGCTGCCAACGAACGCGACGGATATGGTCTCCCCGCTGAAGCGCGAACCGACAATGCGAATCCCTTCCTCGAGCGCGGAGGCAGCCTCGTCGCAGACGATCCGGGCCAGCGGGACCCCTGCCCCGGCGGCCTTCGTAACATAGGGCGCCATCTCGCCGAAGCGCCGCATTCGTTCATGCTCGTCACGAACGAACCCGCCGGCTCCCATCTCGCCCAGCTCATCGACGCTTCCCGCTCCCCAGTAGCGCAGGATGTCGCTTACCCAAGCCTGATCCGCCTCACCCGCGTACCCGGCAATGATTTTGTATATCGCCTCATAGGCTAAAAAGCGGGCGGCCGTCGCATAGTGGTGAAAATCCTGATTGCGCACGATGCGGCCCGCCTCATTCAGCCCGAACACGACGGAACCTGTCCCGGACACGGCCATAATCCCCGGCTCTCCAAAAAAGGCGCCCGCATGCGCCACCATTCCGTCATTGACATGCCTCCGCACGATCGAAGCGGTTGCGGGGCCGAACGCGTCCGTGAATTCCTCAGCCCATGCCATATCCTGGTCCGATTCGAGTCCGGCCAAGCCGGCGCACAGGGCGGCAATCGGAGCGCCGCCGGAATGCGCCGCCGCCTCCTGAAGCGCATCTCTGACATGCTGCTTCGCCAGCACATCCTTGTTCGGATTGCAGCAGCCATTCTCAGCGTAGGCGATGACCGTGCCGTCCAAGGAAGCCGTCATGACCCGCGTCGTCGTTCCTCCTCCATCGATGCCGATGACAATGTTGCCCATTCATGCATCCCCCATATTCCTATGATGAAGCCGCAGGATCGCTTATTTGGCCAGATAGCCACGCTCGACCGCCTGCTGGACCAGCTTCTCGGCGAGCCGGCCCAATTGCTGCGAGCCCTCCTTGATTCCGCCGATGCGCGCCAGCACCCGTTCGCTGGTGATCTCATGCTCCCGCCACGATTTCCCTTCGGTCGTGTAATTATGAATCAGCGGCTGCAGCCGGTCCAACGCGGCCGCATACTGCGCCTCCGGCGTCTGGCGCTGCTCGAATTCCATCCAGAGCTGCATCATCTCATTTTTCTGCTCCTCCGGCAGTATGCCGAACAGCCTTTTCGCGGCCTTCGACTCCCGGGCGAATTTGTCTTCCTGCCCTTGCGCATCATAAGCAAACGTGTCGCCCGCATCGATCTCCACAATATCGTGAATGATGAGCATCTTGAGCACCCGCAACAGGTTCAGATTCCGCTCATTGGCGTACTCATGCAGCAGTATCGCCATCACGGTGAGATGCCAAGTGTGTTCGGCGTCATTCTCATGCCGGCTCCTATCCAGCAAATAGGACTGCCGAAAGACCGATTTCAATTTATCCACTTCTTTAATGAACTCGATTTGCATTTCCAATCTATCCTGCATGGATGCCATGATCGTCCAATCTCCTTCAATGGCTGTATTTCCCCGAGAGAGCAAGCTCACGTCCGCACACTCCCCTTGGGGCGGCTGCTCCCCGTTCCCTGCTCCTCGGCCTTACCGTTCGTCCCGGTGAATGACAGCGACGCTGGTCTGGCGGTTGTTGAACGGATCATAGCCGTTCAGTATACGGCCATGAATGATGCCGTAGCGGCCCAGACGCTTATGGAGCCACACTTCCGGTTCCTCGTAAGCTCCGGTCTTCAGCAGAAGCAGCTTGCCCTGCGGGGCCACATGGTGCTCCAGCAGAAAATGAATATACTCTTCTTCGTACTTCTCCGGCACAATATCAAGCATTGTCGCCACATAATCGAAGCGCCGCTCCGGTATCCAGGCGAAGGCGTTGCCGACATAGAAATGATCCGCGTACGCCGGCAGGCGTTCCTTCGCCAGCTCAATCAGCTTCTCGGAAATATCTAGACCGTACGGATCGATGGCAATGCCCCTCTCCTTCGTCCATTCGATGACAGATTCCAGCAAATAACCGTTGGCGCACCCGATATCCAGGAAGGATCCGGATTGCTCGACGGCATCGGCCACTGGCTTACGCAACGCCTTCCAGCGCTGTTCCGGTCCTGACATTCCCGATTGCTTCCATGGCTCATCCGCACCATATGACAAATAAGCCGCTTCGGTATCCGCCTTCACCTGCTCGCACCATTGTTCCAATTCTTCGGGAATCGCTCTGTAGGGCATATGCAGTCCTCCTCTAATTAAAATAACGGCGGCTTCGCCTATGTTAGATTTATAAAATCGCCGGATAAGGAGCAGCCGCCCAGCCTTCCACGACCTGCACGACGGACAATATATCGTTTCTTGACAAGAAGCATCGCATATTTCAACCCCCGGAGTCAACTAACGCCCTGGCGCCCGTTCGACAAGGTGAACCGAACGACGCGGACGGAACGGGAGCAATGCGGGAGAAGACGATGATCGGAAAAAAAGAAGAGACAAGAAGGGAAGCTTCCCCGCCCGGATAGGGAGGCGCGGGGAGCGGCAGCGGCCAAGGCGTACCGGAAACCATGCGCTCAATGCCGCATATGGCCTTCTGGGAGAGGCGCCGCTGGGGTGAAGACGAGCCGGGCCCCGAACGCCAAAAACAGCGTTACCTTGAACGCGGAATGATGTAGCTTCGCTCGGAACGGATGAACCCGGCCTTCAGGAAAAACGCCTCGGCTTCGGGAACGGAGATGAGAATAAGGGATACTTCATCGCTTAGCTTCCGCTTGAGCCGTTCCAGCAGCGTCTTTCCGATCCCCTGCTTCTGGTACGAGCGGTCGACGGCCAAATCGGACACCGCTCTGGCGACGCCGACCATCCGCTGCCCCGCCCAAGCCGTAATCAGCAGGCCGCTGTGATCGATCATCCGCTGCCATTAGAAGCCAGGCGGCCGCGAGTCTTTAACCTTCCACCGCGGCCTCGCTCTCCGGCAGCCGTTCCAGGCGGTCTTGCTCCTCCACCTCGGCCAGGAAATGGCGCACAGCCTCCCGGTACCCTTCCGGATCGGCAGGATAGGCGGTCGCATGGACGGCATCGTCAACGATGTGCAGCCGCCGGATGCCCTTCGTCTTCGCGTGATACAATTCGACGCTCATCGAGGTGGGCACGAAATCATCCTTGCCGCCATGGATGAGAAGCAGCGGTATTTCTTGGTCACGGATCTGCTCTACAGGCTTGACATCGCGCATAGAGAAGGCCGCTCTGCGCCGCAGCTTCCGATCGAGCATGCCCATGAAGGGAAACGGCGGCACCCGATTCAAATCCTTCAGCTGGTACCGCATCAGCTTCTCCAGGTCCGAGTATGGACAATCCGCAATGATGAAGCGGATCCCCGGGTCCATCCCGGCATGCATCAACACGGTGCCTCCGCCCATCGATTGCCCGTGCAGGCCGATATAGGCGTCCTCGCCCAGACGGCGCCGGACCCATTCGATCCATGCGTCAAGATCTTCCCGTTCATAATAGCCGTAGGTAGCGTAGCGTCCTTCACTCCGTCCGTGGCTGCGCTGGTCGATAAGCAGCACGTTGAAGCCCTCGTCTGCGAACAGACGGATGAATTGGGACGAATATCCGTGACTCGCCGTATATCCGTGAACGATAATGACAACCTGGCGTTCACCGGGGTGCGGCTCGATATAATACCCCCGCAGCCGGAACCCGTCCTTCGAGACAATGGCTACGTCTTCCTTCGGCAGCGCTTCGAATTCGTCCCGTGACATCAAGCCCATGCCTTCCACCGTGGCGAACGATTCCTCGGGAAGAGAGCGCCTGCCCAGCGTCATGCGACGGAACACATGATTTCCCAGCAGATTCGCACCCGCGATAACGATAAGCAGGACGCATCCCGCCGCCACATAACTCCACATACGATCATCCCTTTTTTTTGCAGCGTATCATGATGAACAAGCGCAGAATACGATTCGGAGCGCCGCTCCTGCCGTTCGAACCGGATATTCCGCGCTCCTCGAACTGCAGGATGGATTTCCTCTACTCCATATTATAACCGGAGCATGGCGGCTATGAGCAATCTATTTTTCCACTTCTACCCAGATGAGAGCGGGAGATCCCGTCTTTGCCGGCACCCCGGATCGTCCATTCTCAGAGGACAATCCAATATTTGCAGATGCCGTCCGCAGTCCCGGCCAACCGGCCGCCGTTCTTCTCGATCACGCGTCTGGAAGCCGTATTGTCTTCATCGCAGGTCAGCAGCACTTCCCGCAGGCCAATCCGTCTCGCCTCGGCCAACAGCAGCCGCAGCATGACCGTGCCGTACCCGCGCCGGCGGGCTTCGGGACGAATCGCGTAGCCGATATGGCCGCCCCGCTCCCGCAGCGCATCGGTCAGCGCATGCCGCAGCTTGCCGATGCCGACCGGCCACCCTTGGACATACAGCCAGTACACGTTCTGGGGGACGAGATGCGCCGGAAGGCGATGCCCCGGCGACATCTGTATGTAGGATTTCAAGTAGGAGCGGAACTGTGTGCGGCGAAGTCCGTATCCGCTGTTGGAGAATCCGTTCTCTCCGGGTCCCATCTTTTGCAGCATCTCATAAATATCGCTGCCGTCGGTCATCGCCAGCGGCCGAAGCTCGATGCCATCGGCCTCCTTGAATTGGGGATACAGCCGCATGATCATGCGCATCGATTCGGACTGAGGGACATGCAGCCGGGTATCCCGATGCAGCGGGAGCGCTTCCGTTATGGCGCAGCCGTGCGCCAGCGCTTCGGACAGGGTCGCCCCCCGCTCGATTACGTCCCAGCTCCGGATCGGAATGAACAGCAGCGCCGCAACATCGTCCCCAGGGGCGAGCGGTTCCGATTCATCCGCTTCGGCCGCATAGATGCCGTAATAGATGTAGGGGCCGACAGGCAGGCCCGGCTTATAAGGTTGCTGCGGCGTTGGATTGGCCGCCCGCTGCAGCAGGAACGGCGCCAGCTCGTCGCGCACCGTGACCGGACGGATGTCACCGGTGTCCATGTCATGAAAATACGTTATTGGCGAGGACTTCAACCGTACCCGTTCGGTTGCCAGCTCCTCTCTCGCCTCCCGCAGCGCGCAGGCGGAGATCGTCTCGCGCGGCTCCTGCCCTCCTCCGACGCCGCCGATGCGCAGGACCGGAGCGTAGTGTCCGGCCGGGCTGTTCTCGGACTCCATATCCGCATTGAGCGTCATGACGACGCGATCTTGCCGGATAAGGAAGACGCCTGCGCAGAATGGCTGATTGAAGGTTAGCGCTTCGATATGAAGCGGCTCCTCCAGGTTAGACATTGCCCGAACCCCCTTTGACGCGAAAGCTAATTGACGAAGGTCGCCTTGACGCGCTTCGATCGGATGAAATACATAATCCAGATGACGCCGAAGAGGGAGCTGCGAACCAATTGGCGAAGAGTGCCCGGGCCATCGGCATCCTGAACCGCCGGAATCAGGCCGCCCAAATAATAGTCGGCAAAGGACGATAAAATATTCCATATGTACAACACGATAATCATCGTCGGCAGCAGCTTCTTTTTCCGGTAGAACAGAACGAAGACCATAACCAGCAGCATCAGCGTCAACAGGTTGGCGACCGTCTCGAAAATAATGAGCACCGACCACATGGAGTGATAGTATTCTGAATCGGGCGTCGTAAGCAGGCTCCATGTACTCGATTGGTAGATTGGAAAAATTTCCGAGAACAGCAGGTGAAGAATCATAACTAAAGACAGCCATAGCCCGATCTGGACAATAATCAGCCAGCCCGACAGCCCTTCATACGAAGGAGCCAGCGGCGGCAGCGGGCGGGGCGGCTCGCCGGACGAACCGGCGCGAGGATTCGCGTTCATTCTTTTTTTCCTTTCTCTCATGATATGGACTGGACCCCGCGGTTCAACCTTCTTTAGTCCAATCCGTACTGCTTCATTTTATAGTAGAGAGCGCCGCGGGAGATACGCAGCATCCGGGCCGCCTTGGCCTTGTTCCCGTTCGTTCGCTCGAGCGTCTCGGCGATTCGGGCCCGCTCCCACTCCCCGGAGTGGACACTGAGAGGGAGATCCGGCTCCGTTAACTCATTCAGCGTGGTCAAGCGGGCATAGTCCGGCAATTGGGCGGATGTCACCGCGCCGGATCCGGCCGCGGCCGCCGCGGCGTATTCCATCGCGTTCCTGAGCTGCGACAGATTGCCCGGCCAGTCGCAGGCCAAGACGGCCGCCAACGCGTCGGGCGCGAGCTCCGGCGCGGTAATCCCCGCCTTGGCGGCCGCCTGCTGCAGGAAGACGCGGCACAGCTCCGGCAGATCCTGCTTCCGCTCGCGCAGCGGCGGAACCGTGTAGAGCTGGAAGGCGTACCGCAAGGAAGGCAGCAGGCGGCCCGCTCCCTCCGCGGCGGCTTCGGACCCGACGGAGCCGCAGATTCGGCACTGCAGCGGGACAGAGGCGCCGCCGCCCAGCCGCTCGAAGCGGGACAACCGCAGCATGGCCGCCAGCTTCTCCTGCATCGGCGCCGGAAGCGCGTCGATATCTCTCAGATAGAGCGTGCCTTCGGCCGCCAGATCCAGCTTCCCTGGCCGCTCCTCTCCTCCCCCGTGATAGCCGAATAATTCGGCCTCCAGCATGCCCTCCGGAACGGTGCTGCAGCTGACCATCACGAAGCGTCCGGATCGTCCGGCGCTCCGGTGCAGCCATTCGGCCAACGAAGTGCGTCCGGCTCCGGCCTCGCCGGCCAGCAGCAGCGGCTGCCCGAGGGAGAATGCCGTCTGAAGCCGCGGCACCGCGGCGGATGGAAAGACCGCAGGCAGCAGCGGCTGGCCCGCCGGATGATGATACATCTCCGCGCTTAACTTCACATAGGACGACACATCCCGTTCGATGGACAAGGCGCCGAGCGGCTTCCCCGCCTCATCCGTGATCGGGGCCGCGTTGATCATGACATGCATGCCCGGACGCGGCTCATGGTAGACCTGATGGACCGCGCGGCCGCTTTCCATCACCTGAAAAAGCATAATCGATTCTCTCTGAAAAAAGTCTCCTATTTTACGGCCGATGATATCGGCGCCGTTGATTCCATAGGTCTCTTCCGCGACCCGATTCCAGTACAGCACCGTTCCTTCGTTGTCAATAACGGTAACGGCATCGCTCATCGCGCCGAGCAGGACGCCCAGCACCGCTTCCATGATTTCTGACCGACTCATCGTTCATCTCCAAGCAATCAATTTTATTAGATTATGGCAAAACCTCATTCAGATTGCAATGAAAAAGCATTCATTCCCAAGCTGCCGTCCGGCCTAATTTCCATTCCATTCAAAAGAATGTGTTTACATTTCCAATATTTTATGATTATATTTAATCATAAATAGAATATGTGTCTGTTTTTTGAACACTTTTTCGTCAGAAGAAGGGAAGAATCGCGGATGGAAAGCTTACTGAGAAATGGTCTATTATTTCTGTCGAAGAATCGCATGGCCAATCGCGCCGCGAAGAAGTACGGCCTGCGCTTCGGCGCCCGCCGCTTCGTCGCCGGCGAGCAGATTGCGGATGCCATCGCGGCGGTCCGGGAACTGAATGAAGCCGGAATCGTGGCGACCTTGGATCATCTGGGCGAATTCATTCTTACGGAGGAAGAGGCCCTGGAATCCACCGAATTTTGCATTCGCACGCTCCAGGAGATAGAGAAGAGCGGCGTCCGCTCGAATCTCTCGCTCAAGATGACCCAGCTCGGACTGGATCTGTCCCGCGAGCTGTGCATGCGCAACATGCGGGCCATCCTGGACACCGCCGCCGCTTGCGGCAATTTCGTCCGCATCGACATGGAGGATTACGCGCATAACGAAGCCTCCATCGATATTTTCTCCGAGCTGCGCGAGGAATACGGCGACACGGTCGGCCTCGTCATTCAGGCTTATCTGTACAAAAGCGCAGACGATATCGACAGCCTGCACCGGTTCCGGCCGAATCTCCGGCTCGTGAAGGGCGCATACAAGGAGTCGCCCGATGTGGCTTACCCGAATAAGGAAGACGTTGACCGCAACTTCATTCGCATCATCGAACAACACCTCAGAAATGGCGACTATGCCGCCATCGCCACCCATGACGATAAAATCATCCAGCATGTCAAGCAATTCGTAAGCGATCACCATATCCCGCGCAGCCAGTTCGAATTCCAGATGCTCTACGGCATTCGCACCCAGGCGCAGCGCGAACTGGCCAAGGAAGGCTATACGATGCGGATTTATGTTCCGTTCGGCAATGACTGGTACGGCTACTTCATGCGCCGTCTGGCAGAGCGGCCGGCGAATGTTGGATTTGTGATGAAATCTCTTTTCAAGTCGTAGGATTTATATCACTTCATATTTATATATATAGGAGGCGTTATTATGACGATGGTGGAATACCGCAATGAGCCGTTTACCGATTTCAAGCAGGAGCATAACCGCCAAGCGATGCTCTCCGCGCTGGAGCGCGTTCGTGCCCAATTGGGGCGCACCTACCCGCTCAAGATCAACGGTCAGGAGATCATGACCGACAGACGCTCCGCTTCCATTAATCCAGGTCAAGTGAAGCAGGTCGTCGGCTATGTCGCACAGGCCGATGCCAACTTGGCTCACCAAGCGATCGCGGCAGCGGATACCGCCTTCCGGGACTGGCAGCATGTCGACCCGGAAGTCCGGGCGGGCTACCTGTTCAAGGCTGCGGCGATTATTCGCCGGCGCAAGTTCGAGTTCTCCGCCTGGCTCGTGTATGAAGTCGGGAAGAACTGGGCCGAAGCGGATGCCGATGTCGCCGAAGCGATCGACTTCCTTGAATTCTACGGCCGGGAAATGATCCGGCTCGCGGGTCCGCAACCGCTGACTCCGCTGCCGGGCGAGGACAACCGGCTGACCTATATCCCGCTCGGGGTCGGCGTCGTGATCCCGCCGTGGAACTTCCCGTTCGCCATCATGGCCGGCATGACCTGCGCCGCCCTCGTCGCCGGGAATACGGTCGTGCTCAAGCCGGCATCGACATCGCCGGTGATCGCCGCGCGCTTCGTCGAGCTGATGGAAGAAGCCGGACTGCCGGCCGGCGTGCTGAACTTCGTGCCCGGCTCGGGCAGCGAGATCGGCGACCTGCTCGTCGATCATCCGCGCACCCGCTTCGTCTCGTTCACAGGCTCCCGCGATGTCGGACTCCGGATTAACGAACGGATCGCGCGTCCGGCACAGGGGCAGATCTGGATTAAGCGCCTTATTGCCGAGATGGGCGGCAAGGACGGCATCGTGGTGGACAACAGCGCCGATCCGGCCGAAGCGGCAGAGGCGATTGTCGCGTCCGCCTTCGGCTTCCAGGGGCAGAAATGCTCCGCCGGCTCCCGCGCCATCATTCATCAGGACATCTATGAAGAAGTGCTCGGCCATATCATTGAGAAGACGAAGCAGCTGACGGTCGGCCTGCCGGAAGAGAACTATCCGATCGGTCCGGTCATCGATGAGAACGCCTACAACAAAATCCGCGAGTACATGGCGATCGGCGCGTCGGAAGGCCGCCTCGTGGCCGGAGGAGATATCGCCGGCGGCGACGGCTATTACTTGCAGCCGACCGTGTTCGCGGATGTCATGCCGGAAGCGCGCATCATGCTTGAGGAAATTTTCGGCCCGGTGCTTGCCGTCTGCAAGGCGGAAGACTTCAAGCAGGCGATCGATATATTCAACAACACGGAATACGGGCTGACCGGATCGGTGTTCAGCCGGAACCGCGAGCATCTGGAGTATGCCCGCCGCCATATGCACTGCGGCAATCTGTACTTCAACCGCAAATGCACCGGCGCGCTCGTCGGGGTGCACCCGTTCGGCGGCTTCAACATGTCGGGCACCGACTCCAAGGCGGGCGGACGCGATTATTTGCTCTTATTCACTCAAGCGAAGCTCGTATCGGAGAAATGGTAAAATAAACAACGGCTTTTCCGCTTCTGCGGAAAAGCCGTTGCTCTGTCATCGCTGGCGGAAAGTCAGTTGGCGGATAGTCAATGGAAGCAGACCATACGGGCGGCCGTTATCCGCCGGCTCCCTTGCTGATCCGGGTTCCCGACTTGCCTTCCAGGGCGAGATCGGCATTGCGAAGCGACGCGATAATGGCCGTTCCCCCGCTTTCGGCAAAATCGACGGCCGCCTTCATTTTCGGTTCCATGCTGCCTTTGCCGAATTGTCCCGCGGATAAATAGCCGGTCGCGTCCTCGATAGAAACCGCGCCAAGGGCTTGCTGCTCCGGTTCGCCGAAGTTAATGTACACCTGCTCCACATCGGTTAGCATAATGAACGTATCCGCTCCGATCTCCTTCGCGAGCAGGCTGCCGGTGCGATCCTTATCGATGACCGCATCCACGCCTTCCAGCGTCCCGTCCGCAGTCCGTACAACCGGAATGCCTCCCCCGCCCGCCGCGATAACAATGTGGTTCGCATCAAGCAATTGCCGCATGACACGACTGCCGATAATGCGGCGCGGAGCAGGAGAGGGAACGACACGGCGCCAACCGCGGTCGGAATCCTCCTTCACGCTCCATCCTTTCTCCGCCGCGAGCCGTTCGGCTTCCTCCTTATTGTAGAACGAACCGATAGGCTTACTAGGCTGCCCGAAGGCATCGTCGTCGGGGGACACCTCCACGGATGTCACAAGGCATACGACCTGCCGCTCGATCCCCTGCCTCGTGAATTCGTTCAGTAACGATTGTTGCATCATATAGCCGATAAATCCCTGGCTCTCGGCGCTGCATACATGCAGCGGCAGCATAGGGACGGAATCCTTGGCCATTTCGTTCTGGAGCAAAATATGCCCCACTTGCGGACCGTTGCCGTGAGTAAGTATAACGCGATAACCTTTGTGTACGATATTTGCAATAATGGTGCAGCACGTCCGGATATTTTGCAATTGGGTCTCGTAAGTCGCGGTTTGATTGGCTTGCAAAATCGCGTTGCCGCCGAGCGCAATCAGCACGGTCTTCATTCAGGCGCTACCTCCTTTTCTAGTTTGGCAATCGTGCAGTATATGCCCAGAGCGGTATCGATCCCCGACGTGCGGCCCGTGCCGATTAGCGACCACACGGCTCTGGCCGCATCGGTTGGCTCCTCGCTGCAAAGCGCATTCAGCACCTCCAGAATGCGGCTTCCGAATTGTCCGCTCGCAGCGTAATGCAGATACTCCCGGCTAACATCGGTCGTCAGATCCGGATGCCGCTCCAAGCGCTCAGCCAGCCGGGGCAGAATGACAGCAGATATTTGGCCGGTATACATCCCGGCGCCCAGGGCGCCGATCAAAAAGTCATCGCCTGCCGGCGTCAGCCCCGCGCCGTAACCGATCAGGGGCCGGACGGCCCGCCACTGGAGAGACGGATCGCAGCAGCCAAGGTATGTCCGGCAGGCAATCAAGGCCTCCCCCAACACCGTTCGATCGTTTTTTTTGCGCAAAATGTCCATGATCTCACCGGCGCTCATCCCAAATCCCGTAATCCCGGAATACATGCCCAGCAAGGCAGCGAACCGCCGGAAATTCGCGGACCGTATTCCGGGGGCTCCCGGTGAGCGGCTCATCATGCTGCAGTATGCCGAAGCGTTGTCCAGACGCACGGCGATGTTCCGTTCGCCCAGCCATAACGCGCCTTGACGGAACTCCGCAGCCATTCTGTCGCCGGGACGAATCCGGCTAGCGATGTGCCTGACGGAATCGCGGTCGACATGAACGGCAAAGGGCAAATATCCATTCTGCCCGGTACCTATAAATAAAAGCCGCCGCCCGACTCGAATGTTCATTCCGTTGCGAAAGCTGCTATGTACCGTTCCGCAGCCGTTCTCCCGGATAAGCCCGGGGATATTCGAGCTGTATGCCTCCCCTTGGACGACGAGCATAGGTCAGTCTGCAATGCCCATAGCTTCAGCCAGAGCGATCAGCGCCTTCTCGAAGCAGGCGAGCGGCGCATTGACCGTGCCGGCCCCAACCTGACCGATCCCCGGTTCTTTATGGGCGATGCCCGTATTTATGACCGGCGTGATCCCCGTTTCAATCACTTTGCGGATGTCGATGCCCAGGCAGATTCCTTGAAAGTTCCATGTAGGGACGGTGAGATTGCTGTTCCGGTCGAAGCAGATTTCCGCCATTTCATTGCTGATCGCCAAGGCGTCATCGAAGCCGCCGGCGCCGACGAAGCGGGTGACCCCCGGTGCGGCGATCATAGCCATGGCGCCGACCCCGAACGTCTCCGTGATGGCGCTGTCCCCAATATCCGGGTTGGCGTCCTCTTGCGAATAGCCGGTAAAGAACAATCCTTTCGGCGTATTGACCGGCGCGGTAAACCATTGATCGCCCAATCCGCTGACCCGTATGCCGAAATCCTTGCCGTTGCGGGTCATGGCGGTGACAATCGTGCCGGCTTGAATCGTGCGCGCGCCATCCATAACGGCCTTGCAGGACGCCATCATCACGTTGAGAAAGAATTGGTCGGTATCCGCCAAAAACTTGATAATTGTTCTTTTGTCCGTCTCGGGCACATCGGTCGCCAATAAGAGCGGCGCCAGTTCTTTGAGCAGCAGCAGCGAAGCGGCAATGTTGCGTTGATGAAATTCGTCGCCCATCGTAATCGCCTTGGCGACGACGACATTCAGATTGATGCCCCCGTCGGAAGCTTTCAGCGCTTTGGACATCCCGGGACCGAGGACGTCGCGAATCCAGCGGAGACGGCTGATCACTTCTTCACTATACGCGCCGAAGCGCAGCACCTTGCCGATCCCTTCATTCAGGTTGCAATAAGCGCGGTTGCCTTCCGTGCGGTTCTCTACCACGAGAACCGGCATATTGGCCGATGTAATGCCGCCCATCGGGCCGACAGCGTTGACGTGATGACAGGGGACGAATCGGATTGCCCCGCCTTCCAGCATTTTCTTCGCTTCCTCCTCTGTCGCGGCCCACCCTTCAAAGAGCAGCGCGCCGATGCAGGAACCCTTCATCGGCCCGGTCATGTCCGGCCAATCGATAGGCGGCCCGGCATGAAGCAGCGTACGGCCGTTCAATTCGTCAATAACGGTGTTGGCAGGAACCACGTCGATCAGGAACGGCTGTGCGCCGGCTATTTTCTCGACTACCGCCCGGTTGGCTTCGTCAATCGTATGGTACATAGTACGTTCTCCTTACATGTCGTTATTTTAATTTGGACAAAATATTAGCTAGCTTTTTATTGCCTCCCGCTGCCGGACGCCAGTCGAATTGAACGACTTTCCCTTCATACCGGTGGATCGTGTCCGCGAAGCTCGCCAGACCGAGATTGATTACGCGCGGCTTGCCGGACAACAGCTTGGCCGTCGCTTCCGGCACCGCAACCCCGTCGGGGGAACCGTGCCGGACGCCCGCAGGCGAAGCGGAAAACGCCGGACTGGACGGCACCGATTTGCCGACGAGACGCAGCGCCCGCTTCACAGCCTGTACGTTGCTGTCCTCGACAAGTACGCCGGCCTCTTCCAGCTTTCGTCTTTGCTCCCCGTAATGTTGCGGATCTTGATCCGTCCCGCAGACAGAGCACACGAAGTATACGGTTCTGCCTTCCCCGGAAGCGCGAGCGACCGCGTTCCGAATCGAAGGAATCAGTTCCCCGGCCATATCTTCATGGGAACCGTAGCCTAGCACGACGTCGAACAAAATAACCGCCGTCTCGCGATCTTGTGCCATCTTGCCGATGAATTCCTTGCGAGTAGACGGATCAATCATCGGATGAGGACGGCCTTTCGTGTAGATATCGTCACCCAAGTCGATAATTTCATGTCCTTGATCTTTGAAAATATAGCCGTCCTCATGCTTCAGCGAAGCCGGGATGCCGAACGCCTCCCGCACGAGCATGGCGGCTTCTGTCGCCAGCGTGCCTCCCGAATACAAGCCTTTAATATAGGACTGTCCGGACTGCAATGCATGGCCCCCTTCCGCGATCGTCTCCCGCGCGCCGGGGGATGAAGGCGTTCTCCCATAGGCGAGTTGAACGGCCATTGCCGCCGTGTCCTCCAAAGTGTAAGCATAATGAACGCTGCCTTCCGGCTCCAACGGCTTCTCTCCCGTGAAGATGGCAACGGACGGCTTGGACAGAGACTGCAGGAACGCCGTCACTTTTTTCTTGACCTCAGGGGCGGGAGGCTTCGAAATCACGACGATCAATTCCGTATTCACATCCGCCTCCAACGCGGCAATGCCGTCCAGCATCGTCAAGGCCCCGATCGACTCGCTCAGGTCGCGGCCGCCCGTGCCGATGGCATGGCTAACTCCGCCGCCCAACCGGTCGATAATGGTGGATACCTCCTGAATGCCGGTTCCGGATGCGCCGACGATACCGATTTTCCCCGGGCTGATAACATTCGCGAACGCGATCGGAACTCCGGCCAATATCCCGGTCCCGCAGTCGGGTCCCATCACGAGCAGCCCTTTCTCTTTCGCTTTCCGTTTCAGCGCCAGCTCATCAGACTCGGGGACGTTGTCGCTAAAAATAAAAACGTGAAGCCCTTTGTCCAACGCTTTATGCGCCTCGTCCGCGACATATTCGCCCGGAATCGATAGAAGCGCCAGATTGGCCTCGGGCAGCAATCGCATGGCCCGATCCCACGTGCGGACTTTGTCATAATCGTTTTTAGCGCCGGAGAGCGCTTGATTTTTCAGAAAAGAATCGATTTCATTCAAGACTTCCGTCACTTTCTCCGTCTGCTCCGTATCGATTACGATGCAGATATCATTGGGCTTGGCCCGATCCAGCTCCGGCGTATACAATCCGGTATTGCGGAAGATATCCAGGTTGGCGGGGGTGCCCATCATGACCGAGATCCGGTTGATGCCTTCCATGGCGGACAGCTTGTTCGTAAGGAGCATTAAGCTGACCGAGTCTTGATACACGTTTTCTTTTATAATGGTTTTAAGCACGACAATCTCCCTTTCCTGATGCCGACCCGGATCGTTAGGCCGTTCTCGTTCTTCGTTTTTCTGTGGTAAAAATCATCGCGGCCAGACCGATAAACAGCAGAACCATGGCCAGGAAAAAACCGGACCGCATGCTGCCCGTCGTATCCACCAAATAACCCGTAATGTAAGGAGCGAGAATGGAGGAGCTCATGCCGATAAAATTATACAGACCGAACGCGGTGCTGTACGCTTCCTTAGGCGCGTTATCCGCTACAAAGGCGACGAGCACGGGGTCCAGCGCCAGCTTCCCGGTCAGACCGTAGACGATTAAGGCGAACATCATCGCGGCGTCGCTTTGCGTGTACACAACCAGATAGATGGACAGGGCGGCGATGGGCACCAAAATAAAAACCAGGGGTTTCCGTCTTCCAAACTTATCGGATAAATACCCGAAGAACAGAGCTCCGGGAATCGACGCCCATGGAACGAGCGAAGAGATGAAGCCGACATCGCTGCCCTGATAGCCCCGCTCGGTCTGCAAATACTGCGGGAGCCAGGTGAGAATCGCGAAAAATCCGTAAAGCGAGCAGAATACCATGATGAACGTGAGCGAAAGGTTCCGGTTCTTGAACAACGAAAACATGGATATCTTTCGCGTCCCGCCCTGATTCGTGTCCGCTCCCCGAGCTTCCACATTAAACTTCCGAGGCTTCTCCTTGATCACGAACCAGATCAAGAGAGCGGTGATGATCGTCGGAATGGCCATAATGTAGAACGGAATTCTCCAGTTCAAACCATTCTCCAGCGTTAACGTGCTGGCTGTGATGTAGCCAAGCGAAATGCCGATTGCCTGGCCGCTGTTAATGACCGCGGTTCCAACCGTACGCACTTTTTCGGGAATGGCTTCGGACGACAACGCATATTGCGGACCGTAATACGTCCCTTCGCCCACCCCGGTGATGATTCGGGCAAGGAGAAGCATGAAGAAGGAATTGACGATCCCGGTAAAAGCGGTAGCGAGGCCGAACAGAATATACCCGGGAACAAGAACGTTCTTGCGTCCCAGCCGATCGCCAAGCGTTCCCGCCGGAATCTGCAAAATCGCATAGGCGAGAAAAAACACACTGTTGATCAAACCGAGCTGCGCATTGTTGATCCCGAATTCTTGCGCCAGAATCGGCATAACCGGATTGAGTATGGTGCGGTCGGCATACATGAATACCCAGCCGAGCGTAAATACGAGAATAACCTTCCAGTAGTAAGGCATTCTAGCCTTTGGAGACGATTTGAACGGTTTCTCCAATGTTTCTTCCATTTTGCAGTTCCCTCATTTCGTGGAGTCAGTAATCATATCATTTGCAGATACGGGAACGATATTCTTTCATTCCAGCCTACTTGCGCGATTCTCAATCCCAAGATGTGAACGGAGTCGCGCTAAGCTCAAAGCTGTGAAAGGATATGCACAATAAACAGCCCGGAGCCGACGGCAATAACCATTGCCGAAAGTTCCGGGCTGTATTGGATTTGTAAATTAATATGCGGGGTGCAAGCAAGCTCCAGCAGACTTACTGCTCGGCCGACCATTTCACCGCTTCCGCCTGCAAATCGGACAGCAGCTTGCCGATGTCGGTCGGATTGCCGTTCGCGGCCTGGCTGATGAAGCCGTTGATGACCGGAACCATGCGGGTATTATAGAACGGGTTCGCTTCATCAATCAGATTTTTACGCGCGATGCCGGCCAGCTCCATCGCCTTCGAGGTATAGACATCCTTCTCATCGACGAAGTCCGCTTTTTTCAAGGTCGGCGTCGCCAGCCCGTTCTCATACAGATGTCTCTGCATGTCATAGCTGGTCAGGAACTTCATCACTTCCCACGCCGCCTTCTCATCCTTCACGTTCTTCGCCATGACGAACGGGTCTACCGCCACCCAGCCTTCCCCGTTCGGCCCCATATTGAGAACCGGAACGAAGCGATCGACCAGCTCCGCCTTGCCTGAGCTGCGGTATTCATTGAAGGCCGCTCCGCCCGAGGAATCGATGGCAATCGCGATATTGTTGTCCTCGAGCCCGAAATTCTCGGCGCCCTGCCCATTGATGAAGGCCTTCGGCGCCAGCGGCGCCGCCTCCCTGAACCATTCGAAAACTTTGGTCATTTCCGGGGTATTCAGATTCCATTTCAGATCCCGCAGATTATCGAGGCTGCCTTCCACCCCATTGACATTATACGCATAGGAGAGCGAGACGAACGCCGATTGATTCAGGCTGTTGCCGCTGAACCAGAGGCCGTAGTTCTGCTTGCCGGTCTTCGGGTTGGTTCCCGTCATTTTCTTCGCCTTCTCCAGAATTTCCTCCGGCGTCGGATTCGCGGACAGCGGCTCTACGCCCCAATCCTCGAATATCTGTTTGTCGTAGACAATCATCCGCTTGCCGAGAATCACCGGAATGCCGAACTGCTTCTTCCCGTCGAGAGAACGGACGCTATAGGAATTTTTAAATACGCCCTCCAAATAAATGCCTGGATCGAAGCCGCTGTCAGCGGCGATCAGATCATCCAGATCCCGCAGCAGCCCCTGCTGGTAAAACTGATTCGCATAAGCTCCGCCCGTATAGAGCAGATCGGCATCGTTGGAGAGCAGCATCGCCTTTTGCTTCGCCAAGGCGTTCTCCCACGGAATCTGGGTCACCCTCAGCTCGATATTCGGATACATCTTCTTAAATGTATCTTGAATGAACGGATTGAACCCGACGGTCTTGCGCCCGGTCAAGGTATCGACTCCGTTCTCCATCTGCCAGCCGGCAAGCGCGATTCGCACCGTGCCTTTCATGTCCGACACCTTCTCATATGTCTTCGCCGGCGCCCCGCCGGACGAGCCGCCTCCGGAGCAGGCGCTCAACACGAGCGCCAGCGACAGCGCGAGACAGATCCAGACCGATCTCTTCATACCGCCCAACCTCCCCGTTGTGTAATGCGGCGCGGAGATGGAAGCCCGCGCCTCTGCTCTTTCCTTTTCCATTTAAGTGCCCTTCCAGCGAAAGAACTTGACGCCCAATCCGGTTCCCCGCAACGCTACTGCTTGATGCCTGTCAGCGCGATGCTCTCTACGATATACCGCTGCAAAAACAGGTAAAGAACAAGCACCGGCAGCAGGCTTACCGTCGTCGCGGCCATAATGATCGCCGGCATCCGGTTCAAGCCTTGGTTATAGGTAAACATCGCGAGGCCGAGCTGGATCGTATATTTGGCGGCATCGCTCAAGACGAGCAGCGGCCAGAGCAGATCGTTCCATACCCCGAGAAATTGCAAAATGACGATCGTTGCCACAATCGGCGTGCACAGCGGGAAGTAGACGCGCCAGAATACCCGCCATTCATTCGCGCCGTCGATAATCGCCGCCTCCCGCAGCGTTCCCGGCAATTGATCCATGAATTGCTTCGCGAGGAACGTGCCGAACGCGTAATTCAAGGCCGGCAAATAGAAGGCCCAGTACGTATCAAGGAGGCCCAGCTTGTTGAACAGCAAATATTGCGGGATCATCGTCATCTCGAACGGGATCATCATCGTGCTGAGCGCCAGCACGAGCACGGCCCCCGCCCCGCGGAAGCGAATCTTCGAGAGCGCGTAGCCGGACAGCAGCGCCGACAGCAGACTGACAGCGATGACGCCGCCCGCCACGAGGATGGAATTAAAAATGTACTTGAGCATATCGATATTAAGAAACGCGACTTCGAAAGTGCGGATCGAAAATTCGCGCGGGACAAGCCGGGGCGGGAACGGAATATTCAGCCTGGCCCCCCAGTCGAAGCTCGTAATCAGCATCCACAGGAACGGCACGATCATGACAATCGAGCCGACCGACAGCGCCGCGGCGATCAGGGCGCGCCCCGCGCGGCGGCTGCGCCGCATGGACGGGAGCGGATTCGCCGGGCCGTCCGGGACGGCCGGATTCCCTATTGATGGCATAAGGCTGCCTCCCTTCAAGTGCGTATTGGGCTTCCTTTACGAGTAATGTTGGTGAACGCAAGATTCGATGCCGAGATTGCTTCTTGGTTCTCTTCGTGATCAAAAGCGGCTTTTTGAACTTCCTCTTCTAGGCGGCTTCAAAAAGGCCGGTTTTTCAGCACCGAGAAGGTTGCGAGAACCTGAAGAAGGAGGCGCGCAGTGTAGGCGAAACCTACATGAGCACCGGACTTCGAGGGTGAACGCAAGATTCGTTGCCGAGATTGCTTCTTGGTTCTCTTCGTGATCAAAAGCGGCTTTTTGAACTTCCTCTTCTAGGCGGTGTTCAAAAAGGCCGGTTTTTCAGCACCGAGAAGGTTGCGAGAACCTGAAGAAGGAGGCGCGCAGTGTAGGCGAAACCTACATGAGCACCGGACTTCGAGGGTGAACGCAAGATTCGTTGCCGAGATTGCTTCTTGGTTCTCTTCGTGATCAAAAGCGGCTTTTTGAACTTCCTCTTCTAGTCGACATCATGCCGGCGGTTGGTGCGGAGAATCAGCCCCGTCAAAATAAGGATGACGAGAAAGAGCAAGTACGAGGCGGCCGTCGCCAGCCCCATCTGATGCCCGATGAAGGCCGTGCGGTAAATATAGAGAACCGAGGTCAGCAGCGTGCCGTCCGGATTGCCCGCCGTGCCGCCGATGAGCCATACATCGGTGAAGCGCTTCATGCTGCCTATCGTCCCCATGACGACCATGAACACGAAGACGGGACGAAGATACGGGATCGTGATATAGAGCCATTTGCGCAAGCCGTTCGCTCCATCGACCTCCGCCGCCTCGTACAAGTCGCGCGGCACGCTCTGCAGTGCGGCGAGGAAAATAATCGTGTTGTATCCGAGAGCCCCCCACATGCTCATCAGGACGATGCTGAACCGGGAAAAGGCCGGGTCGGTGAACCAGCCGACCGGTCCCAATCCGATCGGGGCGAGGACGAAATTAAGCAGTCCCTCTTCTCCCGGATAGAACAGGAAAGAGAACAGGATGCTCGTCGCTACCGCAGACACGACATTGGGAAGGAAGAACACGCTCTTGAAAAAGTTTTTGCCTCCCGTCCACGGCAGGCTGTTGATTAAGCTCGCCAGCACAAAGGAAGAGATGATGCCGAGGACGACGGACAGCAACCCCATAAACAGCGTGTTGTAGAGCGACTGCCAGAACACCGGATCCGTCAATACGATCCGGTAATTGTGCACTCCATTGAAGCGGCCCTCGATTCCGTTCGTATGCTGGAAGCTCATATAAAGCGCAGCCAGAATCGGATACAAGGAGAAGGCCAGCACGCCGACAAGCAGCGGCGCGGCAAATAAATATCCTGTTGCGTCTTTACGGCTCCATTTGCTTCGGGAGGCCGGACCTTGGCGACGGAAAGCGGAGTTCGCGTTCAGAGACATGAAAATCACCCCTTGCATCAATATCGTACGGCAGTTCAAGGCACCCCCTTCCGGGTTCAATCATAGGTTGTTCGCCTTTTCATGTAAGCGGATACATCAAATTATAGGCAGGTCTGAGCCGAGGTGAAATGACACGGATGATCAACTTCCTGGATTATATGGTCAAGGAGGCGCGGATCCGTGCTGCCGCTCCGGTCGAGCGCAGGGGAAGCGCCGCGGAACGCCTGCGGCTGCGGGAAGGCGGCCAGACGCGCGATTCGGTAGCCGGATGCAGCGAACTGATATGCGATTGCTGGGTCTATGGGGCGGTAGAGCGCGGAGCCGGATGCTGGCATACGGAGCGGCAAGGCATGATCGGGCTCCAGACGGGGGCATGGTTCATCGTCAAGCCGCAGGAGAAATTCGCCCTGCTCCCTGACGCTGCCGCAGGATGGGTCTTGTCTTACTTCTGCTTCGATGGCTGGCGGGCGGAGGAACTGTACCGTTATTACGCGGGAGGCGCGGATGCGGGCAGCGGTCTGGAGCCGATGCTCTGGCCCGCCCGGCATGCTCAGCTCCGCGCGCTAATCGAGATCGGCTCGGCTTATTTGCTGGATCGGGCTGGATTGCTGTTCGAATTGCTCGTATTTGATCGGGGAAGCCGGTTGGAGCCGCGGCCGGCTCACGGGAAGGAACAACAATTGCAGGCCGAGCTGCTGGCGCTGCTCGACGATGCGGTGTACGAACCGATTGAGGATGAACGGCTGGCCGGCATGGCGAAGATGTCGGTGCCGACGCTCCGCCGCAAAGTCAAAAAATGGACCGGCTGCACCCTGCATGAATGGATGCACCGGCTGAAAATGGAAGAAGCAAAGCGGCTGCTGCGCGGGAGCGATGCCCCGGTCAAGCATATCGCCGCCTTGCTCCGGTATGAGGATGCCTATTATTTTTCCCGCTTGTTCAAAAAATGGACGGGCCTCTCCCCCCGGCAATACCGAACCCGGGAGTGAGGGCTTCGCGGGCTCTCCGTGCATGCGGATGTCAAGGAACCCGGCGCTCACTTGGCGAAGGGATGAAGGACTACGCTTCTTCCGGCAGCATCCGCCATGCCGCTTCCAACAGTTCCTCGAACAGGTCGTCATCTTCCTCCAGCCTGTCGTCCAAAGCCAGAATCTCTTCCTCGCTGCCGGAATCGCCGGCGAAGCTCAAGCTGTAGTCCCATTCCTTGCCCTTCTTGCTGAACAAGGTCACTTCATAGGCCGATTGAAATCCTTCCGGCTGAAAGGCAACATGCCCCAGGTAGGAGCCGTCCTCATCCTTCTTCATATCTGCCCGCACAATCGTTACGTTCATGTCTCTCTCCCCTTGGTCGTATCGTTCTCTTCGCGTTCCCGCACCGTGACTGCGCCGCTGCCGTGCCCGATGATCAGCTTGTCCGCCATGCCGATGAACAGCCCGTGATCCACGACGCCGGTAATCCGCTTCAACTGATGCTGCAGTTCCCCGGGCTCTGCGATGCGGCCGAATGCGCAATCCGCGATATAATTGCCGTTATCCGTCACGAATGGGCGCCCCCCCTTCTCGCGAAGAACGGGGCGGCAGCCGAGCCGGCCGATCTGGCGCATCGTCACCTCCGCTCCGAACGGGACGATCTCGACCGGAAGCGGGAAGCCGCCGAGACCGGCGACGCACTTGCTGTGGTCCACGATAAGAATAAGCTCACGGCTGGCGGCCGCAACCAGCTTCTCGCGCAGCAGCGCGCCGCCGCCTCCCTTGATTGCATTCAACCGGCCATCCACCTCGTCCGCTCCGTCAATGGTCACATCAAGTTCGGTCAGCTTGTCCAGCAGCGGAATGCCGCATTCCCGCGCCAACCGCTCCGTCGCCTCCGAGGTGGGCACCGCTTGGATACGGAGCCCTTCCGCCACGCGGGCGCCGATGGCCTGAATCGCCCAGTAGGCCGTGCTGCCGGTGCCGAGTCCGACGGTCATCCCGTCCCGGATGAACTTCACCGCCTCTTCGGCGGCGGCTCGCTTCGCTTCCATGGCTTCGCCCCTTCCTGTCCGCCGTGCCCAAGCCGCGCATGCGGCCGGCACAGCCTGCTGCAGATTTTGCTCTCTCCATTATAGAACGAATCCATCCTTGAATGCCATTCACGGCCTCCGCATCAGACAGACGTTGGAACATTTTTACTCCGGACAGAACGGAGCATCATCCGCCCCATCCATTTCCTCCTATTTTATCCATCCATAAAGCGGTTCTATTCGTTCCGCCCGTCTTCCCGCCAAGAAAACCGCCTCCCCCGGGAGATACTCTTCCAAGAAGCTTGCTTTGAAGTATGAGGTATCATATTCTTGAATAGGATAGTGGTAGAGCAGACATTTTCATAGCTTACATTAAAGGAGCCATACATTGGATGCAGATGTGGAAAGATTTTTTCAAAGGAGCGGGCGTGAGAAGGATTGTGACTCTTCTCTTTCTTATCGTCCTGCTATTCTCGGTGAGAAGCATTCTCAATCTTATCTTGCTCACCTTTATTTTAACCTTCCTGATCGACAGGCTTCATACCTTTCTTTATTCGCGTCTCCGCAAATATGTAAACATCGATTTCCGCGTCACCGTCATTCTTCTCTATGCGGCGCTGTTATCCATTTTGGGGGCGGGAACCTATAACTTTTTGCCCAAGGTCATTACCCAGATCAACCAGTTGGTTCAAATTATAATCCGGTTCTACAAGGAAGCGGATGTGTACGACAATGCCATCATGGACTACATTATGGAGTCGCTGCAGAAGATTGATTTGGCCAGCTACCTGAATCAGGGCTTCGGCTTCCTCGTCAAGTCGATTACGGATATCAGCCAATGGGGAACCCATCTCGTTATCGCCCTTGTGTTGAGCTTGTTCTTCAATCTGGACAAGAAGCGGGTGCATGAGTTCACCAATAAATTCAGAGAAAGCAAGGTCGGCCCGTTCTACAACGAATTGGAGTACTTCGGCAGAAAGTTCCTCTACTCCTTCGGCAAGGTGATTGAAGCCCAATTCCTGATTGCGCTCGTCAATAGCATTCTGTCCACGCTAGCCCTCTGGATGATGGGCTTCCCGCAATTGTTCGGACTGGCGATTATGATCTTTCTGCTCGGGCTCATCCCGGTTATGGGCGTGATCATCTCGCTGATTCCGCTCTGCGCGATCGCCTTCAGCGTCGGCGGATTGAGCAAGGTGGTTATGGTCATCATCATGATTATTGTCATCCATGCCATTGAATCCTATATTTTGAATCCGAAGCTGATGTCCTCGAAGGTGCATCTGCCGATATTCTATACGTTTGCCATCCTAATCGTGTCCGAGCATTTCATGGGCGTGTGGGGGCTGATTCTCGGCATTCCGATCTTCATGTTCCTGCTGGATCTGCTGGAGGTCAACGTGTTCTCCAAGCAGCCGAAGGCGAAGGGCGATCCGGATCGGGCGGAGGAGTCGAGGCAGGAACACAAGTCCCGGCCAGACGAGCACTGATTGGGTGTCATGTTATCCGAAGGAAAAGAGGCGATGCCGATGGCGATCTATATCGCTCTGCTGAGAGGCATTAACGTAAGCGGCCATAAGCGGATCAAAATGGCCGACTTAAGAGGGATCTTTGTAAAAATGGGGCTGCAGCAAGTGCAGACCTATATCCAGAGCGGCAATGTCCTGTTCGTCTCCGGCGAGGAGGAAGCTCCGCTGCGCCAGCGCATCGAGCAGGGCATCCTGGCGGCCCTCGATATGCCGGTCACGGTGATCCTGCGGACGGCACCGGAGCTGGAGCGGCTGATCGCGGATTGCCCCTATCCGGAAGACGCTTCGCCGGACAAGGCGAGCCTGTACGCGGCCTTCATGACCGAGGCTCCGGCGGAAGAGCAGCTCGGCCGCCTCCCCGGCGGAGAAAACGAACCGGACAAGTTCTCCCTTCACGGGCGGGAGATATATCTCTGGTTCGATCAGAGCATACGGAACTCCAAGCTGGCTAACCGGGTTGCCAAGCTGGATGTTCCGTCAACGACGCGCAACTGGAATACGGTCAAGAAGCTAGCGGCTATGGCACAGGCAATGGCCGAGTAGCCCGCTCTGTACATCCCCGCAAAAACGGTTATGAAAAATCCCCTGGCGGCTGGAACCGTCAGGGGATTCGTCTGTCAGGCCACCGTGAACCTGCCCAGACACCGGCTTCTGACACGGATCGGCAGGCCCGCTTCCGCAGACAAGCGGCCCACCGGTATGTACAGCCTCGATTCGGCATATGTATTGCCGATGCGCCGGAACTCATAGACGACATCCCTGCCGTTCGACAGGACGGCTACCGGCAAGGCCGCCCCCTCCATTGATTTCCCGTCCATATCGGCAGCCTCCGCTTCCAACGGAGAGACCCGATAAATTCCTCCCTGAAAGAAATGGAACGTGAGCCGCTTCGCTTGTTCCGAACAAAATAACGATCGCGCATAGGGAAGGCCCGCAAAATAGAGGCCATTCATCCCAAGGCCAATGCTGTATCTTTGCGCTTCCGCCGGAAGCAGACCGGAACCGGGCAGGAAGGGCAAGGTGCGGCATACCCGCCGCATTTTTTCCAGCGTCTCGCAATATTCCCCGACCAGCACAAATGAGGGCAAACGAACGGTACGGCTAAACAGCATAAAAATCCTCCTTCAGTTTCAACATCGCCGGGCCAAGCATTTTAGGGAAAGCTCGGCTGTAAAATAGTTATAAAGACTCATAAATAGAAGGATATACACTCCTTTTTTACTATATCGGAACATTTAATCAATACTTTAAGATTATTTACAAAATTCCAATTATAGTTATTTTACACTACTTATCTGAGCTCCTTTCCCATCTGGCTAATCGACACAGGCTTGTGCGGGTAGTCCGGCCGTCCCGAGAGAACCGTGAAGCGAGACCCGGATAATATTTGAAGAATGAGGGATAATTTTCTGTATATGACCGTCATCAAGAAATGGGAATGACATGACAAGGAGCTGTATAAAGATGAAGCGACTCATCCGTATCGGCCTCGCCCTCGCCCTGCTGGTTCAGATTCACGCCTTGCCGGCTGCCGCAGACGGGCCTGCCTTTCATTTTGGATTCAAGAGAAGCGTGAACGGCCAACTGCCGTCCATTAACGAGGAAGGGTTCAAGGATATTGTCGACAAGCACGGCGCCATCTTCCTTGGGGATACGAGCAAGAAAGTGCTGTATCTGACCTTCGACAACGGCTATGAGAACGGGTATACCCCGCGCATTTTGGATACGTTGAAGGAAAAGAAGGTGCCGGCCGTTTTCTTCGTAACGGGGCACTATGTGAAGAGCCAGCCGGAGCTGCTGAAGCGCATGGTCAGCGAAGGGCATATCATCGGGAACCACTCCTGGAGCCACCCGGATATGACGACGGTGTCCAACGAACAAATCCGTGAGGAACTGGATAAGGTAAAATCCGAAGTCACCCGTGTTACCGGCCAAAAGGAAATGGCCTACTTGCGGCCTCCGCGCGGCATTTTCAGCGACCGGACGCTGAAGGTGACCCGCGACATGGGCTACACGAATGTCTTCTGGTCGCTTGCTTACATGGACTGGGATGTACATGCCCAGAAGGGGGCGCGCCACGCCTATGACAAAGTAACGAGCCAGCTTCACCCGGGAGCGGTCATTCTGCTGCACGCGATCTCGAAGGACAATGCGGAGGCGCTTGGTTCGATCATCGATGCGGCCAGGCAGCAGGGATACGAATTCCTCCCGCTGGATCGGCTCCAGCGCCAGCCGGCCCCGGCTCCAGGCCCGCAGCCAAAGCCGGGAACCTAGAACGGGCGAACGAAGGCCGATGCACTGCCGGTTTCACGGGCAGGCATCGGCTTTTTCTATCGGGGAAGCCTTGTCAGAAGCCGGCAATCCCTGCCCGTGCCTTATCCTTCCGCCGCTTGAATTCAGCATTGGCTACCTTGTCCAATATTTGATAAGGTAAGGGTGTAGTTGTAGATTGCTCTTATCCTTACGACAGGGAAGGAATGATGACGATGATTAGAGTAGGGATGGTCAGCTTCTGGCACGTGCATGCCAACGATTATGCCCGGCAGGCGGAGGAGCATCCGGATACGGAGATCGCCGCCGTATGGGACGAGATTCCCGATCGGGGCCGGAAGGAAGCGGAGGCGCGCGGCATCCCGTTCTACGAATCGCTGGATGAACTGCTCAAGCAGGACGGCATCGACGCCGTCATCGTGGACGCGCCGACCAATATGCATCGCGAGGTGATGGTGAAGGCGGCCGCGGCAGGCAAGCATATTTTTACGGAAAAGGTCGTGGCGGCGACGCTCCATGAAGCGAATGAAATCGTGGATGCCGCGAAGAAAGCCGGCGTCGTCCTGACCGTCTCGCTCCCGCGGCTCAATGACGGCTATACCGAAGCGATTCAACAGGTGCTGGCAGAGGGGCTGCTCGGGAAGCTGACGCTCGTTCGAGTCCGCCTGTCCCATAACGGAGCGCTTGCCGGCTGGCTGCCGGAGCATTTTTTCGATGCCGAGCAATGTCAGGGCGGAGCGTTGATTGATCTGGGCTGCCATCCGATGTATCTGACGCGGCTGTTCCTGGGCGAGCCGGATCGGGTCAGCGCCCACTACGGCTATGTCACCGGGAAGGACGTCGAAGATAATGCCGTCGCCGTCCTCCAGTATGATAACGGCGCCCTCGGGCTCGTGGAAGCGGGCTTCGTGAACAGCTGCTCCCCGTTCACGATCGAGCTGCAGGGCACCGACGGAACGCTGCTGTACGGCACGCCGGAGAGCCGGATGCTCGTGCGCAGCAGCCGCTTGGAAGCGCAGGGCGCCGGCGGCTGGATGGAACGCGACATTCCAGCCAACCGGCCGAGCGCGTTCCATCAATGGGTAAGCCATATCCAGCAAGGAACGACCGCAGACGCCAATATACATATGGCCCTTGAGCTTACGCGCTTGATGGAAGCGGCCAATCTGTCGGTCCGGCGCAGCCGGCCGATCCGTCTGGACGAGCTTCAGCCCTGATTCGCACTAGGATCACCAATTTCATTCATGAGGAGGAGAGACGCATGTTGGTCGTTACCAATACGATTCGCATCAAGGCAGGTCACGGCAAGCAGGTCGCCGCACGGTTCGCGGAAGCGAAAGGCGTGCAGCAGATGCCCGGGTTCATCCGTCTGGAAGTATGGCTCGGCGAAGGCAAGGAAGGCGAAGAAGAATTGAAGGTATGCACCGTATGGGAGAACGAAGAGGCGTTCCGCGGCTGGACGTCCAGCGACGCCTTCCGCGACTCGCACCGCGGCGGCGGCGAAGTGAAGGAGTATATGCTGGGCGCTTCGTTGAACAAATATGAGATGGTCGTCAGTCATAACGCTTGACTGCGATTCCCTCGACGCGATATAGACTTCTCTATCGACTGCGGCAACGACAGGGCAGCGCGCTTCCGGGCGCCTGCCCTGTTCTGCTTCTGCTGTCCTGTCCCGACGTTCCGCCGGAGATGTCATCGGCATAAATGGGGCCGCGGCCGGGTACACATTAGTAGCCGCATATCAGCGAGGAGGTGGACCGATGTCCGTCAACAAAACATATGCCCTCTATGCTTCGGCATTGCTCGCGTCCCTGCTGCTGACCGCCGTCGGCTACGCCTGGAAAAGCGCGGCCGAGTTCGAGCCGGTCACCCGCGCGGAGCTGGGGACGGTCCAGGCGCAGATCGGGTTAGGGGCAAACCCCGCCGCGGTCCTGCAGTCCAATGAGCTGCGGGTTACGCTGCAGACGGCGGATGGCTCCCCTGTCCACGATGCCCGGATCGCGGTTGAACTCGCCATGCCCGACATGCTCTGCGGCACGTACCAGGTGAAGCTGGAGCAGGCGGAGCCGGGCATCTATACAGGCGAAGCGGTTCCGCTTATGCCGGGAACCTGGCAGGCCGAGGCGTCGTTCGAGCTGGATGACGGGACGTTCACGGCCGTGCATCGGTTCGAGGCGGCGCGCTAGGCTGAGCTGTTGCCGCGGCCGGCTTGGCCATTGGCCGTCCGGCGGAGGAACCCCCGGCTTGCGCCCGCTTACCACAGCCACGGATGGAGAGACGGAATCCAGCCGTTCGCGGACAGTCCGCGCAGAATGCAGAGAATGCCGATGGCGGCGGCGGCAAGCTGCCCGGCCTTCATGAGCCGGGCGCGAAGGGAGCGCTTGATCGCGGCCGCGAACAAGCCGACGGCCAGCAGGGACGGGAAGGTCGCGAGGCCAAATACGGCCATGATCGTCCCGCCTCCGAGGGCGCTGCCGCTGGCCGCCGCGTTGATCTGCATCGCGTAGGTCAAGCCGCAGGGGATGAAACCGAACAGCAGCCCGCTCGCCAGCACGGCCCGGAGATTCCCGCTTCCCCGCAGCCGCTCCATCCAATCGCGGACGAGCGGAATCCGGGCCGGGCTCAATCGCTCCAAGGGCAGCGCCACGCGGCGGAAGGCCCACAACAGGATGAGAAGACCGCCCAGCAGACTGGCCAAGCCTTGCAATCCCGCCCAGTTCCCCGTCAATTCGAGGAAGCTGCCGGCGGCCCCCATCGCCGCTCCCATGGCCGTATAGGTCACCACCCGTCCCGCATTATAAGCCAGTACCGCCGCCAAAGCCGGGCCCTTCGCATTCAAGGCGAAGTTCATCACGATGCCCCCGCACATGCCGATGCAGTGCGGAGCGCTCAGGAGTCCGGAGGCGGCAACCAGCCAGAGGCCCTCGCCGCTCACGAGGCCGCCCCCCTGCGGTCCGGGCGCTGCAGACGCAGGGCGTTGCCGACGACGGAGACCGAGCTGAGCGCCATGGCCGTTCCGGCCATCCACGGCTCGAGCCAGCCCATGACCGCGAAGGGGATGGCGATGACGTTGTAGATGAGGGCGAAGGACAGATTTTGGCGGATATTGGCCATCGTCCGGCGGCTGATGTGCATCGCCTCCGGGATGCCGCGCAAATCGCCGCGCAGCAGATGGATGTCCGCCGCTTCGCCGGCCATGTCGCTCCCCTGCCCCATCGCGATGCCGATGTCGGCCGCAGCCAATGCGGGCGCGTCATTGATGCCGTCTCCCACCATCGTCACCTTCCGCCCATCGCGCTGCAGCCGCCTCACCCATTCAACCTTCTCCTGCGGCAGCACTCCGGCGGCAATATGCTCGATCCCGGCCTCTCTCGCAATCGCTTCGGCCGTCATGCGCTGATCGCCGGTCACCATCATCACCTCCAGGCCAAGCCGCTTCATCTGCCGCACCGCCTCGGCCGAGGTCGGGCGCAGCGAATCGCGGATGGCGAGCAAGCCGGCGAGCCGGTTATCGACCGCTATGCCGATGACCGTCTTCCCTTCCCGCTCCAGCTCCGCGATTCCGCCCGCATCCGGGCCCTCGGCCCGAATCCCCTGCGGCTTCAGCCTGGCGTACGCGCCGAGGAAGAGGCGCTTCCCTTCCGCCTCCGCCCGAATGCCGCAGCCGGGAATATTGGCGAAGCGCTTCGCCTCGGGCACGATCAGCCGCTGCCGTTCGGCCGCCGCCAAGATCGCGCGCGATATCGGATGCTCCGAGGGCCGCTCGGCAGCGGCCGCCCAGCGAAGCAGACTCCGCGCCGAATGAGCGCCCAGCGGAATGACATCGGTCAGCTCCGGCTTCCCCGCGGTCAATGTTCCTGTCTTGTCCAGCAGCACGACGTCCGTCTGATGGAGCTGTTCCATGAAGCGGCCCTCCTTGAACAGAATCCCGCGCTGGGCAGCCCGCCCGGAGCCGACCAGAATCGAGATCGGAGTTGCCAGCCCGATGGCGCACGGACAGGCAATGACAAGCACCGAGACCGCGCATCCGAGCGCATGGCCGAAGTCGCCGGGCTGGAGCAGCGCATACCAGGCGGCGAACGTGAGGCCGGCCATGACGACCACAACCGGAACGAAATAGCTCGCAATCGTGTCCGCGAGGCGCTGTATCGGGGGCTTCGAATATTGGGCGTCTTCCATCAAACGGATCAGTTGCGCAAGTGTGGAATCGGAACCGATTCGCTGCGCCTCCACGGTTAGGATCCCGTTCAAGTTCATCGTCCCGCTTATCACCTGCCCCCCGGCGCTTTTGTCGACCGGCATTCCCTCCCCGGTCATCATCGATTCGTCGACCGCCGAATACCCGCGCATGATGACGCCGTCCACCGGAATCCGCTCGCCGGGGCGAATGACGACCTGATCGCCGATCCGCAGCTCCTCTGTCGGAATGCGCCTCTCCCGCTGCATCCGGATGACGTGGACATAATCGGCCTGCATCTCCTGAAGGCCGCGCATCGCGTGCATCGTCCGTTGGCGGGCCATTCCTTCGAGCAGCTTGCCGAGCAGCACGACCGTAATAATCATGGAGCCGGTCTCGAAATAGAGCGGAACATGCTGTCCTGCGGCAGCGGGGGACTGGATCGACTTCATGGCCAAATAATGGCTGTAGAAATAGGCCGACGAGGTGCCGAGCGCCACCAGCACGTCCATGTTCGCTCCCCGGTTCCGCAGCGCCTGGAAAGCGCCGAAGTAGAACGGCATGCCGATGATGAACTGCACCGGCGTAGCCAGAGCCAGCTGGAACCAGGGCTGGAAGAACAGCTCCGGCACCCATACCGATGAGGTGAGCGGGTAATGGGAGAACATCGTCCAGAGCAGGGGCAGCGTGAGCACGGCCGAAGCGATGAAGCGGATCCACAGCCCTTTCACGTCCGTCCCCAGACAGGAGCCGGCCTCCGTATCCTTCCGTATGCCGAAGCCAAGCTGGACGACTTTGTCCTCGACCTGCCGCAGCTCCAGCCGGGCCGGATCCAGCTCGACCGAAGCCCGTCCGACCGCGAAGTTGACGGACACTCCGCCGGTCCCCTCCATTCGCCGCAACGCCTTTTCGATTCGAACCGCACAGGCGGCGCAGTTCATGCCCGTAATATGCAGCGTATGCCGTTTCCATGTGCCGGAGGAACGATTCGCCAACGAGTTCACCCCCATTCCCTATGTACAGTACATTTCCGGCTTGCGCCTGCCCCTGCCGCTTCCGCTCCTTAGCCGCGAAGGCTGCGAGTTGCTGTGCCGGGGCGGGCCCAATCCATTGTCCCCTTACTAGAACGTATGCACGTCCCGTCCAAAATAGGATGACCCGATGGGACTATCCCCGAACTTCCGTCTGACGGAAGGCCGCCCCTCGGGAAGGGGGCCCCCGGAAAAGAGAACGGCGGATCGGTTCCAGGAGCCGTGAAGGGAGCTTGGAACGGACGCATGCCAAAGAAGCCGGTCTGGCTGACCGGCTTCCGCGAGTGCAGGATGAGGTTGAACGATTTGTTAGGCTAGCAATCGGAACGCATGCGCGATCGGCACCGGTCCGGCGGCCGCCCCGTCGGGCAGCCGGATGGCAATGCCTTCCGCCGTGCGGGTAAATTCCAACGCCCCGTCCGCGCCAATCAATTCGACAGCCGAGACTGGCCCGGTATACGGCAGACATACTTCCGGCTCGACCGGCGCGTTCCCGTTCGGATACAAATAGAATCCGTACGCGGTGTCCCCTTTGCGGGTGAATGCGGTCCGGCCCGTGAAATACGGCGCGCAAATGCGCGTGCCGTATACGGCTTCCCCGTTCACCTTCAGCCAGGCGCCAAGCTCCTTCATCGAGCGGATCGCTCCCTCCGGAAGCCGGCCGTCCGGCTGCGGTCCGACGTTCAGCGCCAGATTGCCCCCTTTGGCCACAACCTCCAGCAGGATGTGCACCAGCTGCCGCCCCGTCTTGTACTTGTCCTCATAACGGAACGAGAACGACGTGCCGAGCGTAATGCAGCTCTCCCACGGCACCGTCATCGGTCCGGACGGAATCGTCTGCTCCGGCGTAATAATATTTTCATAAGGCCCCCCGATCGTGCGGTCAGCGGACAACAGCCACGGCTGGTGCTGACGGGCGCGTTCGACCACCTCGCCGAGGCGGATATCCTGCCCTCGCGCCCCTTCGTAGACCCAGCCTGCATCCAGCCACAGCACATCGATGCGGCCATAGCGGGTCAGCAGCTCCATAATCTGTTCGTGGGTGAACTTCACGAATTGCTCCCACAGCCACGGATATTCCCTCGGATCGTAGGAAGGCCCCCGCGATGTCGACGTCCCGCGCTCCATTCCCGGCGCCCAATAATACGGGGAATGCCAGTCGGCCTTGGAGAAATAAGCCGCGACGGCCATCCCCTTTTCACGGAACGCTTCGAACAGATGCTTGCAAATATCCGCCTTCGGATGGCGGTGGAACGGAGTGTCCGGTCCCGTAATCCGGTAGTCCGTCGTATGGGTGTCCCACATGCAGAAGCCGTCATGATGCTTCGTCGTGAAAAGAAGATATTTGAATCCGTTATCCGCAGCCAGCTCCGCCCATAGCTCCGGCTGGAACCGAATCGGGTTGAAGGTTTTGTTCAAATCGAAATATTGGCGCTTCAGCTCTTCGCTGTCCACATCCCAGTCGATGCCGTCGCGCGACCAGTCCGCATCGGCGTCGCTGAGCGCCCATGATTCCACGATCCCCAGCTGGGAATAGGGACCCCAGTGCATCATGAAGCCGAGCTTCTGGTCCTTGAACCACTCCAGACGCTCAAGCAGCAGCGGATCGGTCGGCTTCACCCACTCTTCTTCCGCGCTGAAATTGTGCACGCCCTGCTGCACGACTTGCTCCTCGTGTTCTTCATTTAAGGCAGCTTGCGGCTGTCCTGCCTGTTCACTCATATGTCTTGACCTCCCGCATATCATCTCTTCTTTTTGGATTGCCCTATCTGCCTCTCATATATATTACAAACGCTTACAAAGTTCAATTGGTCAAATTCGCAGCGCTTGACCATTTTCGCATGCCGGGCCGTTCCGCCCTTGTGCGGCGCGGATTCCGCTGTGATCCTGTCCGCATTTGACGTTCATAATCGACATATCGAAGGGGGCTCTGCACCATGACAAAAATCAGGCCGGCGTCTGTTGACACCGCCGCAAATGGGAGGAAATATATGGTCGCGCATCCGAGCGCCAGCGAATTCCTCGTCCACACCCTTCATGCCATTCCTGATCAGCACGCTGGCGTCCAATCGTGAACGAGGAGCCCGGATTGGCAAGAGGGATCGGCCACGATCCCTCTTCTGTCCCTCTCAATCAGCCTGCCGCCATGCCGCATGGAATTCGGCGACGGAAGCATAGCGGTCGGCCCGGTTCGGCGCCACGGCGCGGCAGGCCGCCTCATAACGGGCTTGCCCCGCTTCCCACCGCGGATAAGAACGGTCGATCCCCCCGCCCAGCAGCGCGAAGGCCATCGCCCCCATATTGAATACATTCGTCCGCTCATCAATCGCCGCTCCGAGCTCGAACTCCTCCGGCGACATAAAGCGCGAGGAGCCCCACATCCTGCCCATCGTATTCGTGTACGGCTTCCGGGCATACATATCGATATCGCAGATCGTCATCGCATGGCGCTGAAAATCGTAGAGCAAGCTGCCGTCATAAAAATCGATTGCGACATACCCGCAAGCCTCTGCGTGGTCATGGAACGCCAACACCGCCTCCATCGCTGCCAGCCTGCGCTCGATCGGAAGCTGCCGGAACCGGTAGAAGGGAGATTCCGGGCGGGTATATTTGGCGGGCGGCGGGAAGGATTCATGCGGATGGAGACTCTCCCCCTCCACCCAATCGAATACGGCCGCATACCCGTCTCCCGCGCGAAAATGCTCCCGCAGCGCAATCAGATGCGGATGCCGCAATTGTTCATACAGCGGCATCGCCTGCTCCAGCCGGGCGATCGCATCCCGCGGCTCTCCCGCATAGCGGACGGGACGCGCGCCGGCATACTTCACGAAGCTCCGGATGCCATCCCGCTCGACACCGAAGGACAGATTGCCCGAATCCTGCTGGTCGAACACGCAAAATACGCGGCCCAACCCCCGCAGCCAGGAAAAATCATGCTCCTGCTTCACATGAAAAGAAACGTCATCCATTCGTACCGTTGTTGCTTGTTGTCCTTGTTCAGTCACTGGAATCCTCCCCGGCATGTATCAGCTTGGCCATCATATATTCATCCACGAATTGATCGTCCACTCGCAAAGAATGGCTTAATGTGCCTTCGATCCGAAAGCCCCGCTTCGCGTATAAATGGATAGCCCGTTCATTATGCGTCATGACCGTCAGTTGGAGCCGATGCTTGCCTGTCGCCGCGGCCCAATTCTCCACTTCTTCCAGCAGCCGGCTGCCCAAGCCTTGGCCCGCATAATGCTGCAGTATGCCTATAACGACAGACGCCGCATGTCGGGACCGCTTCAGTCTGGAGCCGATGCCGGCCGCAAACCCGGCGATGTCTCCCCGATCGGTGACGGCCAACAGCATAATCGAATCTTTCGATTCATGCAAGCTCGAGAACCGCCGGGCTTGATCTTCCGGGGTAAGACTGCGCTCCCCGGGTTCATAGAGCATGAACTTCGTCTCCTGATCCAATCTGGCGCAAAAATCAATAAAGGCCTGAGCATCCTTCGCTTCCGCTTGTCGGATGAACATGGTTTCTCCTCCTTCGTAGGATAACAATATTGAAGCTCTTGGCAGGATTGAGCAAAAATTAACCATGTATATGTTCACAATATGTTCACTTATGTAGGAGTTTTCAGGATCGCTATAATAACATGGTGTTATCAAGAAAGGATGATGATAGAGACGGCTGACAATTTACGCGTAGAAACAAGACTGCCTAGAAACGGTTGTTTTATTGGTAAAGCTGGTCGCAGGACCGTTAGTCGGTAAAGTGATGCCAAAATTCGCGGGACAGACAGATGGATGTAATGCCAGAGTTTTATTGACTACGTTATTGAATGTTACGGTCTTATAATCTGTACACGCCTATGATAGACTATGCTTATTATATTTGGAAAATAGGTCATTAAAAACGGGGAAAGATAAGTTTGTTCATCCCCCCAATCTTAGGAGTGAAATATATTCATGATCATTCCCACACAAGATTTTGAAGCGAATGGAATCGCCTATTCGATTCGATCGGCCACCGCAACGGATGCGAAGGAGCTGTCCGCATTGCGGGTGCAAATTGACGGAGAGACCGAGTTTTTAGACAGAGAACCCGGAGAAGCGTTCATTGATGTGTCCGGTTTTGAACAATTGATAAGAGCCGATTCCGAAAAGAAAAGAAACATATTTTTAGTCGCGGTCGTTCAAGAGCGGATCGTCGGGTTTTCCCGATGCGAGGGAAGCCAATTAAAAAGATTCTATCACAAAGCAGAATTCGGCGTATGCGTGCAAAAAGAATTCTGGGGATATGGCATCGGTAAAAATCTCCTAACACAATCGATTGCTTGGGCCGACTCCACAGGCATTACCAAAATCACGTTGAATGTGTTAGAAACCAATGAGAAAGCTATCGCCCTTTATAAGAAGCTGGGCTTTGAGATCGAAGGGATATTAAAAAACGACAAGATTCTGTCTGACGGTAACTACTATAACACCATAGTGATGGGAAGATGCAGGGAGTGATCGGAGGGGAACCTTGACCGTTCCTCCCGGATCAGCTTCTTGATCATCTCCAGTTGCGGATCGCGTCCCTGCTCTAGATCTTCGTATGTGGTCGGAACGAAGATGTCCGGCGCTAATGAGTCTGCATCATATGTCGACGCTCCCTTATCTGGACGCTCAAACCACTTGTACGATATGGCGGCCTTTACCTTTGATTCGGGCAGTTGCAGTACGATTGAACTGCCATATGAATTTGGCTTCCCGCCTGTGGGCTCTCCTATGATGATGCCCATATCGTTATCCTGTACGATAGTTGCAAAATCTGCAGCCGCACTGTAGGTTTGGTTTGATGTAATGACAAATAATGTCCCCGTAAAACGCTCGGGACGGAGCGCTGCCTCTATAACTCCCCCGTCATGCTTATGCAACCCCGGTTCAAGCACAGGAAACTCATGAATCAAATCACTTGTGAACTTAGAATAGCGGCTTATTGTACTATAACCTCGGTAAGATCCCGCATCCATAAAAGATAAAATGTGATGACCCACAAGAGTAGTCCCGCCAGAATTGAATCGCAAATCAATGGCTGCATGATGAATCCGTTCTCTCTCGATATCTATGAAAAAATTCCGAATTGCGGACATCGTTGCTTCGTCGAGCGCAGCGAAACTATCGATATGGAGAACAGCCAGATCGTCCTCTTTATAAATAGTGTAGTCCAATCGATTCCTTGTCAGAAAAGGACTTTTAAACTTAAGCATTTTCTTTATTTCCTGCTTCCCCTTAATCACCTTCCCTTCCCGTTCCACAACGAGTTGCACTTCGTTTCTGTCGATTAAGCCGAAATATTGAAGGTAGGGAAGCGAAGTGAATATATTATTCAAATTGACTCTGGTCTTGAGTGAATATACATTGTCAACTGAAAAAAAAGAACTAAGCATCGAGATTAACTCTTGTTCATTTTTGCCTGCTATCTCCATAATCTTGTCCCCCTTATGCAACCAGCCTGAACTTGATGTAACATAGATGCCATCTTCCAGCCACGCATAAGAAAACGGCAAGTTATCCATCCTTGGACCATCAGGGAACAGCATCGTTGTATGCCCATCTTGAAGCGCATTCATCACTTGTTGCGTGAGAAAATAGAACTGCTGGACATTGTTTGCGTATTGTACATCGTTATAGGCTTTTCGGAATGCCTGCTGTACTTCTATGGGCACACCCCCGTAAGTTTTGGGATGAACCTCCATTACAATTTCTTGCAGAAAATCTAAATCTTTTTTTATTTGTTCTTTGGTTAGCTGGATAGGATGTGCTATGTCCTGATACGGGTTTCTTATCCGATCGGTTCTAAGCGGTAACAGCAATAATATAACGCTTAGCAGCAACAATAGTCTTTTCCTAACGTGCACAACAAGTCACCTCAAAGAAAGTGGTATACGCCCCTGTTGGCGTTCCTCTCGAATCAGCTTTTTGATCATTTCTAATTGCGGATCGCGCCCTTGCACCAGATCTTCGTATGTGGTCGGAACGTAGATGTCCGGCTGCAACGCATCTTCATAACGGTTTTTTAACGTCGTATATGGCCGTTCAATCCACTTATAGGAAATCGACAAGCGTAGTGTTGATTCGGGAAGTTCTAATAAAATAATGCTGCCATAGGAACTGGGCTTGCTCCCGGAAGGCTCGCCAACAATAAGCCCCAAGTTATTATCGTAAATATTAACCGCGAAATTTGTTGCCGCACTGTATGTTTGAAAGGATGTGATGACATAGAGCTTGCCGTTGAAGCTATACTCATGACTTGGTATGGAAATCATTCCTGAATCCAGACTCTGCATCTCCTCTGTGCCAAAGGGGAAATCGTATGTATATTGGCTAGTAAACGTAGAATACCGGTTTACTGTCTTAAAATCACGGTAGGAATCTACATTCAAAAATGACATTATGTAATTTTCCACTAACGTTGTCCCGCCAGGGTTGAAACGCAAGTCAATGGCCACATGATTCACTTGTTCCCTTTTGACATCGATGAAAAAGTCCCGAATCAAAGACCTCGTTGTGTCGTCTAACACAGCGAAGCTATCGATATACAAAACCGCCAGATCATCTTCTTTGGAAATCGTATAATCCAATCGCTCCCTGGTCAGATAGGAGCTTGCAAATTTCAGCATTTTTTTCATTTGCAGCTTCCCCTCTATGACCTCATTCCCCCGCTCCACGACGAGTTGAACTTGGTTTCCCTCTATCAAGCCGAAATATTGAAGATAGGGAGGCGAAGTGAATATGCTATTGAAATTGACTCTTGACTTAAGCGAGTATACATTGTCAACTGAAAAAGAGGCACGGAACATCGTGAGTAACTCTTGTTCATTTTTTCCACCGAATTCGATGACTTTGTCCCCCCTATGTAACCAGCCTGAACTCGATGTAACATAGATGCCGTCTTCCAGCCACGCATAAGAAAGCGGCAAGTTATCCATCCTTGGACCATCAAGGAGCTGCATCGTTGTATTTTTCCTTCGCACCAGGTTTAGTTTGCGGGAGTATCTTTGAAATAGGGATCCATGCGCGGATTGCAGTGCACATTGGCAAAGCAATGAGTTCCGCACGTGTTATAGGTACATGTTTTCGTTGTGCAGTGTCCAGTACAATCTTGTAACATGTTTATGTCGGGGTTTAGATAGAGAAAATCCATCGCCCAACCTCTCCTTTACCATTTATTTTTTGGAATCATTTCGAAACCAGGGATCCATGCGCGGATTGCAATGTACATTGGCAAAGCAATGGTCTTTGCAAGTATTAAAGCCGCATGTATGTTGATCACAGCGCCCAGTACATGATGCGTTCGGGAAAAGAGGATAATCATTCATTAATAAAAAATCCATAGTTTTTCCTCCTTACGCTTATATTTATTGGCTTAGGCAGAGCGGGTTAGGTTACATTCATAGGCATCGCTTCTCCTTACATCTAAATTTTATTGCTTTCGGCTCGCCTCCAATTCTTCTAAATTTATGTGGACACCGTCTGGGACTGTTTTTTGTCCCATTTGGTTGCCTCATACGCAGTAATAATTTTGTTAATGGTAAACAGGTTGTATTCGTTTGCAGTGCAGGGTAATTTGCAGGTATGTTTATAGCATGAAGTATAATCATCTCAACTGCTTCGGATTATGAATATACTCGTGGAGTCTTCTAACGCGGAAATTGCTTATCGTTTTAGCTTGTTGAAACTGTATTATTTTTTATGGTTTCTTCCCGATTGGAAAGAATATAATTCGCCATTTCTTTTAGTTGTTCTTCTAAAATAAACCGATATTCCGAACAGCGGTTCGAGTCATTGCTCAACCGTGACTTTGGACATCCGCCCATACATACAGGTAACAATTTGCATTTATTGCATTGTTCGTCCAATGTTGGATCGTAAGTCAAGTAGTCTAAATACAATTTTTCATTATTTGGCTTACCTGTTTGTGAATTGGATATGCTCCCAAAAGCTTTTTCTTTGTCTCCAATATCGACCCAACAATTATATAAAAGACCATCCGGATCGATAACCAAGGAATTATTCCGATCTGCCGTACAAAAATTTGTAATTCGATTTGGTACTCTATAATGCTTCGTATTAAATCCATTCGAATGGGCTTCTTTATCAAACAAATAAGAATATTTTGAAAACTCCGCCCTCGTCATACATGAGTTTGTCTCATAGCAGTCGTTGTTAGCTTGTACATGACCAAGATAAAGACTTACCTTTTCTTTTAAATTATTTTTTTCTATATCAAGGAGCAGTTGCTCGAGACTTGTCTTGTTATGCACATCGGTGTTGATTCGAATCGATATATTGACCAGATCAGCAACCTTAATAATGTTGCTCAAAATTTTATCGTAAGTAGGTTGTCCCCCTCGCAAAGGTCTTCTCGTATTATGAGTTTCCCTCGATCCATCCAACGTAATTTGAACAAAAGATATTTGGAGCTTTGCAAATTTTGCGGCTAAGTCTCTACTTAATTTGAAACCATTTGTTATGATCCCTGCGGAATACTGTATATTAAAACGCTTGCAAATATCGAGAAATTTCTCGGTCATTGAAACAATGATATCGAACGCCAACAGAGGTTCTCCGCCATACCATGTGACATTTAAAGAATCGAGATACTTAGCTTGTTTTTCAACAAGCGCAACCAGCTCCTGCTGTGTCTCCTCCGACATGTATGAATTTTTTAAATTCTCTTTTTCGTAGCAATATATGCATCTAAGATTACATTGCAATGTAGGAGCTATTGTTATTCCTAAATGGTTGCTAGAATAACGATGTGTGTAGAGTTCATGCCGCAGGATGTCTAGTTCATTCAGGTTGTCATCAATGAGAAACCCGCCCTTTTGCAAATCGCGAACTAGATTTTCATCATCAATAGTTTTGCCTGACTCAACAAAATCATGGTATGAGTTATACTTGTCCACATCCATTAATGCCAAAGAGCCGGATCTCGCGTTATATGCCAGTTTCTTCGTATGTTCGGGAAAATCAAAGAAAAAATTATAATACGAATTTTTCATAGAAAACGCTCACTCCCTTTTCTGGAAAGTATTATCACATCGAATATATCAATTGTAAATATGTGGATATACGACATTTATTACAATTTTGGAGTGAATGTTGTTCTTTTCCATAACAACGATACGCAACGGCTCACTCAATCAAATGATCAAAAAAAGGGACCCCGCAAGATCCCTTCGTTCTCTCCCTTGTCCACTACACTTCCAGCCAGCCGGCGATTCTCCTCCTTGCTTTACTTCCCCCGCATACTATTGAATCGTCACGTTGCCCTTGTACATATTGCCTTCCGGGCTTCTCGTGTTCTGTATGGCGGTGGCCGTCGCGTTGCCGTAGGCCCCGATGACGTAGACCGAAGGAGCGGTCAGGTAGAGCGTATTATGCGAAAACTCGTTGTTCATGCCCCAGCCCGGTACAACCTGGTGAACCTGAAAAGCGTCGGCGATATGGCTGTTGCCGTTCTGGTAGCCGATATTGTTGCGGATGACGGCGCCGTTGCCTTTCACGTCGATGAAGCTGTCGGCATAGTTCGCCCCGCTGATGCCTTCGCCGTAGAAGGTGCAATTCTCTACCACCGTGCCGAGTGTTCTCTCCTTGATGTCAATATGCTCGGCGGCGACGTTAGGGCCGAAGATGACATTGCGGATCGTATTGTAATGCGTGTTCGGGTTGTAGCTGGCCCCTTCCGCCGAGCCGACATAGACGCCCTCGCCGTAGCCGGGCCCCGTTTTGCCCGTATCGTGAATGCGGGAGTTCTGAATGGTGCTGTACGACGATCCGTCCCGGAAATGAACGGCTTCCATCCCTGTCTCATAGACCTCAACACCGGTGATCAGCGTATGATTCGAATGATCCAAAATGATTCCTTTTTGCGCATTGGTGAATTTGAGATTGCTGATGATCCAATAATCCCCGCGAATGCGCAGACTGTAGCCGGAACCGGCGTTATAGCCGGACAGAACCGCCGGGTTCGCCGGATCCTTGCTCTCTATCCGGATCGGCTGGCTCGCGGTCCCGTTCACATCAGAGGAGAAGCTCCCCGTGTAGGTGCCAGGAGCCAGCACGATCCGCTGGCCGGGAGCAACCTTCTTCAAGGCGTTCTGCAGGCAGGAAGCGGTTCCGCAGGCGATCGCCTCATCGGCGGTCTTGTCGGCGGGCACGCTGCGCGGTTCGGCGTGGGCGGTTCCCAGCGCGGCGAGCATACTCACGAGAAGCAGGATGGCCCATCCGGCTCTTCTTCCCCTTCCCGGCTTGCGCCCGCATCCGCTGTTTGTTGTTGTCATCGTTGAACACCCTCCTTTTTTTACAAGTAGCCTTAGTCTCGCCATAGAGTTTAACCGCTTTAATTATATAATGTTCAAACGGTTCAAATCATTCCTGCGGATGGGATTTTGCAAATTTCTTTTGGCGCGATGTTCAAGCCGCGGGAATCGCCGCGGAAGACAGCCCAAAAAAACCAGATGGACAGGTCTGGTCTTTTTGGGCTTCCGCTTCTGGCCTCACTTGCGCTCCCGCCGGGAACCAAGTAAGGAACCGCTACATAGCATACGGTATACGGACATCTCTCCGCAGGGACAGAATTATTATCTCTGCCAATGAGCTTGCGGGCTCGCCACGCCTTCGATCGGGCGGGCCGTAACGACAATTTGCTGCGGCGGAGACGGTACTCTCGTGTTATTCACGACCTCTATCGTTCTGCCTGGCTTCGAATTGAGCCGATTCACCGAATTGCAGAAACACATCAGCGGTCACCTCCATTTCTCTTACCTCGCTCTATGATATGCAGGTAGAAGAGAGAAGGATTGGACAGGCTGGTATCACGCATTTATGAAGGAGGACCTGGCATGGATGAATTGACCTGGATTCACCTGGTCATTCTGGCGCTGGCATCGTTCCGCCTGACCCATCTCATCGTCTATGACGATATCACCTGGCCGCTGCGGGCGCCGTTTATGACCGTCACGTACGCGCCTCAAGAGAATGGAACCGTCATCCGGCAAGTCGATATCCGGGGCACAGGCTTCCGCCATTGGATGGGAACGCTGCTAAGCTGCCATTGGTGCACCGGCATATGGTGTGCGGGCTGCCTCACGGCCCTGTATTGGTACGTGCCGGCATCGTTCCCTCTGCTGCTGATGTTGGCCGTCGCCGGACTCGCCGCTCTTATCGAGCAGTTCGTGCTGAATAGACTGTAGAACCGCGGCACGCCGCCCCGCCGTGCGCATCAACCGGTCAAATGGACCGGTTTTTTGCATGCCAAGAAGCCGGTTAGCGCTTGTCATCAAGCCCCATCCGGCTCCTGTGCAATTCGCAACCGCGTCAATTTCCATCAACAAGGGTATACTGCGAGCTCGTGAGTTTCATTTTCCCATGCAAGCCCGAAGTCACGTATACCTTGTTATCCTCCATAATGAACATGCCTTCCACGTCCGGCGTCTGTTCCCAAAAGGCGATTGTCCTATTTTTCTCATCAAGTTCAATATCCTTATCATTCACAAGCGACTTGGCCTGCTCAATGAGATAATCAGCAGGGGGATGCTGCCCGCCCGCTCCGATCCTCCACAGCTTAACGAGAGATCCGACACTCGGATCGAAAGTCCCCTCCGCAGCTTGGGCGTACTCTACGGACGTCTTCACCAGATCAAAGGTATCTTGCGAGACGTTGACCGCTTCTTTTCCCGCAGCCGCATACACCCGGGAGATCTCGCTCTCCGGATTGCTCCTATTGATTTGCCGATCAATGCGATCCAGCAGCTTCTCGATGTCGCCAAGATGCTTCTCAGCCCGCTTCGTCCCCGTACAGCTTCAACTGAATCACCGTATCGACTTAAGATCACAGGCGAATTTTTCGTGCTGGAACCGGAAGCGCTCGGCCACACAAAATATCCAACTCCGATAATGACGAACAAAAGAATTGCCGCCCCTATGATCTTGACCTTGGTCATGTTCGTCATAGTCATGAACCTCCTTATAGATGTTGCCCTGAAAAATATGAAAATTATCGTCGATGACGCATACGGATGTATGTGATCTATATCATCTCGCTGGCGCATTCGCCTGTCGTCAAACGCGCAATGCTTTACAATTGAATTGATTCCTTCATATTCTTTGTCTTTCCGAGAAACTTCGATTACCATTCCCCGTATATATAGGCATTGTTACATTATACCAATCTAGCAGGAAAGCAAGGAGGTCATGGAATGAACCCGATTGCAATCGTCCGCTATCAGCCGGAGTATGCCGCTGGAGTAGCAGAGATGTGGAATCGCAGCCAAGAGGGCTGGGGCGGTGGAGATACGATACGTACGGCGGAACGGGTCCGGACGGAAGAAGAAGGATCGGACGCGCTGGAAGTTTACCTTGCGATCGAGCAGGATGCCGTGGTCGGCTACTGCAGCCTGTTCGAGTATCGCGAGGATACCGGAGCGCTCTACATCGGATTGCTGAACGTGAGACCGGATTATCACGGACGGGGCATCGGCAAGATGCTTGTCCGCGAAGCGCTGGATGCGACGGTGCGGCTAGGCTGGCCCCGCCTCGATCTGTATACATGGGAAAGCAACACGAAAGCCGTTCCGCTGTATAAGCGATGCGGTTTTTTCTGGGAAGATCGGGAGGATACGACCCACCTGATGAACTTCATGCCTTCCGTCTTGAATACGGAAGCGCTCTCCGCCTATTTCGAGGACATCGACTGGTACGAGGACTCGACTCGGGAGATCGAGGTTAAGCCCGATGGCCGCAAGGATAACGGGTTTGATTACTTCGCTTATACATGGGAAAAGAACGGCGCCTCGCTGCGCGTCGAATTCGAACGCACCGGAAGAGGCATTCGGCTCATCGAGACCGACGATTATCTCATTAGCGCCCAAGCGGAGCAGGCGAAGCCGGTCTTCGGCCGTTCTTATTCGATCGAGTACCGGATCGTGAACAAATCGGGCCGGCCGCTCCAACTTGATCTGCGGGGGGAGAATGACCGCAATATACAATTTGAGTGGGAGCATCAGGCGGAAGTGGAAGGCGAAGCGACGATCCGGGCGAGCTTCTTCGTCGGTCCCGTCGAAGAAGAGCAAAGCGTATGGCGGACATGCCCCCGCGTGACGACACGGATGCGCATTAACGGCAAGGAAGCCCTCTTCCAGCTCGGCGTCGCTCCCCGCTTCCCTGCCCAGCTCGCCTGGAAGACGCCAAGACGGGGCGCGTACCCGGCCGTAGATGGCACCTTCTATGTGGACATCGAGAACAACTTTGCGGAAGCGGCTGTATTTCGCTTCACCCTCTCCGACAGCCCGGTGCTGGCCTTGGGACGCCATGAATTCGAGATCTCCCTGGAGGCGAAGGAACGGACTTCCATCCCCGTCCCTTATCAGGTCTCCCAGTATGGCTTCTATTCGCAGCAGATCGAAGCCGAGGCCCGGCTGGCCGACGGAAGCGCCATCCCGTTCACAAGAACGATCGGGGCCGGCTTCAGCGGACCCGGCGCCGCCTTCGCCGGCGAGACAGAGAAGGAGTGGCAGGTGTTCCACGGACCTTTCTCGCTCAGGTACAACAAGGAATGGAACGGCCTCCGTCTTCAATGTCCCGGGATGGGAACCTATTGCGACTTAGGCTTCCCGAAGCTGGGCAAGCCGTTCTCCACGGAATTCTCGAAAAAGAAGCCGGTATCCATACATCCGCTTCGGGAGGAAGGCGCCGTCGGACTGTCGCTGCGTTATCAATCGGCATCGTTCCCGTCGATCTTCTTGACCGTGAACCTCCTTATCTATGGAGAAGGAACCGTAGCCTATTGGCATGAAGCCGAGAATACCGGCGCCCATCCTGTCGCCGATCTGTATGTGAGCCAACAGGCCCACTTCGAACTGCAAGGCGCCGTCCTCCCTTACAACGGCAAATATATCGCGCTGAACGATATCACGGGCAGCGATTTCGGCTACTGGGAGAGCAGCAACATAACGGAACCGTGGATATTTATCCAGCGCGGCAGCGTCCCGCTCGGCATCTGCTGGCCGAAGACGCATCGCGTGCATATCGAGGGATGGTGCATCAGCCTCGAAGCTTCTTTTGGAAAATTGGCGCCGGGAGAGAGGGCTGTCTCGAAGCCCCTTCATCTGACGATGGGCGGATATACAGACTGGACCCGCTTCCGCGCCTTCGCGATGCAGGAGCCGGACATCCGCTCCGATCTCCGGCTTACCGATCCGATCGAGCTGATCCTGAACGGAAATAATCCGGTGCTCCGCTCGAATCCGAACATGACGATCCAGGATCACCGGTTGGTGCAGAGCGAGGGAACGATCTCGGTCCAACTGCGCCGGGAGCCCCATGCGGCCGCGCTTCAGTTGGACATCGACGACTCCGGACTCACAAGCTGCACCCTTCCGGCCCCGCAGCAGAGCATGGATGTCGTCGATGTGGCGGTTCATCTGCCGACGCATGACGTGAAGCGAAGCTCCGTCGTGCTGATGCCGTCGGACGATCCGATTCGATTCGAACGGCAGGAAGGACAAGCCGGACCGGCCTATTCAGCGGACAATGGCGTGCTGCGAGTGGCGGCGTCCCCTTCCTTCTATCCCGGCCTTCACTCCCTGCAAGCGGGCGGCGAGGAATGGTTGTCCAGCGGCTATCCGCTGCACGGGCCGCGCTCCTGGTGGAATCCGTATATCGGAGGTCTGATGTACGACATCGGCGAGCTGAGTCCGCTCTCGATCCTGAAGGAGAGGAGCTCGGCGGAATTCGTTGCCCGCCGGGACTGCTTCGGGAACGAATGGCAGGGCTTGAAGCTGACGCTGGACATCCGCCGGCATGACATCTACAAAGGCTTGAAGCTGCATCAATATTTTCTGATGCTGTCCCGCGTGCCCGTCCTGTGCGCCTTCTCCGAGATCGAGCAGAATACGGGCCTCAGCCTCGATCATCTGGACTGGAACACATCCATATTCATTCAGCCAGGCGAGTCGCTGGAGGGCTTGCGGATCTCTGTAAAGGATCATGACGGCTCCCGCCGCATCTTCCGCCCAGGCAAGGGGGAGCTCGAACTGCCGGAAGCGCGGCAGCTTGTCTTCGCAGCGGACAACCGGGAGCAGCAGCTTCATGTCTTGATGGATGCGGACGAGCGCCATCCGCTCATCTATGCCAATACTGAGATATGTCAGGTGGAGTACGAGCGCGAACGCCGCATCCCGAACGGAGCCTGCGTCCGAACGGATCCGTTGTTCCTCCTGTTCTCCCCTGACGGCATCGAATTCGAAGCGATGGCTTCATTACAACAGATCCGGTTCCCGGACGAGAAAGGAAGCGATGCGAATGAAGATCATTGACGCCCATATGCATCTGTCCCATATCCAGGAATTCAAATCGACCGCCGCGGAGAAATCATTCGTTGATTATAGCCTCGACGGGATTCTGAAGGAATACCGCGACAACGATGTCGTGCTCGGCATTGGCATGGGACTGACCGAGACGAAGCCGGGAGGCTTCCCGGATGAGGAAGCCTCGACTCCGATGGGGCTCGACCTGGCGGAGACGCTGCCGCCCCAGCTCGTCTATTGCCTGGGCGTGAATCCTTATCGCCTTGGCATGCAGGAGCTCGAAGCGCTGGAGCGCGATCTGCAAAAGCCGGAAGCCGTCGGCCTCAAAATTTATCTGGGGTACTACCCCTTCTATGCCTACGACAGCGTCTACCAGCCGGTCTATGAATTGGCCGCCGCCTATCGCGTCCCGGTCGTGTTCCATACGGGCGATACGTACTCGGAGCGCGGGCTCCTCAAGTATTCGCATCCGTTAACGATCGACGAGGTAGCGGTCACGCACCGGAACGTCAACTTCATGATGGCGCACTTCGGCGATCCGTGGGTGCTGGACGGAGCGGAAGTCGTCTACAAGAACCGGAACGTCTTCGCCGATCTGTCCGGCCTCATGGTCGGCGACACCGCCAATTGCGACCGTCTCAAGGACTCGCCGCTGTTCTTCGCCCATCTGCGCCATGCCGTAACCTATTGCGATCATTACGAGAAGCTGCTGTTCGGCACCGACTGGCCGCTCGCTCCCGTAGAGGCCTACATCCGGTTCGTCCGGGAGCTCATCCCGGCGGAGCATCACGAAGCGGTGTTCTACCGGACGGCGCTGCACGTATTTCCGAAGATTATGCCGTTCCTGGAACAAGGAGGCCATGCGCCGCGCTAGTTATGGAGCAGGCAGCAGGAGAGGGCGCGCTCCCGGTGCAGCTTCGAGGGGGCTCTTCACTACTTGAGCCGGAATGAGGGAGCATGTAATAAATGCTGCGTAGCTGCAGCAATTTTCGCCATTTGTGCTGCAACTCGGCGAAATTCCTGCGTAGATGCATCATTTTCACTGGATTATCCTTATTGTTAATCAATAAGTCTAAAAATCCTGTATTTTTGCAGGACTTCCATTCCGGCACCGACTCAGGCATCCAAATCCTGCAGTTTTGCAGTATTATTGGGCATACCGAGAGAAGAACTCCCGTTAAACCAGATGATGACCCTGAAGCTCCAGATGCCAGATACGCTGATGAGCCAGACTACGAACGAAGACTGCCCTCGGGCAGTCTTCGACTCATTCCACATGCTATAACTAGCTCACCCTCTTGCTCTCATACTGCACAGCTGTGTCACCTCTCTCGCTCTCATTCCTGCACCGTAGCGCTATTGCATCCCTCTCTCTCATTGTGCTGTGTAACCTATAGCATCTCTCCTGCTCATAGCTGTCCCGGATGACGGAGCTTCCTGGCGTATTCCTCGGGCGACACGCCGACGAAGGCCTTGAAGTCCTTGATGAAATGGGCCTGATCGTGATAGCCCAGATCCGCCGCCAGGGCAGCCCAATCCGGCACGGCGCCGGCGGCTGCCATCCCCGCTGCTTCATGAATGCGGCTGCGCTGGATGACCCATTTCGGCGAGACGCCGACATAGTGCAGGAACAAGCGCTGCAGCGAGCGCGTATGAAGCGAGAAGCGGTCCGCCAGCTCCTGGACGCGGGTAATGTCCCGGCTGTCCACGACCGTCTCCACGATCCGGTTGACGAGCTTCACGTTGTCATCCGCTTCCGGCAGCCGCTCGCGCAGGAACCCGTCAATGATTCGGCTCCTCGCCTCCCCGTCCGCTAGCGCGAACAACGCTTGCTCCATCGGGCCGCTGCCGATCCCGAACACGTCGCGGAAGGGCAGGGTTCGTCCGGCGAGGCGGGACATTGGCTCGCGGTATAGGGGGTAGAAGCCTCCTGGCTGAAAGAGCACGCCGGCTACCTGTCCCTGTCCTTCCAGCACCCGCTGGGATCTTCCGCTCACAATGCCGTACACAGCCGTGTTGTCCCGCTCGAACACCAGATTTACCCCTGGATGCTGAAGCACCTCCTGCACATAGGGCGGCTGTCCACGCAAATCCCAGGCAATCATCCAATAGTGCTTGATGAAATGTTGAAGATCAGGCGCTGGCAGATGGCGGGTAATGCGAAACTTCTGTTCGCCGGCTGCGGCATATAGCATGCCTCTGATGTCCGGCTCGCGGTGGGGCTTCGTATCCATCGTTCACGCTCCCGTTGCAAGATACAGACACGTATTCACGCATCGCGTTTTTGGTTGTCGTTGTGGTGGTTTGTCGCATTTTTACAATAGCAATCCATGCGATTCTGTTATAGTACCCATGTTAGCAAGTGATAGAATCTACCGCAATCCAATGGTTATGGAGGATGAAAAAGTATGCAGCAGAAGGAAGCATTGCTGGAGGCGTGGCTGAAGCAGCGGGCAATCCTGGAAAAGCTGTTGCTGGCCATTCCGGATCATCACACCAGCTTCGCTCCGTGGGACGGGGCGATGACGGTAAGCGAACTCGCTCAGCATATCGGCGCTTCCGCCGATATGTTCATCAGGCTGGCCAAGACGGGAGAGGGACAGATCGGGATGCCGCCGACCGTCGGATGCGCATCGATGAAAGAAGTGCGCCGCATCGTGCAAGAGTGGACCGCGAGCACGACCGGGATATTCCATGCCTTGACCGGGGAAGATCTGGAGACGGTCTACCATTCGCCCTTCCCGAATCTGGACGGGCCGCGCAGCAAGCTCGTCCGGCTCGTGATCGATCACGAGATTCATCACAAAGGACAGCTCTTCGTATACGCCCGGATGCTTGGGGTGCAGGAACTGCCATTTCCGCTGTAAAAAACAAGGAAGGATATCGGGGCAAGAGAGAGCAGCCGCTCTGCAATTTGCCCGATATCCTTCCTTTTTGCTTAGTCTAACGATTCTTCCGCTTCCATCCACTCGCGGTACAGCTCATCCATCTCCTGCCGCAGCCGGGACTGCTCATTCAGCAGCTTGGGCCATTCCGCCTCCTCGGCCGGGCTCGCGGACAGCCGGGCCATCTCCTCCTCCAGCAGTCGCAGCCGTTCCTCTGCTGCCGCAATCTCTTCCTCCCATTGTCTCGCCGGCTTGGGAGGCTTGGAGCCTGCCTTCGGTTCCGCCTGCACAGGATTAACCTGCGGCTGCGCCGGCTCTGCCGGGATCGCCTGCGCAGCGGAGCGCTGCAGCAGCGCCTGCAGCTTCTCCCGGCATTCCTCGTAGTTGCCGAGATGAACGGTCAGCTCCGCCTGCTCCAGCAGCCACAGCTTCTGCACGACGCGATTCATGAAGTAGCGGTCATGCGAGATGACAAGCAGCGTGCCGGGGAACGAATCCAGGGCTTCCTCCAGCGCCTCCCGCGAGTCGATATCCAAGTGGTTGGTCGGCTCGTCGAGGAGCAGCAGGTTCGGCTTCCGGTACATCAGCAGCGCCAGGCGCAGCCGGCTCCATTCGCCGCCGGACAACTGGGACACCCGCTTGAACACGTCGGAGCCGTAGAACAGGAAGCGGGCCAGCTCGCCCCTCGCTTCCCCTTCTTCCATCGCCAAGGCATCGCAAAAATAGCGCAGCACGGTGGAATCGTCGGCCGGCGGGGCTTCCTCCTGGGCCAGATAGCCGATGTCCACGCGGGATCCAAGCCGGACCTCGCCCCCGTCGTAAGGAATCTCGCCGATAATCATCTTCATCAGCGTGCTTTTGCCCGCGCCGTTGCCGCCCATCAAGGCGACGCGCTCGCCATACAGCAGCAGCGCGTTTGCCGTGCGCAGCAGCTTCCGCTCGCCGAACGATTTGGAGACGCGATCCAGCATGATCACCTGCTTGCCGGAGCGGTCCTCCTGCGTCAGCGTCAGGTCCATCGCGCGCCGTTCCAGAATCGGGCGCTTAATCTTGACCATGCGGTCCAGCGCCTTCTGCATCGAGGCCGCCCGGCGGTGGAAGCCGGGATTCGGCGGATTGGCGCGATTGCCCCATTCGATAAGCTGCTTGATCGTCTCCTGCATCTTCTTGATCTTTTTCTGCTGCTCCTGATAATCGGCGAATTGCTGCAGCAGACGCTCCTCTTTTTCCTTCTGGTAACCGGAATAATTCGTATGATAGACAAAGGCTTCGCCGTCTTCGATCTCGATGATTTTGCCGACGACCCGATCGAGGAAATACCGGTCATGGGACACGACGACCACGACGCCGGGATAGGAACCGAGGAACGACTCCAGCCATTCGATCGCCCCCATATCGAGATGGTTCGTCGGCTCGTCGAGCAGCAGGATATCCGGCCGCTTCAGCAGCAGAGCCGCGAGGCCGACCTTCGTCTTCTCCCCGCCAGACAGCGAGGCGAACGGCCGCTCGAACTGCCCGGCAGCAATGCCCATGCCTGCGGCTACCCGCCGAATCGAAGCCTCCATCTCATAGCCCCCCGCTTGCTCGAACGTCTCCATAAGCTGTCCGTACTGGTTCAGCAGGAGCTGCATGGCCCGTTCGTCCGTGCAGACGGAAGGATCGGCCATCTTCGCCTCCATCTCCTTCATCTCGCATTCCCAGCGCCGCACCTGTTCATAGCCTTCGGCCAGCACATCATAGACGGTCGCTCCGTCTCCGGCCGACGGCACCTGGGCGAGCAGGCCGACCGTCGCGCCTTTGCGGATGAACAGTTCTCCCTCGTCAGGAGCCGATGCTCTGTCCAGCAGCCGCAGTATCGTCGTCTTGCCCGTGCCGTTCCGTCCGATCAGGCCGACCTTCTCCGCCTCCCCAATCTCAAAAGACACATCAGAGAGCACCAGCTCGGCCCCATAATATTTCTTCACATGCCACAATTGTATAACCATGGTCAACGTCCTCCTCCGGGCGCGCTCCCTTCCCGGACCGGAACAAAAAAAGACTGCAGGGAAACATCCCCGCAGCCTTAAAGTCAATACCCGTTCAGGTCAAGGCAGGAGAGTCTTCACGCCAATTCGTCACATTCGTATTCGCAAAAATGGACACACTTATCCCGTTGACCACTTCATCATGGGTAATGCCAAATAATGCCATAGGCAATTGGCTAATGCGCATCGTTGAAACACTGCGGTTCATCTCCTGCCTCACCTCCTGTTCATGCTCTGCGATGAGAGCGTAATTATTCCAAATTATACCCGAAGACGCCGTTGCAGTCAAACATCGTCCGGCGAACACCTGCCGCCGGGTTCCGCCGGTCCGCGTCCCGCAGCATCGTCAATGTATCAGCCCACGCTAGCCCGCGTCAGCCCACGTCAATCCACGTCAGCCAGTTCAGCCCAGGGGGATACGGCAATCTCCATGCCGGATTCCGGTGTGAATCCAATCCGGTATTCCCGCTCCGCATCCCCGATCAAGACCGCCGCGAAGCCGGCCGGCTGTCCCTTTTCCCGGGGAAGCAGCCGAATCTTCCCACGATCAAGCTCCCATTCATAGGCGTACGCTCCGATGCTGGCAGGCTCCGCCAGCCGGTATGCCTGACGGTATTGGCCCGCCTGGGCAAGCGGATCAGTTGCGGCCACATCGACACCGCATAACCGCAGCGGGCTGTCCCAGGTCCGGGACCGTTCATATTCAATCAGCCACGGCATATCGTAACGAAGGAAGGCCGTGCCGAATGGAATGCACGAGCCGTCCTCCAATGGCGCTTGCTGCTGCCAAGGCCCCACGTAAGCGGCGCCTCGCTTCTTCGCTTCCTCGACGAAGGCGGTCATGCCGCCAGTGATCTCCAGCGCCACCCCAAAAATGCCTTCCCGGCTCTCGGCGAACGCCGCAAAAGCTCGTCCCAACGGCGTTGCCCGCAGCTTGTCCGGCTCCGCTATCGCGATCACCTCTAAAAATCCGGCGCCGAAATAGGCAACCTGCGCCTGCGCGCCGGGAAATGCCTCCACCGGCCTCGCAAACCGCGCTCCGGTCCTCCTGCTTATCTGTTCTACAGCCGCGTCCAGGTCGCGAACAGCTAAAGTCACATGATCCAGCCTCAACATAGGCTCTGTTCCCCTCCGTCCAACAGGGACATTCCGAGCGGAGGTCCAATGCTCCAGCATGCCGCAGATGTCCTGCTCCGCCTGCTCCAAAAGACGCTTCTGTCGGCGGATATCGCGAAGCTTGCGCTCATAAAAAGCGATCGCTTCCTCCGCGCATGCCGGTTCCCCATTGCCGGGAAAGCCGGCGCATCGCTGAAACAAGCTGGCCAATTCCTCCGTATGAACTCCCATATGCAAATAGAACTGAATCTGCCGCACGCGTTCAACGTCTTCCTCCCCGTATACCCGATATCCGCTATCGGTGCGCGAGGGAGCAAGCAGCCCTTTGTCTTCGTAATATCGCAAGGAACGGATGCTGACTCCCGTTAAGCGCGACAGTTCACTGATGCGCATCTGATGAACCCCTTTCACCGGCCGGTAACCTGATCATAAAGTATAACATGGTGTGAGGGTCAAGACTGCGCTAGCATTCCATTTGCCGCTTCAGACCGAGTGGCGCCTCTGCCTAACCTATCCCGATGCCGTTATGTATACCCATCAGACCGGGCCTTCTCCCTGGAGCACCTGCGGCGATCGGTTCAGGTCCGGACGCTCGCTACCCCTTGTCCCGATAGGAGGAGATGAATCCATACCACCAATAGATGGAGAAAAGGGCGCTGATCAGCACATAGATTGCCCATAATGCGCCTTCCCTCAAACCATACCAGAAATAGTGCAGTTCCGTCATGCCTTCGCTTCGGCCCATGGCATTCAGAAAAAACACCGTAAATCCCGTCACTAAAATGACGATATGCACCAAAGATATGCCAACCCGTCTGCGGATGATCAGACTGAAAGCACTCGCCGCCAGACTAATCCCGAACACCGAATAAAAGATTAGCCATACCCAACTTGCATTGGTCGCCCACATAGATTAATTCTCCCTGTCCATAATGTTTATATCCATCCCAGGTTACGGCGCATACAGCAGCGCAACCCCAATAAGCGACAGCCCCACGGCGAGCAAAAATACCACGTAGGCAGGCCTGCTCAGATGCGCTGTCTGCTTGTCATAATAACCGCTCCTGCGAAAAGGGCCGACCCATAGCTCCCCGATCAGATTCAACACAACCGCCAGCAAACTCCGGACCGATCTCATATTCAGCCACCTCCCTCCGAAAGGGTTCTTTCTACTCGCAGTATATTCCGACAAGGGGTGTCGGTATGCCCCGCCGCACGCGACAGCGATATCGCGGCCCGTTCATAGATCGCGTCCAGTTCCTCCTGGCCCGCCAGTTCCGCCCGATGCTCGAAGGTCACATGGAACGGGGGATTGCGGCTTGCCAACGCTTCCAAATACCCCAAGGCGTCTCCGTAACGGCCGTCGCCATTGCGCCGGGAACGGCGGCAAGAAAGGGTAAGGGAATAAAATATAGTCCGCGCCATCGCCTTCGCCCGCTCTTGCGGGCAGACGCATTCAGATTCGGCACAGTGCAATCAAGGGAGTCGAGGATAAGTCCATGCTCACCGTATTGAAGCGGATGAAGGGCGCGGCATTCCCGAACCGCCTGCACTTCCTGCTCGTCACGCGGCATGCCAGACCTCCATACCGTTAATCGGGCCGCCCGCCAGCTCGTGCCAACGCTCGGGTGCAAAAGATCCCCGCATCCCCGCCTGCAGTCGTCTCATCTCCTCTCTCGTCACCTAGCGCCGATATGATGCCAGATACAAAAAAAGAGAAAGGAAGAAACTTCTTTTTCAACATTATACCAGAAAAAACTTGACATGCTTCTACAAATGCAGACAGAAACGGAGTTTTTTCCCGAAATTCGCTCTTACGAAAAAAGCCGCCCCGACAGGTCGGGACGGCTGCGGAGCGTCGTCAGGTTACAATAAATGAAAGATCGGCTTGTCTTCCAGAAACGGAACCACCTTATCGGCGCAAAAGGAAGGCAGACGCTCCCGCATCCAAGGATGAACCGCGGTGTTCATCATATGGAAGGAATAATATCCGAAAATATTCAGCAGCATGAAGCCTTCGAGCAGCTTCATCGAATCGCTGCGCACCGATGAGAATTCGGCCGCATAGCCTTCCATGAATTCCGTCCGCCGCTCGGACGGGACGCTGAGCGCGCCGCCGGCCGCATCATACAAAAAATAACCGTGGCCGTACAGACAATAATCAATCAAGGTGAAGCCCCGAGCGGTTACAATAACATTGGCCCGGTTGATGTCGGCATGGATGATGCCCCATGTGCCGGGCTCCGGCTCGTAGCGCCGAAGCCGCTCGTTAATCCGTTGGAAGGCCTCGCTCATCAGGGCGAAATCGCCCGGCGCAAAAATGCCGTGCTCCCGGCCATAGGTCAGCCGCTCCAGCATGGCCTCATTCTCCCCGATACCGGCATAGGCCGGTCTGTTCGGGGCCGGATCCGGCGTGTATCCGCTCGTAAACCGGTGCAGCATGCCGACCTGCCGCCCGTAGCGGAGCGCGGCTTCCCTCGATGCGAAGTCATCCGGCTGCGAGTCCCGCCCTTCCAGCCAATGCAGCATCGTACAGTGGAGGAAGCCATCCCCGTCCGAGATCCGGGTGACGAATTCTCCTTCGCGGTTGCGGACCGGCATCTGCACATTCAAGGCGGTATTCTCTCCCAGCGCCTGCAGCAGCTCCATCTCCCCGGTCAGACCCGCCTTGGTATGCTGCAGGCCGTGAAGCCCGGCGTGGACCGGCTTATGAACCCGGAGCAGATAAGATGAGCCCGACTCATCGGTAATCTTGTACGTCAAATTTTCATTATGCCGTATGAATGTTATAATTGGCGATTGTATCTCGTAATGCGACAATGCATCGGCAGCGATGGCTTGATGGCCCACTTTTTCGTCTCTCCCTTTCTGCGCATGCAGGCCGTCTGCGGCATGGCCGCCGCTATTCCTGCTTGCTCATCAGTCAGTTCAATCTTCTCTTCCTGTCCATTCGAGCCGATCGCGATGGACAGCGGCGCTTCAATCTGCAGCTCTATTCGTGTTCCAACTATTTCCTGTACGTCAGCGAGACCTGGCCGGCTCGGAAAAGTCATACTTCGCCACCATCTCGCCCCAAGGGGCGATGCCGGTCTCGACGAAGCCGGCCGAAGCATACAGCCGCCGGGCCGCTTCGTTCTTCGGATCATAGCCGAGCATGCAATGCTCCGTCCGGTCCGGCTGCGCTCCGATCTCATCCAGCACAAGCTGCATGGCCCGCTTGCCGTATCCTTGCCCCTGATAAGAAGCATCCACCATGAAGCGGTAGATCCAATACTTCCCGTCATCCGGATCGATGCCATACATGGCGAATCCGATCATGCGATCGTCCAGATAGATGCCCTTGCATTGAAATCCGTCCAAAAACTGCGCCTCGGCGATCGAATACAGGTTCGACGCGATGAAGTCTTCTTGTCCCGGGGCCACCTCCAATGCAATGCATTCCTTCCAGTTGCCGGCCGTGATCGGCTGGAGATAAATGTTCATAGAAAATCCCCTTTCGGTTGTTCATTTCTTCTGTCCAAGCCGCCTTGCTCCCTCGGTTGCTCCGGTCCCGGCAGCTCGTATTGATAGAAGCACAGGTTCAGCCACTGATTGAATTTATAGCCGGCATTGCGAATCGTCCCGGCATACGTAAAGCCCAGCTTCTCATGCAGGGAAATGCTGCCCCGGTTCGACTCGTCGATGCCGGCGACGAGCGTCTTGTAACCGCGTTCCCCCGCGATGCGGATCATTTCCCGCAACAGCCCGGAACCGATCCCCAAGTGGCGGCATTCGTTATGCACATAGACCGAATGCTCAACGGTGTATTGATAGGCTGGCCAAGCCCGGAAAGGGCCGAAGGTGGCGAAGCCCATCACCCGGTTCTCCGCCTCATAGACCAGCACGGGAAGGTTGTCCCGCCGCTTCTGCCGGTACCACTCCATCCGCTGCTCCAGCGTATGCGGCTCATAGGAATAGACCGCGGTAGAATGGATTATCGCATCGTTGTAAATGTCCAATATGGAAGGCAAGTCCTGTTCAGTCGCTTCTCGAATCATGCTCCGGTCTCCTCTTCGTTCGTACCGGCGGGCAGCGTGCCATGGCGTCCCAACCGGCTATGCCGTAATTATACCAGTTCTTGGCGTCACGGAAAGCTGGAAATAAAAAAGAGACGCCTTGGCGCCTCTCTCTTCCTTGATCTCAAGATTCCTTCCCCCTCGCCCGTGCGCTCCGGGATCGGCCTTACACTTTGGCCGCCTGTGTACGCGGAAGCGGAGGTTGGCCGGCTTCGGCCGCTTCGGCCCGCTTCAGGAACAGACGCCCCTTCCAGCGGAGCAGGACGAGGATGCCGCGAATGTATTCGTCCGCGATCATGCAGGCGTAGATGCCGACGAGCCCCCAGCCCCAATGGATGCCTGTCAGGTAGGACAAGCCTGTGGCGACCAGCCACATCGAGAACACGGCCGTCAGCATGACGAACCGGGTATCGCCGACCGCATTGAGGGCGTTGCCCATCGCCATGTTCAGCATTTTGCCGGGCTGCAGCAGCAGATTGAGCCCGAGCAGCGAGACGCCGAGCGCCACGATCTCCGGATCGGCCGTGAACAGCCCCAGCAGCGCCCGGCCCGCGAACAGCAGCACGAGCGCATTGACCGTGACGAGCGGCAGGCCGTACAGAAGGGCGCGGTAGGCCCCTCTGTAGGCCTCCTCCATGCGCCCCGCTCCGAACAGATGGGCAACCTGAATCTGCAGCGCCATCGCGATCGAGGATCCGAGCAGGAAGCAGAACGATTCCAGCGTGTTCATGTACGTCCGCGCCGCCAGCTCCTGCGGCCCCAGCATCGCGATGAAGGCGAAGATGACGAGCTGGGAGAAAACCCAGCAGGACATGTTGACGCCGAGCGGCCAGCCAATATACAGGATCTCCTTGAAGCGCGCCCCGTCGAAGCCGAGCATCTCCCGCAGGCGGATGCGATGCCCGAACGACTGGACGAATACATAAGCCAGCACCGCCGTCGCGAGCAGCCGGCTGATGACGGTCGACAGGGCGACCCCGGTCAGCCCCCACTGCGGGAAGCCGAAGGCGCCGAAGATGAAGCCGTAGTTCATGGCGACATGGATGACGTTCATCCCGATGGCGATGATCATCGGCCCCTTCGTATTGCCGGTATTTCGGATAACCGTGCTGAGGGTGGACGTGAGCGCCGTCAGCACCATGCCGCCGCCGACAATCGAAATATAAGTGTCCGCCAACGGCAGCAGGCTGTCCGGAAGCTGGAGCACCGCCGCGATCGCGCGCGGCTTCGCGTAGAGCACGAAGCTGAGCGCGAGCCCGATCAGCGCGCTCGCGCTTACCGCCATAACGGCCACGGAACGCGCCTCCTCTTCCTTCCGCGAACCGAGCTTCTGCGCGATCAGGATGCCGGCCCCGCTCGCCACCGTCATGAAGAGGGTCGTCAGCGCCTGGAACAGCTGGTTGGAGAAGCCGACAACCGCGACCGCATCATCCGAGATGCGGCTCACCATCAGCGTATCCGCCGCCCCCAGCAAAAACTGCAGGAACAATTCTATAAAAATCGGCCATGCCAGCACTCCCAGGGCATACCGATTCTGTTCTCTTTTCACAAATGAAACCTCCGTTATCCTCTTGATGTGGCTGTATATCCTTGTGCAACGACGGATAGAACGTAATCATTATAGATGGTATACTCATCTTGATGTGTCACAATATCAACTTGAACTATCAAGATGCCAACCTGTTCAATTCGGAAAAAGGAGGCTCTTCCAATGAAAGCGCTGCAGTTCACCTTGCCGCCATTGCCCTACTACATTCACAGCGGTTCCGGCACGATGGAAGCCGGTCAAAAGCATGCCAGCCGCCGGAATATCGAAGTGTTCGATCTGCTGTTCGTGACCGGAGGCTGTCTTTATATGTATGAGGAGGAGCGGGAATATGCGGTCCGTCCGGATCATGTCCTTATTTTGCGGCCGGATCGGACCCACGGGGCGACGAAGGAATGCATGGAAGCGACAACTTACTTCTGGCTGCATTTCCAGACGGAAGGAGCGTGGGAGGCTCTTGAGGACATGCCGCACTCCACCGCCTTCGACAGTGAAGCGGCTGTGGCCTCTCCTTTCGCTCCGCGACCGTTCCTCCTGACCTTGCCGCAGTTCGGCAAGCCGCTCCAGCCGGAACGGCTGCGGGAGGCCCTGCTTCAGCTCCAGGAGCTGCAGGAGGGGATACCCGAGCCGAATACCCCCTGGAAGGAGCAGATGCTGTTCCAGCAGCTGTTCCATCTCCTGTCGGTATCGGCGGAACAGAACGACCTGTCTCCCGCCGCCGCATGCGCGGAGCGGGCAGCCGCATACTTGCGTCGCCATTACCGGGACGATATCAAGGCCCAATCGCTTGGCGACAGCCTGAACTTCCACCCGGTCTATATCGCCCGGTGCATGCAGAAGCAGTTCGGCTGCTCGCCGATCGAATATTTGACGCGCTACCGCATCGAGCAGGCGAAGCTGCTGCTGCACCAGACGGATCTTCCGATCTCGCGCATCGCGGAAGAGGTCGGCTTCCGTCAAGCGGCTTACTTCGCCGCTTGCTTCTCCCGCTATGAAGGAATGTCGCCGCGCGCATACCGGCAGCAGTTTTTCTGCCATTAAGGAGCCGGCTCCCGCAGACGGGCGGCCCGTCTGCGAGCGGGCCGCCGCTGCGGAGCCCCGCGTCTGCCCAAGCCCTCCGGCCCCGCTTGCCCGGGCCGCCCCGTTCCGTCCGGGCCCGCTTCAGTGCCCGCATTCATAGATGCGATGGCATACCGGACACCGTTCTTCCTGACATGCATTCTCCAGCAGCATGGCCTGCTCGATCAGCTTCTTCAGATCCCGGACGGCCATCGGTCTCGTATACTGATCGTCGTCGTCCAGCAGGCAGGCGATCTCCAGCAATCCCGTCTTGAGCTGGCTGCATTGCACCAAGTGATGAATGTTCATCTCTCTTCCCCACCTTCTTCAATCTTTTTGACGCTCTTCGCTTTTGCGTTCTTTATCAAGGTGTTTGTGCCAAGATTGCTATCCATGAATAGCACTATTCTGCTGATCGTTCTTCGCCGCGCTATGGGCATCTCCCTCCTCTCCCGGCGGCCACGCAATCTTGCCTGCCCAACCCTTCGTTATCCGTCTCCCCATGACGAGACTCCTGCCTCTGCCGCGGACCGTTCCAAGACTGAAGTATTTATCCGGCAACAGAGAGAGACAGAATCTTATCTCCATACGCATGGTATCCAGGGATAGCGTCGCTTGCCAATAATATACCGCAATGGTATGCTGTTTGCAAGTCATGAATCGCGAAAAAACGAGAAAAAGGAGGTCTGGCCGTTGACTATCGGAAAGATATTGAAGGAGCTTCGGGGAAAGCGATCGCTGCGGGAGATTGAACGTGAATCCGGAGTCAGCCATACCTATCTGAGCAGTCTGGAAAAGGGACGCGACCCGCGGACAGGCAAGGAACGCAAGCCGACGCCCGACACGTTGAAAAAGCTGGCTCACGTCTACTCCGTACCCTATGAGTGGCTGATGGGCGCCGCCGGATATATGGAGTTCGAGGAAGGCCTCTCGATTCCCGGCCACGAGAACGGGGCGGCGATGCAGGCGGACGGGACGGAGGACGCAGGCTGGAACTACCGTCCGGGCGGGAACAACCTTGCGCCCCGCGGCGTCAAGGAGAAAAAGCCGTTCTACGAATTAACGGAGGTGTTGAACGGCACCGTTCCTGTCCATTATTTCGGACAGCCCTTGAGCCGTGAGGATCTCAAGCGGACTCTTGCCATGCTGGAGGTGCTGTTCCCCGGACGGCGCCCCGCTTCCGATGCGCCGGAGGAAGAGGAACGCTAAGATGCGGTCTTGCCCGAATGCGGCGGCGGCCCTCCCGGGTTCGTCCGGGAAGGGCCGCTTCTTTTAATGAATATTCGCCTTGCTGAAATTGCCGCCCAGCACGTCCGATACGGTCTCGATCGCGATGAAGGCCTTCGGATCGATATCCTGCACAATCGCCTTCAGCTTCGCCACTTCCAGACGCGTGAGCACGCAATAGATCATTTGCGTATCCTCGCGCATATAGCCGCCTTGGGCGTAGATGAATGTCGTGTTGCGGCCAAGCCGATCGATAATGGCCTGCGATATTTCTTCGTACTCCGACGAAATGATCGTGGCCGACTTGGATTCGTTCAGACCTTCGACGACGATATCGATCATTTTGAAGGCAATATAGTACGTGAAGATGGAGTACATCGCCGAATCCCATCCGAATACGAAGCCGGCGACGATGAAAATAAAGACGTTGATGATCATGATTAGCTGGCCGACGGGAATGTTGACTTTTTTGGATACCAGAATCGAGACAATCTCCGTTCCGTCTAGCGATCCGCCGAAGCGGATGACGAGACCGACGCCCGCTCCGAGCATAATGCCGCCGAACATCACGGCAAGGAGCTTCTCATTGGTGAACGCATTCACATCGTGAAGAAATGCGGTCGTCAACGACATGACGGCGATGCCGTACAGGGTGGAAAAGCAGAATGTCTTGCCGATCTGCCTGTACCCAAGCATCAGGAACGGCACATTAAGCAGGAACAGGAATATTCCGAGCTTGAGCGAGGTCGTCTTGGACAAAATGATCGATATCCCGGCGATTCCCCCGTCGATAATGCTGTTCGGCACCAGAAACAGCTCCAGCGATACGCCCATCAAGACAGCGCCTATCGTAATAAATACAACCCGTTTGATAATATCCAGCAGCTTTGTTTTCTTATGAGTGCGAGCCATAAATCTCCTCCAAACTATAAAAGTAATCGGTATATCATCCCCGTCCAGAGAATCCAGGACGGGGATACGCGCCATGCCATGTGCGGGCCGGCTCGCCGCTCATGCGAACCCGGCAGCCGCCCTCTAGTCTCCGCCTTTATACACGAGCGAGCGGGCCGCCAGCTTCTCGCTCAATCGGACCAGCTGCTCCAGTTCGCCCTCTTCCAGCAAAGATAAGTAAGCCGTCAGCGTCCGCCTCGATCGGTCCTGCGCCTGCCGCAGCAGATGGTGGCCCGCTTCGGTAATCGAGACGAGCACGACCCGCCGATCGGACTTGTCTGGGACGCGATCGACGAGCCCGCTGTCGAGCAGCCGATCTATCATCACGGTGACCGCGCTTGAAGTCACGCCCAGTTGTTCGGCGAGCATGGACACCTTCCCCGGGCCTCTCCGCTCAATCACATTGAGCAGCGAGTACTGGGCTACCGTCAGCCCCAACTCCTTCACGTTCGCCATGTCATGCCAGAGCGTGCGCGCCAATACCGTCATGGCCTGTTCATAGCGTTCCACCCACGATGACATGCGTTCCATTGTCCCACTCCTTCCCGCGGCGCCGAGATTATTAAAAGATTCATTAATTAAACTATCAATTAATTAAACGATTTAATTATTATATAAGCAAAAAAAAGGAAGAGTCAAGCAGGCCCATTTTCCTAATTAAGGGAGTTTTCTTCACTTATTTTACATGAAGCGACATATATCTAAAATTTATTTAATAGTCGAATCAATTTCATAATGCATAATTACAAAACTGTAGATTAACCGAATTAAAGTATTTCCTTTTTTGAAAATTATGCAGCTTGCTCTTGGAATTGACGATTTAAACGATCACATGCTAATTTTATACAATTGTAAACCAAAGTAACCAAGTTAAAATGAACCTTAGCTTTTTGACCCGTTCGGTGTCTCACATTGTTCAATTGGAAGAATTCCTTCAAGTAAGCATTCACTCTTTCGACTGCAGAACGTCTCTTAGCGATTTCTTTCCAATGCTTTGAGCCTCTGGCCGGGGCGGTATATTTTCTAAGATCAGTTGTTATCTTCATTTTATAGACTTTCTGGCAAAGTGAATCATGCGCCAATGGACAGCTTTCGCATTCTTTCGGTCGAACATATTTGAGTGTTCCATATTTTGAATCGTAGCTGTCATAACGATAAGAATGCTCCCTTACACAGGTTGGGGCGAAGTGTTCGTCAAATCCGTCGTGTTCTGGTTCTCGGCGACGGTTATACGCAATTACAGCATGTGCCTCTGCTTCTCGAACTTGCTTGTATATAGGTTCATAATCGTATCCAGCATCCATGGTTGCGTACTTGAAACTGAAATTCGGATGCTGTGAAGCAACCCCTTTTAGGAGTGGAATGGCCGCTTTACCGTCATTCAAGCTTCCGGAAGAGAGCAAGGCTCCGAGGATATACTGACTCTGCGTTCCAATGGCAAGATGACCTTTATAGCCATACCAAAAGACATTTTTTCCATCACTATTTTTCTTGACTCCCCACTGCGGATCAAGAGGCATTTGATCTCGCAAAACATGGAATGATTCATTTAATTGAGCGGCAATTTCTTTTTCGAAGATTGGTTTTTGTTCCTCTTCTTCTTGCTTTTGTTTGAGCCAAGCTTCACGTTCGGCTTTTGTTTTTCGCCCACGCTTTTTTGGCTCAGGTTTTTCCTTTTCTTGCTTCGCAGGTGCCTGATCCCGAGCTTCGATATGGGTCGCATCGATTGCAACCGTATCGTCTGTAATGAATCCTTCTGCCATGGCTTGTTCGAGTAACTGCTCTTGCATGTCCTCCAGTGCATGGCTTTGGCTCATCTTGCGCACCAACCGGGAATAGGAAGAGGCCGAAGGAATCGCTTCTGAAAGCATAAAGCCACAATCCATGCGGAATAAGATGTCATGTTGAAGTCTCTTTATTAAATCTTTAATCGTAGGAATACGTTCAACGATTCTAACAATCAAGGAATAGACCATCGCCCTATAATTCACTTCAATGGGGGCACCATAAAAAGATGTTTTCCTGACCAAACGCAAGATCGGAGTGATGTCGATTGTAGAAAAAATCTCACGAAAACGATCTTTTTGTTCCATCTCATAAAGCTCTTGCAGGGTAAATAAGCTCTCATGTCGAATATAGGGCATAGGGAGTTCGCCTCATCTCTTTGGGTATTGTGTGGATACTTTACTTATTCGAGATTTGGGGAGGTACTCCTTTTTCTGTACCTTAAAAACCCAGTCATAGCAAGACTTTCGATTTATGAAATTGATTCAGTCATGCGAATTTTGTCGATAAATAATGTACACTCATTTACTCAGGCATCGTCCGCTAAAGTAAATGATGTTTCTCGATTTCGAACGCAGCCATTTTTCAAAAGCAGGGAGGAAAAACGGGGAGACAGGGACAAAGCATAGGTTTATAGTCACAAACAAGCATCAAATCCAATTTGGTTGGCAAAGGGCGGAGTTCAACATGAATACGAAATTTCAATTTCGATTCCGGCATTTAAAAACAGCAGTTAAAATTTACATTTTGGTTGGGATTGGCGTGTTGTTATTGGGAATCAGCACACTTCTCTCGTATAGTTCCATTCGTGAAATCAATCAAAGCACCGAGGTTATTTTTAACCACAATCTGACGTCCATCATCTGGCTGAAACAGATCCAGGTGAATAATCGATCGACAGATGCCGCTGTTTTCGAGCTTATGGCCAATAATGACGCGGGGGACAATAAACGTCTGAAAGAAACTATTGAGGCTTTTCAGAAGGATAATAAACAATTCCTTGAAAAATATGCCGCCATCCTTAATCACGAAGAGGAAAAAGCGTTATTCGACAAATACAGCAAGTTATTGCCCGCCTATCAGCAACAGCTCAACAATGTGATCGGGCTGGCCGTGCAAAATAAAAATGCGGAGGCTTACGATTATTATAATTCGGAGGCGAGAGGGACGCGCGCGGAGCTTCAAAACCTGCTTACCGAACTAGTGGAGTGGAATCAGAATCTGGCGCGGCAGGAAGCGGATACGGCGACGGCATTGGGCACAAGCGCCACAAGGAACAGCTTGCTGATTGGCGGACTGTCCCTGCTTGTGAGCATCGCCATCGGACTGTTCATCATCAAAGCTATTGTCACCCCGCTCAAGGAGATGCAGCTGTTGATGAATCGAGCGCAGCAGGGCGATCTGACGGTCCGGGGTACATATGATTCGAAGGATGAAGTCGGGAAGGTCATGCATGATTTCAATCAAATGATTGACGGCCTAGCCGCAATAATGAGGACGGTGAACAAGCAGGCTCAGGTTCTGTACGAAAGCTCGAGTCTCGTCGCCGATAACGCCAAAGAGACCGCCGCCGCCACCGAGCAAATCGCCGCTTCCATGGAGCAGGTCGCTGCCGGAGCCAAAAACCAGCAGGCGGCGTCGAAGGAAAACGCAATCGCCCTCGAGGAAATGGCCAAAGGCATCGAGGTGATTGTGGACAGAGCGACCAGCGTAACGGAAATGTCCAGTTACTCATCCGAACAAGCGGAGCAGGGCAATGCGATTCTGAATGAGGCGGTCAGCCAAATGAAGGCCATCCATGATTCCGTGAAGATGACGGGGACCGCGATTGGGCATCTGAATGAATCCTCGGAGCAAATCGGGAAAATTATTGATGTCATCACCGCCATCGCCAGCCAGACCAATCTGCTGGCCTTGAACGCATCCATCGAAGCGGCCAGAGCCGGAGAGAGCGGCAGAGGGTTCTCTGTGGTCGCGATGGAGGTGCGCAAGTTAGCGGAACAGTCGGAGGATTCGGCCAAGCAAATCGCCGGCTTAATCGAAGAAATCCAGTCCAGCATGCAGCAGACGACGAAGTCGATGGAGCTTGTACAGAAGGACGTATTATCCGGTATGGAAATCGTGGACAAGGCGGGACAGACGTTCGAGACCATCTTGGATACGGTCCAGAAAGTTACCTTCGAAATGCAGGAAACATCCGCTTCGACCGAGGAGATGTCGGCGGGGACAGAAGAAATCTCGGCATCTGTCGAGGAAATGGCCTCGATCGCGGAAGAAGCGTCCCAGACCGTGCAGACGGTCGTGTCGGCATCGGAAACACAGCTGGCTTCCGTTCAGACGATATCCGCTTCCACGGAGCAGCTGAGGGTGCTGTCCCAGGAATTGCAGGCCATCGTCAAGCAATTCAAATTATAAAAGTACCGGTGCCGCGAAAGAAAATCAAGCCAGGAAAAGCTTCCTGGCTTGATTGGCGTGGCCGGGCATCCCGCTCCCTGGCCGAGCTAGAACCGGAACGCCGCATATCTCCACTGGTTCTCCAGCGCTACCCACACATCATCGGTCTCGGCCCCGGCATACCAGTAAGCGAAGCCGGCGATACCGCGGCTCGCCGCCATCGCATATTTGGCGGCGAGAGAACGGCTCTCCTCCGCCCAGACCAGATGGCGAACGCCGCTGGCCGTGAAGTCCGCCACATACTGGGCTGTCTTGCCGTCCCATTTTGTCTTGCGGGAGCGCAGCAGGTCCCCTTGTTCCAGCAATGTCATATCGCGGGAAGTCAGCTTCTCTCCCTGTACGATCCACTCCCTTGTATAGAGAGGAAGCGCGGCAATCACCTTGTCCGAAGGGACCGACTGCAGCAGCTTATCCAATGCGCGCTGCACCCACGGCAGCGACGAGACCGAACCGGCTGTCGGGGCGCCCCCCCAATGCTCGTCATATCCCATCAGCACGATGTAATCCGCCGCCTCTCCCAAGGCGGCATAATCGAAGGCCTCGGTCCAATCCGTACCCAGATCCGGAGACACGTCGACAGAGAGCACCGCCCCCAGCCTGTGCAGCTCGTCAGACAGATCGGTGATGAAGGCGGTGAGCGCTTCTCTGTCCTTCGGGTAGACATTTTCAAAATCGAGATTCAAACCGTCCAGCCCGTACTTCACCACAAAGCCCGACAGCTTCGAAATGACGGCATTCTTCCGTGCCGGATCGGTGAGCACTTGATGCGTCAAATCCGCATTGAACCGGTTCCCCACCATCGCCCAGACCTGCTTGCCATGCTGCTTCGCCCAGTGGATGAGCGTCCTGTCGGTATGATCGGAGACCGTCTGGGACGAGTCCAGGAAATACCATCGCGGGGTCAGTGTATTGATTGGCGATGAAGCAACTTGCGCTATGTACTGCTGCGTCGTCAATTCATGGTGCCACCCCATCTCGATGCGCTGCGGCGGAGCCGCTTCCAGCTCGTGCGACCAATCGGGCCGCTGCAGGGCACGATGCAGTACGACAGCCGTCTCTTGGCGGGTCATCGGATCGTTCGGGCGGAACTTGCCCCCGTCGCCGTTCATCAGATTCTGCTCCTGCATCAAGCTGACATACGGAATGGCCCATTCCGCGATGTAATCCGCGTCCGCGTAAGAGAGCCAGCCGGAAGCCGCTTCCTTCGGCTGCTTGAACGCCCGCATGATGATCGCCGCCGCTTCTTGACGGGTTACCGGCCGCTGCGGTTCAAAGGAACGCTCCCCCGTGCCATCCACCAGCTGAAGCAGCAATCCCGCCTGCACCGCGCCGTAGTGCCACGCCTTGCGCGGCACGTCAGCGAATGCGGGGATATCGCTGGCCACGGGCTGCACCCGAAGCAGACGGTTCACCATCGAGATGAACTCGGCCCGCGTCACCGCCTTGTCCGGTTCATAGGTCCGGTTGCCGAAGCCGGTCACAATCCCTTTGTTATAGAGGGCGACAATATCTTCCTGCCCGTACCGCCCCTCAATATCGTCGAAGGGCAGCGGAGCGCTCTTGGATTCTCCCCAAGCCAGGCTTCCTGTAATGAACATGGCAGCCGCAGCCGCCAAAATGACGAATTTGCGTCGAAAACTCAATTCGGATGTCCTTCCTTCACTAAAGATGATAGATTGATGCTCATCCTCATCCTAGCAAAAAAGAGGAAATCCGTAGATGCTAAAATATTGGTAATCTATTCTATGAAGTAGCCAGTAATTGATTGCGCAGCAGCGACATCTGCTGATCCATCTGAAAGGAGGATTGCGCGAGCGCCTTCAATTGCTCTTTGGCTTCCTCGGGGATTTCTCCCCCTTGGTATTTGTAATTGAGCTTATGCTCCGTCGCCGCCCAGAAATCCATAGATGATGTCCGCAGTTGAATTTCCGCCGGAATCCACAGTACGCCTTCCGACAAGATCACCTGAGTCTGAACCACCAAATGCAAGCTCATATAGCCGCTTGGCTTCGGGTTCCGGATGTAATCCTTGATCTGAATAACGCGAATATCCTCCCGTTGTTCGATATGCTCCTTCATCATGTAGACGTCATCGATGAATGTCGTCACGATGCGAATGCCGGCGATATCCCGAATCTGTTCCTGCACGATCTGCTGGTTGAACGGGATGTTTTTTCGTTCCATCTTTTTGATAAGAGACAGCGGATCCTTGATCCTTCCCTTGATATGCTCGATCGGGGAATATCCATGCCTTGTCTTCCATTCCAAATCAATGATTTGAAAATCGCTTTTCAACTCATTGAGCGCCATTTGGTACTGCCGGAAAAAACCGCCCCAATGCTTCTGCAGCGCTTCCAGTATTTCAAATCGTCCAATCGTCAAGTTCATGCGGGTTCCTCCATTGCTGTTAACCTATATAGTTCAGCTTACGCTACACGGATTGGATTTTCAAATGGCTCGCATGCTTGTCGCTCATCGCGGCTTCAACCGGAGTCATGGCCCGTCTCGCAGCGCCGCCTGGCTCCCCAGGCCAGCGCCCCCCCGGAGCTCAAATGATTGTGAAATTGACTCCATACCAAGACATAGCTAATTTGCGCGCTACACGTTGCGAGGAAAGATTGTCTTCCAACGTGCTGTATAACGGGCAAGCGTTCATCTTCCGAACCGCCCGTGCCCAGCCGGCGACGACGGCGCCGGCATATCCCCTTCCGCGGCATGTCTCCAAGGTCTCCAGCCCGGCTTCATGCGATCCGGCGGCAATCCGCACGCTCCGGCAAATCGAGACGGCCCTGTTGCCGAGCACGAGCGCGACGCAGGGCTGCGCATAGTCGAGTTCCGAGGCCAGCCATTCGAACCCGCCATACAGCATTTCTGCGCAATTATCCCGGGTGAGGGCGACGACTTCCATTGCCGGGACCGTGTCGGGAACAAGATAACAAGGACCCATCGTGAAGCGTTCGCTGTGAAGGAGGCTCATATAAGCCTCGAAATGCTTCGGCTTCGTGCGGAAATCCCGGATGATCGGCTCGTCGGCGCATAATTCCGTCAGCTTCCCGGCAAGCTTCTCCGGGACGTCATGACGAACCCGGCACAGAGCCGAACCATCAGTCGACCGTCCGAGGAAAAACCGGGGCGCAGGGGGCCCGCCGGGCCAAGGCTCGTTGATCGCGAGAAGCCTCATGCTTCGGTCATGCGTAAACATCGCCTCGGCATGCAATTCCATCAACACATGGGCGGCAGGCTTGTTTTTTTCCTGATCACTCAAGCTTCCGTCCCTCCGATCCTTTAGAATGAACAAGCTGCAATCTCAAGTACGGCTTCATCATAGCAAAAAAATCCAACCCTTACACGGTTATCGTTGCTCTGCGAACAAGACGCCATAAAAAACAAGCGGGTGCTTCACCCGCTTCCAATGTGTTCTCTCCTTCCCTATTCATCCCTTGATCAGACAAGCCCCTGCCCTCTTGCCGAACGCGCCAGCCCGGTGACGCGGCGGCAACCCTCCCCCTGCATCCATTCCAGAAACGGCATTTGCCGATCGAACTGCCGTTTCCATTTGGCCGCCGGATCGGGCGCATACGCCGCCTGACAGAGGAAGAACAAGCTTACCCGGCAGAGCGCCGCCGGCAGAGCGCGAATCTCTTCGTCGGTCAACTCCCCATAGCCGGATAGAAAGGCGGCATCGAAGGCGTCCGCATACTGGGGGAGCAGCAAATAGATAACCCATAATGCATAGGCCACGTCGAACAATTGAACGCCATGCTGCACAAAATCAAAGTCCATTACGCAATTGACATCGTTGAACAGATACCGCTGATTCCAGAAATGCCAGTCGCCATGAATAATGGAACGCGGCAGGAACGGTTCCGCTTCATCATACTCCTTGAACGTCCGCTCCATAAAATAAGATGTGCGGGATATCTCCTCGACCGGTATTCCCGAGAGCGAGCGAAGGTGACGGAACGTATCGGTCAAATAAGCGGTCGGACGATAAAATGACCAATCCGGAATCGGCCCCGGCTGTCTATCCCGCAGCAGGCGATGGAACTTCCGCAGCATGCCCGCACTCGCCCGCACTTGCTTCTCCCGGCATTGGAAGCTTCTCCCCCGCACATACGGGGTCACTTGAATTCGCTGACCCTCATCATACATGATGCTGGCCCCCTCCTCATCCTGAAGCGGCCGCAGCACGGGTAGCTCTTCCTCCGCCAAGGAATCCAACAACCTTAACACATATTGAAGATGTTCATCCCGAACCGAAGAATTGACGAATCGAATGACATAGCTTCCTGTGGTCGTCCTGATTTTGACATTGATATTAAAAGATCCCCGAAGTCTGATCGCTTCCCCCAACAGTTCGCCTAACGAAAAGTGACGGCAAACCCGTTCCACAGTGGTTCGGAAAGCATCGTTCACGCTGACATCGAGGGATGCCCCCATCTCAACCACTCCTTTTGATCAATTCATCCCAATCGCGCAGCCGTTCCGAATCGATCGCCTCGACATGCTCCAGGAACGATTCCAGCAGGTTCATTCTTTGGAGTCCCTCGGCCAATACGATGGGAACGGCGCAAGATTGGGAATAAGCATGAACCAAGTCGATAATTTTCATCTTGCCGCCCCGATAAAAAAATAAATGGAACAAGGCAATGTCGATTCGGGTAAACTTCCTCTCCTTCATCTCATCAAGAGTGTCCAGAATCTGTGCCGCATTCTCTCTAGTCAGGCGGCCTGTGCGGCGCAGCCGGGACAACATCGTCTCCCCGTCCAAATATTCCATAATGATATAATCCGATCCGGCCTCATAGAGCTTCGGCAGAATCGGCGAGCCCATTGCCCGGCCGTATGCTTCGGATTCCAGTTGGGCGTACCGCGCCTTGGCATAGATTTTGACGCATCGATCAGGCGCAATCCGGTACACCGTCCCTTGCTGTCCGCTCCCTATTTTTTCGGCGTGCTCAGGCAAACGGTACTCCTTCAATGAGGTCACCTCTCTATAAACAGACTCTGATGCAATATATTCATCCTCTCCCGAAAAATAGGTAGTCAATGGCGGAAAAGGAGTAACATCCTTCAGAAATACACGAGTGTACATGTCACTTTTGTTCCTATGACATATGTATAAATATATGCTAACCCCTCTATAAAGGGCGTGAATCGATGCAGAAAACCAAACGGGCGCCGACCGTCAAGAAAAAAACTGGAAGACGCGAACATTCCCCGATCAAGCGGACCCGCAATCGGATCGGAATGGCCAACTCTGCCGCCCTTCACCCAGCACCTGCCGTTGTCTCTCCCGTCCCTTCCCCTTTATTATGGCCGCTGCGCATCTTGATGGTCATCGATCAGTTCAATATCGGAGGAACCGAAACGTATACGCTGTCATTGACAAGAGAGCTCATCCGTCAGGGTGCGTTCGTGGCTGTGGCCGGCAAGAGAGGGAAGCTGTTGGATTCCTTTATCGGACTCGGATGTCCATACTACGAGATCGATTTCGTACAGGATAATTTCGAGCCTGACGAGGAGAATCAGATTCAGCATTTGAACGTGCTGAAAATGGTCATCCATGCCGAACGAATCCACATTGTGCATGCCCATCAGACTCCTTCGGGCGAGCTGGCAAGGAAGGCGGCCGAGCACATGAATGTCCCTTTTGTCTTTACCGTTCATGGATGCTATTACGACGGGCCCGCCATGGAGAAGCTGCGGTCCGGAACGACCTTCATCAGCGTCAGCCCCGTGGTGAAACGCATGCTGGGCCTTCATGGCATTGAGTCGCGGCTCATCCCCAACGGAGTCGATGCGGCCGAGTACAACGCCTACAATCCAACGTACCAGCAATACTTGCGCAGCAAGCTGGGAATACCGAAGCATGCCTTTGTCGTATTATATGCCGGCCGTCTGTCCTGGGAGAAAGCGGATATATGCGAGGAAGCGATTCGCACGGTGGCCGCGCTGCGCAGATCGGGGAACTCCCCGTTCATTCTCATGATTGTAGGGGGCGGCCGAGACGAGAAAATGGTAGCGGAGGCTGCGGAGCGAGAAAGGCAGTTGGCCGGAGAACCGTTTATTATTTTTCCGGGAGAAGTATTGAACATGAGAGCTTGCTACGCCATCAGCGATTGCGTCATCGGAACCGGCCGTATCGCGCTGGAAGCCATGGCCTGCCTGCGCCCTCTTATATCCGTCGGAAGCAGAGGGTTCCTCGGTATCATCGACGCCAGCAAATATGATGAGGCTTGGGATTGCTGGTTCGGGGATCACCAATCAGAGCAGCCTTTATCGCGAGAACTGCTGATGGCCGATATTCAGCAGATTCGGCAGATGGGCCGCGAAGAGAAAAGCGAGCTGGTGCAATCCGGAAGGGCCTTCGTAACGGAGCGATTTCATGTCTCCCAAGCCGCCAGCCGGATGCTGGATATTTACCGCCAGCTGGTTCTGCCTATGATGTGACTAATTAACGATTATGGAGGGAAAGCCGTTGGAACAATATCAAATTGGTCCTTGGGAGCACTTGATTCATACCGTCCCGGCCGGAACGGTACTCGAACAATACGTGCCTCCGGAAGTGGAGGAAGTAGCGCGGCATGTCATAAGCCAATATGATATGCAGGTCAGCAGCATGGTGCTGATTACGTCGAAGCCCGACAAGGGCGGGGCCATCTGGAGAATCGACACCGACAAAGGCCCTCGAAGTCTCAAGGTGCTGCACCGCGTTCCTTCCCGCAGTCTGTTCAGCATCGGCGCACAGCAGTATCTGGTGGAGCAAGGAGCACGCGTGCCCGCGCTGATTCCAACGACGGGGAATGAGATCTACGTGGAGGCCGGGGGCAAGCTGTGGATTGTCACGGATTGGATCGAGGCGATGCAGCCTGTGTCCAAAATCGATCTGGAAGGCGCCGCTACGCTTTGTTACGGGCTTGGCGAATTCCACCTGCTGTCCAAAGGATACGTCCCTCCTCCGCGGGCAGGCAAATCGTCCCGTCTGTACACCTGGCCCAAATACTATGAAAAAATTATTGCCAAAATCGGGTGGTTCCGGGATATTGCCAACGCCTACAATGAATTTCCCGCCAGCCAGCAATTGCTCGGCGTCGTCGATGAATTCGAGAGACAGGCGCGCGAGGCGCTGGAACGTCTGTATGCCTCCAAGTATTTCAGCATGACGGCGATGGGCGAGCCGCATTGGGGTCTCGTTCACCAAGACTATGGATGGTCGAACGGCCAGATGGGGCCGGGCGGCATCTGGGTTATCGACTTGGACGGCGTCGCGTATGATTTTCCGTTCCGTGACCTGCGTAAGCTGATTACGAGCACCATGGACGATATGGGCGTATGGGACATGGCCTGGATTCGCGGAATGATCGGCGCCTATCACGAGGCGAATCCGATGGATCGGGAGATGTTCGAGCTCCTCTGCTTGGACATGGCCTTCCCGAATGAATTCTACAAGCATGTCAAGGAAGTCGTGTTCGACCCTGTGACCTTCCTCGGAATGGAGCTGGAGCCGGTATTGCAGCGCGTGCTGGCGACCGAGAACACGAAGTGGCAAGCCTTGACGGAGCTGGCGGCCGATGCCGAGCAGTATGCGCCCGGCGATTATAGCACGCCTGCGCCCGCCGCTTCGTGGCACATGGCGCTCCCTGACTCCCTCGTCAATGGCGAGGCGCTGCCGGCCGTAGAGGTACCCGCCTTCCCGCAATCGGATCCTCCTCCAGCGGCTCCGGCCGGCGATGCGGCAGAGGCGAATGCCGGGTCGCCGGATACCGTTCCAGCCCCAGCCGAACCGGCGCCTGACGAACCGGTTCATGCTGCGGCGGAGCATATGACCGGGGAACCGGTTGCATCGGCAGCTGCCGAACCGGCGCCTGCTGAACCGGCGCCTGCCGCGGTGGAGCATGTTGCCGCGGATCCGGTTGCTGTGGCACCTGCTGAAGCGTCGCCTGCCGCCCATCCGGTTGTCCCTGCGCCCGCTTCGAGTTCCACGGCTCCTGCCGTCGATCCGATATTGCCGCAGGAGACCGGAACGACGCGCCGCCGCAAAAGAACGCCGAGCCGTATTCGCCCTTCCGGGGGCCGCAAGCGTCTGTCCCGGAGAAGAGCGTTGCTTCGGCGCAAGCGGCGGATCGGCATGGCGCGTATGCGCCGCATGAGGGCAGCCCGGTTATCGCGCCGGTACCGTCATGCTGGCCCGAGCAAGCTGCTTGCCGGTTCAAGAGGCCGCTTGCGCGCCGCCCGCTATTCTTCCCGCAAGAAGTCCCGTTCCGGCTATACTGCCTAAGACAGGAGGAAGCATAGAACATGAATGTATTAATGATATGTACGGAAAAGCTCCCTGTCCCTAATATTAGAGGCGGGGCCATCCAGACTTACATTGGCGGAGTAGCCCCGCAACTGGGCCAGCAGCACCGCCTGACCATCGTCGGAAGGTCCGATCCCGAGCTTCCGGACGCTGAGATCGTAGACGGAATACGGTATGTCCGCGTTCCGTCGGACGGCCTGTTCGAACAGTACGCGGAAGGAGTGATCGGCTTCCTCTCCCAACAAGGGGAGCATTACGATATCATTCATATTTTCAACCGGCCGCGCCTCGTTCTTCCGGTTCGGAGCATAGCGCCCGCTTCCCGGATTATTCTTAGCATGCATAACGACATGTTCCACCCGGCCAAGATTCATCCGGAGGAGGGCAGCGCCGCCGTCGAACAGACGGAGCGGATCATTACGATAAGCAACTATATCGGGCAGGAAATCGTCCGCTATCATCCGCATGCCGCCCCGAAGCTGCGCACGATATATTCCGGGGTCGACCTGTCCCTCTTCGCGCCGTGGATGGAATCGGATTACGCCCGCAACGAGCGGAACAGTCTGCGCGCCCAGAACCAGCTGGAATCGAAAAAAGTGATCCTGTTCGTCGGCAGACTATCGCGCAACAAAGGCCCGCATGTGTTGGTGAAGGCCATGTCCCACCTCAAGCATTCGGATGCCGCCCTGGTCGTGGTGGGCGGGGCCTGGTACAGCGATAACAAGGTCAGCGACTATATCGCCTACGTCCGCGCCTTGGCCGACCGCTCTCCCCTGCCGGTCATCACGACCGGGTATGTGCAGTCGGGCGACATCCACCGCTGGTTCTCCGCCGCAGACGTGTTCGTGTGCACCTCGCTCTGGGATGAGCCGCTGGCAAGAGTCCATTACGAAGCGATGGCTGCCGGGCTTCCCTTTCTAACGACCGCTCGCGGCGGGAATCCGGAAGTATTGTTGAATGACAATGGCCTGCTCATCACCGATCCGGAGAATCCGCTCGAATACGCCGAGAAGCTCAACCATCTCCTCTCCAATATGGAAGCCAGCCGGCAGATGGGTCTGCGGGGCCGGCGGCTTGCCGAGCAGCGGTTCGTCTGGCCGCGCGTCGCCCAAGAGATACTCGAGGTGTGGAACGGTCAATGATGAACAGACAGGCGCCGAAGGATTCTCGGCGCCTCTCTTATGGGTAGATCTGCCGGAGCGCCTCGATCTCCGCGGCCAAGCCCGCTCGGAGGCTCACCTGCGGATGATACCCCAGCAGGGTCTCCGCCTTCGCGATATCGGCCCAAGTATGGCGGGGTTCTCCGTACGTGTCGCCCGCGTACTGTATGGCGGCCTTCTGCTGAAGCAGTTCCTCCAGGAGCATGATGCAGGTTTTCACGGATGCCCGCTCCCTGCCGCCGATGTTCAGTATCTCGCCGCGAATTCCATGCGCGTAGACGGCGGAGGCAATCCCTTCGACACAATCCGATACATACGTAAAATCGCGGGTCTGACTTCCGTCGCCGTACAGCGTTATCGGATCTCCCTGCAGCATCTGGCGGATGAAGCGGTGGAACGCCATATCCGGCCGCTGCCGCGGCCCATAGACGGTAAAGAAGCGAAGCACCGTGACCGGTATGCCGTCATTGTGCAAATAGACGCGGCACAGTTGTTCTCCCGTTAACTTGCTGACGCCGTACGGGGATAGAGGCTTCGTCCGGGCGCTCTCATCGACCCGCCCGCTCTGCTCGCCGTAGACGGATGAGGTCGATGCGTAGATGAACTTGCGCACCGGATGCTGCTTGCAGCCTTCCAGCAAGCGCTGTGTCGCCACGATGTTATGTGCGGCATAGGCCGCGAATTCGGGGCCCCAGCTCGAACGCACCCCGGGCATCCCCGCCAGATGGCAGACCACATCTATACCATCCAGCAGTTCCATTATCGGCGCATTCAGCAGGTCCAGCTCATGGAAGATGAAGCGCGGATGTCCCAGCAGCGTCTGAAGATTGAGCTGCCGATGCCGGCGGGGGGTCGACGAACCGATAAATCCGTCAACGCCGATGACACGCGCCTGCTCGTCCTCAAGCAGCCGTTCACAGAGATGGGAGCCGATGAAGCCAGCAGCTCCCGTAACTAAAATGTTCACAATACGTCCCCCTCCGATGTTTGTAAGCCAATCTATTGAGGATGCCGCTAGTCGGGCGGTTGGACTCCCACTCCTTGATAATCGTAGCCCCAGGCCGCCATCTGCGCCGGATCCAGCATATTTCTGCCGTCGAACAGGTACGGCGTTCTCATCACGTTCCGAAGCTTATCCCATTCCAACGTCGAATAGGCAGGCCATTCGGTGCAGATTACGGCGGCGTCGGCTCCTTGAAGCGCCTTCTCCGCCTCCTGGCATTGGGTCAGCCGGACCGTTCGGAGACGGTCGGGAACGCGGGCGACAGGATCGTGCACCTTCACTTCTGCCCCATGGTTCAGCAGATAAGAGATGACGGCCAGCGAAGGCGCTTCCCTCAGATCGTCGGTTCCCGGTTTGAACGCAAGGCCCAGCACGGCGATGTTCCGCCCTTCCAGCGTCTGCAGCTTCCGGTTAAGCCGCGTCATCAGGTATAAATATTGGGTGCGGTTGATCTGAACGACCTTCTCCAGCAGCGAGAGACGTACGCCGTATTTACGGGCCGTATGCAACAGCGCTTTGACATCTTTCGGGAAGCAGGACCCTCCGTACCCTATGCCGGCCCGCAGGAAGGAGCGGCCAATGCGCGCATCGTGTCCCATCCCTTCGGCGATATCGGACACTTGCACGCCACACTCGTCGCACAACCGGGCAAGCTCGTTCATGAAAGAGATTTTGGCGGCAAGAAATGCGTTGGAAGCATACTTGATCATTTCTGCGGTCGCCGGTTCCGTCTGAATGACGGGACAGGACATCGTATGGTAGAGTTGGCGGACGATGCTTGCGGCTCTATCCGATTGACTGCCGATAATGATGCGGTCGGGATGGAGGGCATCATACAGCGCGCTCCCCTCTCTCAGAAATTCCGGGTTCGAGACGACATCAAATGGCTGCCCGCAATCCATTCGGCCACCTTGCGGTTCGTTCCGACCGGCACGGTGCTTTTGACGACGATCACTTTATATTCTTGCATGTGCTCGCCTATCTGCTGCGCGGCCTGCTGAATGTAACTCAAATCCGCGCTTCCATCGCTTCCGGACGGGGTCCCGACACATAAAAACAAAATTTGGTGATCTTGAATCGCCTGCTTCGGATCGGTATAAAATCGAACATTCCCCGACTGAACATGCTTCAGCAGAAGCCCGTCCAGTCCCGGTTCATAAAAAGGCAGCTGTCCGCTCTCCATCAAGTCCAGCTTTGCCCTGTCCGTGTCAATCCCCGATACTTTCCAGCCCAGCTCCGCAAATGCCAAGGCCGTCGTCGCGCCGACATAACCAAGTCCTATAACCAAGATGTTCATTTCATCCACCTTCCCGATGGTGTCGCGATGAAATGGCGGCTCGCGATCACGCTGTTGAGTTCGGAGTGCTCCAAGTTCACATCTTCCAGCAAAATACTGTTCTTCACGCGACAACCGACGAGACGGGTACGCGGACCAATCGTCACATACGGACCGATCGTGCAATCGGTTAGTTCACAGCTCGGGTCCAATAAGACCGGCGGAATAATCCGGCAGCCCGGATAATCATTCTCCCGAATCGGTCCCCCCGGGCTCTTAAGCCCTTCCAAAACCCAACGGTTCGCCTCCAGCCAGCGCTCCGCCGTTCCCACGTCAGAATGATTTCCATCCGTTATCGTATACGCTACGGAATGATGATGATCGATGAGCCATTGGATCGCATGGGTGATCTCGTACTCTCCCCGTGGAGAGGGGGATATGGAGTGAACCGCGCGGAAGAGAGCGGGAGTGAAAACATACGCCCCCAGAGACGCCAGTTCGGACTTGGGGCGTTCGGGCTTCTCTTCCAGACCGATGACAAGATCGCCTTTCACTTCAGCAATCCCATAGTCCTGCGGATACGCCACCCGGCCCAACAGCATGCCGGCGTCGTGGCCCTGGCGCGCTACCAAATCTCGCAGTCCGGCCAGAGATTGAGCAATCAAGTTATCGCCCAGCAGAAGGATGAATGGGTCCGAAGCGATAAAGCTTTCTGCCTGCCTGACTGCATCAGCAATTCCTAGCGGGATCTCCTGGTAGAGATAAGTCAACTTCACTCCCCACTGTTCACCGTTGCCCAGTCTCGCTTCGAACATCGCTTGACGTTCCCGCTGGATAACGATTCCAATCTCTTCAATGTTCAACTCCGCGAGTTTTTCAATGCAATAAAATAGAAGCGGTTTATTCGCTACGGGGAGAAGCGATTTTGGAGTATCCGAGGAGAATGGCTGGACTCTGGCTCCTTTGCCAGCACAGAGGATTAATCCCTTCATGACGCTCGCTCCTTTATTCGTTACAAGCATACATCAGGTTATGCTCTCCAATTCTAGCAAGTTAGGGCTATTGTTCATTCATAGGGAAAATATACTTTTGTGCCTTGGAACCCGCGGGCAGCAAGCGTTTTTCCACTATCAGCCTCTCTCATTCGTCCATACCTTACCTGCTGCGAGACATAGAATAGAGGGAAAGTAAATTATCATATTAATTCCAAGGAGAGGGTTGAGCGCAATGAGCAAGTATGAAAATGTTAAAAAACAACTCGAAAATCTGGGAGGGTTCGACAGCATCGAAGTTGAGTATAAGGGTGGAGAAATCGTGGAGTTCGACGCCGATGGCGGAAGCCTCGACTCTTTCCTGGAAGAGATTGATTGGGACAAGGTCGCCGATATCGATGTAGAGCTGGATGGCGGGGAAAAGGTCGGCTTGAATTGGGACGATGAGGACGAAGAAGAAGACGAAGAGGAAGACGACGAAGACGGCGATGAGGATGACGAAGAGGAAGACGACGAAGACGGCGACGAGGACGACGAAGAGGAAGACGACGAGGACGGCGACGAGGACGACGAAGAGGAAGACGACGAAGATGGCGACGAGGATGACGAAGAGGAAGACGACGAAGACGACGAAGACGGCGATGAGGATGACGAAGAGGAAGAGGACGAAGAGGACGAAGAGGACGAAGAGGACGATGACGAAGAGGACGATGACGAAGAGGACGAAGATGAGGACTAATCCATTCTTATGATGGATCCACCCAGGTAAAGCCTTTCTAAAGCGCAACGGCTTTAGAAAGGCTTTTTCCGGCTTACCGGTTATTCTGCCGCAGCACTCCGCGCAGCTAATCCCGGCAACAAGCTTTTCTGATTTCCTGTTAGCGCACACTTAAGAGAGCCCCGGGTGTTCCTTCCTATGACGATATCGTGGAAGCGCTGCAGCTCCCACCGGATTCGTTCCTGAATATGCTCCACGTAATTGCGCATGCCGTTCGTATGCAATGGCCCATGGGTAATGCTGTCCCCCGTGAACAGCCACAGGCGCGGCTTGTCTCCATGCAGCATCTCGAATAAGCTCTCAATGTCCGGCCTCATCTTCCGCTCCCCCTCTTCCTAATATGAGAATGGCAGTGCCTGTCCCGTTCCCCGCGCTGTCACGAAATCACTGTCATTGTACCGTTTCCTGTTCATCCGGCAATGAGCCGGCCGCCCTCCGGCTGCCCCGGACCGGCGGAATGCCGGACCGGGGCGCTTTGCTTTCTCTCCCTTCGTTCACGGGATGCCAGCCCGATGCCGGCAGCGGCTTCGCTTCACCACAACTGGAATCGGTCGATATGCTCGTATACGGGAAAGTCGCTGTTGACTTGCTTCCATGCCGCCTGATCATCCTTGATCATGCGCCGGGAATATTTATATTGGCTGCTGCCTCTGCCGACCTTCTTATTGCACATCCCGAGTTGAATTTTCTCGCCGAGCATCGGCTCGATATAGATCGCGTGCTCAAATACCCAATCCTCAGCACTACATTCCTCGTGAAGCCGGGAACATATGATGCAATAAAACACAGCCATAACCTCCTTATCTTTATCGATACTCTGAGAGCGCCATTGCTGCCACCATCCGGGCGCCATGCCGTCGTACCGTCACGCTGCTGCGCCCGCTCAACGGCCTCGCCCTAGGCTTGCGACTGCTTCGTATTGCTATATACTACAGCAAATGTTGAGAAAGTGTGCATATTTCCCCCCTGCCCGTTACGAAAAAATCAACAAATCGTTCAATTTGGGCGATTCTGTTGAAAGTTGCTCAACAACGAGAGGAAGAATCGGCCGACAGCTCCTGAACGATCATTTGCCTCGTACTCTCTTCGGCTCGCGATGGTGTCCGGAACAACATTTTAATGACAAAATTCGACAATTCCATTTTGTCGCAACCGAATCGCCTTGGATACTTCGGATGTACCCGTCAATCAAGGAATAACGATTGGAAAAGGGAAGCGGGTGAACAGGCCCCCTGCCGGAAGAAATCCCTTCTTCCGCCTCCTTTTCATCCCGCTTTCGGGAACTTTTTATAGAGACGATGGCCCTATTCGCCGAAAAAAACGGGAAAATGGCTGCATGTCAATCCATCTGCCGGCCGCCGATATTTAGCATTGTCGTTCATCATTAGGAAACATGAACGAACATGCATAAGGGGGATGTTGCACAAGATGAGACAACAAGCATGGATGAGATGGGCTTCGATTTTGCTGGCGGCGGCCATTGCTGCAGGAAGTCCGGCAGGCTTCGCCGCAGCCCAATCGAAGGCGGCGCACCCGGCGGAAGGACGGATGGAGCAAAGAACCGCCAGTGCATGGGCGCTGGAGGAGCTCCCTCCGTCCGCTGCGCCGTTCGGCGCGGACGGAGAGCTTCCGAGCGCGGTGGCGGAGTCCGCCGATGCCGGCATCTCTGAGCCGCAGCTTCAGCCGCTGACAAGCGAGACGCGCGCCGACAGGAATTACAGCATGGCGGAATTGAATTCCCTGTCGTATGAGGAGCTTACGGATCTGCTCGTTCGTATCGAATGGTCGAAGATTCCGGATCTGTTCAAGTACAATGACGATACCCGTCGTTTTTACGCGGACGAGGATCGTTTCCAAGCGATTGTGGATCGGCTGGAGGAAAGCGGCAGACAGTTCACGCCCGAGGACGATCAAGGCATTCCGACGTTGGTGGAGGTGCTCCGTTCCGGTTATTACCTCGGATATTACAACAAGGAGCTGGCCCGGATTAATGAACCGGCATTCCGGGACAAGATGCTCCCTGCCATCAAGGCGATTATCGATAACCCCGCCTTTGCTTGGGGCAACGACTTACAGAACAAGGTTATCGGAGCGACAGGCAGAATGATCTCCAATTCTACCACCGATCCGGATACCGTGGAGCGATTGACAGGGCTTCTTCAGAGCTTCAACGACCGCGCGGATGCCTTGTCCGGTGATTACGAGGCTTCCAGAGCATTCTACGAGGTGATAAAGGGTGTCGGTTATGTGCTCATGTGGCGCATGGACGAACCGGACCGGGAAGCTGCGTTCAAGGGAAGCATCGACGGCTATTTGGAGCAGCTGTTCCGGATGGCGCAGCATGGACCTGCATCGGCGGACAAGCTGTGGCTGACGAATAACGCCATTTACTACACCGGTTCGCTCGGCCGTTATTACAGCGAGCCGCAGCAAGCGAACCGGGTGCTGACCGATGTCATGCAGACCGCGCCGGCGCTGGGCGAGATGTACTTCGTGGCTGCCGATCAGATTGACCAGCACTATGCGGGAACAGATGCTTCCGGCCGCCGGGTCGATATGAACGAGTTGAAGCAGCGCGGGAAGGAGCGCTATTTGCCGCAGCGGGTCGAGTTCGATGACGGCCGCTTCGTATTCCGGACGGGCAGCCAGTTGAGCGAGGAACAGCTTCAGCGCTTATATTGGGCGGCCAAGGAGGTCCAAGCCCAATTCCATCGCGTCATCGGCAGCGATCAGCCGCTGGAGCAGGGAAATCCGGATGACGTGCTGACGGTCGTCATTTACAACAATCCGGATGAATACCGGATGAATCGTTATTTGTACGGGTACGACACCGACAACGGCGGCATTTACATTGAACCCGACGGCACGTTCTTTACGTATGATCGGACGATCGAACAGAGCATTTATAGTCTGGAAGAGCTGTTCCGCCATGAATTTACCCATTACCTCCAGGGCCGGTACGAGGTGCCCGGCATGTGGGGCCAGGGGCCGCTGTATAAAACTGGACGCATGCAGTGGTTTGACGAAGGCGGCGCGGAATTTTTCGCCGGAGCTACTCGGACGGAAGGGATTCAGCCCCGCAAGTCGGTCGTCGGAAATCTGCGGCATGACGGCCCGGGAGAGCGTTACTCCGTGGCGGATACGGTGAATTCGCAGTACGGCTCATGGAGATTTTACGATTATTCCTTTGCGTTGTACGATTACTTGTACCATCAGGATTTTAGAACGATGGATCGGATTCATCAGGCCATCCGGTTCAATGATGCCTCCGCTTATGAAGGACAGCTGGCGGCGATAAGCGGCGATACGCGCATGAATGATGCCTACCAACGCTCGATTGAGGCGCAGGTCGCCCGCTATGACAGCTTGACGGTTCCGCTCGTGTCGGATGAGTATTTGCTGGCGCCGGAGCAGAAGCCGGTGCAGGAGATCTATAACGAAATCGCGGCTGCGGCCGGATTGAGGGATACGAGCGCAACGGAGCGGGAATCGCGCTTCTTCCGGTCCTTCGAGCTTCGCGGCACGTACATCGGTAGCGCCGCTGCGGGGAAAGAGCAAGATTGGCAGACGATGAACAGCTTGACGGACGGCTTCCTGCAAGCTTTGTCGGAACAGCCATGGAACGGGTATAAGACCGTCACCGCCTACTTTACCAATTACCGGGTGGACGATGCAGGACGATTCGTCTATGATGTGGTGTTCCACGGCAAGCTTCCTGCAGGCGGGGATGCTGGCGAGAATCCGGACGACAACGGCGGACCATTGCCGGATGGAGGCATCGGGAACGAAGACGGCGATGGAGCGGCGGATGGCGGACATGACGGCGGACAACCGGATGCGGACCATGAGCCCAACGATACCTGGGAGCAGGCGGTTCAACTGGATGGCACGGGCAAGCCGGTATCCGGCAAGCTGAGCGATACGGATTGGGCTGACGTGTACCGTTTTGAGGCCGGGAAGGATGAACAATGGAATATCAAGTTGGAGACAGAGCAAGCAGACACCGTCGCCTGGCTCGTCTTCCACGAGTCCGACCTGACTACCTATGCCGCCTATCCGAAGCAAGTGGAAGGAACAAGCGTATCCGGCTCCGTAGCGGGTACGGCGGGAACTTATTACGTGTATGTATACCCTGTGGGGGTCGGAGAGCAGTCCTATCGCTTGATCGTCCAGCCGGAAAGCAATTCCGGTCAGGAGCCGGAGCTTCCTCGATTCGAAGAGACCGAGCCGAACAATTCGCCTGATATGGCCAACGGCCCGATTCCGGCAGGCCGGCCTGTCCTGGGAACCCTGAATGGCAGCGACCGGCAGGATGTATTCATCATTGACGTGGACCAGCCGTCCGAGGTTCATATCGAGCTGGAGCGGCAGCTTGGATCGAACGTGAATTGGATCCTGTACCGGGAAGGCGATACCGAGCGTCCGCTCCTGTATCCATCCGAGCTGGACGGCAACAGAATGAGCGGCGGGTTCGCGGCGGAACCGGGACGATACCATCTGTATGTCTATAAATATGCCGATGAGGATATTCACTATACGCTGCAGGCTCGGTACTGACTGAACTGCCGTTCCGCTTCGGCGGATTGCGGATAATATCTATGAAAAAGCGTGCCTTTCTCAAGAGGCGCGCTTTTTTCATAAATCACAGCTCCTGCGCCGGCGCGGCACGAACAAAGACTTCACCCCCGGGACATGACTGTCGAACGCAAATCCAAGAGAGTGAAGCCGCTATGTGATATTCTCCGAGAATTTTTTTCCATAAGATAGGACCGGCCTGATCGTTATCCCTTTACGGCGCCTTCGGTCAACCCTTTTTGGATGAACTTCGAGATAAACAGATACACAATCAATACCGGAATGACGGTCAGCGATACGGCGGTCGCCATCAATCCGAAGTCGGTTCCATATTGCGAGCTGATTTCATTCAGCAAGGCCACGATCGGCCGGACGTTTTCCTTGTTGACAAAAATCATGGCCGAGAACAAATCATTGTACGACCACATAAATACGAAAATGCTGGCCGAGGCGAATACAGGCCGCGACACCGGCACGAATACCTTCGTGAACATTTGCCAGCGGTTGCAGCCGTCAATGAAGGCGGCCTCCTCCAAATCCTTCGGGATCGTAGCCATATATCCCGCGATAACCAGCGTGGCGAAGGTCAGGTTCCCCGCAGTCTGCGGCAAAATGAGACCCCAGTACGTATTGACCAGGCTTGTTTTGATCAACAGCTCATATACCGGCACCACCGTGGCAAACGCCGGAATAAGCAAAGTGGCGTAAAGAATCGAATAAATCGTTCTCTTGCCGCGGAATTGGAAGCGGGACAGGATATAAGCCGCCAAGCCGCCGAACAGCAGCACCAAAAATACGGTGCCGAAGGACATAATCAAGCTGTTCAAATAGCTCTTCCCGATATTGATCCGGTCCAGCGCATTGGTGTAGTTCGTCATCACCGGATTCCAGGCGATGCCGAACGAGTTGTTCATGACATCCCGCGACATCTTGAATGAGTTGTTCACAATCCAGAATAACGGATAAATTGTCGTCAAGGCCCACGCCGTCAGTACGGTATACATCAAGGCGGCGCTGAAGCTGAACCGCTTCGACTTCGCTCGCCGGGCATTGCGTTCCACAACTAAGGTTGGCTCCATCTCTGTACACCCCTATAATGCTTAGTAAGTAATCTCGTCCCTCTTCAACAGCCGGTTGGCGATAAGCGCCAGCAGTACGCCGAACACGACCATGTAAATGGCGATCGTGGAGCCGTAACCGAAGTTCTGATCCACCATTGCCTTTTTGTACATATACGTTCCGAGAACTTCCGTGCCGTTCTGCCCCTTCGTAATGACCCAGACGAATTCGAATACTTTCAGCGTCCCCGTAATCGCCAACGTAATGACGACCTTGATATCGCTCATAATGAGCGGAATGGTCAGCATCGTAGTTTTGCGGATGCCGGAAATCCCTTCGAGCTTGGCCGCCTCATAATAGTCGGAAGGAATTTTGGACATCGCGGTAAGGAACAGGACAAAATAAAATCCGATATAGTGCCATACCGTTGGAATGGCTACGGCTTTCAGCGCATTGTTCTCATCGAGCCATAATATTTTCTCGATGCCGAAGTTCGCCAGCAGATTGTTCAACAGACCGAAATTGTAGTTGTAGAACAGGACGAACAACAAGGAGATCGCCGTTCCCGAAATGACGACAGGGAAAAAGAAGACGGTACGGTAAAATCCCTTCAGCTTCTGAATGTTGTCGACCAGCACCGCCAGCACGAGCGCGATCCCGACCTGGAACAAAATGACATACAACATCAGTTCCAACGTATGCAGCGTCGCCGCTCCCAACAGCTCATCCGTGAACAATCGCTTGTAGTTATCCCAGCCGACAAATTTCTTGTCGAAAAATCCGGTCGTGCGATAAAAGCTGAGATAGACGCTCTTGAAGAACGGATAGTAGAGAAAGACCGACATAAAAACCGCTGCAGGCAGCAAGAACATAACAATATACTTTCGGTCGCCCTTCATATTTATCACCTTTGATGTTTATTTTCTTCCTCGCGCGAAATGAGTACGCCGCCCGAATGATGATAGAGGGGCGGCGTTCGTTATGGTTTTCAAGCGTTTCCGATGATGCGATTCCAATTATTTTTTGTTGTCATCCTCGGTTTTCTTCGCATCTTCGATCGCCTGGGTCGGCGTCTTCTTGCCTGTCACGACAGGTTGCACGCTGGCGCGAAGATTGGAGAATGTTTCTTGCGCCACCTTGCTGTCGACTGGCGAATTGATGGCAGCGGCCTTGGCTACCATCGCGAACCCGTCGAGAGCGACCTGAGGAAGCCCTTTCACTTCCACGTCGGCAGCTGGCGTGCCGCCGTTGGCGGTCGCGATTTTTTGAATGCTATCCTTGGAAGTCAGATGCTTCATTAATGCAATTGCGGCATCCTTTTTCGCCGCATCGTCATACGTCGATTTCGGCAGGTAGAATCCGGAGCCGAAGCCGCCTACGACATCGTTGCCGCTGCCGGCGCCGCCTGGAACCTGCGGGAACGGGATAACTGTCGAGTTGTTGCGCGTATCTTCATTCCATCCGCCGATCGCCCAAGAACCTTCCAGAATCATCGCGGCCAGACCTTCGCTGTAATAGTTGCCGGCCATGCCGAGGTCAATCGTTGCCGCATCTTTCGGGAATGCGCCGAGATCATACAGTTCTTTCATCGCCGCATAGCCTTTTTCCCAGTTCGGATCGAGGCCGTCGATCAAGCCTTTGTTCTGGCTCTCCGGACCTGCTGCAGACAGAATCATATGCTCAATCAAATAGTGGGATTGGTCGAACGGCACGGACAATGGAATAATGCCTTTGTCGGACAACGTAGTCACCGCTTTTTTCAGCTTCTCCCAATCTGTCGGGAGCTCCAGTCCGTTCTCTTCGAAGATTTTCTTGTTTACGAACAGCCCTTCATAGAATCCGGTCAGCGGCACAGCATAAATGTTGCCGTCTTTTTGTCTTGCCATCTCGAGTGCGTTCGGAATAAACCCGTTCTTCCACTCCGAATCCGCGTCCAGAATCTCGTTCAGCGGCACGACCTTGCCGGCATTAACGAAGCCTTCCGCGTCCGCGCCGATAAAATAGAACAGCAAATCCGGCTCGTTGCCGCTGTTCATATCGGTGTTTACTTTCGTCCGGAAGCCGTCGTCGTTCGCGGACATCGTATCATTTTCAATCGTGACGTGAGGATTTTTCGCAGTAAAATCATCCAGAAGCGCTTGGAACGCTTCACGAGCCGCATCCGTTCCCCCGAATGTCGAGAAGACGCGAAGCTTGACCGGATCGGCTTTGGCTTCCGGCGTTCCCGTCTCGGCTGGCGGCGTCGTTCCTTCAGCCGGACCGCCAGCGTTGCTGCCGCCCTTATTGCCGCATGCCGCGAGGAACATGGAGAGCAACAGCATGATGCTCATCAGTACCAATGAAGACCTTTTCATTTTGCAAATCCCCCCAAGTATTTTTGGTTCACCCTGCATTGCTCTTGGTGTCTACTTAAAGTGTAGTCCACGCGGCAGCGCATTCAAAGGATACATTCCTCTGATCGAGGGATAAATACTTCCACAGATCAATTCATTTTACAGGCACGTACAAATGAAATTTGAGTGTGGAGTGTGCTGCATAAAAAAACCGGCTATCGCTGCTGTCGATAACAAGAGTATCGAAGCAGGGCCGGTATCGGTCTATCCATCGGATTTTGAAAGCAATAATTCTCTATTTATGGAGAACATTATGTTTTCGTCATAGGCCTTTAATTTTTGTACTGATATTTCGATTTTTTCTTTGTTCACTCTCCCCGTTATTGAATATTTGAGCAAGACATTTTTAAGCAATTCCGCGCAGTGACAAAATTCCTTTAACTTTACTACAATTGGTTCGTTATAATTTATAGCGATCAAGTAGTTCTTAAATAAATTCCTTGATCCCGCTAATACAGCTAATGCATGATCCAAGCTATTTAATAACTTATAGTCCGGGTTTTCCTCAATAAGGGAAGGAATCCAATCGTATAGATGGTATGAATCATTGAATTTTTGAATTAATTTTAAAAAATTTTCCTCAATTATATTTTTTTGCAAATTATTTCGTCGTTCAATATCATAATAAAACAAGTTTATAGGAGCTTTCCAATGTTCCAATGATGTAGTTATAAGTTCGCCACTAACATCGCCGGTAAACTCCGGATCAAAATCATGTACATAAAAGTATGTATTCTTTGAAGTCTTATGATACGAGGAAATTGTGAACGTATGAAAAACATGTCTCTTCAAATAATGCCCTCGGTGCGGAAAATAGAATTGATCCAACGGCAAAAAGACGACATTGCCCCTATCAATAAGATCAACAATGACAGATTGAACTTCATTTAGACTTTGAATAGAACGAACATTTTCTTTTACTCCAATCAGAGACAAGTCTTCTTTGGATAGCAAGCGCGACTTGTATTGATGCCTTGATTTTCCTTGAACAATAACTTGTTCAAATATATCGTCCGTACTTTCCATTGCATTATAGAAAATGAGTTCAATTGGTACTTTAATAGAACTCAAATAGCTTATTGATTGCATTTTCCTGCAAGATAAATACAATGCTCCCTTGTACAGTGTAATCTCCAACATTAAATTCTCACCTTCATGATTTGGGTTATCGATCCAACCTCAGAAGCATTTTTCAATCCGCAAATTGGCATCGCGTGAATGATCAGGAACCAGAGGGAGCTGATACCTTGATTGCCATAACAACAGAACCCCATCATCGTTCTTCCATCTAACATCATATGTTGTATTTTTATACAATTTTTGAGCGGTTTCAAAAAAGGCAGTTGTTTCAATAGCTTCTTAAACCGATCATTGGGGACAGTAAATGTTGAATCCATTGCCTTAGGCACGTATTGAAATTCTTGTCCTTGATGAATTCAGGAGACGAGGCAGAGCAATCTCAGCATCTCCACGGATAATATAATCAGCAGCAGTGATGATATTCATAATCTCGTGGTATTTTATATTACTGAATTGCCCTCCTAATACAAGTTAATCTGTTTTCCTGCTATTTTACCCCATCTTCGCGAAGCATCTTGTGAAAGATTCTCATCAAAAAGGGTACCATTAAGATAACTTTCATTAACAATATAAGGACCAAGTCCTGCCAGCAGTAAAATTTTTTGTTATCTCCACCCCCCTGTTTTACATTCTTCCACACAAAATATGTTCAAGAAAAGTTAATACACCGTCTTCTTCCACGTTGCCTGCTATATGTGTTGCAATTTGTTTAAGCTTTTCATCCCCATTCTCCATGGCAATCGAAATAGCTGCGTTTTTAAATAGCTCGATATCATTTTCACCGTCGCCAAATGCAATAACCTCCTCCCTGTTAAAATTGTACCGCTCTGCAAGAATTTGAAGGGCATTTGCTTTATTCTCTTTCGATTTTGATAGTACCAGCCAATCATTAGAAGTCTGATATATATCAATATTTTTCTTTTCAATAATCTGACTTCCAGCCCTTTCATCCTGGGCTCCCTTTTTTTTTGATTTTAAGTATATTCTAAGAGGCCCGCTTTTATATTCGTCATTATTGCGGAGATGATTTCTGGAGACACCGAAAGAAAATGCATATAGTAAACCACTTTCTTTTGTCAAAGATGAAAGATACGTCGGATACTCTTTAATAATATGATGGGTTGAACTATACCGTTCAATAATCATGTCGACTATCTCGGGGTCAACAGGTGAGGCCCATAATGTTTCTCTCCTGGCGAGATCGTAGATCAGCCTGCCATCGAAGCAAATAATCGGCCACGCCGGCGTGAATTGGTTGAATATATGCCTGCATCCAATTAAAGATCTTCCTGTGGCTATAATTATTGGAAAGCGACCAGACTCCATTTCACGCAGCTTTGCAAGTACCGGGATAGATATTTGCTTGCTTTTACCTACAATAGTCCCATCCAAATCCAAAACTACAATGCGCATGTTAAATATACTCATATGGCACCTGCCGAGAACTTAAATTAAACCTTCTTTTTGCATATCTTCAATAATCGAGTCTGTAGAGGTCAATCCCCGATGGATTATGCGATCATATATATGATAGCTGCAGCCATAAGGCACTCTGTCACAATTGGTTAGTTCCATGACTTTATTTTTAGCAGCAATGGCTAATATTCGTTGTTCGTACGACATCGTCTTCTTAAGATATGAGATATTCAATACTTCAGATCGGTAATCTTCTTTATTCAGTGCTTTAATATCAATTTTCCATTTATTAGAATTATAAACCAGTTGTATGCCCCAATAGAAACCTGCACGCTCCGGCCTTGTCCTGTATTCATTTTTAAATAACATCCGCTCAATACATGGGGCTTGTGATAATTCTTTCCCGATCAGAAAAAACTGCTCGACATTATTTTCCTTAAGCATAATCGAAATATCAATATCAGGCCAAACCATTGTACGATTGGCATAACTGCCCACAAACGTGATTTCCTTAGCATATCTGCTTAAAATATGCATTAACTGTAACGAATTAAGTAAACGGTCTGCCTCGTGTAACAGCTTTTCGCTCGCGATGAGATATTGCTCAGGTAACATATCCCCGCTCCTTAATCAGCATCCCTTTTGACCCAAAAAATCAGGATATACTGCATATCGTTTCCACTCTCTCGATTTTATCTTGATCATAATCCATCCCAAGGCCAATGATGCTCCCTATTTCCAGTAAATCTCCTTTTGGAGCGACAGGATTCTTATAGAAGCATTGTCTTCGGGGCTCAATCGTAATATGATATTCAACCATTGGAAGCGTATCAGATGGTTGAGACGCCGCTAGATGCAATGCGGGCAGCAGGTTATGACCGTGCGGGATTATCCGTTTTCCGAAAGCTTTTGCAAGTCCCAATATCTTCATCGCTTCGGTAATGCCTCCACACCTTCCTATATCCGGTTGGAGGAATACAACTCCTGAATTGGTGGCGAAAGGGGTGAACTCATACACATGGGACAGGTGCTCGCCAAATGCTAACGGAAGCAAGCTCGAACTCAAATTCATGTTGATGTAGCTTTCTGACGGCAGCGGCTCCTCGATCCAGGTTATTTTTAAATCTTTCGTATAGTTTACAAAAGCAAGAAATTGATTATAGTTCCACTTGCCAAATACATCAAACATAAAATTGCAATCAGGGACTCCCTCAACCAATTCCCTAACGTTGCGAGCATGCTCCTCAATGTTACCGTGATATTGAAAACGCAGTGGCCATTTTTGAAACTCAAATCCTGACATATAGTACTGTTTGGCAATCGATACTGCTCCTTTTTCAGCTTCATTGAAGCCAAGCATACTAGCATAACATGGAACCGAAGAGCGGGTACGGCCGCCAAGGAGCTCATAAACAGGAGCATGAAAGTACTTTCCTTTAATGTCCCATAGCGCACAATCAATAGCACTCATAAACTCCATAAATAATCCGGTTCTTCCCCCTAACTGGGAATCCCAAAGAATCTTCCAAATCGCCTCAGTTCGCAACGGATCTTTATCAAGCAGAAGTCTGCAGAGCTCCATATAAGCGGAAAGATATGGCTTGTACACAGGACCAAAAAAGCCTTGAAACTCCTCTGACGTCTTGATAAGCAGGAAGTAAGATGAAATGGACTCACCCTGGAAACCAACGGTGACTTTTTCAAATACGGCCTCTTTAATTAATAACCTGCTCATGATTTAAATTACCAACCGGAATAAGGTATTGGACGGCCATCGAAGGTAAAGTACCATAAGCTTCGATAACATTCCCAAGTGGTCGCTTCCAAGCCATATTTAATTAATAGCTTTTCTATTTCTAAACGCATTTTTAGATACCATTCAATGGTATTGGCCCCTTCCGCGGCAAACATCTGCATATATTCGTTATGTGCCTGAAACAGGTTAATTGACGGCATTCTGTTAGAGTGAGCCAAGAGCATATCCAAACCATGAAGTGCAGCTGGTTCATTGTCCAGGCCCAAAATATAGGTAAATGTCGCATCAAGCCCGTGCTCCCTTGCTCTCTCTAATAAATCGACCATCATGGGAAGCGTTAAATCTGCCTTCGTACTCTTGAGGATGGTCTCCCTGTTGGTCAAACACTCAACGGTGAGAGTAAGCTTAAATTTCCCTATATGTTCGATAATTTGTTTAAACCCTTCATTACTGCGCAAAACAGAGCCTAGATAGTTAATTTCTCCTTGAAAGTTAAAGCCGTTCAGCGTGTTTTTCACCATCATTAGGTGCTTGATGGCTAACTCCTCATAATAAAAGCACCCCGTTGAGAGGCATATTTGTTCAAGAGACGAAAGATCCTTCCACCCCTTTTCAGATAGTAATATCGAGAAGTATTGAGTAAGGTCATCCAACACTCTTAAACGCGGATCTTCCGATATTTCAAGGGTGTTATAGCAGAAAACACATCCCGTGCACATGCTGCGGGCATTGGAATTTAGAGTTATGACTTTTTCATATTTCCTGAAGTAACTCACAACAACATCATCATTCTCCAATTCAAAGACATCTGCAAAATGCTCACCATTAAACAGAATTCTTTTATCCTCCAAATAAAAGGGGGAATTACGCTGATGCACTGGAACGATGATTCTAAAAGTATATTCAGGCTTATCTTTTACCTTAAGAAACATCCTCATCCGGGGGTACGTGTGCTGCGAATTAACTCCGCACAAATTTAGTGCAATCAATAGAATGTCTTCAATATTAATTCCATAACGACTTGACAATTCTAATGCATGTCCCTGATTAATCGTAATATCTTGTGATGTCACCACGTAAATCCCTCCCAAGTTTTTATTTATTGCGCGGACGGTTTACTCTTTCCGTCTTTTAGCCGGTTATTTTTTATAATACATGCTGCTATTATCGCCTGTATTCTTTTATCCCTTATCTCCTTGCTACTTGCTTCGGTGACGGAACTAAACAATTGCTGCTTCTCGGCAAAGGTCAGTATATCGATACTAATGCCCCTCTTATCCAACTCTCGTAAAACCTCTTCCGGAGCTTTTTGAGTAGGAAGACCAATATTTTTTACAGCGACATTTACGTTTACTTCTTCCCCCAATTCGATTCGATACTTTTCCAACCACTCAGGTGTGAGTGTAATATATACTAAGCCATGTTGCTCTGTTAACCACCCCTCATATGGATAACTATTCAGTGTGCCTTTAACCAGTCTGATTCTGACATCCCCGAGCAAGTGCTTAGGAACTTCAATGACCTGCAAACTATTATATTTGCTCACAGTCCCCGTCCACTGAATAACCATGCCTACCGCCTCCTATATGTGATGCCTTTATCGAACACTTTCACTTCTTTCAGCAGTTACGTAGTCGTGCAGCTTTTTCAATGTATTCAAATTTTCGAATGTTAAATCATCATCATCGATTGTCACGTTAAACTCACTTTCTAGCCGAACGATCACTTGGATGAAAGTCATGGAGTCAAAATTCAATAGTTCGACAAAATCGTCATCAAGACCCAGATCGTATATTTCATTGCTGTCTGCTATCTCTTCAATAATCTTTTTTATTTTATTTAGTTTTTCCTTATCCAATACTTTCCCCTCCTCTTTTACATTTATCACTTAACTGCTGGCACTCGTATAATTTTTGATTCCCCATTTTAAAGCGAAATAAGCCAGAACTCCAAAAATTGAGGCTATAAAAAGTGAATAAGAAACCCAAGAAATTTCAAGTCCTTTGGTTAACAATCTCGCTGGAAAATCTACAATAATTCCTACCGGTATGAGCGTTGTTATTATCAGCTTGTAGTAACCTGAATAAATGTCTATCGGGTAAATCATGGTTTGGGCAAAAACAAGAAGGGTGCTTTGTAACTGTGAAATCCTTTTGTACTTAAACGCAACAGAAGTAATAATAATCATTAGGCTAATTAATATCCAATATCCTATCAACACAAGGAAGAGGAGAAGGAGGATTACATCAAATGAAGGAAATTGGAGTTGGAGTTGGTTATATGCATATACAGTAAGAACGATTCCAAAAATAGCAGGCGACAATTCCATCAAATTAATATGCTTAAAGGTTAAATAAAATTGGAGGTTGATCGGCTTCAATAAGGAATAGTCCATTGTTCCATCGACAACCGAGGCTTCAACCCGCTTTAAGCTCGTAAATCCAAAAGCCATAAAGAATGGAAAAATGATCTCATCAATACCTATGAGCAATAACATCTCATATTTTCCCCAGCCATTGATCGCAGGAACTCTGGCGAAAATAATGGAGACAAAAGTAATTTGTACAATAATCCAAAGTAAATTAACAACGGTCGAGAGTACAAAGTTAAACCTGTACTGAGCAAATTGGCGTAGATTTACTTTTACCAGGGAGATGAACACTTGAATATAATAATTTACGTTGCTCATTCATTTACCCCCCTACCGCCAAATATTTTTTGCAACCGATTTTAAATAGAAGCACGTTCATCAATGAAAACAAAACCAAATAAAGTCCGGCTTGGAGAATGAACATATTTGCAATGGCTGAAGGCAATTGGCCGAGTAAAGAGCTTACAGGAACATGTACTAGATATTTAAAGGGCAGCATTTCAAAAATCATTCTAATGTTCTCGGGAATATAACTAAATGGGATTAAATTACCTGAAAACACGGAAATGATAACTGAAATAATATAGGAGAGTCCACTTATTTCAATGACATAAAAAGATAGATTATGAATAAACAGTTGAATATTAAAGAAAAGAGCAAAACTAATGATGATAAACAACAACGAGTAAATGTCGAGATTAGGAACAATCACATAATCATGGTATATATACATAAGAAGTATTGTTGCAGGAATGAGCTTTACCAATGAAATTATTTTCAAAGCAGCAGCCCTTGTAAATTCAAGGTTAATGATACTTACAGGTTTCAGCAGTTCAGCAGAAAGGGTGCCCAATCGGATTTTATCAGCAATTATCAGCCGGTGTTCCGTAATTTGTATTAGCACAAAAGAGACAATGAAATAGGTAATAATAAAGTTAATTTCTTGCGACGAAGAGTTCGGCGAATTTTTTATTATGGCACTCCACAAAAATATTTTTACTAGCATCGGGACGATTTGTGCCAAAAATTCCGTGAAAAATGAAAAGCGAAATATAACTTGCGTCGCTAAAATACACCGAAAATAAGTAATGTATGTTTTCATACTATTTCTCCGTCTCGGTTAAAAGTGTTAAGATTAGTTCTTCTATAGGCTGCTTCTCAATTGTTAAATCCTGAATATTCCCGCTTTGAATTAATTCACTAATCACATCATGCAAATTATCCGGATGTACCGTTAATTTATACATATCATTCTTTTTGATAACGTCGAATAATTTATCGCTTACTCTTTTTATTGTTCCTTCATTTGTTTTTACAGAAATATATTTGAACTCCTCTCTTTGTCGATAAATATCAGTTATTGGTCCATCGTAAAGAATTTTTCCTTCATTTATGATGACTATTCTTTCACATAATGATTTTATATCTTCCATATAATGACTTGTAATAATAGTTGTTGTACGATTAGTTTTCACATACTTTTTTATAAATTCCCGAATAGCAATTTGACTTTTTATATCAAGTCCAATCGTAGGCTCGTCAAGAAAGAGAATATTGGGTTTATGGATCAAGCTTGCGATGAGCTCCATTTTCATTCTCTCGCCCAAAGATAATTGCCGAACGGGCGTATCGAGACGATGGCTAACATCAAGTATGGTAACGAGCTCTTCAATTAATTCATTAAAGTTGTTCATTTCCACGCGATAAATTGCTCTGTTTAAATGGAAGGTCTCCATAGCAGGTATATCCCACATCAATTGACTTTTCTGTCCTAACACCAGGGATATATTTTTTTTGAAATCTTTGCTTCGTTTGAAAGGCTTATAACCGTCCACAGTTACTTCACCGGATGTTGGGTGGATCAATCCTGACAATATTTTAAGTAACGTTGTCTTTCCTGCGCCGTTGGGGCCAATGAAACCGATAACCTCGCCATTATTTACTTTTAGATTAATTCCTTGAAGTGCTTTCACATATTCGTAGTCTGGTTGGATTAAACTCTTGAATGATCCTAAAAATCCGTGCTTTTTTTTGGCGACTTTATATGTCATGGACAAATCAGTTACCTTAATCATTCATTTTCCTCCACTCGATAAACCAAGCGTATCTATCTCATCGGCAATCTTATTTTCAAGTTCTAAAATTTTCTGCAAAAATGGCTGCAAGTGCTGAAAGTCGGCGTTTTGGGTCAATACCCTTTTACGTATCCGCAAAGAAATATTTCTCCACATTTTTATTGAAGAATCCAAATCAGCTTTTAAAAAAGATGGAATGTTCAGCTTTGATAATACATTTATTCTGAATAGCAGAAACGGAAGCAGCTGAAAATTAATTGTAAAATTGAGTCCCCTAAGCACATAATCTGAATCATTGGCCTCAAAGTAAGATGGCAAATCATTAATAAACAGCATGATCGGAAAGCTTAACCTATGCTTCAACCAACCCAAGTCAACATTTATCGTCAACAATTTTTCATTTCGGTGTAAATCATTGTAGTGGTTAAGAATATAGTGATCCTTTTTGTAAATCGAATGATGTAACGAGTCCAATAGCTGCGCGAAGGGGATCTTATATGGTTTATAAACTTCAGAATCGACAACTTCAAAATATTTTTCACTTAAATCAAACCCTTTGATAATCAATCCATGAAAATTATGGTGCTTATAATAAAATCGTTTACTTGAAACAAGATAATATTCATCAACACTGAGTAAAACAACACCTGAATTTGTTATGGCTTCCATAACCTTTTCCAGTATAAGTTGAGGGGGAGAATTATGAGGAACAATTTCAGCATAAATGCTGTATTGATGTTCTAAAAACGATAAGAAAGACAAAAACGTATCTTTTGAAAAAAGAGGCGTATCATTGGGATCGTATATTCGCAAAGGCTGAAAACGCCAAGGATTGTTATATTTTTCCATTAGTTGCTGGACATTTAGTTGAGTATATCTCAATTCACAATCTGCTAGATATAATAGGAGGTTTACAGGGTCTACTGCCGGGAAGAAATATTTGTAAGCGCTGGCGACATAACTCCCAAAACAATTAACAAAAGGAAAATTTGAAAAGGCAATATTCAACGTATGGTTGGTTGACATTACATTTCCACCTCTGTTTTCCTCGAGTGGCAATCACTTTGTTCTAACTCTTTTCTAATCAAAAGAATCCCATCTTGTAGACCGTTTTGAGAAAGAAGAATTCTATCCTTTAACGACGCAATATTTTTTTTGTACGTCATATCGGTCAACATGCTCTCGATGAGTCCTTCCAGGTCAGAACGCGTAATCTTTCCAATATCCCTCCTTACTCCTATACCCTTATGCTCAACTCTAGCTGCATTTCCCGGTTGATCATAAATACATGGAAAAACAATCATAGGCACAGCGAAGGCTATGCATTCTTTTATCGTCCCATAACCGCCATGAGTTAGAACCAAATCCGCTTTTTTAAGAATTTCCAATTGGGGCGCGTAATCGGTGATTAGGATATTGGAAGGAGACGGAGAGTTCATATCAATCTCCTTCGTGCTGCCAATATTGATGATAGCATTCCATTCGGGTCGGGCAGTAAATGTTTCAATCACAATATTAAAAAAATGCCCGCTCCTGTTATACCGATGACTTAAAGTTCCCAGTGAACAGTATATTAAAGGCTTGCAAGGATCGAAATCATCTGGCATGACCGTTCCATCGCTTCGAGTCTCTACGCATAAACCAAGATAAGCAGCATTACGGTTATTAGTAGAAGCAGAAAATTCAAATTCTCTAGGCCCTAAGACTAATTTAGGAACATCCAAGTATGGCCCATCTATATTATACTTCCACTTCATTCCCCTCTTTCTTGCAATTGCGGATAGATCTGAATAGGGAAAATAAAATTTTGATAACAGTGTTGCCGGTTTACAGAATTCTCTTCTCACATATCTCCTGATCCAGATGGATATCACTCTAATTTTGCTTTTTAAAGTCTTGTCTGGAATATGCGAAGAAGAATTCGGTGGTATATCACCGTTGATATGAAATGCTCCGCTACAGGTCCAAAAACTGATTACAGGTATCTTGCATTCGAATGCGGGCAAAAAATAGAGGTTGAATCGAGATATGTCGAAAAGAACTAAATCCACGCAGCGACTTTTTATGATTTCTTTTAATTCTTCGAAGATTTTATGATACGTTTTCTCCAAACTACGGAAATGATAATTATTCTTCAGGTCTTTCAAATGTTTGTCTGTGCTTGCTGTTAAGGAAATATACTCAAAACCTTCGGAAACTACAACATTCTCAAGATTCGAAAATCCGGTATACAATATTGTATATCCCTGTCTAATTAGTTCCTTCGATAGCCCAATTGTTGGAAAGAAATGACTTACTGCCGGATTTAAACAGAATAAAATCTTTTTGTCCATAGGCCCCTCTTTATTCGTTTTCAGAAAAAATAGAGAAGATCCGATAACTCATTTATAATCATATTGGCTTTGCATTCGCCGGGAGCAATTTTTTTTCGGTTTCGATTTATAAATACGGATGTCCAGCCGGCATTATTCGCCCCGTTAATATCCGATGTCAGAGAGTCACCTATAAATACCAATTCTCCCCTCTTTAATTTCAATTTTTCTTCTGCAGCCTTAAAGATTTCTTTGCTTGGTTTCGCATAGCCTATATTGAATGAATAGATAGTACATTCATCGAAATAACCTGCCAAATTCAGTTCGTCCAAGGATTTATTATTCCAGCAATAAGCATTAGAAATAATGCCTAACTTATAGTTTTTTTTTAAATCATTTAGAATTTTTCGAGAATCCGGAAACAACTGAGCTTCTGATTTATGGGAAGCAATGATCTCGATAATATCGTGCGGTCTCGAATATCCGACATCCATACAGAAATTTTCGGCTAACCGATGAAAATGATTGTTTTGGGTTAAAAAATGTTTTGCAATATAGGGTTTCAATTCATTTAATTCAATTTGAAGTAATTTGCTTAACTTAACGATCATTCTCTCATTTGTATTAAATTGAACTAGTGTCCCCCCAAGATCGAAGCATATTCCCTTAATCATCTTTGTCTCGCCTCATTAGATTTCTTCAATGCATGAAACAAAGCCATCAAATCGGTTTTGGAGGTCTCATAAAAACTCATCTCTTCATATAACTGATTTGACTTCTCATGATTATCTGATCCGCGGGTGACAAATAACCCGAGTTCTTCTGCTTTTGTCTTAATATGATCCATAGTTGCATGGCGGTTCCTCTTATTCAATTCAAGCGCACAAAGATTAATATCCATATTCAGACAATCTCTCATTAAATGGAGCTTATCACCATTAGGATGTGCAAAAACCGTAATCCCTTCTTTAAAAAGTTCATTGATTTCAAGCTGGCCATAATTACGAATTGACAAATTACCGCTTGTGTCATGCTCAGGATAGTCCTCATCATCGATACCCCTAACAGAAAAAAGCGGTGACAAGAGCCTGGACGGGTACATGGAACTTCCAAAAATATGTTTATACTTGCTTTTGAATCGATTAATGGCTAATGTTCTTAATTTGGCTCTTGTTTCAGACGGGTCCGATTTAATGTCCTGCTCGATATGACTTACTATTTCCCCTAATGGAATGTTGCAAGGTTCTAGCTTGGCATGAATATAGGAAATCAGGGATGGATATTCCGGTGTTGATACTTTGCAAGCTTTCAAGTATTGTTCATACTCAGAAATAGAAAAATGTATATGGTATTGATTTGAAAAATAGTTTAAAGTCTGATTCCTTTCAATTTGATCAAATTGCCTTTCTGCTCTCCTCCAAAATGCAGCTATATTATTCTCAAGGTTGTTTTTCAAGGCCGTGCTTTCTGGATTAAAACCATATTTCAATATATGGCACATATCTCCATACTCTTTATACCTTACGGTGAATTCAATTCCTGGAATAATAATTGGAATGGATCTTCCTATTAAAGAATATTCCCTCACAATATCTTTTATAATGTGATATGCCTGAACAGAATCGTGATCGGTAATGGAGATCACATCGAACTGGAGCTCCGCAGCGCGCTCAATGATGTCTTGTACCGTCTGCTTGCCATCTGCAGAAAAGTCTGAGTGGGTATGCAGATCAACGTAGTAAATATATTGATCTTTATCTAGAAGCGCTTGGAGCTGATTAAGACTTTCCAAATTATACTGTTCCCAGAAAAATATAGACAATATTCAACACCTCCTTAACCCCCGTTTATTTCGAGACAATATGCCGAAACTTCATTTCTGAGTTGTTCTTTCAAGCTTTTGACATCGACATCTTTCAATTTTCCGTATTTGACCAACATATCAAGTGAGAGTATCGCAATTTGATAGCGGCTTACGCCATTTCTGATCATTTTATAAAAATCCGGGGCGGAACTGTCGCCTTCATCTTGATAGCCGAGAATACGAAAATTAGTGACATGGAGCCTCTCGAATAGCAGAGCTTTCATTGCGGAAGGATAACCATGAAAGTTAAAAATAACTGGTAACCTCGATGGAAAAATGGTCTCGAAATGTTCTTGTGCCAGAGCATGCCCAAATATTTTAGGAGAACCAAGTACAGTAATGTCGATAACGGAAACAAATCTAACTTTAATCTCAGGAACCATCAGTTTTAAAAGCGCAATACTCTCTATGCATTCCCTTGTCGGGTAGTCCCCTGCAGCAGCAAAGATAATGTCAGGATGAGCATCAGAAAAATGACTCCATTCAGCTATTCCCTTACTTACCTGTGCCTGTGCTTGTTCGATAGTCGTCCATTGCGGCATTTCCCTTTTCGAAGAAATGATGACGTTAATTCGATTGTCACTTTTTAGACATGCATCCACACAAGCTAATAAAGTGTTGGCATCACTTGGAAAATAACATCTTACAAATGAAAAGTTTTTGCCCACAGCCATATTAATAAATTCAGGATTTTGATGTGAATACGTATTCGCCCAACACACACTGGTTAATAAATAATTGATGGAAGGGACAGACTCCCTCCAAGAAACGTTCTGTGATTGCGACAGGAATTTGGCATACTGAGTCATCATGCTTCCAAATATCGGAGCAAACGCCTCATATGTGGGTAAGATGCCTCGACGTCCGGTTTGCAAATACCCTTGCAACCACCCGTGGCATACATGCTCACTTAAAATTTCCATAATCCTTCCATTTAAAGCGGTATCAATCTCTTCTAAACCAATTCGGTTATATGCCTTTTTTGTATGTAGCAAAATGCCCCCCAACCCATTTGAAACCAGTTCATCAGGCGACATAATTCTAAAGTTCTCGTTCTTCTCGTTTAAGTTGAACACTTCACTTAAGTACGGAACAATAATTTCGATATTTTTCATATACTTTTTTTCTATGGGGCTGATGGCATGTTTTTTTACGCTTGGGAAAATGAGTTCTTTTACGCTATCCTTAATTCTGGTTAGGCTTTGCCCTATTCGTTTGTTGCCTGCAGGTATGATGCTCCGAATTGCTTGGGAAAGAGAACCGTTGTCATCGAATAATTCAACTGGATTATAAGATTTTAACCAATTTTCCAGTAACTCAACGGAAGAGCAGGGAGCAGGAACAGGATTTTTGTGAGAGCTCGCCCTCCCTTCACTAAAAGGACCAGTCCATCCCTTCGGTGTTTTGAGTATCAGCATCGGCCACCTCACATCTGGAAGGCTCTTCTTTTTAATCCCGTTAATTTGCATATACGCCGTTTCCAAGGCAGCGTAGATTTCGAAGTGATTTCCAGTTACCAACAAAGGAAGATAACCTAATCCCGTAAAATAGGAAATAAGTTCTTCATTTGTCAAGGTCGACAATATTGAGCGCCCTCCCATCCTATATCCGTTTAAATGAAGGATTGGGAGGACAACCCCTGATTTTTCCGGGTCCAAATATTTATTGCTTTGCCATGCTGCAGCTGTAGGCCCCGTCTCAGCCTCTCCGTCACCAACTATGCATACCGTTATGACTTCCGGCCGATCCAAGACAGAGCCATAAGCAACGCTCAATGCATAACCAAGTTCGCCACCGTCAACAATAACGCCGGGAAGATGGGGACTTACCTCTGTCCGGAATCCTTGACTGTGCCCAAATAAATATGTTAAACGCCCAACTCCAGGCTCATCTACGGTGAGTTCGGGATAATACTCTTGCAGCGATCGCTCGAGGAACAAATTAGAGAGCAAGGCGCATGCCGCATGCCCGGGGCCAACGACCAGATTTACATCCACATCGTACCTGCAAATAAAAGCATTTAAATGCGCATAAATAAAGTTAATTCCAGGACTGGTTCCCCAATGTCCAGGCACCACCTCTTTAAGATGTTCCGCTTTTAACTTCTCTTTCAAAAAAAAGTTCTGTTTCAAATACATTTGAAGCACCGTGATGTAATTACTAGCCCGCCAATACTTGTCAATCAAATCAATTTGATCGGACTTACTTAAGTATTTTTTAGCATGAAGTAATGTATCACCAGTCATCTTGTAACCCCATTTTCCATAAGATTCAACTCAAATTCTTGATGCCATTATTAGGTCATTGACGTGAGCAATTTACACTATACTTCTTCATGGACAACAGGTTTTTAAAATTTAATTTTATACACGCACATTATTTATTGATATTTATAATCATACTACCAATGGTAACATCTGTAAACGTTTTTTTTTGCATTTTACTTTTGGCTTAGCCCCTCCTTCGAACGGCAGCCGCTCTAGAATCCAAGCGTGAACGTAAAGGTCGCGCCCTCATTCTCCTTGCTGTCGGCATATATTTTGCCGCCGAGCCGGTCGATAATCGCTTTGGCAATCGGAAGTCCCAAGCCATAACCGCCGTTCTCCTGCGTTCTGGCCGGATCAGCCCGGTAAAAACGGTCGAACAGCTTGGACAGATGCTGGGGCGGGATCCCTTTGCCGCTGTTTTTTATGGAAAAGGCAAGGTGATGCCTTGTTTTTTTCATCGTAATATGAATATGGCCTTTCTTCTCCGTATACTTGATCGCGTTATCCACGAGGATCGTAATAACCTGCTTCACTTTTTCGCAGTCGCTTTTGACGATCATGTTCGGTTCCACTTCCTGCAGCAGCGTAATCTCCTTCTCGAACGCCACCGCCTCCATCGCCAAGATCACATCGCTTACCATTTCGCTCATATCAAAAGGGGTAACATTCAATTTGAGATTGATGTCCTCCGTCTTCGCGAGATATAAAAGATCGTTCACTAGCCGGCCTATTCTCTCGGTTTGGTTCTTGATATAATCCAGCCATTTCCTCTGGCTCCGAATCGTCTCTCCCTCATTGGCAAGCAGGGCATCGGAATTGGCATTGATAATGGCGAGCGGCGTCTTCAGTTCATGAGAGACGTCCGCAAAGAATTGCTTTTGCTTCTCCCAGGTGTCGGCAATCGGCGCGATCGACCGGTTGGCAAAGAACAGACTAATCGCAAAAATGACAAACAGCATAAGGAGACCGACAATAACTAACGTCGTCAGAAGCTCCATTAAGGTGTTATAGGACTCTGTTACATCTAAAAAGGCAATCTGATAATGATCTCCGTTCGCATTGACCCTGAAGCTCTTTCCGTTTTCATAAGATATCAGCGTGCCGTTCATCGGAGAGAGTTGATATTGCCATCGCTTATCGTCGAGTGAGATCGTGCCGCTCCCCTTTTTCCCGCCCCTGACAAGCTCGGCGGCCTTATAATAGGTCTCCTCCGGCATATCAATATAGGAGATGACTTTCATGAGGACTCCTTGCGAATTGACAATCATGTTGAATGAAAGAGTAGATTCGGAAGGAACGACACCGATAACTACCTTCTCCCTGGCGGCAGCGTCCGGCAAGTTAAGATAGGCCGCGTTAGGTTTGGAGGAGATCAAGTCCAATTTATTTTGATTTTCGCTACGAATGTTGTTAGAGGTCGTAAAATAAATGACGGCAAAGGCGCCAATCATCACGATAGAAATGATGGACATATTCAGCAGCAGAAGCCGGTTCCGCAGTTGATTAAACATAGGATTTCCCATCTTTCGGCGTTTTTAACAGATAGCCTGCGCTTCGCACCGTCTGAATCCGAACCCCGGAATGCAAATGGGTTAATTTTTTGCGCAAAAAAGAGATATACACTTCCACATGATTATCCTCCGCGTCGGCGTCGTATCCCCACAGCTTCTCGATGATCGAATCCTTGGATACAATCATTCCTTGGCGAGTCATTAACAGCTCCAGCAATTGACTTTCTTTCAAGGTGAGCTTGAAGTTCTTGTCTCCGCAGCTAAGGTGTAAGGAGAAGGGATCGAGCTCAATGTCTCCATATTGCAAAACGTTTTCATGGATCGGCACATTTTTGCGGCGTCCCAAGGCACGCAGGCGGGCCAGCAATTCCTCCGTCTGAAAAGGCTTGGCCAAGTAATCATCCGCTCCGCTGTCAAGACCTTCCACCTTGTCTTCGGTTGAGCCCTTTGCCGTGAGCAGGATGACCGGAGTTTGAATGCCGCTTTCCCGCAATTCTTTCAGAACCTGGAGGCCGTTCATTTTGGGCAGCATAATATCGAGAATGATAATATCATAAATATCGGTAAGGCCGCAGTCCAAGCCGTACTCCCCGTCAAACGCCAAATCTATGGTGTAATTTCTTTTCTTGAGAACCTGTTCCATGGCTTCGGCCATATGCTTTTCATCTTCGACCATTAAAATCCTCACTTGCATCCCCCATTGTTCGGTTATAAGCGCCTGATATATCGCCAGTCTGCAGCGTTTGGCGCGGGTCCGTTCGCTGCTGCGACGACAATATCCGCAACCTTGGGGTTTTCACCCCATCAGTTGCGGATTTGTGCGCTGCTTCAAGCCATGTTATTTTTTGATTTTCACGCCTTCAGGGGCTTGTTCGCTCCAAGTCTGGCCGCCGTCGGTAGAGAACAGCTTCTTGCCGTTTTCCAGCTTAACCATCACGTTATTTTTCATTCCTTCTTCCGAGGTGACCTTAGTTTGAATGATGACGTTCCCTTTTTCGCCCTTGTTCAAGGCCGGCATCCCTTCCGGCGCCGTCTCGCTCCAGGTCTGGCCGTCATCCGTGGAGTACAGCGTCTTGCCGTTCTCCGACTTGATCATCACCTTTGATTTAATTCCGTCTGCGGACGCCAACTTATGTTTGATTTGCATGTTCCCTTCGCCCATTTGGCCGATTTTGATTCCTTGCATATTGGCAGGAGCGTTCTCGTTCCAAGTCTGCCCGCCGTCCACAGAGTAGGAGACGACTCCATTTTCATGCTTTACGAACATCGCATCGCTGGCTCCTTCGGCCGCAAAGGTGGTTGTTCCCGATCCTAATGTAAGAGCAAGCGCTCCGCACAGGATGGCTGCGCCCGCTTTCTTTTTGGCTGTGTTCATTGCGTTAATCATACACGATACCTCCATGTTTGCTTTTTTTTGTAGACAGCTGCCTTACGATTTCTAATTATAAGCACCTTACCTTTAACGAACCTTAAATGAAAAAAACTGGCTAGAAGCAGGCCTGATATGCTCCCCTCTGCGGCAGACAGGTGAAAGAAATAGAACCCAACGGATTATGCCGCTACTAGGCAGGGCGGGCCAGCATACGCGTGGCGAAAGGCAAAGCCGCAAAAAAGAGCGTTGTGTTGGCGGAATTGATTTGGGGAGAGAAATCCTGCAAAAGTGCAGCAATTATCACCCAACCGCGGCGCACAGTGAGAATCCTGCAAGAGTGCAGCATTTTCCCCCATTAATGTGCTTGTTTGGTTCATTCGTCATGAATTGATGTATTTTTGCAGGAATTCTAACAAAATACCCTATTTGGGCGGATAAATAATGTAAATTTGCAGGATTCACTCCTCAGCACAAGAACAAGAAGCGTGCGCGCATCGCGGCATAGACAGCTTAAAAATAAAACAAACTTGAGTCCAAGCTTCCGCCAGTCCGCAGGCTGGTCGAATGAAGTCTCGTTTTCCGAATCTATCATGTTCAACCGCTGTCCGTTTCAAATCGGCTGTGACAATCATATCAATGTATAGTAGAGCGGGCAGAGATTCCACGCATAAAGGTGGGGTGAAATGACAAAAATTTTATATTTGGGAGAGATTGGTTATCAAAACGCTGGCGATCAAGTCATGTGGGATGTGTTCCGGCAGCACTTCAACAAGCATCTCGACGCGAGCCGCTTCCATGTCGCCGGATCACTGGCCAATGCAGCCGACCCATTGGCATTCGATGCCGTCGTGCTTGGGGGCGGTTCTTTAATCTCTCCCCTCTATCTTTCGAAGCTCGAAGCAGCGTTTAAGGGCAGCACGCCGTACTATATTTGGGGTTCCGGCGTGGATAAGCTGGTACCTAAACATATTCTGGACGCCATGCTTAACAGCGCTTCGCCGCCTGCCGGGCTTATCGTTCCCAGCATCCAAGGCGATATATTCCGGAACGCCCGTTACGCGGCCGTTCGAGGTCCTCTTAGTCAAGCCTTTCTCCAAATGGCGGGCGTCCCTGCGGAAAGCATTGCGGTGAGCGGCGACCCTGCACTGCTGCTCACGCCTGGAGAAGCAAAGCCCGTCACGCACGACCCGCCCCTGCCGGGCGACAGGCCCTGTATTGGCATCAACTGGGGCACAGCGAGGAATGAAATCTTCGGCAATGACGAGGCTTCCGTGGAGGACAAGTTGGTCACGGCCGCCAAGGAATGGATCCGGCAAGGCTATTCCATTCTTCTTTTCGCCATGTGGCCTAACGATATCCCGGCCAACCGACAGCTGATGCAAAAAATAGGATTCGAGAATCGCGTGCATCTATATGAAACCGTAAATCCATACGAATTAATGAGCATTATAGGCCAATGCAAATTTACGGTCGATTTCAAATTACATGCCGCGGTGCTGTCGGCCGTCATGCGGGTCCCTTTTATCGCGCTGGGATACCGGTTCAAGGTGTATGATTTCGCCGCTTCCATCGATGCGATCCGTTACGTTGTATCGACCGATAGTTCGACCCTTGGCTATGAGCTGATGCATTTATCAAGCCTTATTGAAGAGAACTATAGCGAGACGGTCGCCGCACTTGATCAACGAGTCGTCCATTATCAAAAAATGAATATGTTGGCGGAGCCTTTCTTCGAAAGGTTAAAAAAGGAGGTTGAAACAAAATGAGTAAGCAGCCGCAGCGTATTTTGATGTGTTACGGAAAGACCCCATACACGCCGGGAAGCTATCTGGAAAGGGCATTCGGCAACATCGGGGTCGAGGTCGATGTCATTACGGATGCCGCCGACTTCTCCGCCGTGGATACCCAAAAGTATGCAGCGGTTCTGTTCGTCGAGAGTCCTACCCGCCCCCGGGTTGCCATTAAACACCGGGAGCGGATCCAAGTGCCCGTTCTCTTCTGGATCCATCATGGAGAGAATCGGCTCGCGGGCAATCTGGAGATGTGCGATATGTACCGTCCCGATATCCTGCTGATGTCGCATTCCTTGCATCTTGCATCCCGCTTCCAGGTACCCATCCGCTTCTTTCCGTTCGGGGTAGATCCCCATTTGTTTCATTCGGCTATCCCTTATGCGAAGCGCGCCATCGACGTTTCTTTCGTGGGTACGCAGGGACATCACCTTTATAAAAACCGGAATGAAAGTCTTCGCTTCATTGAGGAGAATCTGCAAGGGAAGGCAAAACTGTCGCTCCGGAAAAATATCTTCCTGGAAGATCTGAGCAAACATTATGGAAATTCGAAAATCGTCTTCAACCAAACCGCCGATACCATTAAATCTTTTAACATGAGGCTCTTCGAAGGAATGGGGTGCGGAGCCTTAATCCTGACGGATGACACTCCCGAACAATCGGCGTTGTTCGAGAACGGAGTCCATTATGTTCTATATGATTCGAAGAAAGATATGATTGAGAAGCTGCAGTATTATTTAAGCCATCCAGACGAAGCCGCCAAGATCGCGGCCGAGGGGCAGCGGCATGTTGTCCGCAATCATACGTATGAACATCGGGCCCGCCAAGTGCTGGATCTTATCAAAGCTTTGCGGGGCTGGACGAGCCGGAATTAGGAACAACGCACGCTTGCGGCGCCCTTCTTGCAGAGGCCGATAAGCCTGCAGACGGCAGATGCCGCTGCAGGCTTTTTCGGATAGAGTTGCCGCTTACCGGCAGAAATGGGCATCGGCGCTGAGCTCGGACAGAAACGCAGGATACTCACATCGGATAATGTCAGCGGGAAAGGCAGGTTCCACCGCGCAAAGAGACAGACAATATTCATCATCGACATGATATTGTTTGAAAAAAAAGCGGGGCGCCGCATCAGCCGGAGAACGGAGACAGCACTCCCCCTGGTCTGACTTGTGAACGGAAAAGGAATCCAGCGGGATAGACAGGCCCTGTCCGCGCAGCTTGACATAGCTTTCCTTCAGTGTCCATAAATCATAGAACAGCTTCAGCCTGCCTTCCGGCGGCTCCTTCTCCAGCTGCTCAACCTCTTCTGCCGAGAAAAATCGCCTCGCGACGCTCAGATCGATAGGCTTGATCTGCTCCACATCAATCCCCACCTCTGTATCATGCACGGCACAGGCAATCCACTCGCCGGAGTGGGAAATATTAAAAAACAAACGATGCTCCGAAGCGAGCTCCGGCTTGCCGTAACGGTTATATTGAAACCGGATGCGGGAATTGGGAAGCCCCGTTCTCTCTCCGATGATTTTGCGTACGAGCACCTCCCCCAGCAAGCTCCGGCAGGCGTCGGCTTGGTGATGGAAGCGGTTGATTTTGTCCTGCCGGTCCGGGGGGAGCAGCCGCAGCAGCTGCTGGAGCGTCGCTTGCTCCATCGCCTCGGGAACCCTCATCACGAATATTCCGATCTGCCGATTCCCGTCCCCCTTGGAATTGGTCAATAAGGCTTCCTCCCTAACGATTCCTGTCAATCTCATCCGCCCCTCTCTCATCATGTTCTGCTCCTGCGCGCGTAAACTCCTCGTATTCGACGACGTATTCAAGGCCCGGCTCATGGCGCTCGGTTCGTTAGCCCATGCGCGGCCGCCTCCTGCGCGCAGCTTGTCCGTTCCCATTCCGTTATCGCGCCCGTTGTCTCGAAAATTGCTCCAACGCCCTCTTTGTCATTTCCGCTTCATAACGCCCCATATCGAGACTCACATTTTCCTCAAAACCATCTTGAACCTCGCCGTCAAAACGGTACAGCTTTTTTAGCAGGGCCCACAGTTGCTCCATTTCTTCCAAGGTGAAAGGATGAGAAAGATCGGCAAAGAAGCTTACGGAGCTTTCACCCGATTTCAGCATCACCTCTTTTCCGGTCTCGGTAATCGAGATATTCACGGCGCGTCTGTCCAATTGGCTCGGCTGCGCGACAATATAGCCTTTCTTTTCAAGGGAGGATATCATTTGCCTTGCGCTCTGCTTGGTCGTGCCAAGCTTATTGGCAATATTAATAATCGTCGCTTCCCCCTCCGGCAGATGAAGAACCGCAAGCATGACCATAAACTGTCTTGATGTGATGTCGGATAAGTATGCGTCTCCTTTGGTTTGCAGTTTGTTGGCCAGCGCGAAGAGCGTGCCGTAAATTTGCTGAATGAGATATAATTCCTTCACATTATCCAAATGGAATCGCCACCTTATAGACATGTCTGCCAGGATAAAACAATCATTCCCATTATACCAGTTGCTGGTATCGAATGGTTGAATAAATCTCGGCACATCAAAACAGAGGCTTCCCGATGCGGGAAGCCACTTCGCGTTGGAAGGATGAACTTGTTCGCGCCCGCAACGGTTACGTTACCGACACTTTTCCTTTAAACAGTTGGTGGAGCACCATCGTCGTGACGCCGATGACATAATTGCGTTGGCCCAAGCTTGCCGGAGCGACCCAACTGGAGTCATATCCCCCGTCCACCGTATATCTGGCGAGATGCGCATGTATCCTCTGCATGCATTGGGGCGACTCCATGAACCAGCCGTCCAAGATGACCTTTTCCGGGCCGATCAGATTCATCATCACCGCCAGGGCTCTGCTCAAGAATAACAAGCTCCGGTTCATTAACGGCTCGACCCAGTCCTCTCCGCGTTCATAGGCTTGAACCACATCCTCGATCGCAAGGGGGGCAGGGAGGCCGCGCTTGGCCGCCCTCTTTTGCGCCTGCTCCACCACATATGCGCTGCTGAACCATCTGTCCTGGAGCAAGGATACCTCGCCCGCTCTTCCTTTGTATCCGGAATACACCTGGCCATTCACGATCATTCTCGCCCCGACCCCTTCATAGACCCATACGTACAGGACGTGCTTCACGCCGGGACTCGTCTCCAGGTAATATTCCGCGAACGCCGCGGCATTCGTGTCATTCATGACGTACACAGGCAGATCATAATAGCGGGCTCGGAGCAGCTTCACAATCTCGAAGTCCTTCAACCGTAAAAAGCGCGCATAGGTTATCGTGCCGCTGCTCTCATCCACAATGCCCGGTGAAGCGATGCCGATGCCTTTAATCAGGGACAAATCGCTGATGCCCGCCTTCCGGACAATCTCGCCGATGCAATGCAAAATCGTCTGGAGAACCTCATCATTGCCTTTGACGGCAGGAACGGCAAGTTCAGCCACAATCTCGCTGTGGAAATTGGACAGCGTGCAATAAAACCGTTGATTGCCCAGTCCGACCGAGATGACAAAGCCTTTATCTTTGCTGATCTCCAGCCGGATGGCTTTGCGCCCTGCGCCAGCCGATGCCTGGGCGCCCGATTCGACAATATAGCCTTCGTCGATCAGTTCATCGACCAGGGATGACACCGTCGTGGCGCTCAATTTGGTCACCTTCGCCATATCGGCGCGGGACATCGCTTTTTCCCGGTGAAGCAAGCTTAATATGGTCGCCCGGTTGATTTCTTTCATGAGATAGACGTTACCTCTTACATGCTTCATCTTCGTGCCTTCCTTCTAGGTAATGTTGCTCGCAATAAAAGAAACCCCCAGTTCCCATCATGCGTCTCGTTACTTCATCAGTTCTTTATTCGCCTCATACGCTTTGTTCTGGATCGCCTCCAGCTCGTCAAAACGCATCGACTTCACTTTCTCCACAAATTCATCGAACTTGGACAACGGCTCCTGTCCGATAATAAACTTGCTGATCATCTCGTTGACATACGTATCGATCTGCGTCTTGATCTCGGTGCTGGTCTCGAAGTCGTCCTCGATATACTTCAAGGCAGGCGCCGGATCGCGGAAATAATCCTGCTCGACATAACAGAACAGCTGCTTGGCCGCGTCCTCGCTGACCGCCGAAGCGATCTCATAACGCGGGTCCTGGCGGAAGCCAACCCAAGGCTGGGCGCCGATCCGGTGCAGCGCCTTGGCCGCGCCGTCCGGATTCTTCAAAATCTTGTCGGTATATTTGAGCGTTCCATCCGCTTCCTTCGTATAAGAGTCGCCCTCAATGCCGAAGTTGAACAGCAGCTGGCCTTCATCGCTGTAAGCGTACTCGAATATTTCTATTGTTTTATCGACATTCTTGTTCTGGCTGCTGATGCCCCAGGCGACCGGCACCACGATTTGCTGCTGTCTGCTGGTCAGCGGCCGGTCGCCCTTGTTCATGACAGGCGGAGGCGTAACCTGGAAGTTGAAGCCCTGGATGTTCTCCACTTCCGGTCTGGCATTAAAGCCGGCCACATAGCCGATCCAGTGATTGGTGGCGCCGACCTTGTCATTGAATACCATCGAGGTGTAATCCTTGTCCTGGCGAGACAGAAGCTCTTTATCCAGCAGTCCTTCACTATACCATTTATTCATCGTCGTCAAAAATTCCTTGGCGCGCGGATCGATTGGCGTATAAATCATCTTGCCATTCTCCTCCATCCAGCGGCCATCCTCGTTCATATCAATGCCCCAGGCATCGGCGAAGTTCAAATAAAAATTGCCGGCCGTAGCAAACGGCACTTCATCATTCGGATCTCCGTTGCCGTTGGCGTCTTGCTCTTTGAACGCTTTTAACGTATTATACCAGTCGTCAATCGTTTCCGGAACCGGCAAGTTCAGACGATCGAGCCAATCCTGCCGAATGAGCGGTCCTTCCGACGTCCGAACGGCGGACAGCATCGGAACGGAATAAATATTGCCATCCGCATTGACGATCTGGGATCTCGCGATTTTATCATCGACCAAATATTTTTGCAGATTCGGCTTATCCTTAATCAGATCGTTAAGCGGGATGAACACGCCCTGCGGACCGTACTTGTTGAAGTTGGCAGGCGCATCCGCGATGATATCCGGATATTCATTGGAAGAAATCATAAGCGGAAACTTGTCGCGCATCGTCTTGGCGTCGCCGGTAATAAACTCGAATTCAACGTTGAACTTCTTCCCGATCTCCTTCCAGACCAACGTCTCATTGGAATACATTTCATCCGTAGCCCGGCTGGCAATGAACATCGCCAGCTTCACCGGCTTGCCGTCAGAGCCGCCGCTCTGATTGTCCGACGGCGCTTCCCCTTCGGCCCCTCCCCCGCAGGCCGATGTCAGGAGAGCCAGGATCATCGCCATGATCAATACAGATACTCTTTTCTTTCTCCATTGTCTGTGCATGTTTACGACCTCCACTTTACATGATTCATGCTCTCTGTTTCAGGATTCGGTCTAGCTTTTCACCGCGCCGATCATCACCCCTTTCACGAAATACTTTTGCAGAAACGGATAAGCCATAATGATCGGCAGAGCCGTCACTACGATAGCCGCATATTGAATCGTAATCGGCAGCACGCCGGAGCTATGTACGAGCGCCGCCTCCATTTCCTTATCGAACGTGCTGTCCCGGATAATCCGGACCAACAGGACCTGGACCGGCATCAGCGATTCCTTGCTCAACAGGATCAGCTCCCAGAAGAAGGAGTTCCATTTGCCGACCGCATAATACAAGCCAATGGCCGCCAGGACCGGCTTCGACAGAGGCAGGGCGATTTGCAGAAAGATCCGGATATCGCTGGCCCCGTCAATCTTCGCCGATTCCTCAATCTCCTTCGGCAGACTCTCGAAGTAGGTCCGCACGATGATGATATAGAACGTAGACAGCGCGGCATACAGCAATATCCCGGTGCGCGTATTGAGCAAGTGCAGATCCCTCATCACCATATAGAACGGAATCATGCCCCCGCCGAACCATAAGGGAACCGCCAGGAACATGGCCGCGAAATTGCGCATCTTCCAGTTTTTCCGGGACAGCGGATAGGCCGCCATCGTCGTCAGCAGCAAGCTCAGCAATGTGCCCGCCACCGTATAGAAAATCGTGTTCGCATAGGCCACGATCATTCCCTTGTAGCTCAACACCGCCTCATAAGCGGACCAATTCAGTCCTTTGGGCCAGAGCAGCACTTCATTGCGCATGACGCTATCGGTATCGCTGATAGAGACGGACAGGATATAAATAAACGGGTAGAGCATCACGATGCACATGACGATAATAAACAGATAGATAAAAGCAAAATAAAGGGCATCGCCGGCGTCCACTCTTTTTTTGGTCTTAAGCATGTTCTCTCCCCCCTTTACCAAAGCGAAGTCTGGTTGGCCTTTTTGCTCAAGTAATTGGCCACATAGACCAGGATGAAGCCGATGACGGCCTGGAACAGGCCAACGGCGGTGGCATAGCTGTAGTTGTTGTCAATGAGGCCTTTACGGTACACGTAAGTATTCAGCACGTCCGCGGTCTCATAAATGGTTGGATTGTACAAAAGCAGGATTTTGCCGAAATCGGCCGTTAAAATGGTTCCCAGATTCAACAGCAGCATAATGATAATCGTCGGGACCAGGCTGGGAAAGGTAATATACCGAAGTTGACTCCATCTCCCCGCTCCATCGATCTTCGCTGCTTCGTACAGCTCGGGGCTGATGCCCGAGAGGGCGGCGATATAAATAATCGCGGAGAATCCGGCTCCCTGCCAAATCCCGAGCAGCACGTAAATCGTTCTGAAATAGGCCGGGTCTTGGAAGAAGAAGATGCTCTCCATCCCAAGCTTATTCAGCATAATGTTGACGACGCCGGTGCTTGGCGACAGGAAGGTGAGAGCCATCCCGCATACGACGACCGTCGAAATAAAATAAGGCAAATAACTGATCGTCTGCGCAATTTTTTTGAACATCAGGCTTCGGAGTTCGTTAAAGCAAAGGGCCAAAATAATCGGCACCGGAAAACCGAAAATCAGGCTGTAAATATTGAGCAGCAGCGTATTTTTGATCAGCCGGTAAAAATGAGGATCCTCCAGGAACTGTTTGAAATACTTCAAACCCACCCATTCGCTCCCGCTAATCCCCTTCACCACGTTGTACTTCTGAAATGCCATTAACAAGCCATGCATCGGCCAATAGGCAAAGATGAAGTACCATAGAAACACAGGCAGGAACATAAGGTAGAGCCATTTGTTATGCACGAGTTCTTTGGCCCAAAACTGAAGCCGGGACTTCTTGTTGTGCTTCGTGTCCATCTGACGTAAAGTCGATTCTGAGCTAGCCATGTTCATACTCCCTTCTGACGAGCCTTCTCATTCGCGTATCCCGGAGTGGCTCGCATAATTTGCAATCGTTTTCATGTTAGCGATTACATTTCAGGCATCGGAAGGATAATCTCCTCTTTTCCCCGCCCTTTTCCTTTGTTTGTATCCCATTATATAACTGGAACAATTAATTTGTACAGTGTCTTTATTAATTAATTTGAATGGGGGCTGTCCCATGCGCCGTTTTCTGCGGCAGTGTGACAGCTCCCTGCTTCTTACAGTGCAGTTTGCCGGAAACGCTTCAAAAAAGCTGCAAAACTACAGTATTCCTTTATACGGATTACTCCGTCACAGCAATTCCTGCAAAACTGCAGGAATCCAAGCCATGCCAGCGGATGTGAAGCAAAAATCGGGGAAAATGATGCACTTTTGCAGGAATCTTATCATGTTGCCCCTGAAAGACCGAAAATTCCTGCATCCATCAGGCTGTTGAGAAAGAAGTTTTGAGTAGGAAAATGGATATTTCCACCATCCTGAAAACTGCACCATTTCCCTAGACACGCCCATCCGGCAGGCGAAATCCGCAAACTCCTCGATTTCTCCAGACACGCCGATTCGCTAAGCGAAATCCTGCATAAATACAGCAATTCGATAGGGACGACTATTCCAGAAAGGGAATCCTGCAAAATTACAGGAATTTCCCCCGTTTCGCTTCGGTTTGAAGCAAAAGGGCCTAAAATGATGTAGATTTGCAGCAATTCCTCGGGATGGGGACTCATTAAGCCGAAATTCCTGTAAAATAGCAGCAATTTCCTCCGCACGTCCAAGCCCCAGGAGGCAACGATGCTTCCAGCAGGCCGATAGTGCTTCCAGCAGGCTGATAATGCTTCCTGAAGGCGATGATGCCCCCAGCATCCGACGCGGTCGGTTGGATCCCGTAAAATCAGGCCATTGAGTAGTCTATGGGACTTTTCACCTGTGATGTGGATCTCTTCTCCCGGTAGAAAAAAATCGATTTAAACCGCTCTGAGAGCCAAAGTTTGGATGAGGAAAATGGACCTTCTCCACCCCTTCACAAAAAACAGGGGTTTTCCAACAGCCTGATCCATGCAGGATTTGCTGACTTCCCCGCTTCCGCCAGTCGACCCGCCGTTTTTTCCATGGTCCGAAAGGAATGGCTCTGCTGATCAATGGAATTTTATTGGTTCATAGTCCATCTCATTCATATACGTCGCAACGGCTTGCAGGCGCTCCCGGCTCATTCCCCGCAGACATTGAACCAATTGGAGCTGCCACTCCATCGGATACTCCTTCTCTACCAACAGAAAAGACGGCAAATCCGGAGGCATGCTCCGTACCTCTTCATAGAACACGATTGTCGCCAGAATTGCCAGTTCCATATCGCCAAACGCCTGGAAGAGGGCAACATATTCATCTCCGTACAAGCAGTCGGATTCAAGCATATCGATGTAGTCATGGAAGGAGTGGAAGCTGGACAAGATCAGCTTCACTTTCTCCTCTTTCCTCTCGCATGCCATGATCTCATGCAGCCGTCTTCTTAATTGGACGTCGCTCATGCTATCCTCTTCGCTGAAGGAAATGACCATGGACTTCGCTTCCGCTTCCCTCTCGGCAATAATGACCGTCCGCAAGCTGCTGTGCTTGGCGGCGTTCGCCACTCGCTGAACGAGCTCCTCCTTGGATCGGTCCATATACCCCACCAATTGCGAATGAAGCGCCATTTCTTGCTGAAGCCTTTCCATCGCATCGGAGATGACGGAGCGAATGTGCCCTTCCTCCAAGCTCATGAATTGCTGTTCCAGCCGCGCAAATTGATTTTCGGAAATCCTGATACGACAGGCATCTCCCCCGGATAATATCGAAAATATCGCATTGTTCAGCATGAGCTCATATATATTGAACAGCTCAATCCGGTAATTCAACCTGCATTCCCTGCCGTAATGGACCAGCAAATCCAGCAGCTGCCGCGGTTCGAACATCGCGCAGAACTCGGTCTCCAGCTTCAGCCGTTCCAGATACTGCTTGATATAGAAAACGCCCTGAAGCCGCATGTCATCGACAGCCAGCGGGTAATCGATACTGGCCATCGTGTTGTGGGCATCAAAGATGATGCCGTATTTTCGGAGAAAGACAGGCAGGGACTCGTCGATGGTCAGGTTATAGGCATCGACCGGAACCTCCAGCTTATTGGCACTGATTTCCTTATATAGCTGCTTGGTCTCTGCAAAGCATTGACCGACCTTGTCCACGCCTCTGTCATAGATTTTGCGAACCTCAATCGTTTTCAGATACGTGAGCGCCTTCTCTGGCTCCTCGAATCTGATCAGATAGGCGTCTGCCGCATACATGATGGAGGCGAGGATGCTCTCTGCGGTTTCCGCGGCGACCGAGCTGCTTTCACCCCGGGTATATTTCTGAATCAGCTCCCGCAAAATCTGCATGAACCCGTGCTGAATGCGCAAGATTTCCCGGCTCGTCAGCATCCCCGTCCGCAAGCCTTCGTTCATCAAGGAGATCGTATATTGATTTCGCTGCAGCCGGGATTTGCGAATGCCCCGCTGAGCGCTCAACTCACGCCTGTCATTTATATGGTCTGATCCCAATCGTCATCCTCTCCTTCACGCAAAAACTCAAGCTTCTGCAATTCTCTTCGGAACGCTTCGGCATACTCTTCGAGTCTGCTCTTCAGCAAGTCCAAGGAGCCCTCGCAATCGTCTTCGAACATTTCCTTCATCCTGTAAAGGAGCTTCCTGTCGCTGATTCTGTCTTCGGTTTCATTTTTCAGATAATAAAAAATCTCATGCAGCTCATTCAAGGTATCCGCATAGCTCTCCTGCTGGATGAACGAGGAATCCGAGAACGATTCGATAAGCTCTTTGGTCACTTGAATGCTCAATTCCACCCGCCCGTAGCCGTGCAGGATCTGGCTTCTCGCTGCCATCATCCGTTCGATCTCCTGCGGGGTCAGAACCAAGCCGTATTCCTTCGTCTTCTCGTTCAGTTCCAGCAATTCAGTCATGACCTGCTCCTGCGCGGACGTATTCATGGAGTTGAAAAGGCGTGACAAATCCATGCGGCTATTCTCGTGCATCGCTCTCCCCCTGCCAATCATTTTTCGAGAAAAAGAAAAAAACACTTGACTTTCCGATAAATATATGGTATAATATAAAATTAATAGATTATTTAAATATTTTACTCTCGCTTTCCACCCCTGTCAATTGAGTTGGTGGTTTTTTTGTTTATACATAAAAAGGTTGGGCAGAAGATCATTCTGACCCAACCTTTGTGGTGTTCGCCCGAAGTCGTATTGTTGCAAAAGAAAGAGCCCCCACTCTATGAAAAGCGAGGGCTCTTCGTTCGCTTGTGAACAATACGTTTAATTGCGGATGAGATAATCGAACGCACCCAAAGCTGCCGTAGCGCCGGATCCCATCGAAATAATAATTTGCTTATACGGACTATTCGTGCAATCGCCAGCCGCAAACACGCCAGGGACGTTGGTAGCGCCATGGCTGTCTACCACGATCTCGCCGGTACGCGTGCGTTCCACCGTGTCCGTTAACCAATCCGTATTCGGAACAAGGCCGATTTGTACGAACACGCCTTGGAGTTCAATATGCTTCGTTGCTCCTGTATCCCGCTCGACATAGGAAATGCCGTTCACCTTGTCGGTTCCCGTAATTTCTTGTGTCTGCACGTTCTTCAGTACCGTAACATTCGGCAGGCTGTACAGGCGGTCTTGCAGTACGGCATCCGCTTTGAGCTCTGGCGCGAACTCGAGAACCGTTACATGCCGGACGATGCCTGCGAGATCAATCGCCGCCTCGATACCGGAGTTACCGCCGCCAATCACGGCAACGTCTTTGCCTGTGAAGAGAGGCCCGTCGCAATGCGGACAATATGCGACCCCTTTGTTCTTGAACTCCGCTTCCCCAGGCACGCCGATATTCCGCCAACGAGCGCCTGTCGATACGATGACCGCCTTGCTCTTCAGCACGGCGCCGTTTTCGAGCTCCAGCTCGATAAGGTCCTTTTTCTCCAACCGCTTGGCACGCTGCAGCTTCATGACATCGATGTTGTACTCTTTCACTTGCTGCTCAATATTCGCGACGAGCTGAGGACCTTCCGTATATTTCACGCTGATAAAGTTCTCAATGCCCAACGTATCGTTGACCTGACCGCCGAAGCGTTCGGCCACGAGACCTGTGCGAATCCCTTTGCGGGCCGCGTAAATGGCCGCGCTTGCGCCTGCCGGGCCGCCCCCGACCACAAGCACGTCATAAGGCTCCTTATTCTCGAACTCGGATGCATCCGGAGCGCTGCCCAGCTTGGCAAGAATTTCTTCCACGGTCATACGGCCGCTTTCGAAAAATTCGCCATTGAGGTAAACGCTTGGCACCGACATAATGTCCTTGCTTTCCACCTCTTCTTTGAATACGGCGCCGTCAATCATCGTATGCGTAATGCCGGGATTGAGGACGCTCATCAAGTTCAAGGCTTGCACCACATCAGGACAATTATGGCAGCTCAGGCTGACATAAGTTTCGAACTTATATTCGCCGCGAATGCTTTTGATCTGGTCAATGACACTCTGCTCCGCCTTTGGAGGTCTGCCGCTCACCTGCAGCAGAGCCAATACGAGGGAAGTAAACTCGTGCCCCAAAGGAGTTCCCGCAAAGGCGATGCCCGTATCCTCGCCCGGACGATTGACGCTAAAGCTCGGTGTGCGGGACAATTGCGTCCGCTCCACCGTGATCTTGGAGGACATGCCGGCAAGTTCATTGACCAGGGCCAGCATGTCTTCCGATGCGGCGTCATCGCCTGCGCTGACTTTGAGCACGACATCGCCTTCCAGGAGCTGGAGATACTGTGCTAGCTGATTTTTGATGTCTTGGTCTAGTGTCATTTTGTCACACCTTAAATCTTGCCAACGAGATCGAGGCTTGGCTTCAGCGTTTTACCGCCTTCCTGCCATTTCGCCGGGCATACTTCACCTGGATGCTGGCGAACATATTGCGCCGCCTTGATCTTGTTCACAAGAGAACCTGCATCGCGGCCGATGCCTCCGGCATTGATCTCGGCTGCTTGGATAACCCCGTCCGGATCGATGATGAACGTACCGCGGTCCGCCAGACCTTCAGCTTCAATCAAGACATCGAAGTTGCGGGAGATCACATGGGATGGGTCGCCAATCATAATGTACTCAACCTTGCCGATGGCAGGAGAGCTTTCATGCCATGCTTTATGTGTAAAATGCGTGTCCGTCGAAACGGAGTATACTTCAACGCCAAGTTGCTTAAAGGTTTCGTAGTGGTTCTGGAGATCTTCAAGCTCCGTAGGGCATACGAACGTAAAGTCCGCCGGGTAGAAGCACACAATGCTCCATTTCCCTTTGAAATTTTCTTCGGTCACCTCGATAAATTTACCGTTGTGAAATGCGGATGCTTTGAATGGAAGTACTTCTGTTCCAATAAGTGACATGGTCATATCTCCTTTACCCTTATATTTGATAAATCAAAGTATACTCAGAACTTGCAGACTGCGTATTCCGAACACACTTTGTAATTATTATTATTAACTAATTAATTAAATTCGTCAAGCTATTTTATAATAATTATAAAATGAGATCTTTTTTCAGTGACATTTCTCACCAATTACAGTATGCTGCGAACGGAACCAAAGTATTCGGGTCTTGTCCATTGCACCTATATAATATGTCGTTTTTAACCCATGTTCAAGATGAAGGATGATTCATTTTCATCATCAATGCATATTACCCAATAAGTCCATCCATTAAACCCTTTACTTCTTCATTCTAAAAAACGGACACAAAATTGTAGGCTTCATAAAAATATTATAGAATCAAGCTATCTGGTTCTTAACGGAGTGGCTGTAATGAATGTAGCGATATGTGATGATGATATAAACGTTGCGAATTTGATTGAGGATATACTTTCAAACATGTGCGTTATGGAATTTTCCAGCGATGTGTTCTTAAGTGGCGGTGACTTGCTAAGGTGTTTGCAATCCGGGTCACATTATAATATCTATCTGCTAGACATTGAAATGCCTGGCCAAAATGGTATTGAAATTGCTTCGGTTATCCGGGAGCAGGATCGAGATGCGATCATTATCTTTATCACAGACCATAAAGAGTATGTATATGAAGTTTTTGAAGTTTTGCCGTTTCGCTTTTTAAGAAAGCCTGTAACCGCACAAAAGTTGTCCCGCATCTTGCTGGACGCCGCGGAACACATCCAGGTGTCGAAGCAGCTATTCTTTTTTCAGATCGGACATGATAAATACCAGCTTCGGTGCAGTGATATTCTTTATTTTGAGGGGGCAGGAAGAAAAGTAGTTATCCATGCCAATCAGGATACCTATGAGTTTTACGGAAAAATCGCGGACATCCTGCCTCAATTGGATACAAATTTGTTTTGCCGGATTCACGCCTCAATCCTGGTGAATATGGAGTACATCCGCTCCATTAAAAAAATGGCTATTCTTTTGCAAAACGAAACGCAATTGCCGATCAGCAAGCGATATCTGAACGTGGTGAAACAGGCCCATCTGTCCTTCATAGAACGGAGATGCGGCAATCCATGACTTATTTTCAGACAACGACCGATACGATTTTTTTTGGGCTTGAGGCCATTTTTAGCATGATCGAAATTCTCTTTATCCTGCTCCTCTTTAACAAAGTGTTTGGAGAGGCTCGAATCAGTCGCATCAAGCTGTATGCAGCAGCCGTTGTTGCGATGCTGACGATAACCTGCGGTTTGCGAGCGGTTCTGAGTCCCATACGCCCTGCGGCGCTTCCACCCGTCACCGTACTATGCAGTATGTTCTTTTTACGATGCTATCCGCCGAATCGTCAAAAAAAGGTGTTATATATCGGTATACTTTTAACGGTATCCAGCTTCTGGATTCTATTATACGATCTGATCGCCACACCAATAGAAGATAAGAATATTTGGCTAACACTTATTCTATGTCACTTGGGATTTTATCTTTTATTGGAGCATCCGAAAAACAGACAAAGGGAAACAGTGGTCTATCCCTTTTCATCTTTGGCTTTTACTTATGGCCATTACCGTAGCAAGTGCGGCCGGGCTAAGCGTTATGGAATATTATATTTCCAACAGGGACGATCCCTACTTGCTGACCGTGGAAATTCCATTTAGTCTCATATTCTTGTTAATTAACCTTTCGCTGTTTGTGGTTTTTGACAAATTTTCTACCCTAATGCATACGGAGCGGGAAAACACCATGCTGGAACAGCAAGTGCAATTACAGCATAGGCATTACAAGGAACTGGAGGCCGCCCATCAGCAGGTCCGGGCACTGCATCATGATATGGGGAATTATATCAGAACAGCCCAGCAGTTGGCGGCAAATCAGACCAGCAACAACGAACTCATTGGTTTTTTAAACGCTGCGTCCGGCCAGCTCAAAGAAATTGAAACCGTGATTTCAACCGGGAACCAATACTTGGATTCCATATTGAACATCAAAATCGCCGAAATGCTGCGCGAGGGCGTAACCGTCGAGACGGATATTCATGTACCATCAGAATTAAAGCTGTCATTTGAACAAGCTGTCATTATCGTAGGAAATCTAATGGATAACGCCTGGGAGGCGTGCAGGAAATTGAGGGATGGGGAAAGGTGGGTGCGGTTACGTCTGTCCTACATCAACCACACGCTATTCATTCGCATAGAGAATTCAGCGACTCCCATTCAGATGTGGAATAACGGATTGCCTGTCTCTACGAAAAACGAACCGCGTTTTCATGGATTAGGATTAAAGAACGTTAAAAAAGCGGTGGATGAACTTGGCACCATGGATATAGAAAGCACGGCCCATTCTTTTCTTGTCCGGATAGCTTTGTATGACTTGTAACCCAATTTTGACAACAACCCCGTCGATTTTTTACAAGTGCATAATCTGAATGGGATCGAGTGCTACAATCCGAATGGTTGCAGCACTCTTTCTGTGCGAACGATTTTGTTGGTTATTGATTATTCTTTGGCAAGAAAGGGACGGGGGAAAACGATGCGTAACAAGAAAAACAATCATAACAAGAAAAATGTACTCCTTATTAGCGGAATGGCGGCAGCATTGCTTTTGAGCGGTTGTTCATCAGCCATAATAACAAGCCAGATTGCAGAAAGTGTCCAAGGTGTTGAGGAATCAGACGATATAGCCAATTTGGTAGATGAGGCCGTACGAAGCGCTGTCTGGGATGAAGTCGCTACAGAGATTGAGGAAGATGAGGATATACAAAATATAGAATGGGATGATGTCAAGGATAGTATGGCACAAAGAAAACAGAAAATAGAAGTTCGCTCCATTACGGATGATAGCGTCTTGCATACGATCACAGACAATCAGCAAATCTTCGAATTTACAAAAAACCTGCATATTGTGCGTTGGAAATACCTTGGTTCCATCCCGAAAGATGCGAAAGACTTGCTTGTATATGTAACTTGGTCGGAAAAGACGAAAACGGTGTTTGGCAACAATTCGGGGGAACTTTACGAAACCAGTCGAAACACTTTATACAAAAATAAGGATGGATACTATCTGGTGATAGAACCGGAACCTTCCCTTTCCCCCGTCCGCAAGGTCTACTCCAAAGTGCCCGCGAAGACAGCAGAATATCTGCTCTCTCTGGCAGGGACAAAAAAGAAATAAAGCAATTTGCCCCTGCATAATTGAGCCAATTGATTAAGGCAGACATATTGATGTGTCTGCCTTTTTGTCGTCTGGGTTCATGACGAAAAAAATCGTGTCACAAAATAGCCGTTCAAGATTGTTATTCATTATAGACGGGGATCGCACCTATTTGAAGGACTTGGAGGTCACAATCCCCATTGAACCAGAACAAGCAGAAGAGGGCGGACAGTAAATGGAGCTCGAACGAGCTAAAAACCTGAGAGCGGTTGGAGCACCCAAGCGACGCTAACTTTTACATATCAAACCAACGCAATTCGCCGCCCTTGAGCTCAAGTTCGAATTTGTTGCCGCCTGCGTACACTGTCGTGTTGCGCGGCTCTGCCGTGTTATTGACAACGCAATACGTGCCTGTCTCCGGATAAACATGGATTTCCGTATGGGCATCCGAACTAAACCAATTGTACAATTCGCTATCTTTGCTGCACGACCATAATATTGCACGATGCAACAAGCGGGCGTTCTCCGCACTATACGGCAGTCCGCCGATATAGACAGTTCGGCCATGAAAGTATTGATTGACTGCGCACTGCACTTCTTTATCCTTGCAAGCTAAAATATCAGCGCTCGTCGCATATACATTTTTCTTGCCTTCGCCAAAATGAATGTCACCGTCCATATCGGCGGTAATAAAGTGCGATGGCGTTACATCCCAATTGTATTTATCGTAGCCGAGGGTGAAGCCGCGCTCCAGCTCTACGCCAAGAGCATCGCCTAACTGGAAGAAACGACCTTGATGTTGAACGGCAGAAGGTTCACCCACACCGATAAAGCCGCCTCCGCGAGCAATAAATGCACGGATTTGCTCAACAATAAACGGATCTTTCCAGTTATCGCCGCCGGTATGTGCGGTGTCAGCGTCACCGACATTAATAATGACATCGATATCATTCAGCAGCTGCGGCTGCTCGCGAATGTCGTCAAAGCTAATGAACGATACATCGAAAGGAGCTCCGCTCAAAATTTCAATAATGCCCGCATAGCTGTAGTTTTGTTTCTGGTACAGAGCATGATGCACCATATGGCAGCCCCAAGAGCGCATTTTCCCCCAACAGTTCAGGACGGCAACTTGCGCTAAACACAGCGGCTTCGTGCGTGCCTTCTCATATAAATTGCGGAATTCATCGGCAACTTGCGCGACATAATCAACAAAGTCCGGGAAGTCGAGCGCCAGCTTCAAGTAACCGCCATAGCCAATGCGATCTACAGGCTTGCGCAAAATAGCTCTTCGTGCCGTTAACCAGTTCTCTTGAGCTTCTGCCGTTGGATTGCCGCCAGGATGGAACGTATCAGGGAAGAAGTATGGCAAAAAGCGCCCTTCTGTATATTTCACCCCGGGAATGTCGCTAATTAAACGCAGTGTTGAACCATTGCCGACGCTGCCGACGACCGCATCCAGTCCGATGGTTTTAAATTCATCCATATAAGGCTCTGTGCCAATAAAATGATCGCCTAAAAACATCATCGCTTCGCGGCCTTCTTCATGGGTAATATCGACGAGCTCTTTAGCCAGTTGGGCTACTTCGCGCCGTTGGAAGGCCACAAAGTCCAGGTATTGTTTGGATGGAATCCGATATTGGTTGTTGTAGTAACCTTCGTCAATAATATATTCCGGACGGAACTTATAGCCGGCTTCACGCTCGAACTGCTCGAGAATATAAGGGCTGACGCTAGCGGAATAGCCATACCAATCTACATATTTCTCCCGGCGCAGTTCATCGAAGATGAGCGTGAACTGATGGAAGAACGTGGTGAATCGTACGACATTTACAAAAGGCTTGTCCCGCAAAAATTCACGCAGTCTGCCTTTCGAAAATTCCCGTGTCTTAGGCTGACGAACGTCAAACGTAATTTGTCGTTCGAAATCCTTCCAGTCATTGACGACGGCATTATACATATGAACGGGATCCCAGATCAGATAGGTTAAGAAGCTCACGCTGTACTCATGGTAAGGTATCGTGTTATTAATAATTACACAGCCGGTAGCTTCATCGTAGCTCCAGAGATTCGTAGGTACGACCTCGCCAGTGGTACGATCGATAACTTCCCACCAACGATAAATATCATCGCGGCTGTTGACTTGCAATAAGTCTTCGCTAATCCCCTCCAATAAACGAATGGAAAGTTCAGCCCCTGTAGCAGGAACAAATTTCGTTGAAATATAGCATTGCTGTACTTCGTCAGGGTTGGCTTTCGCCCAATTGTTGTCTTTGCGGGTTGTATAGTAAGTAGCGTATACTTTCGCTCCACAATCAGCCAGCTCTTGCGGAAACGTTGTGCCGTCGGCATCGCGCACGGCATCAGCGCCCCACAACTCCATCGTTTTCAGCGTTTCTCCTACGACATCAAGATCGGTCGGGATGGTGAGGCGCCCTCTGCCTTGTTTGTTCTGGTTCTGCTCGACCATTTGTAACATGCTCCTTCCAAATAACTGATTGTTGATTACATCATACTCAGTCAGAAAGAGTGACCCAAGGACGGATTATGACCTTCCGCGGGTAAAATTTTGACCTTTGCTGCAAAAAAAGGCTATGTTTTTAAATAGATGTTGAAAATCAATATATTAATAGAAAACATACTATAATTAAGCCATATATACATACAGGTTTGGAGGCGTTATATGGGAAGTGTTAATTCTCTGACTTCATTCAAAACAAATTATCGGGTTACGATGTAGAGGTAGAATGACCACCAAGAGGATATAATAGTAGGAATGATGAATGATTTGTATTTCATGGAGGATAAATTGTAATGATGAAAAATATTTTTAAAGTAGAAAATATTCCAGCGATATTGTGGGGTGACAAATCAGATAAGTTATTTGTGGTGGTGCATGGTAGCATGTCACACAAGGCAGATGACTCGATTATTGTATTTGCAGAAGAAGCAACAGCAGCAGGTTATCAAGTGCTTAGTTTTGATTTACCTCAACATGGTGATCGCAAGGATGAGACTTATCTTTGCAAAGTTCAAAACTGTGTTCAAGACCTCAATACAATGATGACCTATGCAAAATCATTATCAAATCATATAAGCCTTTTTGCTTGTAGCATGGGAGCGTATTTTAGTCTCTTAGAATATAGCCATGAGCCGTTGAAGCAGTGCTTGTTTCTCTCTCCTGTGGTAAATATGGAACGCATCATAAATAATATGATGACATGGTTTAACGTAAGTGAGAGCAGACTAAAAATAGAGAAAGAAATTTCTACCCCTATTGGACAAACTCTCTATTGGGATTACTACTGTTATGTGAAAGAACATCCTATTGTTGCTTGGAATATTTCAACTTCCATTCTCTATGGTTCAGAAGATAACGTATGTGAATTTGACGTTGTATCTGAATTTACTCAATGTTTTAACTGTAATTTGCAAGTAATGGAGAATGGAGAACACTATTTCCATACGGAGGAACAGTTGCAGTATTTCAGACAATGGCTGAAAAAACATATATACGTTGAATCAATTTCATAATGCATAATTACAAAACTGTAGATTAACCGAATTAAAGTATTTCCTTTTTTGAAAATTATGCAGCTTGCTCTTGGAATTGACGATTTAAACGATCACATGCTAATTTTATACAATTGTAAACCAAAGTAACCAAGTTAAAATGAACCTTAGCTTTTTGACCCGTTCGGTGTCTCACATTGTTCAATTGGAAGAATTCCTTCAAGTAAGCATTCACTCTTTCGACTGCAGAACGTCTCTTAGCGATTTCTTTCCAATGCTTTGAGCCTCTGGCCGGGGCGGTATATTTTCTAAGATCAGTTGTTATCTTCATTTTATAGACTTTCTGGCAAAGTGAATCATGCGCCAATGGACAGCTTTCGCATTCTTTCGGTCGAACATATTTGAGTGTTCCATATTTTGAATCGTAGCTGTCATAACGATAAGAATGCTCCCTTACACAGGTTGGGGCGAAGTGTTCGTCAAATCCGTCGTGTTCTGGTTCTCGGCGACGGTTATACGCAATTACAGCATGTGCCTCTGCTTCTCGAACTTGCTTGTATATAGGTTCATAATCGTATCCAGCATCCATGGTTGCGTACTTGAAACTGAAATTCGGATGCTGTGAAGCAACCCCTTTTAGGAGTGGAATGGCCGCTTTACCGTCATTCAAGCTTCCGGAAGAGAGCAAGGCTCCGAGGATATACTGACTCTGCGTTCCAATGGCAAGATGACCTTTATAGCCATACCAAAAGACATTTTTTCCATCACTATTTTTCTTGACTCCCCACTGCGGATCAAGAGGCATTTGATCTCGCAAAACATGGAATGATTCATTTAATTGAGCGGCAATTTCTTTTTCGAAGATTGGTTTTTGTTCCTCTTCTTCTTGCTTTTGTTTGAGCCAAGCTTCACGTTCGGCTTTTGTTTTTCGCCCACGCTTTTTTGGCTCAGGTTTTTCCTTTTCTTGCTTCGCAGGTGCCTGATCCCGAGCTTCGATATGGGTCGCATCGATTGCAACCGTATCGTCTGTAATGAATCCTTCTGCCATGGCTTGTTCGAGTAACTGCTCTTGCATGTCCTCCAGTGCATGGCTTTGGCTCATCTTGCGCACCAACCGGGAATAGGAAGAGGCCGAAGGAATCGCTTCTGAAAGCATAAAGCCACAATCCATGCGGAATAAGATGTCATGTTGAAGTCTCTTTATTAAATCTTTAATCGTAGGAATACGTTCAACGATTCTAACAATCAAGGAATAGACCATCGCCCTATAATTCACTTCAATGGGGGCACCATAAAAAGATGTTTTCCTGACCAAACGCAAGATCGGAGTGATGTCGATTGTAGAAAAAATCTCACGAAAACGATCTTTTTGTTCCATCTCATAAAGCTCTTGCAGGGTAAATAAGCTCTCATGTCGAATATAGGGCATAGGGAGTTCGCCTCATCTCTTTGGGTATTGTGTGGATACTTTACTTATTCGAGATTTGGGGAGGTACTCCTTTTTCTGTACCTTAAAAACCCAGTCATAGCAAGACTTTCGATTTATGAAATTGATTCACGTTAAATGATAATAAAAAATGATTGATGCATAAAAAAAGATATAGAACTCCCGGCTCGCGACAGGCTGCGTTCTATATCTTTTCTTCGCTCACTTTACTTCATAGCCATAAACTTCAATTTGCGTTAGGGCAGGGAACGGCGACGGGTCAGCCGACTTGATTAAGTTCTTTAATGTCAGCGACTCTACCCGGCGCGGCGTCAGCTTAATGACCTGCTTTGCATTCGTTTTCGTTAGATGAAGCGTCTCACAATCCCCATTAGAGAAGCAGACGGTTGCTTGCTCCCAATAGTTATCGTGAGGAAAGTCTGCCCGCAACGTAAGAGCGATGCAGTCAATTTCTACCGTGCGCCCAAATTGCACGCTCATTTCAGCGTCATCTTGCTGGTTAATGCCCCACGACTCAAATGGCCATGCCCCGTGACCCGCATTAAAGCAATTGCCATTAATGGCATTGCGGGCAGCAAACACAGACTCGCCGCGTGTCTCCACATTCGCAACCGCATGCGGATAACAACTGTCATTCTCATGTTGGTCGAACGGATTAAGAGCTACATTTTTGTAGCTGGAGATTTCCGCTGCAGTCGCTAGACGCACGCTAAGCGCATGGATATCGCCACTGTATGATTTCGGATTATAGGAAATTTTCTTCTCTCCAAATGGAATGATAAGCCGATAGCTCGTTGTCGCTAAATATACGAACGTTGCCGGCATCGTATCATCAAGCTGCAACATTACATATTGATTGGGATGCTCGCTCTTCACAACAATGCGGTCACCCTCTTGATAGGGTTGATAATATACAAGCTGGGCTTGTCCCTGATCAGAAGCGGTTGCCAATACGGTACCATTCACATCGTGAACTTCAATCGTGAGCTGCGTTTGTAATGTCATCAGATGATCATCTCTTTCCTCATCTATTTTTTGAAAGATCTACGAACATTCATTCTTATACTCGCTCGGCGTTACGCCCATATACTTCTTGAACACTTTAGAGAAATAGGTCCGGTCGGAGTAACCTAGTGCCAGGGCTATCTGTTCCAGCGTATGCCCGGATGTTTTCAACATTTGCGAAGCAATGTTCATTTTAAACTGATGTACATAATCAGTGAAGTTGCTGCCCGTCAAGCGTTTGAAATAGCGTGAGAAGTAACTTGGATTCAAAAACAGATGGCGCGCGATATCAATGGAAGTAATGCTCTCGGCTAAGTTTTCTTCGATATAATGTTGAATTTGCTGTAACTTAGGTTCATAGCCGCCAGCTAGTTGGCCCCGCCCTTGTCTCCCCTGTTTTTCGCTAGGCATAGCCATCGCTGTTAACGGACGTTCCGCTAATGCAAGCACATCATCAAGGGTGCGCGACTGCTCCATATAATCGTAGATCGCTTCATCGAGTCTGACCGAAGCGGCAATCGTCAGCTCGCGTAAGCAAGCTTGCAGCTCATGCATGAATGAAGCAGGCTCAATCATTCTCGCTTGAAAATGATGCTTCATATCCCTAATAATACGCCGTATACCATCAATATCATGAATAGCCAGTGCCTGCTTCAGTTCATCTTTATAGTTGTCCAACTCCCCTGAAGGCAATTGCAGCCATGTTGGTCTCATCGCCTGCTGCCGGTCAATCAGCATCGACTCCTCAACATAAAACTCATATTTATGGCGTAATAAGGAGTGATAACACGTGCCCAGTTGCTTAAGCTGCAACTTATCACTAACCGTGACGCTTACCAGCCGTAATTTCATATATTGCGCAACTCGCGCTTTCAATTTTTGCAAATAGCCGTTGAAGTGCAGCACGTTGTTCGCGGCTAAATTATCGTGATAGTTATACACAATGACAAGATGCTGTTGCTGCAAAAATGGCGTGATCCCTTCATACTCGCGCGCCAGCTCTTCCGCAATATTGTAGATGGCATAGCAAATTAACGATAACGATTGCTGTGAGTAATGCTCATCGTAGCTAGCATATTGTACATGCACAAGACTGAGCATACACCAAGGACAGTTCCACCTTATTCCAATGCCGGCAGCATATTTAAGGATCTCGTCAACATTCGTTCGATCAAGGACACTCTGTAATAAGCCTTGTTTGAATAACTGTCGATTGTAGCTTGAAGGTTGTACACTTACCGACGAAGATTGCTTTTTGAGTGAGCATAGCGACTTCGACAAGCTTTGTTGCAACTGCTCTGCCGTTAACTGATCTTTAATTAAATAATCGTCGGCATGAAGCTTAAGCGCCTGTCTCGCGTAGTTGAAGTCTTCATGACAGGTTAAGAAAATGACGCGCACCTCAGGTTTGATGTGGCGAAACTGTTCTGCTAACTCAATTCCATTCGTCTGCGGCAAGCCAATATCGGTTATCACAATATCTGGAACGGTCTGCTGAAACAGGTGTACTGCTTTTACGCTGGAATAGGTGGCAGCTACCACTTTCAGCTGTAATTGTTCCCAATCAATCATTTGCTGCAATAATTTGAGCATTGGCACATCATCATCAATAAGCATCACTGTGTATATCACTTGTTGTCACCCCGCTTGATGTCGCTGGAATCTGCATCCGTGCCGTTATACCCCCATACTTATTATGAGCAAAAGAAAGGGCAGCCTCTGAGCCGAAAGATAGTTGCAAGCGTTGGGCAACATTAACCAATCCGACCCGCTTATACCCAGGATCGGGTTCATCACGGCAACGTAACACCCTTTCATTCAGCCGATGCAACAGGGACTCATCCATACCCGCTCCATTGTCGGCAACCTCAATGACGATGGTATCTGCGTCATGATAGACGGAGATCCAAATTTGAGATTGCTGGCGCCTAGTCTCATTGCCCTCTATATCTGCGTCCGTGTCTACGAAGCCATGTATAATTGCATTTTCAACTATCGGTTGCAGTAATAACTTTGGAAATTGAAGCAACTGCAATTGCGGCTCTACATCGACTTGCAGTTGGATTGGAATATCACTGCGCATTTGCATAATATCAATGTAGTGAGCCATTAACTCACATTCTTCTTGCAGTGTGGCCAGTTCATTGAATTTCATATAGGCACGCAGCAAGCTCATTAAAGAGTCAATCATGCCGCTATGCAGCCGATCATCCTGCAGCATCAAGCTGCACTTGATTGAGTTGAGTGTATTCAACAGAAAGTGGGGACGAATTTGCATGAACAGCGCCTCCAGTTCCATCACACGTCTCTGCTCCTGTTGCCGTTCCATCTCCTTAATGGACTGTTGCAGCCGATCCAGCATCAAGTTAATCGTCTTGCTAACCGCCGCCAGCTCATCCTTTCCCTTCACTTGCAGCCTGACATCCAGTTTGCCGTTGCCAAATTGTCTTGCCACCTGCTGTAATTGCTCAATCGGACGATGCAATCGTTTTGAGATCATCAGGGCAAACAAAGAGAATATCACGACAAAAAGCATGACTTCGGCAAAACCGATATAAAGTGTCCTTGAAAGGATACCTCTAAACGTGTTGTTGCTCATCTCATACACAAGCTTCCATCCGTTTTTGCTCAGCACGACTTCCGAACGCATACGATCGTCCGTCTTATGCGCAGCGGATGCAAGCAATTGTGCGGAGCCGGCAATCCGGTCACCCTGATCATCCAAGAGAGCAACGTCCCATGACTTGACCGATTTTAATGCATTTTCGAAATAAGACTGCTCAATTCCTATCAACAGCACGGCCATATACTCTTTACTGGCATGATCGTAGATGACACGAGCAATATAATATTTACTCTCTCCTTCGTCTTCGAGCAGTCCTAGCCACTGCAGCCGTTCTGGCTGTTGGAAATTAATTTTGCTGTACAATTGAGGTAAATGCGGCAATAATTTAGCCGGTTCATCATCTCCTGAAGGGATAATAAACTGCTGGCGGTTAATGAAGTACATGTGCGTCTGCCGATTCAACGTTTTCGAATTGATAAGCGAAAAAACAGCTTTGATTTCTGAGAAATTCTCATAATCAGCAAAACTATTTAACTGCTTCACATCCGCGAATTGACGCAAGCTAGCTTTGAAGCCTGTATCGTTTACAATATAATGGGAGGCAAACGTAGCATCATCGATCGTTTTGCTAAATTCTGCACCGATGACGTTCAACATGTTTTCGTTCGTTGCATGCAGCTTATCCAGCATCGATTCCTTAATTAAATAAAAAGAATGCAGAGATACAGCAACCATCGGCACGATAATAAATAACATGAAGGAAAGTAACATTCGTTTATAGTAAGTTAAATGGAACATGAGGTTAACGTCACTTCCCTGCCTTCATAATGTCTATTGCTGTTCAGGCCAAATCATCGACTTTATCATCTATTTCTATTTACGCTCATACCAATAGCCGGGAAGACCGCGTACAAGACGCATTAGCGCTTCCAAGTAGTAATAATCGCCCCAAATCATATAATCATCAGGGGACAAACCGCCATGGACATAATACGAGCCATGCTTAAGCAATCCTTCCGCTGCATCGTCGCCAATCGTAGCATAGTTGTTAATCAGCGATTCCATACTGGCGGCCAGCTTCTTCTCGAAATAAGGACGATCGGGGTCAGCATCGTCCATATGGGAGAGAAGCTCCGCCAGGCCGGCAGCTACAATCGCAGAAGCTGAACTATCGCGGTACGTATCGGCAGTTACAGGCGCATTGAAATCCCAATAAGCAACACTGTCCTCAGGCAAGTGCTCCAGGAAGTAGCGCGCCATACGCCTAGAAGTCTCCAAAAATGCCGCATTTCCCGTATAACGGTAGGATAGTGCAAAGCCATATACGCCCCAAGCTTGCCCCCGCGTCCACGTCGAACCGTTGCTATAGCCTTGATGAGTGGCGCCGCCGATTGGAACGCCCGTCTTGGCATCAAAGAAGAAAGTATGATACGAGCTATCATCGCCTCTAACGAGATAGCGCCGCGTTTTCTCTGCTTGGATTTCTGCAATTTCCCGGTACTTCGGATCGCCCGTTAGCTCGCTTGCCCAATACAGCAAAGGTAAATTAAGCAAGCAATCGATAATGATTCTGCCCGCTTCTTGCTCGTTATCTTGCGCTCCCCAAGCTTGAATATAGCCGCTGCCATCGCTCGTGTTTCGCCAACGTTTTATGAAATGATCAGCTGCAGCCAATGCCAGCTCGCGAGCGCGATCATCGCCTGTAATGATCCACTGCGCTTTGGCAGATAAGCTATACAGGAATCCAATATCATGATGATCCAATACCACTTTTTGCTCTAACCGCTGACGAAAACTAGCCACCGCAGCTTCTGCTGCCTGCCGATAGCGTTCATCTTGTGAATATTCATAGCATAACCACAATATTCCCGACCAGAAGCCATTGGTCCAGTCGTTGTTATCATTCAGTTGATATTTCCCATTCAGGCTGACATGCGGAAACTGAGTTCCAAACCTCTCAATATTCCTTAGCGTTTTTGCCAGAATGTCCTCAATTGCTTGGGTGTAAAGTTGATTTGCTTGCATTACCGTTGTTTGCATTCCCTCTGTAGACATCTGCAGTTCAGTCCTCTCTCAGAATAACTCAACGCCAACTCTATGATAGCGGATACATCTCACATCATGTAAGCGTTTATTTTGTTGATATGTGAACAATTTTTACCTTTTCATTTGATTCGTTTTCCTTCTATTTAAGTTTCACCGTTATCGTTTGCTCGTTATGGTGCACAATTACCCGATCTTCTGTCAGCTTCACCTCAGGCAACTGCGACACGCAACCAGCCGGAACCCCTGCCATCACACTTACTAATACATGGGTGCCTGGCTGAAGTTCAGCACGCAGTGCAGGCATCAATGTCCGCTCATAGAATAGATTGGTGTTAGGCTCTGTTCGAATCATCTCCGCTTGCGTGAATCCGGTAACCGCCTTGGCGATGGTGGTTCCGACAGGCGAATCGTAACTCGCCCAGCTTGTCTCGGCTACGGCTGTGCCGTCGCTGCTAACCGTGGCGAACGGCGCTGAGAAACTGGCATCATAGGCAATTAAGGCGCGGCTGGTTTCCAACTCGTGAATGCGTACATGGCTGTCGCCGCAAGGGACAATCGTGCTGCGAATTGTCACTCCGGCTTGAGGCTGCCAGTTATGTACAAGCCGATCTTCATGCAGCTCATAGCTCGTATCCAGCGGCTTATCCCGATAATGCACGCCATCCTCGCTAACGGCAAGCACACTGTCAAAAGCGCCTTCGTAGTAGTAATAATTACTGCGCGGCACACTAAAGCCAAACACAGTCGAGTAGGCAAATTTAGAGTACTTGGCGCAAGCATGGTTCTGATAGCCAATAAATTGACCTGCCGGATACATAAGCACATGCCGGGACTCATGCGTATGTTCAATCATCGCCTTCATGCTCGGCAGCGACAATCGGCCCGGCGCTACCTTTTGCTCTACTTCCTCTGCCTGCCAATAAGGATGGTCATCCGAAACCGCAAGCAATAGGAAGCTTTTGAACGCCCAATACGGGGAACCCGCTCCGTTATAGCCCTCGCCCATCACCAAGTTCTGATAATGATAGCCTACGCTTAGCACGCCATCTGCCGTAAAAATAGGATGGTTCATCCAGCTTCGCATATTGCGCGCATACAAACCTTTAATGACGCCCCATGGCAGCGCTTCAACATCGGCCAGCACAAGCGCGCTCCAGAAGCTTGCTTGCGCAAAGCGATATGCTAGACTGCGGCCGAAAGGAACCGCCTCTCCCTTGCTATCGAACCAATACTGATAGCTGCGCGCAAAAAGAATGGCCCGCTCCTTCAACCTGGCTGCCCGCTCCGGGTCTTCATCCGCCATAAACGTAACGTAGATTAAGCTATAGTAATGAAACGCCCATGGGATGTAATAATCAAACTGCTGATCCACCCCGTCAAAATACCAGCCATCGCCGACATAGCACGATTCAATCAGGGCAAAATCTTGCTCAATCATCTCCTGAGAATAAGTCTTGCCTAGCCGTTTCAGTGCCACATTCACTAAGATGCGAAAGAAGTGCCAGTTATTCGGTGGCAAACGGCGTTCATTAATTTGCCATAACCAGTCTGCCACATGCTGCTGGTCCGTCTCGGATAGAACATCCCAAGTTTTGTGCGGTGCAAGCAGCAGGGCAGCAGCGACAGATGCCATCTCGACCAGCAGCTGATCTCCGTCCATCGTCTTGCCATAATAATGCTCGCTGTCCGGGTTGCAGCCCGCCGCAAGTCCTTGCATCCATTGCAGCCGAAGCTGCTCGTCATCATAATGGACGAGAAAAGGTCCCAATCCCCACAATATTCTTAAAAATCCTTCGGCATCCCGGCGGCTTGCGGTATAGACCGTGCCGTGGGTTCCTAATGCCAAGTGTCCAGGCTGTTCCGCTAACCGCGGCCTTAGCGGCTTCACTAACGTCAGTAGTGCTGCCGCTATATCGTCACGATGATTCCACTGAATTCTGCGCATTTCCTCGATCACGATTATTCTCCCTCCCTCTATTTCGTTTCACAGTACAACAAACCTCATTGCTCCCCTAGCACAAAAGACTAACAGCTGCATGCTCCTGTTAGTCTTTATTTGGGTCTTGCTATTCGAAATTAAGGCTGCTTGCCAATATAGGCAAGAATCCCGCCGTCAACATATAAAATATGCCCATTGACAAAGTCGCTGGCTGGTGAAGCCAAGAATACCGCAGGACCTGCCAAATCCTCCGTTTCGCCCCAACGCTCCGCAGGTGTCTTGGCAAGAATAAACGAATCAAAAGGATGGCGGCTGCCATCAGCTTGACGTTCACGCAACGGCGCTGTTTGGGGCGTTGCAATGTAGCCGGGTCCGATACCATTGCATTGGATGTTATATTTGCCATATTCAGAAGCGATATTGCGGGTTAGCATCTTCAGACCGCCTTTGGCCGCAGCATAAGCAGACACCGCCTCCCGCCCTAATTCGCTCATCATCGAGCAAATATTAATAATTTTGCCGCCGCCTTTGTTCATCATCCCTGGAATCACCGCTTTGGAGACAATAAATGGCCCGTTCAAGTCAATATCAATCACTTCACGGAACTCCTCCGCACTCATTTCTGTCATAGGAATCCGCTTAATAATGCCAGCATTGTTGACAAGAATATCAATGACTCCAACTTCCGCTTCAATCTGCTGCACCATCGCCTGCACACCGGGCTCGTCGGTCACGTCGCATACATATCCGCGTGCCTCAATTCCCTGTTCCTTATAAGCAGCGATACCGCGCTCTACGCCTTCTGGCTTGCGATCATTAAATACAACTGTTGCACCCGCACGCGCCATAGCGCATGCCAATTCAAATCCGATCCCGTACACCGCACCAGTAACGAGAGCTACCTTGCCATCAAGACGGAAACGATCTACCGAAAATTGTGACATCTTACTGCTCCCCTCTCTATGCCATATCTACGCCTCTGTCTACTTGAGATCGTCCATAGCGACCATATCCATATCGGTGTACGTGATATTCTCGCCGCACATTGCCCAAATAAACGTATAGTTGCTAGTGCCGACGCCGGTGTGAATGGACCAGCTTGGACTGATAATCGCTTGCTCATTGCCGACAACGAGATGCTTCGTCTCATCCGGCGTGCCCATGAAATGAAATACTTTGTTGTCCCCTTCCAAATCGAAATATACATACGCTTCCATGCGCCGCTCATGCGTGTGGCATGGCATCGTATTCCAAGCGCTGCCTTCTTCCAGGTGCGTATAGCCCATTTGCAACTGACATGACTGACACACATTCGGATGAATGTACTGATAAATTTTGCGCTTATTCAGTGTGTTATCAGCACCTGTCTCCATTGGCTTAATATTATCAATGGCAATACGCACATTCGGATATTTGTGATGAGCCGGACTGGAAGCAATATAAAATTTCGCTGGATTACTGGCATCCGCACTAGCAAACAGCACTTCTTTCGTCTCTTTTCCGATATAATAGCCATCCTGATTGTTCATCGATTCACGTACACCATCTATCGTAATAAATCCAGGACCGCCGATATTAATGACACCGAGTTCACGACGCTCCAGAAAATACTCAACACCCAAATCTTTACTAAGCTTAATCTCCAACGGCTCTTTCGCAGGCGTTACGCCACCAAAAATCAAACGGTCATTATGCGAGTAAGTCAAGCGAATTTCACCGGGAACAAACACCTGCTCCACTAAAAACTCCTTGCGCAATTCTTCCGTTGTCATGCGTGCGATCGATTGCGGCGCATACGCGTAGCGCGTCTCCATAGTTTGCATTTTTCTAGTCCTCCCGATTTCATAGACTTGGAATCATCACCATGAACAATCCCATCATTCGATATTGAATATACAACCATCATAGTGAATGCACCCAACAATAGTAAGCTAATTATTTTGCTCGATCGTGAACAATTTTGACTTTTTTGCCGATTCGGCTTTCCTGTTTCCTTCTTGTGTATACTAACGCAAGAGTGATCTACGCTACACTGACTATAACCGTAGCTCCAAGCGGGATATCCAGCCGATACGTATGGGGCGCGGGCTGTGTTACGGCCACGGCCATTGCCATTGATGGCTTCCCAGTACGAAAAGTAAGCGGAACCGTACTATAAATGACACAAGGCTTACCAAGCGCAGACGTTATCTGCGCCTGTTGCAGCTTGCCTTCCTGCCAAGCCATATCAATGGTAAACCCACCGCGGGCACGCAAGCCGGTAACATGACCCTGCCGCCACGCAAGCGGAAGAGCCGGCAGCAGCCGGATTTCATCCCCGTGCGACTGCAATAGCATCTCTTGCATTGCTGCCGCTCCACCAAAGTTGGCATCAATCTGGAATGGAGGATGGTCGCCGAAAGTTCGGATGTACCGCTTTGCTTAATAGATTGCGTAAACCCTGATGTGCCTGCTCTCCTTCATCCAGCCTTGCCCAGAAGTTGGCAATCCACGCTTGGCTCCAACCCGTATGTCCTCCGCCATGGGCCAGGCGCCGCTGCAACGTGAACTTCGCCGCTTGTCCAAGTTCAGGGCTGCGATGAGGAATGATCTGTTCCCCTGGGTGCAAAGCAAAGAGGTGAGAAATATGGCGATGACCCGGCTCTACTTCATCATAATCAACCGCCCACTCCATAATTTGACCGTGGCGGCCGATTTGCGGCTGTGGCAGCTTACTGCGCACTTGCTTCCACTGTGCCAACAAATGTTTGTCCTCTGGGAACCCCTGTTCCATCTGCCCTTCCGCATCCCGTTGCAACAGCTCGCCAGCACGGATACATGCCGTAAACAACGCATGCAAAATTTGCGAGTCCATCGACGGTCCATAGCATAGCGCCCCGACTTCTCCCTGTTCACTGCGATACGAGTTTTCTGGTGATAGGGATGGTACGGTCACCAGCTGTCCTGAGGGCAACTCCATTAAGAAGTCTAAGAAAAATAACGACGCTTCTTTCAACACGGGATACGCACGTTCGCGCAAGAACGAAAGCGAGCCGTTATAACAATAATGCTCCCACATATGCAGCGCAATCCATGCGCCGCCCATCGGCCACATATTGGCGCTTACATATTCACCGTAAATGCCTGTATCCGCCCACAGATTGCTGCTCGTGTGGGCAAGAAATCCGCGCGCGCCATAAATGTTGCGCGCTGTGCGGCGTCCATTGATGACTAAGCGTTCAATAAAGTCAAATAGCGGCATGTGACATTCCGGCAAGTTCCCCGTCTCGGCGAGCCAGTAGTTCATTTGCAAGTTAATGTTTAGATGATAGTCCGATTCCCATGGCGGAGTATAGCTATCGTTCCAAATCCCTTGCAAGTTGGCTGGCAGAGTTCCCGGTCTGGAGCTGGCAAGCAGTAAATAACGCCCGTACTGGTAAAACAGAGCCTCCAGCCCATTGTCAGCTGCGCCTTGCCGGTATCGTTCCAGCCGCTGCGACGTGGACAAGCATTGCGGTTCAGGAATCTGCTGTTGCGGCTCCGTTCTTCTTCCTTCCTCCCCTTCCAAATCCAGCGTCACACGGGTAAACAGCGGCTTATAATCATCCAAGTGCCGCTGCTTCAATGTCTCATAGGGCACGATAGCTGCCTGTTTCGCTTGTTGCCAAGCAACAGCGTAAGCATCAGCACAGCGAAATGAAGTCTGCGCCGCTACAATAAGCGTGACGGCACGAGCTTGGCGAATATCAAGATAATTGCCCGCCGTCTGACACTGTCCGCCCTCAACTGCGGCCCGCAACACAACGGCATAACGTACGCCATCTGCTCCTAATTGTCCTTGCATGGCAATAGCCTGTCTATCCTCTGTCTGAACCATTTCACCGGTGAATGGTCTACGGTCGATTTTAGCTGCAAAGGTTAAACCTGCGGCATCGGTCGTTGTCAACCGGATGACCAGCACTTGATCGGCGGCACTAGAAAATATCTCGCGGCTGTACTGAATTGCATCTTGCAGAACTTCACCCGTTGCCTTCGTTGCCGTTCTTCCTTCCTTATCTTGCCGTCCCGCTTCATAATTCACCTGAACCAAAGCATTATCCAAATCTAACTCACGACAATAATGATGGATTGCATGAACTTCTAGATTCGTCTCAAAATCCAAAAACAAGTTGCCTAATGTCTGATAGGGGTTGAAATATTGCGGTACGTTCGTCATATGCTTTAACACTAACTTTTCTGCCTTGCGCACGTTACCCTGAAGCAACAAGTTTTTAATTTCCGGCAACGCCGCTTGCGCGCCTCTGTTATCGTTATCCCTTGCACCGCCATACCACATCGAATCTTCATTCAATTGAATCTGCTCGCGCTGTATGCCACCATATACAACTCCCCCTAAGCGCCCGTTACCGATCGGAAACGCTTCCGTCCATTTGCTGGCCGCTGTCCGCTCAAGCAAATAATAGCTGCTCATATGCTTCATTAAGCTACCCTCATTTCTATAAAAATCCTGTGTAATCGCTCGCAGATATAGAGAAAAGAGCAAGCAGCAAGGCATATATGGCCTCAGAACTTGCTCTTTATAAATTATATTTCTTTTGCCTGGCGATAGGCATGTACATAAGCGGCAGCTTTCTTCCGAATCAACGATAAATCTTTGTTCTTTACGGCTTCATTCGTCAAATCGGAGCCGATCCCTACCGCTGCCGCTCCGGCTTTTATCCATTCGCCAAGGTTATCCAACGACACACCGCCGGTTGGCATAATGTTAGCCTGCGGCAAGGGGCCTTTGATCGCCTTGATTATGGATGGCTCATACAGGTTGCCTGGGAACAGCTTGACGATATCGGCTCCAAGCTCAAGCGCTTCATTCATTTCCTTGATGGTCATTGTTCCTGGCATAACCGGTACCCGATACCGGTTACACAAGGTGACGGTCTCGGCGCTAAGGAAAGGGGACACTACGAATTGGGCGCCGCTGAGAATGGCCGCGCATGCCGTTTCAGCATCCAGCACGGTCCCTGCGCCAATAATGGCATAAGCAGATTCATCCGATGAATTCCATTTATATTTTTGAGCTAGTTTCTCAATCGCTTTCAACGCCAACGGAACGGTCATCGTAATCTCTATCACTTTAATTCCGCCGCGTATCGCTTCCTCGGCCATGGCCACAACTTCTTCTGCCGTCTCTCCGCGAAGTACGGCAACGACACCTTCCTGCACAATCTTCTGAATAAGCTGCATTTTCTTCATATCGTTCTCCTCACCCATCTCTATTTCACTTCATCGGACATTCATTTCCGTTCCCAAATCACCCTTATCGCTCAACATGCATCTTACCGGCAAGCAATCGCTCGATTTGCGCTGCACTAGGGAGACCTTCCCAATCACCAACCGTCTGGATTACCTGCGAGCCGATCAAATTACCGAGACGAACCGCCTCCTCAAGACTATATTCCCGCAGCAGACCAGCTAGAAATCCGGCGCAGAAGCCATCTCCAGCTCCTACCGTATCGACTGCATGATCAACCTTATAGTAAGGAACCGCGGACAGTTTACCGTTCTCCAGAATATAGGTTTTGTCCTCGCCGCCTTTCATAATGCTTACAGCGGACAGTTCACCGAGCTTGGCAACGATCTCATCCACCGATTCCGTCTCATACAGCAGTTTCAATTCATCTAATCCCGGCAAGAAATAATCCGCTTTTCGCGCCAATGGCAAAAGAACCTTTTGGGCTGCTTTAACATCCCATAGCTTTAAGCGCAAATTCGGATCGAAGCTCACTTTGACTCCGTGCCGCTTCGCGATGTCCATAGCTGCCGCCGCCGTCTCCGCGCAGGATGGGCTTAACGCAGGCGTGATCCCGGTAATATGCAAAATCTTTGCTCCAGCAATATATTCCTCATCCAAATGCTCCGGAGTCATTTTACTGGCCGCCGATTGCTTGCGGTAATAATAAACAGAGCTTCTTCCAGCCGCATTCTCTCGAATCATGAGTCCTGTCGGAGCTTCATCCGTGAACGAGGCGCGTGTAACATCCACGCCTTCTCCCCGCACCGTCTTATAAATCCGCTGCCCGAACGGATCATCTCCAAGCCGGCCGCACCAGCCTGCGGAATGTCCAAGCCTTGACAAACCGATCGCTACATTCGTCTCCGCTCCGCCAAAGGATGGCGTCAAATTCGATGCGTATTCCAGACCTTTTCCTCCCTCGGCGATCAATAGGGCCATACTTTCCCCGAAGGTGACCACTTCCGGATGAGAATTTCGATTCGTCATTCACCTTCACCATCCTGAACCTGGCTATTGTACACTTCGAATGCCGACAAGTTTGGCCACCAGCGCGAGCCCGTGATTCGAAGACGCAAGCGCCTGCTGCTTATGGCTGGAAAATGGCAAATTCGCTTGTGACCGATAATGGTACCCTTCAAAATTGGCTGCCACGTCCCTCTGTCAGCAGGCATATCCGCGCTTGCCTCTGTCGTTGCAGCCGTATCGGCTTGCCAATACTCCAAGCTGAAACTTTCAATCCTCTGCGTATAGCGATACTCCTGCAGTACGATATGGTCGAACGTGCGCTCCGTTCCTAAGTCGACAGTGATACTCGCCACCTCTGTGCCTTGCTCAGGAGCCCAAAATGTATCTCGATTGCCATCCAGTACATTGGCCGCTTCATGTCCAGCCATCGCTTCACTAGCCGCAGCAGATGCATCGCGCGCCACATTCGTCTCAAACGTATGGCGAATCCAAGCCCCCAACTCCTCTAACCGCTGCACATCATTCTCGTGGAGCAGACCGCGCGTATCAGCAGGAATATTAAGCAAGAGCGTGGCATTTCCTCCGACCGAACCATAGTACACCTTCCGCAGCTCATCCAGCGACTTGACTTGATCATCTTGGCTCGCATGATAGAACCATCCCGGACGAATCGACGTATCCACTTCCGCAGGGTACCAGACAAGCTCCGATACATTTGCGATAATGTCGCGGCTGCCCAAGTCTTCATCCTCTGAAGTGAAACGCTTGGCGAATTCGGCATTATCTTCCTGCTGTGAATTTTCCTGAATTCTCTCCTTATCCTGCAGCTGCGCAGGCACTACGCTCCACTCCGATTTGCGGCAATGCCCCGCCTCATTGCCGCACCAGCGCACATCCGGTCCACAAACCGAAATACACGCCTCCGGCTGCAATTCACGAATCAGGGCATAATAGCCATTCCAATCATACACTTGCCGCTTGCCGTTAGGACCTTCACCGCAAGCCCCGTCCAACCACACACAAAAAATATCCCCATACCTTGTCAACAGTTCGCGCAGTTGATTGGTAAAGTACTCATTATATGCTGGCGAATCCCCATAACAAGCCTCATGACGATCCCAAGGTGATAAATAAATCCCGAACTTCAACCCGCCTTCACGACAAGCGTCAGCCACCTCACGAACGACATCACCCTTGCCGTCTTTCCACGGGCTATTCTTCACCGAATGCTCTGTATACTCGCTCAGCCACAAACAAAACCCGTCGTGATGCTTACAAGTCAGAATCAGCCCTTTCATCCCTGCAGCCTTACAAGCGCGCACCCACTGTCGGGCATCCAACTGCGTCGGATTAAAAATATCCGGCTGCTCCAGCCCGCTGCCCCATTCCTGGTCCGTGAACGTATTTACTGAAAAATGCACAAAAGCATAAAACCCCATCTCTTGTATCGCCAACTGCCGCTCCGACGGCCGCACCAACGCCGCAGCCTTAACCTGCTCCGCACTCATTACGTTACTTCTATTCGTCACTTTATGAACACTCCATCTCTCATTGACAGTTACTTCCGGGAACGAATGTTGCCGTATGCGTCTTACCCAGCGATCCCGAAGTGTTGACTTCAATGCTAACTCCATCTTCTATCGGTGTAACTTGCATCCCAGTACCTGCAGTCAGCAGTGTCAAGTCCGGCTGACGGACTTCAATCGTCACTGTGTTCTGCTGTTGCGTTGGATCGGATATCGCAATTTTCAGTTCATCACTGTCTTCCTTCATGATGACAGTGGCAGCGGATGCAGCGCTGATGCTTTCCACCGTATCTGCACTCCAGAAATTCACAGCGGTGATGCCAAGCTGCTTATGGCGAACAGCCTGTACTGTGGATGTGTTGCTCAGCACTTCTATTGCTGCTTGTTCACTGTAAGCTTGTGTTTGTGCTGCAGTCTTCCCCGGGAGCAACACATATTCGTAACTAGCTTCTTGTGGATTATTCCCATGTTCAAAGGCGATGCTAGCATAGTTCCGCGTCAGCTTCTCTTTCGATTGACCGTTGTTAATGTCATACCAAGAGCCTGTTCTGGCCTCACGTACGACATATAATGTAGGCCCAGTTGGGAAGTAATAGCCCATATCCGCGCCAGAACCCGCACGATTGCCTGCCAGGTGCGCCCAGTTTACATCCTTAATCTCCGCTGCGTAATCCAATGCTGCAGGCACCTGTTCACCGTTAATCAAAAATGCGTTATCACCGTTGCTATTCAACTTGCGGTTATCAACAATCGTTTCCACCGTTTTTGTGGCGGCAGATGTTTTACGAATAGCTGTACCGAGGGCAACAATTTCATCATCGAACATAAACCATGATTTCTTGCCGCTTAAATTACTGCCCGTTACTTTCGTTAATGAGAAATCCATGCCGCTTGCGCTATACAAATGATCTAGTGTTGCACCGCCAACATGACTTTTCGTATTGTAATAGTACGCCCATTCGCCCGGCATCTTTCCTTCTCCAGAGCCGTCTGTCGTCGTGCCTGGCAAGCGGAAACTATTCACCGTTGCCCAAAATCCGTCGCGATATTGCAATAAGTCTTCGTTATAGATATAGGTCATGCCAAGACCGGTATCCCAACCTTTTAAATTTTCTTTATTGCCCATTTCAAAGGCAGAGATGCGGTCTGAGAACATACTGAGACCAAAAGCGTAGTCCGGACGATGATGCGCAACACGAGCCATACCGTTGAGCATATAACTGCGCGTTAACTCGCCGCGCGCTGCAACACGATCATCGTTCATTATTTGCTTCAGCAACATCACACTATAAATCGGCAAGCCTTTATAGTAATCATCAAAGGTTGTGTCCTTGCTTACCCATTCCTTCACCATACTGCGAATATTCGCGCTTATTTCCGGCGGCGCGCCCTCGGCTAACATGGCTAACGCTACAATCGTGCCGCGAGCCGTACCCGATCCGTCTCTCGAAATCCCCCGGCCGTTCACCATATCCATGTACAGCCCTTTGTAAATAACCGGTTCGAATGCATCACTTACCCACTTATAAATGTTAGCCACACGCGGGTCGGTCACAGGCCATGGTGAGTTGTTGAGCAAATACGTGATGTCCGCCGTGCGGCTGAGCCACACTGCGCCATAGCCAGCAGTGTAGGCGATATTCGCATGCTGCACCAGTGAACCATCTTCATAGACACCATCGCCATTCGTGACATAGTTAAATTCTGAACCAATCGAATCCCGTCCTTGCGTAATTTTATCGCTATTTTTGCCAATTACGCCGCGCAAAGTGACGACAAACGCTTTGTCCAGCAAATTGCCGCCCGTCTCGATAACGGAGCTATTTTGCACCCTCTTGGTTGGGTTCGGACAATATTTATCAATTGTCCGCATAAAGTTGCCTATTTGTTGATCGTTCAACTCATCATACATAAGAATCAAACAATCATTTAACAGCTGCGGCGCACCGATTTCAAATCCCCACCAGCTGCTGGCGCTGCCGTAGGATAGACGCTCGTTATAGCGCTTAGCGTACATCCAATCCAGTGCGCCAAGAATTGCATCCCGCAACTCTTGATTGTGATAGAAACGGGAGGATTCTGTGTTGTAAGCGGTTGCCAACGTTTTAATCCGCGTAAACTCACTCACTATATTGTTGGCATGCTGCTCCTTCGTATCGGCGTTATCGACAAGATCTGACCATAAGTATCGGCGGCTGCCATCATCAGCGCGAAGTGTATCGAGATAACCCGTCTTAGCGGCATTGGATACACGGTTATCCATCTCAGTTACCAGTGCCTGAATAACGGGGTCATCAGCGAGGGAAGTGTCTGCAGCTCCAACTAACTTCTGCTTCCAGCGTTCACGCAATTTTTTGTAGGCAGCTGCTGTTTCTGCGGATTCTACCTCAATGTTGCTTTGCGCCTTTATCATCTGGTCATCTGTTGCAGCAGTGACTGTTGCCGCACCCGCAGCAACTGCGGTTACATTACCAACGTTATCAACCGTAGCTACATGCTCATCGCTAGTGCTCCATATTACTTTGGGAGATAGTAAGTCCTGTGGAGTGCGGGTTAAGGTAAGCGGCTTCGTCTCCCCCACCGTCATCGTCATTGCCGCCGGTTCAAGCGTCAACATCGTTATGCCGTCATACTCCTCCAGCCGAATGTTATCAAACCACACTTTGCCGGTGCCATTTTCCAAAAACAATTCGACCAAAAATTTGGCACCGCCAGCTGGCACCGTTATAAAGACTTGCTGCATTCTCCAACCGTTCGTACCATACACCTTAGTTGAACCAGGTCCATCTATTAATTTTGTGTTAGAAGCATTCAGCACAGAAGTGCGAAAATAAGCGCCGCTGCCGCCTGCAATATTTTCGGTTTTATACCACACTTGCAAGCGGTACGATTTCCCTGATTCAACAGGCGCCTTGGCATGAATAGATACGCGGCTTGTGCGGGAAGCATCAATCAGCATCGATTGCCGGCCGCTATAATAAGCAGAGGTGTCGACCGTTACATTTACTGTTTTTTTAGCGGGCTTGCCAGAACCTGCTGGAATCCACGTGTCCCAATGAACAGGTACAGGATTCGTATCCGTATATTGAATCCAAGTACCGCTCGGCGCCGCTGTCATTTCGAAATCACCATTCGGTACTAAATTATCAGCATCCGATGACATCGCCACACCTGTGCCAACAGGCAACAACGTCACTGCTATCGCAACTATTAGTAACAAACGCAGTATCCTTTTCATTTTTCATCACTCCTCCCTCCATCCCTCAGCACCTGACTGCAAAGGCGCCCCTCTTCCCACTATTTACTCTTTCTATAGCATGGAAGATAGAGACGCCCTGTTGCAGCGGATTGCTATTTATTAGGTTACTTACTAATCGTTACTTATTCTCTTTCTCATTAATAATCTTCGTTGCTTCTTCAACCATCCATGCTTGTACTTTGTCAATTGGCTCGTTGCTAAGCATAAATTTGCTGAAGCCATCGGCAATAACTTTTGTTAAGTCAGCACTCGAAACGGTAAGCACCTTGGAAGCATCCAAATACTTAATATCGTCGCCGAACAGCGTGTACTTTAACGACTCTACATCGTACTTGTCCGTGTTTTTACCGATCATACGCTCCAGAAGTGCTGTTTGATCTGCTTTCTTCCAACCGGAAAACTCTTGTCTATTGGTTGAATCTGCGGTAGACATAAAGCGCATCAGCTTATATGCCTCTTCCTTGTGCTTCGTTGTTGCACCCATTGCTAATTGTGAACCGCCAACAAAGTATTTACCGCCCTCATAGTCTTTAGGCAAAGCATTCTGCGGAGGCAAAGGAACTGGCGCGAAAGCAGTCACAAAATCATGCGGGTACTGTTCAAGATTGCCTGGATCAGGAATCGTGAAGCTGCCTGACATGATCATCGCAGCACTCCCGCCGAAAAATTCACTGCGATAGTTAAGCTTAGCCGCTAATACATCCGCGTATGTTTTCGCTGACTTATCAACACTCTCCATGTCTTTGCGCAGTTGGAAAAAGTACGGATAGGTTGGGTCAGACAGAATTGTACTGCCATCGTCATAGCGGAACGGATCTTTCATTACCGTTTGCGCTGGCGCATTCATATACAACTCCCATGTATGGAAGTATGTCCCATACCGTTTATCTACGCCTTCGCCTTTTGTCAGCTTCTTCGCATAGTCGCGATAGTCATCCCATGTCCAGCCGAATTTGGGAACAGGCAGTCCCGCTTCATCCAACGCATCCTTATTGAGCATTACATAGGTATAACCTGATGTATATTGCATCCCGTAATATTTGCCGTCTACTTGCGGATTTACATAATACTCATCTTCCGCTTTCAAACCTTCTTTATCATAGAATTCATTGAGTGGCATAAATGCGCTGCGAACCGCTCTTTCCACGACTGCTGATGAACTTGGTAATTGAACGACGTCAACTTCATCTCCTGACGAAATAAGAAAGTCTAATTTCTTCAACATTTCTAATGAATTACCCGGGACGAGCACGACATGTTCAACTTTAATGCCAGGGTTGGCTGCTTCAAACTCACGCAGCATTGCGTCTGTAGCCCCTTCTTGGGCCTCATTATCCCAGTTATAGTACTTGAGCGTCACTTCCTTCGCCCCCGTACCTGCAGAATCGTTCGATTGTGCTGATTCGTCAGCAGCTTTGCTTCCACAAGCGCTTGTAAACATCATGAATGCCAGCAGTATGCATGTGGAAATAAGAAAATAGCGTTTTCTTTTACTTGCCATGTGCAGCTTCCTCCTAAAATTAATTATCGTATTGTTGTAATAAAGTTTCTTGTTAGCGCTTGCAGCCAGTATATAACGTTTGCAACTTGCTTGCGTGTATAATTTTGTGCTTGTGCGATAACGATTTTGACCTATTAGAAGACGCTAAAGATATCTACGGATTGATCGTGTGTCCGTATTGGCTTACCCTTTCACGCCACCAAGGGCAATCCCGCTGATAACTTGTTTCTGCAAAACAATAAACACAATCAGCAGAGGAATAATCGCTGACAATGCCGCCATCATCATAATCGCATCGTTGGTCGTGTAATCATCCCTGAACAATGTCATGCCTAGCGGAACGGTATACAATGATTTCGATTGCAGGAAGATTAACGGATTTTGATAATCATTCCACGACCAGATGAACTTAATAATCGCCACCGTCGCTATGACAGGACGACAGAGCGGAAGCATAATCGAAGTGAAGGTACGCAGATGCCCTGCACCGTCAATTCTAGCCGCTTCCAAAATTTCATCACTCACGCCGGCCATAAATTGACGCAACAAGAATGTAAAATAAATCGAAAACATACCCATCAAAATTAGTGCCGCATGGGTATCGTATAATCCCAGCCAGCGAATAAGCATGAAGCGAGGAATGAGCGTCGCTTGATCAGGAATAATCATCATTGCTAGCAACATGGCAAATACGAGGTTTCGACCGCGAAATTTCAGCTTCGTAAATGAATAGGCTGCCATCGTTGATATAAGCAGCGAAAGTAAAGTAACGATAATCGCCACTTTCAGAGAGTTCATATAAATTTGACCAAACGGTACCCTTTCCATCCATACGGCCTTGAAGTTATTGACAACATTGATGGAAGATGGAATCCACTCAATCGGAAAGCGCATCACGTCTTTTTCAAATTTGAATGCCGACGATACCATCCATAATAACGGAAAGATAAAGAAAATGGACAATATCCCCATGAACACGGTAGCGGTAATTTTAGAAATCTTATTGCGTAAGGTTAGCATCCTACTCTCCCTTTCCATTAAAATGATTCTTCTTGACGCATCTTCCACGTTGCCGCTGTAATCAGACCGATAATCGCAAATAACAGCCAAGATATTGCAGATGCATAGCCCATATTGTAGTTGACAAAACCTTCTTGATAGATGCGGAATACGATTACCGTTGATGAATTATCAGGGCCGCCTTCGGTCAAGTACGAAATAATATCGAACACTTTAAATGAGCCGATTAGCATCGTAATAAGCAAGAAAAACGTCGTTGGCCGGAGCATCGGGACCGTGATATTGAAAAATTTCTTCATCCCCGTCGCCCCATCAATTTCTGCCGCTTCATACAATTCTTCGGAAATATTGGACAGTCCCGCCATGTAAATAATAATCGTATAACCGAGCCCGGCCCACGCACTAATAATGGCGACCGAGATGAGTGATGTTTTCGGATCAACGAGCCATTTCGGGGGATTCGATACACCCAGATCCATTAGAAATTGATTGACAGGGCCTAGCGAAGGGTGGAATAAAATGCTCCACACGGCTGCCACAGCGATAATCGAGGAAATGTAAGGGATGAAGAATACGACCTTAAAGTAATCTTTGAAGTAGACTTTACTATGAATAACAACCGCCAGCACAAGCGCAATCGCAATCGGCAATGGCACGGTTAACACCGTATACACCAGGTTGTTGTATAATGCCTTCCATATCGTCGGGTCTTGAAATAAATGAATGTAGTTTTGCAAACCGGCGAATTTAATCCCTGATACCCCAGACAATAAATCCCAATCTGTAAAACTTAAATACAACGAAAACCCAAGGGCAAATACATTAAGCATCAACATGCCCACAATTTCCGGCATTAAAAACAGCCAGCCAACCAATGCTTCCTTTCTCCGCGGCGACCAAAATTTCTTCCCTACGCGCTCCGCTTGCTGCTTTGGGAGCTGATAACTTGATTTTGTCTCTTCCACTTAGGATGTCACCTCAGCTTAATAATTTGTTGACTTCATCATAAGCGGCAGACAAGAGAGAACAAAGGATGGATTATGACCTTGTGCGGGTAAAATTTTGACCTTTGTCGTGGTAATGAAACATGGAATCGGGTTGACTAAAGAGGAGTGATATAGGCGCTATCGTTTAGATGAATGCCTTGATGGGATAAGTCGGACATGGAGAGATCTGGATCACTCGAAAAGGCAGCTGATGAAAGAAACGAGGGTGTTAGATATATTCACATTGATCACGCTCGGAAGTAGACAAAATCGTGTGGAACTAGCTTGTAGAATCTCTTTTGCTTGATCCTCTCACTCGAAACATGAAAAAGCCTGTAGCTGGCAAACGTTGCCGCTACAAGCTTAAATCGGGATGGAGCAATTGCTCGAAAAAGCCAATCTGCTAATCTACCAGCATCTAACCCCGGGGGCCACACGGCTCCCATGGTTGGAGGGTCTTATGTACAGCAAGCAGACACTCTCTCAGACCTTGGCAAATGCAACATTTCCTGTTCCGGAGCGCTTAATGCTAAATTCATTCCAGATCGAGTCCTGTTCTGTCAGCAATTCTTTGCCATTCCAAAGGATATCGTAAATGTCACCCTCGTAAGCAATGGCTCGGCCAAATGCAAAGGAAATAAAATAATCCTTCCAGGATTGGAACGTATGGCTGGCGGCATCAGCAGCTCTCTCGATATACCCCCATGCCTGTTCTTCGGTGAGATAGCCAAGTATGCAGCTCCATCTTGCAATATTTACAGCGCGGTCAAAATCCCAGGCAGCAATGGTGTTCACCCGGTCAAAATCGGATGTCGCAAAGGAAAGCTTCTTCATCATCGCATCTTGGGCGGACTCATAGCATTCCTGCGATTTCCCCACTTCCTCCTCGGTAAAAGTCTGGCCTGCTTGCAACGCCATAAGAAGCTGGTCATACTTCGCACGATGCCCTTCCGTAAGCAGCCATTCCAGGGTTTGTACAGCCTCCTCCGGATTACGAACGTCCCAGGCTGAAGAAAGGCCTTCTTTCAAAATTTCATGATCTACCTTCACCGGCAGTATCCGTGGCGACTCAGACCGATACAGAGAGAGATTGGCGCCGTAGGCAAGCAAATGCTGTTTCTCCTTCGGTAACGAGTTGGCCATCTCCATTTCTGCTCGCGCTTTTTTATTCTTTTTCTCCATTCGCTTGCTCGCTGTAACCAAACCCACGATAAGTAAAATCACAATCGCCGCAATAATTCCCACAATCAGTAGAATCGTCTTCAAATCACCACGTTCCTCTCGCTGTTTTATTTGGCCGCCTGAAATGATTAAAAAAATACCTCATGATATTGTAACACAATAATTTTTGGTTTCAACTACCAACTCAGAAAACATTTTCTTCGATTTCTTGTTCCCTGAATTACCTAGCCGGAGGAAGGTCGATGAATATTGTGCTATTCATAACCTCATAACGAGATTTGAGGAATTATGGTTCTGGACTGAAAGAAGGCTAAAAAAGATAAATCATATTTTAATAGAGGTTTGTTCCGGAAACTTCAATCAATATTTTCGTGTTGAACCTGCCTCAAAAAGTACTGCCCCTTTGGGAATGAAAATAGCATGCGAACTCCTCGCCCGGTTGTTGCCGTTTGGATGGTTCCTTTTGGGGAATTGGCTGGTTACTCCGAAAAGCAAGCCCCTGTTACATTTCGTCCAGTTGCTGCCGCTGGCCGAATCGAAGCAACCGAGTCCCTTCAGATTCAAGTCGGCGTTGCCCGGATCGAGGTTCGTCCCGGTTTTGAACCCGGACGGCTGCTTTTTCCCGACGTATGCGCATATTCATTCCGGGTTAGGCAGAATCTAATGAAAGGCATGAAAAGCCTATTTTACTGGTTGAGAAAACAGACCATGAACACAGGCAGGTGAAGGTTATGGCAGAAAAAAATATTTTGGCCTATTTTAAAAGTCCGGAAGAAGCCGAAAGTGTGTCCAAAAAGCTGCAGGCGCTGCATGTCGTGGACATGTCAATTGATCGTTTCAGCATGTATCCAGCCAGTGATTCATACGGTTCGCCGAATCTAACTGGCAGCATGGGCAGTTTAACCTCCGTGACCTTCGGGGACACGCTCGGAGGTGATTCCACCAACGTTCTAGCTGCTACAAATGTATCGGCAAGCGGAATGAGTGACGGGGGGCAGGGCGGACCCACCGGAAGGGATATTTTGCTGACTGTTGTAGTGGAGGAGGAATCTTTTGACAAAGCCATGAGAATTATTGAAGATGCGGGCGGTATGGTGTAAAGGTAAACGTCAAATAAGCCCCCCTAGCGGTCAGTGAAGTGCCCCTGCCAAGCAGACAGGGGAAAAACAAAACATTAGCCTATTTCCCTCAGTTCAATTGAACAGAACTGAGGGTTTTCTTATCGTTATACAACTCGCCGATATTGGTTGGGTGACAAGCCATCAGACTCCATTCGCACACAGAGACGGTCAATGATTGCTTGAGGTTGTTCAACACACTACATTCATGAAAGAGCAGACATTCTTCCGTATCTCATCTACAGTGTGATAGAAGACGTTTTTCACTTCGTCAGCTTTGATCCACTTCCAGAGTCCCTCCACAATATTGAGTTGTGGACTGTACGGTGGAAGAAAGATAGAGGTCAGTCGCTTGTTTCCTTCAGAAACGACTCGAGCAGCTTGGCGTGATGGATTCGCGCGTTATCCAGAATCATGGTAATGGTTCCCGAAGGATACGCTTCAAGCACTTTGTTCGAGAATTTGAGAAACGTTTCTGCTGTGTACTCTTCGTCTTCATGCCAGACAATTTTCCGGTGCAATAATCGACGGTGGGGAGCAGCTTTACGCCGCGATGTTTACCGGTTGTCCGAATCACCCGTGTTTCCCCCTTCTCAAACCACGTTAGTTGGAGGGCACGGATCATGCTTTCATCTTCAAACAAAAGATGACGAATTCCGCCATTTTCAACCCCTTTTTAGATCCGGAAACGTTTCTTCGACCCAAACTGTTCTTGTTTAACAGGGTCTGCAGCGGCAAGCGTATACGTCGGTTTCATGTAGCTCAGGCCCCTACGTTTCGACAGGCCGCGCGGTAAATAGCTATATCCATACGTACGCTTAATGTAGTCTGCAATCAGTTGCAATTGAATTTGGCAGTGAATCCAACGTCCGCTGGCACCTGATTCACAATCACTTGCTTTAAAGCGTCTTGCTCTCTTTCGTTAGTCGTGGGGAGCGCTCGGGTGAGAAACGCATGACCGGACCCGACAAACCTTCTTTTTCATAGGCGCGGATGTAGAGGCGAATGGTTTTCTCCGAACGACAGATAATCGTGGCAATCTCGCGTACAGACATACCCACTAATCGTAAACGTACTGTTTGAAGTCGCTCGTACATACGGCGATCCTTCATCGCTCTCATTCATTCTTCAATCATTCCCAGCGCTTGCTTGTTATGCGTCCCAATCACCGCCTCATCTAGATCCTTTCTAAATTCGACAGAGATAGGTTAAAACCTTCTGGTATGGAAGTTCAATGGTTCAATCTATATAGAACAAAATTCATAGAATTTTTTTATCAATTCATCAATATCTTGTTTTCTAACTATTTTCCTCAACCATTCCTCAGGAATTTCATCCATTTTATAAAACATCCCCGCTAATGATCCCGTTATCGAAGCCACGGTGTCCGCATCTCCACCTAGATTCACTGCTTTTAATACAGCTTCTTTGAATGAAGTTGTATTCCCTAAACACCAAATTGCTGCTTCTAAAGTATGAACAACATATCCATCTGATAAAATTTCATCTTGCGGCACTTCAAAAAAATTCTCTTTAAAAATTCTGTTGTAATATCTTAATTCCTTTCGATACTCATGCTCTTCTCCGAAATTTTCGTTGAAAAGTTCATGTATCTCTTTTATTGACTTTTCAAAAGAATTATTATGATATAGCCTAATTAAAAACTCAATGTAAATAATGGAGCCTACTATTGCACGAGGATGTGCATGAGTAATTTCTGTATATTGCTTAATTATTTCTGTCTTTCTTATAAAATCAAACTCATTAAATAACATAAATGCCAATGGTGAAATTCTCATAATGGCACCATTGCCATTATCATTCTCATACTGACCGCCGCAATTTTTCGGTAGATTCCCTTCTTTAAATCTAGTTATTGCTTCAGCTGTAGTTCTACCAATGTCAAACATTTTTCCAAAAGGAGTCCAGTATCCTTCATCTTGATATTTAACAAACTTCTCCATTAAATTTGCGACAGTTTCTTTATTCATTAAATTTTCTATCAAGCATAATGTCAACGAAGTATCATCAGACCATGTTCCAGGAGGTTGATTATATGTGCCGTATCCGACTATATCTTGTATGTGAAATGTACCTCTTTGCCTAAATTCAACAGGTACGCCCATTAAGTCTCCAATAATACCACCATATATAGTAGGGAGTATTCGTTTTTTTATATTGAGGGCATGAAACATCTTATTATCCTCTTCCCATCTGTCTACCATTCTTTTACCTGTCATTTATTCCACCTGCTTTTATAGTATCAAATCTAAAACAACATGTAGTTTATCGTCACGCACCACTTTTACACTTTTTATTATCATTTTTTGTCCAGCATTAAAAAGCAACTCTGCTTCATCAGAATAGTTACTAATCTTTCCAATATAAGCGGCATTAGCTCCTTTTGGAACATTTATATCCCACGCGACTGTCATAAAATCAAATGAAGACTCTTTTACAATTGCAGTACTAACAAACGCATCATCTTTGAATATCTTCCCTACTAGTGAATTATAATCAATTTTCCCATTCTTATCTATTTCAAGTAAATTTTCAAAGGGTTTAAGATCTGTTCCTCTATATACTTGCATATCATGTGGGACTTTCGCTTTACGCAGTCCACTTTCGATATCCTTAATCACTTGTAGTTCTACACCATCTAAAGAATCGCTATATCCTCTCAGATAGGCATTTATTTTACTATAATCATCCCCTGTATACTGATTAATAGCTTTTATTTCGTTCACAGTTAATGATTCAAGCCAGCTATCATAATATTTGCTTCCCCATTGATCGGCTTGTTCAAGATTATTAAGGGGGAGTTTTTCTTCACTAACTCCTTTTTTACCTTCCCCCATCCCCTCAGTCCGTGGCGCTACCTCTCCTTTACTCTTGAGAGGATTCACCCTCGCCGTACCTTCAATCTGTGGCGGTGCTTCTCCTTTACCCTTGAGAGGCTTCACCCTCGCCGTACCCAGCTCATGTTCAACCTGCTTCTTCCACGCTGCCCATGAATCACCCATCGCCGACATGGTCTTGCTGTTTGCCAGCTTGTCCGCTGCCTTATACAACCCGTGCTTGGCCAACATAGACAGGTTCACTACCATCAGAGCGGTTCCCAACTGATCCAGCCGCTCCTGGTCCATTCCCAGGAACTTCGGATTGGTATACGCATTCCCGTTCTTCAGATCCGACAGCTTCTCCATGTTCACGATAATCATGGACGTTCCAAGGGCCGCATCGGCCACGGCCAGTAAATACAGGGAGGCTCCCTGCGTCGGAATCGCAGCAATGATAGCCACTACGCCAAAGAGAATGTTAAATTCGGCAACCAGTATTTGCGGGTCTATAATAAGAACCTGGAATGTGTATCGGGATAAGTATACCGTTTTTTGACTTTGCTTGCTCACATAATTTGGTTTTTGCGGAATGATATATTCGAGTTCCATTTGTTCTAGCCAAGGGCTGATCTGCTGCAGCGTATCCCTTATACCGGTGGACTCTACGAATCGCTCGATCAGTCCAGGTTTCCCGCTTGAGGTCCCCTGATGGGATGAGCCCTGACCGCCCAATACCGGAGGAGCCGGTAACATTACCTGAATTTCGGACTGCGACTTGCCGGCAGCTACCCCTTGTGCCATGACTTGCTTCGAGCGTTGCTGCCACTCATAGATAGCCGTTCGATCCCGGTCCATCTGGTCATAGGCCTGCTGCTCCTTTTCCAGTTCCGCTTGTTTCTCCTTTTTGCTCTTCTTCTCAGGCTCGACTGCGGGTGGTTTCACATATTTCTGCTGGTAGATCGTCTTCTGTTCGTCCGGCGATTTGCTGCTCATCCAGTTCCGCGCCTTTTCTGCCAGACCGGGATCGTTCTTTGCCTCCTCGGCAACCTTGCTGCGAATGTCGGCTCGTTGACTATCCGTTAACTGAACTGCCGCCTTTAATTGTAACGACAATTCAATCTCCTGTTTCATGATTTCTCCCTGAGCCAGCGTATCCAGATACAACTCTTCCAGCTCTTTTTCGGTCAGCAGCTCCATAAAGTCCACTTCGACCTTCTGGAAATCGACATGGGCGCTCTGAATTCCCACCCGATTGCCGTTCAGTACAACATACTGGTCCGTATTGGTCTGAAGCACGATCTGCTCCTCAGCGCGAATGCGGAAGCTTTCCAGAATCCCCTGCTCGCTTCCGCTGCCTGCTTCAATCTGGTTGCCCGCGACAACGAGCAGATCCTCGCTGGCATTCAGGGTAATATTCCCTTCATCCAGATGCAGACGGACCGTTCCCTTCTCGAACAGCACCCCGTCCTCGCCAAGCTGCATTCTGGCCTCGCCCGGCATTTCGAATACCTTCGTCGCGGGCTTCTGGAATACGGTCCGGCTCCTCATCTCCTCGCCGCCGCCACGAACGGAGTTGATGGCGATTGCCTGCTTCTCCGTGCCGTTAGGGAAGTAGACCTTAATTCGTGCCCCCTCATCCGGCAAACAGTGAAAAATATTGTTGCCTTCCCCCGAATACGGGAACCACCAATTGCCCTGCTCATCATGTTGATCATCGATGTCCAGGTGCACTTTCACCATATTGTTGGCCCGTTTGACTACGCGTCCTTCCAGAGACCTGCCCTGAAGCTTATCGTTGCGGCGGGATTTACGGCGCAAGCTCTGGCGCTGGACCAGCAGATACTCGTACTGCAACAAGCCGCCGGAGGCATAGCTGATGACAGACTCGGAGACCACCCATATCCGGTTCTTGAACGATACGTCTTCTCCGACATGAAAATACTGCTCGCTGGTTACCCGGTAGCTTACAAAATCGGATTCGACGAGCTTGTTAGCATCCTCGCCCTCCGCAAGGGCCTTGAACTCCTGATAGAGCGCCCGGTCCTTGATCACCGTGTATCGACGGGCATGCAGTTCCTTGCCCCAGGATAAATCCGGCACGCCGAAGTAGACACGGGGAGCATCCATTGCGACATCCGGTAAAATAACTGTGCCGACCCGGGAAGCCAGCCGCTTCAGGAACTGCCAATCCGTCTCTTCATATTGGACCAGCAGGGCTCCAGTCGATGCCTCGTCACGGGTCGCCATGTTCTGGGCATCCCCTCCGGGATAGTCCTTGGCGAGCTGCCGAATCGCATCGGTGTAGGTGAGGTGCTTGTTCTGGTACGACCGGCTCTTCGGCTTCATATCCATGATGTGAGTCCGTGAGAGCGCATGGACTTCTACCAGAGGAATTCCATCCTCCATCTGGATATCCACTTTGGCAATCCCCCCGGCGAACCAGCTCTCGGGTCTGGATTCCGTTCTCATTTGCAGTACCAGACTGTCGTTGAAGCTGCTGTGAAGAAGGCACTGCTCGGCCTCCTCTTCACTCATCCGGGCTGTAAATACGCATCGTGCATGCGCATTAAAAGTCCGCTCAACCCGGAAGCTGCGGAGGTCCTTGATCTGGTAAGGCCACTGCAGCTCAAATCCATCCCCCTGATAGATCACATTCATTATCTACATCTCCCCCCTGGGCGGCTACCTGGCGGCGAATTCCGGGGGAGCCGGATCCATGCCATTGGTCAACAAACGAAGCTGCCCGCCACACGCACAGAACAGGCAGGACTTGCTGGTGAGCGCAGGTACCCCCTGAATGGATACATTGGGGCTTCCGTTCGTCCACTGCAGCTTCGCTCCGGCCAACGCGCCAAGCAAGGAGCCCAACATAGGCATGATGCTTAATGCGCTTTGTTGAGCCGTCCCCTGGGCTGCAGAAGGAGCCTTCGCAGGCGCCGATGCCGATACGGCCGATACCGTGGGCATGATTTGCGGCGCACACGGATAAATGGCTTGCTGAAAGGTCGGCTCCGTTGGATCGGGGTCAATGATGTACGATGGATCGGAATACGGGCCCGCTATACGTTCAGCCTGTTTCATCGGATGCAGCTCACTCCGGCAAAAACCGAAAGAATAGAAGTTCCCGTCGATTTCCCTTCCCATTTTCTGATAGGGAATACCGTATATCGTCCCCGGCTCCGAAGTCGAAGGTACGCAATCCTCCACCGTCAGCATCGGTTTCCCGTTAATGTACACCCCGTTCGGCTCAAGCTTGTTGAGCACCTCCTCATGTGTTCCGAATGAACAGTGCATGTAGGCTCCTGCCGTTACATATGTATCTTCACTCCTCCAGGGAGAGGTGAGCAGCTTGTTCAGCGTATCTTTGGATAATATCGTATCTGTAACTCCCATCTACATTTCTCCTTCGGTGATCTGAATTGGTCTTACAGTCAGCCCATATATGCCCGCCCTCAGCAGAGCTTCGGCAATATCAAGACGGACAATCACCAGTTGGGCAGGGAAATAGGAAATGCTAAATACCGGAGCCTCTTCCAACCCGCGAAGATCAGCCGTCATCCCCATAATTTGTCCCCCCTGGATCAAAGCCCGTTCAGGATTCGTACACATCGCCTTCGGCAGATTCACCCAGTTATAGAACGAATGCCTTTGCTGCTCCAGGTTCATGATTGCGACTCTTTTGCGGGCAGTATCAGGCGCGGCTTTCAAGATGACTTTGGACAGTTCTTCGCCAAGCAGCAGCACCGGAGGCTGCGCCAGAATACAGGGGAAGGCAAAAGGCTGACTCTGCTTGACATAGACGATCTCTTCATCTGCAGCATATTCGTAGCCCAGAAGCATGCGCTCCGGCCATTGCAGACTGCCTCCATTCACCGGAAGTCCTCTGTCGTATTCAATCACATGGTATTGCGTTTCCCGTTTTTCCTTCATGAATCGCCCTATGCCTCCACCCATTCCACTGCAGCCCGCTGCTCGGGGGTCAACACTACCCGAAATCGATCCTGCGCAAGCATCCGGCTGCCGGTCAGATCGGCTCCCGTGAAATCCGCCTGTTCCAGCTCCGCCCCCGTGAAATCGCCGGCTATCTTCGCATATCTAAAGGTTGCATGGCTCAGGTTCGCTCCCTGGAACTGAACGCCGTTCATGCCATATATCAGACCATGCGTCTCCACGAACGTATCGCGCCCGCCCAATGCTCCGTCGAACCTGGCCCCAGTTAGGTCACATCCGCGAAAGTCCGTATCATACAGCAAGGTCTTTCCATAATCGACATGCTCGCATCGACACTGTTCAAATCGGGTTCCTAGCAAGCTCGCTCCCTCCATGCAGCTGCCGGTTAATGCAGCTTTTTCGAATCGGGCGTAATTCAAATCCAGCTCCCTATAATCTCCCTGCGTCAAATTCACTCCTGCAATGTGTTCATAGATGTATTCATCGGGCAGCCGCTTCTCCAGCCATCCCTTGCAGGTGACAGGACTTCGCTGGTTAGCATTGATCCGGAATACCGATTCGGTCACTTCATGGTCCCGATACTCACCCACGCGGACTTCAAATTGCATATCCTTGCCGATGCCTCGAAATGAATCCAGCGCTCGAATGACATCCATCGCATAACGAACAGCGTGAACCATATAGACGTGAAAAGGGTATAACTGCCCCGTCCGCCAGGTCTCGAACACGGCCCGATCAAGCCGATTCATATATCGCCTGCGGATGTTCTCGCATTCCTCAAACCATTGATCCGCATAACGATAGATACAGCCCGCGTCATACCAAAATCCGGTGTCAGCCGCATCGCCTTCACTGTTCCGGCCGCTCGCGTGCAGCATATAGGCGGGATCGCCCTGTTGCAACCTGGTCCGCATCAGGGACACGTGCAGCGTGCTGCATGCCTGAAGCTCCCCCCGTTCCTGCTGCGACTTCACTTGTTCACAGAAGGCATCGAACAAGGGGACAATTCCCTCTACTATCTCTCTTTTATGTCCTGCATAATAGGTATGCAGTTCGTGTATTTTGGCATTGCGAAGCGGCAGCGCTTCCTGCTCCAGGAACTGCTGCCACAACTCCATATGGTCCATCATCCCGTCCCCCGCGTTCCTACTGGTTCATTAATATCTCGATTCCCTTAATGACGACCTGCCCCTGATCAATCGTCAGGCCCCCATTTCCCCCCTTGGTGGACATGTCAATCTGATTGGCAAGCAGGGTCACGGACTCCGACACCATCTCGAGTTTGTCCGTCCGGATAGATTCTGGCAATCTTCTGCATGACGTCCGGGATCAATAAGGCCGCGTTCTGATAAGAGCGTGTCTCGCGCCGAAGATCCATGACATGCGAATGGGACACCGCTTCCGCCTCAAGCCAATACACCTGATTCTCTACCCTCACCTGGAGCTTCAGAATGACACCGTGAAATAATCGCTGCTTCTTCCCCTCTTCATCCGTATAGCACAGCTCAACCGGAGTGCTCTCATCCGCCATGCGCACATATTGTTCTTCCTTCTCTTCTGGAATCACTCCGGCGAAGCTGAGCTTCCCATGATCGTTAACGGCCATATGTAATGCAACCTTATGGATACGGATCTCAAATGGCTGAATCTGCAGTTGCTCGTAACTGACTGTCGTTAGAGACATACCTTCCCCACCCGCTGAAAAAATTTTATTACCTTCTTATCGACTTTTACCATATTTTTATTTACACTCCACCCAAAATTTCCAAATAAACAATCCATGAACTTACAGTAGTCGAGTTCTCAATCTGGTATAGACGTTCTGGCGGCCGATCCCGATGACGAAAGTGTTATGCTCGATGCCTCCATCGTTCGTGTTCACCAACATGCGCGGGGGCAAAAGGGGGCAGCGATTCCAACCCATCGGACGATCACGCGAAGGCTTAACCAGCAAGATTCATGCCGTTGTAGAGACGGACTTGGCAATCCGCTACGCTTCCATCTTAATAAACAGGATAAGACGCTACCAACAGTAAAAAAGGGCAGTAAGACGCCAAAAAAGGTGAAAAGGAAAGAACATAAATCAAAACCTAAGGATTCATTTTTGAAAATGGGACCAAAACAATGCTCCGTTCAAGAAATAATAGAGTGTGAAGTAACTAAGCTGCACCAGGCAACAAATGCATGCAAAAGGTATGATCGGAATAACGTACCCGTAAACTGTAAGATTTCCTCATACTTAGTTGAATTGACGAGTTACTAAAAAAGCTCAAAAAGCCTGTAGCCGGCAAACATTGCCGGTACAGGCTTTTTTGAGCTTATAAACATACAGTTGCATTCATCTCTGCATAAATATTCGTAATTCTGTATATAACTCTAATTTTCAATATATGTGACGAAATATTCTGACCTATTAAGCATAAATTCATTCTCGTCTTTTATGCAGAATCACAATATATATCCCCATTCAGGGGGACTTCCGTCTTCTACGAGCAGCGGCTGTAACCGCAGTTCGCGCAGGTCTTGCAGCCTTCGACGTTCAGGAGCGAGGCGGTGCCGCAGGACGGGCACAGGTCGCGCGAGGCCGATGCGCTGCCGCTCTCCTTCAGCCCGATGACCGGGGCCTCGATCGTCGCGGCGATCGGAGCCGGGTCCGTCTCGGCGCCGAGTCCGAGCGCTTCCTGCTGATGAATCTCCAACGCCTTGGCTACCGCATCGGCAATCGACTCGACGCGGTTGGCGCCGAAGCCAATCGCGCCAGAGCCGCCGATGCCCTTCAAGTGCTTGATGAGCAGCTCGACCTTGTTGCCGTGATCGCCGTAGCGGAGGAACAGCGAGCAGACGCGGCCGAGCGCTTCCGCCATCGCGAACACATCGGAACCGGCCTTGCCCACGTTCAGGAAAATCTCGCCCGGAATGCCGTTCATATCATTAATTGTAATATAAGCCATGCCGAACGGCGTATTCACCTTATAAGTCGCGCCGCGCAGTACTTGCGGACGGCGCTTGTACACATTGCCGCCCCCGCCGTTATTCGGCGCGGCAGCCTGTGCGCCCGCCGGAGCGGCCGGCGCTTCTGCCGCCGGTGCCGCCTCTTCGGTCCGGCCGTCCTCCTTGTTGTCTCCTTTGTCGGTCGACAGAACCTGAACGTCGCGGCTGCCGTCGCGGTAGATCGTCACGCCCTTGCAGCCGAGATCGAAGGCCAGCTCATACAGCCGCTTCGTCTCTTCCACCGTGAAGTCGTTCGGGCAGTTCGCCGTCTTCGAGATCGAGCTGTCCACCCAGCGCTGAATGGCCGCCTGCGCACGGATATGATCCTCGGCGGACAGATCCATCGCCGTAATGAAGTAATCCGGCAGTTCCTCGCCCGGATGCGCGTCCATCCATTCCTGCGCAATCGGCACGAACTGCTCGTCGAAGCCGAGGCGGCTCTGCCGGAAATACTTGAAGGCGAAGTACGGCTCGATGCCGGTCGAGGTGCCGACCATCGTGCCGGTGCTGCCCGTCGGCGCCTGCGTAATGACGGTCACATTGCGCATGCCCTGACGTCGAATCGCTTCGCCGACCTCCGGATACACCTCGAGCATATTCTTCATGAAGCCGCTCTGCAGGTACGGCTCCGTCTCGAATGCCGGGAACGCCCCCTTCTCGCCTGCGATATCCGCCGACGCGAGATACGATTCGCGCGCGATGAAGCCGAACAGCTTGTCGAGGAATTCCAGCGATTCCGGACTGCCGTAGCGGATGCCCAGCTTGATCATCAGTTCGGCCAAGCCCATCGATCCCAAGCCGACGCGGCGCTCGTTCTGCTGATTCTCTTTATTTTTCTCGAAATGGTATGGAGTCTTGTCGATTACGTTATCCAGGAAGCGCACCGCATAGCGCGTCACGGTGGACAGTTCGTCCCACGCCACATCATGCTTCTCCTCGTCATAGAACTTGGACAGATTGAGCGCGGACAGGTTGCAGACGCCCCAGGCCGGCAAGCCCTGCTCCCCGCATGGATTCGTGCAGATAATCGGGTTGAAATACCAGCTGTTCGACATCTGGTTGTAATATTCCATGAACACGACGCCCGGCTCGGCCGATTTCCACGCCGATTCGATAATCGTATGCCAGATTTCCCGCGCCTTCACGGTGCGGTAAGGAATAACCGCCTTCCCGGCCTTCTTCCATGTCTCCAGATCTCCGTCCCACAGTTCGTCATATTCCGGATCGGACGTATCCGGGAAGACCAGATCCCAATCGAGATCTTCCTTGACCGCCTTCATGAAGGCGTTGCTGACGCAGACGGACAGATTCGCGTTCGTCACCTGGCCCATCGTCTGCTTCACCGTAATGAAATCGACGACGTCCGGATGCCAGTCGTTCATCATCAGCATAAGCGCGCCGCGGCGGCTGCCTCCCTGCTCGATCAATCCGGTCGTATAGCTGAACAAGCCGCCCCAAGAGACGGCGCCGCTGGAGGAGCCGTTCACCCCGCGGACGATCGCGCGCCGCGGACGAAGCGACGACAGGTTGATGCCGACGCCCCCGCCGCGGGCCATAATCTCGGTCATCTCCGACAGCGTCTCCATAATGCCGCCGCGGCTGTCCTTCGGCGATGGGATCACGTAGCAGTTGAACAGCGTCAATTCCTCGCTTGCCCCGGCCCCTGCCGCGATCCGCCCTCCAGGGACAAGCTTCCAGTCATCCAATATATAACGGAATTTCTCCGTCCATTCCTGTTGTTTTTCCGGGGTTGGTTCTACCGATGCCATCGCAGCCGCCAGCCGGTCCCACATTTCTTCCGGCGTCTTCTCTATCGTCAAGGTCAGCTTCTCGATCGTGGATTGAACCACCTCTCCGCTTCGCAGCTTAACCGAGACGAAGCGGCCGTCGCGCGCTACCACTTCCCCTACTTCCTTCGCCGGGAACTTCGGATCGTCTTTGGTCAGTACCAGGACGACATCCCCTACTTTGGCGTTGTTCGTGTCCGCATCCTTCCATGCGTACCGATCCAAAAATATTTTCTCGCTCAAGCCTTCCAAGCGCTGCTTATGCCCCGTATTCAAAAGAACACAACCTCCTATATAGTGATCGCTACTTGAATGATTGTCACCGCACACGACAATTGAAGCATTGTACAATGTATGTATTTTCCACAATATATTGTGTGCGAAAATCATTGTACTATACTACATATAGAATTTCTAATAAGAAAAAAGGAAATATAGCGAATGGATGAGAACCGGGGAACACCATGCTTCGTTTTTCTCTAGCAATCTCTCTATTTTGTCTCTTGCTTTTTCCAGAGGAACGCATAGCACTCCGGGTCCCGCCCCTCTTGCCGGCACCCCGATCCCGTCTTGCACCCGGTTATGAAAGCCTGGAATAACGTCCATACTACCTCTATAGAGGAGGTCGAGAGGATGAACAGACATCAGCAGCCGCATGACGGCTTGGCCGGTCCGCCGCCATCGGCTCTGGCCGGCCCGGTCAGCCCGGCGAGCGGCCATATTATGCGATCCGCCGCGCATTCCTGGCCGCTGTCCTCGCCCGCGGCATCCGGCTCGCTGCCTATCGCGACAGATCGCGGCTGGCTGGAGGACCTGTCGGCCCGCATCGACAAGAACGGCCCCTGGGATGACTGGACCCTGTTCCAGTTGGCTTATGAGGCGGAGCAGGCCAAGCGCATTCGCGCGTTCGACGAGCTGCAATGCCTGACCCATATTACGAATGTAGAGCCGCTCCCCCACCAAGTAGAGACCGCCAAGAAGGTGCTGCACGAGATGCGCGGCCGGGCGATTCTCGCCGACGAGGTCGGCCTGGGCAAGACCATCGAGGCCGGACTCGTGCTGAAGGAATATTTGATACGCGGCCTCGTCAAGCGCGCGCTCATTCTCGTCCCCGCCTCCCTGGTGCTGCAGTGGGTGCGCGAGCTGCATCACAAGTTCGGCATCGCGGCGGTGGCCCAGAAGAAAAAATATCAATGGCAATCCGACATCGTCGTCGCCTCGATGGATACCGCCAAGCGCGATCCGCATAAATCGATCCTGATGGAGCAGGAATACGACATGCTCATCGTCGACGAAGCCCATAAGCTCAAAAACCGCAAGACGACCAACTACCAGTTCATTCAGCATTTGCGCAAAAAATATTGTCTGCTGCTGACGGCCACGCCGGTCCAGAACGATATGAACGAGCTGTACAATCTGATCACCCTTCTCAAGCCCGGACAGCTTGGCGCGCAGGGCGAATTCAGCAGCAACTTCGTCGCAGACAAGCGCCTTCCGAAGAATGAGGGCCAGCTTCAGGGCGAGCTGTCCAAGGTAATGGTGCGCAACCGGCGCGGCGAAGGCAGCGTTCAATTCACGCGGCGCATCGTCCGCAATGTGCCCTTGACGCTGTCCCCGGACGAGCAGGCCTTGTACGAAGGGGTCACCCGCTTCATCAAGGAGCAGTATCAGATGAACGGCCGCGATATCGGCAGCATGTTCTCCCTGATTACGCTCCAGCGGGAAGTGTGCTCCAGCCGCGATGCGGTCTTCCTGACCCTCGTCAACCTGGCCAAGAAGCTGCCCGAGGATTCGCCGATCCGCGATCATATCTGGGATCTGGTCGATCTGATCAAGGCGATTACGTCCAACACGAAGGCGGAGGCGGCCATGGACATTATCCGCCAGACGAACGAGAAGGTGATCGTGTTCACCGAATACCGGGCGACGCAGGAATATTTGCTGCAGTACTTCCGCAAGGCCGGCATCGTGGCGGTGCCGTACAGCGGCGGCATGAACCGGGGCAAGAAGGACTGGATGATGGATCTGTTCCGCGGCCGGGCCCAGGTCATGATCGCGACCGAAGCCGGCGGGGAGGGCATCAATTTGCAATTTTGCCACCATATGATCAATTTCGACCTGCCCTGGAACCCGATGCGCGTCGAGCAGCGAATCGGGCGGGTGCACCGCCTCGGCCAGATGAATGATGTGCGCATCTACAATTTGTCGACCCGGGGCACGATCGAGGAGCATATTTTGAACCTCCTGCATGAAAAAATCAATATGTTCGAGATGGTCATCGGCCGCCTTGATATGATCCTGGAGCGGTTCGAGAAGCAAGACTCCCTGGAAAAGAGCCTGACCCGCATTTTGCTGGAGGCGGGGAGCGACGAGGAGATTCGCCATCATGTAGAGCATCTCGGGGAATCCCTCAACGCCATCCGGGCGGAAGTGGAGGCCGAATCGGACGGCGAGCCGAAATCCGCGTTCGGACAACTGCTGGACCAGATCAGTACGGAAGCGGAGGCTTGACATGATGAACACCGAGCAAGTTCGCGACTATGTCCTGCGCTATTTGGAGGCGACGGAGTGCCACATCCTCGAGAAGTCGCCGGCCCATGTGACCGTGAAGCTGTCCGAGCGCGCCGATCGCGTGCTGACGAACCGCCCCTATTATTGGGGCTTCATCGATCGCACGGGAGCGGAAGCGGAGACGATGCGCTTCACGTTCGTGTTCGATCCGGCCGCGATGCCGCCGGAGCCGCCGCGCGCCGTCTCCTATGGATCGGCGCCTGCGCCCGCCGCCCCCGGGCCGGCCGCCCCGTCTGGCGGAACCGGCCCGATCGCCGCCGCCGGAGCCGCTCCGCAAGCGGCGCCCGGCGAGTCCGTGCTCGGGCGCTACTTCGGCGTGGCGCCCGCCTTCACCGGCGGCGGGGGCGGCCCCGGGCGCATCCCGCGCGACGACGTCACGTACGGGAGCAAGCGCCTCGAACAGATTATGCAGGCGGCCCATACGGAGGGCCGGTTCGTACAGCTGTTCGTGGAGCCGCCGGCCGCCGGCGGCGTTCGCGGAGGGCGCCGCGTGAAGCAATCCGCCCCATACGAGACATGGCTGCTGCTCAACTTCAAGCTGGAGTTCGCCTGCGACCTGAAGCGCGAGGAGATCCATTCCTACGGCATCTCGCTCGTCAGCGGCAAAATGCGCCTCGACTATATGGAGGAGGTGCTGCGGATGGATGTCACGCCGAAGCTCCCGCCCCATGTCCATGTGCTGCCATGGAGACTGTCGCTGCCGGCGGCATTAACCTATGTAGAGGAGCACCTCGCAGAGATCATCTCCCGCCATGACGACACGTGGGCGCGCGAAGCGAGCGTCCGCCTGGAGGAGGAATTGAGCCGCCTCGCCTCCTACTATGAACCGCTGATTCGCGAGGCGGGCCAACAGGGGCCGGGCCGCATGCGACAAGAGGAAGCGCCCGTCCCGCCGGCAAGCGGGGAGGAAGAGGCGCGGCCCATGAGCATCGAGGAGCAATACGAGGTGCGCCAGCAGGAAGTGCGGTGGCAGTTCGAGCCGCGAATTCAAGTAAGTCTCATTAATGCCGGGCTCGTTCACGTCCCCCTGATCCCGTAGCGAGGTCCTGAGGAGCGGCCGGCGCGGGACCGGCAGGGAAGCTGGGACTTGCTGACAAGGAACCGTAGAAAGGCATCATTCAAAGGCAGCGGCAAGCTTCCTTGTTCCTCTGCCTTCCGCTTCCCCCGGGCCTTGTCAGATTCTCGCGGCGCGATGTCCGCGGCAGTCGGCTATAATGCGCGGCGAATTGCCATTTTGCGGCAAAAATAGAACCGGCATAACAAGGAGCCTCATCCCCTGTTCCGACAGCCTTTTTATAGCTTGTCCCTTACAATGAAATGGTTGAAACATGGAGCCCGACGGGTATTAACGTATACATATCCCGGACCGTTGCACGGCACCGGAAGAAGACGGCAAGCTTATTGGAATGTCATAGCCAAGAGAGGTGTTGGAGATGCAAAATACGCCTTGGTGGACAAGATTGGCCAGTCTGATGACGACGGCGGCGCTGACCTCGCTCGCCGCGGGAGGAGTCACGTTCGCGGTGTTGGCCGCGTCCGATTCGCTGTACCCGCTTCGCGGCGAGCAGCCGCCCGTCATCCTGCCGAAGGCGCAGTCCGCTTATGTCGAACCGAAGGAAGCGCATGGACGCCGCTATTCGGCGATGCTGATTGGAATACGGAGCGCAGCGGAGCACCATCATCCGGGGGGCAGCCTGGGGAGGAACGCGCAAGCGCAATCGGTGCGGGACATCGCGGACCGCTACAAGCGGCAATTGGCGAAGAACGAACCGTTCACCGACTGGAGCGAGGCCGGACTGGAGACCATTCCGCTCAGTCCCGGGATGCACGGGTGGCTCGTGCGCGTCATATCGGGCCAGGAGCAGATCGGATATATGATTCTGGAAGCGACCGGGGAGGGCGGGATCCGGCTCGCGGAATATGGGCGCGGCAGTGCCATGCCGTACCAGGAGACGACCTTGCATCAAGCGCTGGCCCATCGGCTGCAAGCGGATGAAGCGGCTTCTTCCGCCGACCAGGACGTATTGGCCGATATTGAGCCCTACTTCTTCGACCCGCTGCTAACAGTGTGGCGTCTCGAATGGAGCAGCGGAGCGGTAGAATGGATTGATGCGCAGACCGGAGAGCGGCTGCCTCCTGCCTTCGAACCGGAGCGATCGGCGGCGCCATGGAGCAAGGAGCTTCGGGCGGTCATGGCCTCCAGCGCGGCCCCATCGACGGAGAATGCCGCACCTGCCCTTCTCCTGGAGGGCGTTACCGGGCGGGAAGAGACCCATTCCCTCAGGAGCCGCGAAGTTGGAGAGGCTGTTCCGGGCCCGAGCTCTTACCGGGATCCGTTCGACCCGTATCATAATATATTGTGGATGGCCCGGCGCCCGCACCAGCTTCCCAAGCCGCAATCCGGGGCCCCGGCCGATTACAAGACGAAGCGGTGGGTCTATGTGCAGCAGCGCGCCGGGCTCGATATGAAGATGCCGTTCGCCTATATCGGAATGCAGCGATGGGAGCCGGCCGGAGATGCTGCCGCTCAGGCTGATCCCAAGTATGTTATTATATCCAGCTCCGATATGGGAGCGATGCGCTGGATTCCGGCGGAAGACGCGCTTGCGAACGGGTACTTCATCCCGCAATCCTAATCCGGTTATCGGCATACAAAAAGGCACCCTCTGCTCTCAAGAGTGTGCCTTTTCATCTTGCGGAGGCCCTTTGCGCCATCGCACCAGCTTGAGACGAGCCGCCCGACGCAGGAACGGCCGCCCCGCCTGCCTCCACTTCCCTGCCCACATCTGCACGCTGAACGGCACCATGCCGAACCATTTCGTCTGCCACGGCTCCTTGCCGCGGTTTTTGCGCTCCAATCTGCGTTCGCGCCGGGCCTCGACAGGAGTGTCAATATAGGTGACAAACTGCTGCGTAATGTATTTAATCAGGTCTTGACCTTTGGCCATGACGGCCACCTCCATCCTGTCCCTGATGGATGTTAGTGTGCCCCATTCCCTACCCGGCCAAACGCGCCCCGCCTCGGAATGAAGCCATGTCTTATTGCGCACGATAAGAACAATCGATTCCATACAATGAAGGTGGTTCACGCGATATGGCTAATCTCCTGCGGTCCCGTAGGACAGGGCGATGGCTGCATGCCATCATAGCAGTGCTTATAGGCGCGTCATTCCTGCCCCTCCCTGCTTACGCGCAGCGGGAGGCCGCCAGGAATGCCCATACTCCCGAAGCGGCCGGCGCTTGGCCGGCTCCTGACAGACCCCCGGTCTACAGCGGCGCGTTTCCTTCCCCGCACGTGCTGATTGATGCGGGTCACGGCGGGGTTGACGGCGGAACGAGCTACGGGGATATTTTGGAGAAAAACATCAACCTCGCCATTGCCCGCAAGCTCTATTTATTGCTGAAGGCGCGCGGCGTTCCCGTCATTCTGAACCGCACCGGCGATTATGCCCTCAGCGATGATAACCGCTGGTCCGGCTCGCGCTCGCGTCATTCAAAGGACTTGGCGCAGCGAAGGCAGTTGAGCAGGGAGGTGCCCGTGTCGATGTTCATCAGTCTTCATGTCAATTGGTCCAAGCAGCCGAAGGCGACCGGCCCCCTCGTCCTGCATCAGAGCGAAGGCCGAAGCCGCTTGCTGGCTTCCCTCCTCCAGGATTCATTGAACCCGCTCTTCTCCACGCGCACGCTTCCCGAGCTTGGGAAGACATACTATCTGCTGAAGCACGTCGATCTGCCGGCTGTCATCGTCGAGCTGGGTTATCTGAGCAACCCGAAGGATCGCCATATGTTGACCGATCCTCGGTGGCAGACCGAGATTGCGGCCCGAATCTGCGATGCGATCATCCATTATCACGCCATATGTTGATCTGCAAAGCGCCGGGAGGAACGATTTCCTTCCGGCGCTTTGCGCAGGATACGGCGGACGCATCTGCCGCTTCTCCTTCCCTGAACGCATGTTGGAACGCCTCATCGTTCGCGGTTCTCTGACGCATGCCGGGGCGAAGCGGGAATGCCTTCCTTCGCGGCATTCAAGGACTGTAGAGGCCGTTGTTCCCCATCCGGCCATGCCGAAGCGTCTCCGGCATATCCGGCTGCCGGTATCAGCAGCGCGAGGCCGATGGCAAGACGTCTCATCCCTCTGCCTTGCAGCAATTTCCGCAATATTTCTTTAGCCCGTTTTCCAATCCCCTTTTTCATGATCATCCCTCCATAGCTGTGGACCAGATTCTGCATATCTTTACTATGCGTCATTTGCGCCAAGCCTATCCTGACCGGAGGCGACCAGCCGGATACCATAAAAATAACCCCTGTAGGATGTCGTTATCCTAAGGGGTTATCAGTGTTCCTGAATCATGATTATTGTTCACCCAATCGTGTAGAATGAAATGCATGAACGGAGGGCTTACCCATCCGTGAGATGACAGGTCCATATCCAATTGTTCGAAAATTCCATGTACAGTGAATGACGTGAATTGCATCAATCGTTTTTTTCCAAAAGCCCGGTTGCATCATCATTCCGCGGTGAAACAGCGATTACGCCGTCCGTTGATGAACACGGTGCATAATGACATAGCCTTCGACGATACGATATTGTATCGTGCCCGCTTGCTCCATCGCCGTCAAGACGCGGGTCAAGGCGTCAACCGCATCCGAGATAATATCCAGCTCGATGCCGCGCGTGTCCTGCAAATACCGTTTGTTCAACACTTCGCGGTATGGGACAGGCAGTCGCGCGCATGCCTCCTGGAATATCATCTCTTGCTCCTTCGCACGGGAGATCGCATGGCGAATGCGCTCTTGCTCCCGGCGCGTGCCTGGACGCTTCGCGTCCTGGATGTAGGACATCCGGTAGCTCAAGCGGCGTTCGTTGATCGCGCGGCTTGCCCGGTATCCGCCCAAATGGTTCAACCAATTGTGCACGAATTGCGTATTCATTTGTATTACCTCCAAACCTCTCAACCTGCCGGACGCTCTGCTGCCAGCAGGAAATCTCAAAATAATGTCGTTGTGTACAGTCCCCTTTGCGATAGACTATATTCTTCACTTCATCATAGTAACCGTAATGGAACACGATGAAACAGACTCGCCGATCGTGAGCTTCAACGAGCGTAGCGGCTATCCTTACAACAAACTTGGTGGCATGACAGACGGAATGGGCAGCAGATAAGGGTGATTCCGAAGTGAGATGTGGCAAGGTGTGTAAGATTGTAAAAATGCGTAGGAGAGTGAAATTACGATTATAAGTTATAAGTATAAACCTTCATTGATGAAATGTCAATAAATATAAATGAAAAAGAAAAATAGGAAATCCGCTTCCTATTGAGGGGATTTCCTTGTTCTCCGATCCTGCTTCAGACACATGTAAAGGCATATCCCAGCCACGACAAAGAGCGCTGCCGTCATGACCTGTTGCAAAATAATCATCGTTCCACCCCGGCTTCATCCAAAATGTACGCAAACATAATTAGAAATGATAATCATTATCATCATTATACAAAGGGATGCTTCTCTTTTCAAGAGTTAGATTCGTTAGGACGTATTTTTTCCGCGTCATGAATTTGACATTCGCCAGACCCCGGCATATAGTTTTATCATCGAACTATTTTATGATGAAACAATATAGACAACTCTGCCGTGCATACACTCATTGAGGAGGAAGAACGCATTGAATTCGAATTCCAATTCCAAGCAATGGATTGATCGTTATATCGCTGCCTACTTCGATGTAACGAAGCATCTGTTCGCCGACATCCGGGACGCCATTCAGGAAGAATTGACGCCTGAGCAATTCCAGATTCTTCTCTTCATCAACGGATGCGGCCGCTGCAATCCTACCGAGCTGGCGGATGCTTTTCTCGTCGGCAAAAGCTCGATCACCGCGATCATTACCCGGCTGGCCGATCGCGGGCTCATCGACCGCGCCCGGGATGAATCCGATCGCAGGCAGGTGTATCTCTCCCTCACCCCCCGCGGGGAATCGGTGCTGAAGGAAGCGGAGCAGAAGGTGCAGGACATGGTATCTTCCTATTTGGTTCATTTCGAAGAGCGGGAAGTGGAGGCCTTCATCAGTACCTTCGAAAAATTAGCTTATCTGATCAAGAGAGAGGAGTAGCGATTCATGAATCTTATCCTGAAGGCAAGATGGGCGATTATCGCCGTCTGGATCATCGCGGCAGCCGGCCTGATGATTGTCGCCCCTTCCTTGAACGATCTGGTCAAGGAAAAAGGGACGATCACCGTTCCTGACGGGTATTCCTCGACGGAGGCCCAGGCTATCCTGGATCAAGCCGCTGCGCGGAACGGCGTCAAGGAACAATCCCAGATCGCGCTCGTCTTCCATAACCCGGACGGGCTGCAGGCCGATGAAATCGCCGAAATCAAAGAGACGATACAGCGCCTGGAGCAGCATAAAGCCGATCTGGGCATCGAGTCGATCCTGAATCCGTACGCTCAGCCGGAGTTGGAGAAGAAGCTGGTCTCCCGGGACGGCAAGACGGTCCTGACCTCCATCGGAGTCGCGGCCGGCGGTCATTCCATAGACGACACCATCAGCCGCATGCACAAGGATTTGGAGTCCGTCAAGGTCGAGCATTATATGACCGGCAGGCACTCTATCGACAAGGATACGATTCAGAGCTCGCAAGACGGTCTGAAGAAGTCGGAATACTTTACGGTCGCCTTCATTCTTATTATTCTCATTCTCGTCTTCCGTTCCTTCGTTGCCCCGCTTATCCCGCTGCTGGCAGTCGGCGTCAGTTATTTGATCTCGCAGTCGATCGTTGCTTTTCTGGTCGATTCGGCCAACTTCCCCGTCTCTACCTTCACGCAGATCTTCATGGTCGCCGTTATGTTCGGGATCGGAACCGATTATTGCATCCTGCTTCTCAGCCGCTTCAAAGAGGAAGTGCCGCGGCACGAACATATCGGCGGCGCGATTATCGCGACGTACCGGACGGCCGGGAAGACGGTGCTATTCTCCGGGCTCGCCGTATTGATCGGCTTCACCGCCATCGGTCTGTCCACATTCATTCTGTACCGGTCGGCGGTGGCCGTCGCGATCGGCATCGCGGTTATGCTGATTGCCTTGGTCACGATCGTTCCGTTCTTCATGTTCGTATTCGGAACCCGCATCTTCTGGCCGAGCCGGAACAGCTCCCTTGAACATAAAGAGAGCCGCACCTGGGGAGCGGTCGGTTCCTTCTCGCTTAAGCGTCCGTGGGCCGCCCTGCTCATCGTGGCCGCGGTCACCATCCCGTTCATCGCCACGTATAACGGACAGCTCTCCTACAACAGTCTGGAGGAGATCGGCGACAAATACGATTCCGTCAAAGCCTTCAATATTATCGCCGACAGCTTCGAGCCGGGCGAATCGCTTCCGGCCCAGATTGTCGTTCATAGCGGGAAGCCGATCGATACCGCCGAGTATATGGCCTTGGCCGAAAAGATTAGCCGGGAGATAGAGAAGGTTCCCGGTGTCGCCAGCGTTCGGAGCCTGAGCCGGCCTTCCGGGGAGGCTATCCCCGATCTGAAGATTACCGAGCAGGCCAAGACGCTGAAAAAAGGACTCGGCGAAGGGAGCCAAGGCCTGGCAGACATTAAGAGCGGACTGTCCCAAGCCAGCAGCGCCTTGTCCGAGAACGCGCCAAAGCTCAAGGAAGCGGCAGATAGCGCCGGGCAGCTTACCGCGGGCACGAAGGCGCTCAAGGAAGGCATCCGGGAACTGAATGCCGGCCTGGCCCGTATTCAGGAAGGGATTGCGGACGGCTCGACTGGCGCCGGGCAACTGAAGGCCGGCTTGTCGCAAGCCCAAGCGAGCGCCTTGCAATTGGCCGCCGCCAATGAAAAGCTTCTCGCCTCCTACCGGAAGATCGGCGACGGCATTCAGCAGGCGGACACCGGCCTGAAGCAGATGCAGCAGCAGCTCGACGGCGCCGCGAAGGCGCTGCAGTCGCTGGACACCCGCTTCGGCCGGCTGGAAGAGAATTATCCGGCTCTGCTGCGCGATGAAGATTACCTGGCCATTCGCGGCACCGTCACCGAGACCGGCCAGGGAACCGCCCAATTGGCGGGAGCGCTGGGCGAGCTGAGCGGCCGCTTCGGGCCATTGGCCGCCGGATTAAGGCAGGCGAACGAGGGTTACGCCCAAGCGGTTGCGGGCCAGAAGGCGCTTGCCTCCGGACTGGATCAGCTTATAAATGGACTGTCCGATCTGGAGAACGGGCTCACTCAGGCCGCTCATGGTCAAGGCCAGATTATCGGCAAGGTCCCTTCGGTTATCGAAGGCTTGACCCGGATAGAGGACGGCCAGCAGCAGATGAGCGACGGCTTCCAGCAATTGAACAACCAATTAACGCAGCTGAGCGACGGGCTGAAGCTGGGAATCGACGGCCTGGAGCAGGTCTCCGGCGGCCTGAATTCCGCTTCCCACTACTTAAGCGAAGTCGGAAGCACGGCTGACAGCGAGTTCAGCGGCTGGTTCGTGCCGAGGGAAGTGCTGGAGAATCCGGACTTCCGGCAAGCCATCGATCTGTATGTCTCGCCGGATCGCACCGTCATGACGCTCGATGTCGTATTCTCGGTCAACCCGTACGGCATCGAGGCAATCGGGCAGGTGCCGAATGTGCAAGCTGCGGCAGAGCGCGCGGTGGCCGGCAGCGCTTGGGAACAAGCGGACATTGCCATCGGCGGCGTATCCAGCACCTTCGCCGATCTGAAGCAGATCTCCGGTGAAGACTATACCCGTACCGTCATCTTCATGATGGCCGGCATATTGATCATCCTGATTCTTCTGCTGCGCTCCATCATTATGCCGTTATATTTGATCGCCTCGCTCATTTTGACGTATTATACGTCGCTGGGCGTAACCGAGCTTATTTTCGTCGATATGCTCGGATACTCGGGCATCAGCTGGCCGACGCCGTTCTTCAGCTTCGTCATGCTCGTCGCGCTCGGCGTCGATTACAGCATCTTCTTGATGGACCGCTTCAACGAAAATAAGCATATGGATGCCGGCGCAGCCATTCTGCACGCGATGAAAAATATGGGCACCGTCATTATTTCGGCCGTCATCATTCTGGGCGGAACCTTCGCCTCCTTCTATCCGTCCGGCGTGCTCAGCATGCTGCAGATTGCGACGGTTGTTCTGTCCGGCCTTGTGCTCTACGCCATTTTGCTGCTGCCGTTCTTCGTGCCCGTCATGGTCCAATTGTTCGGTTCGGCCAACTGGTGGCCGTTCCGGGCACGCCAGGCGGACCAGGCCAAGCGCGATCGGATCGCGATGTAACACTTGAATATATCCCTCTCCCCGTCCGGAAGCGATTGCTCCGGACGGTTTTTCGTGCATAACCCCTCTCCCGTCAGGCAATCGTAGTTCCAAGGAGGCGATATATGTGAAAATCGTACTAATCGCTGCGTTCATTGCTGTTCCCTTCGTGATGGCTGGGCTTGCCCATCGGAATCGTGCGCTTGCCACCGCGTTACATCTATTGGCGGTGCTGAGCTTCTTCGTGGCAGGCTCGATCTTTGCTGCCGTGATGTATGAAGTGGTGAAGCAGGGCACCCAGTTAACTTCGCAAATCCATGCTGTCTTTTTATATCCGTCCTTCCTGATTGCCGGGGCTTATATAGGGGTCTATATTCCCTACCGGCTGCTGCGGGAGCTTGCATTCCATCTGGATGACAAGAGGCGAATCTAGGGAGCTTGCCCAATGCGATTCGAGAGCTCTGTCCTTGAATATAACCATAGAGACAATGGGCCATCGCTCAGATATACTCTTCACATAATCTTATGGTTATATATAGAGGGCAAGAATATGACCGACATCTACCGGGCGATCTCCGATCCAATCCGCAGGGGCTGTTCGCGGGCGGCACGGATATCCGCTCCTCGATCTGGCTGATCTGGATCGGGGCGCACCATCGTACGTATGCGGACGCAGCCCTGTCTGGCTCGGTTATCGTGGAAGTGGTGGCCGGCACGCCGGCCGACGGGATCCTGTCCGTGGGCGACCTCATTGCGGACGTGAATGGGATGCCCGTACGCGGATACGATGACCTGGAATCGGCGGTCACCCGGATCGGTCCGGGACAGGTGTTGAAGCTCGGGCTCTTGCGGGACGGCAAACGGCAAGAGGTGCAGCTGACTACGGTTCGGTTCGGCGCCAAGTTGAACTCCATTCCTTCCTGATCAGCTGCAATCTCCTCGCTGCCGCCATGAAGATCCGCAAGCTCATCCCTTGCGGATCCCCCGTCACGCGTTTTGCCTTATTTTTCTTCCGTCACGACCGTCGCATTATAGATGACAATCCGCTTCCCGTCCAAGTCAAACAGAACTTTATTGCCATATTCCGTATCCTTAATATCAATCTTGCCTTCATACTCCTGAATCAAGGTTCCGTCACTGCTGTATACCTTCACCGTTCTCTCCAACCCGCCGGCTTGATTGGACTTAAGATTTTTTAACGACCGCTGTCCCGCCGCCGTGTTGAAGTACCAGACGATCATCAACGCAATACACGCGACGATAGCTGCCGTGATGCCGAGTCCAATCTTTGCTCCCCTGCTCATCCGTTTCCCCTCCTTCTTTCTTTATCTTATTTCCTACGCGCTTCTCCTCTCCCGGTTCCTGTCGATTACTTGCCTTGCCGCTCGCATAAAATCCTTCCGAGTGAGCCAGACTTCTCTCATATGAACAATGGTGAGGGTGAGCAAGGATGTCAGCACAATACGGAAAAGTGAATGAACGGATGTCGGACAATGTGCAGCAGCTGCAATCCATCTTCTCGCAAGCTCCCGACCTGATCTACCGGAGCGTCGATACGCCGAACGGGCCTGAAGCCATGCTGGTCTATTTCGACGGCTTGGTCGATCTGAATTCCATCAACAATCATGTTCTGTACCCGCTGATTGAAGGACTGTCCAGTACGGAATATTCCCTGCCTGTCACGGTCGGCCATGTGGAATCGACATCCGACATGAGCCAAGTGGAGAAGATGCTGCTTAACGGTAAAAGCGTACTCTTCCTGCCAGGCTCGTCCGAAGCCTATATTTTCGATACGTGCGGATGGCCGCAGCGGTCGATAACCGATCCGTCGATCGAGGCCTCCGTCAAAGGCTCCCATCAAGGCTTTGTCGAGACCGCTACCCAGAACATCGCCCTTATCCGGCGCTATATCCCGAACCGGGAGCTCAAAATCAAGCAATTGAAGGTCGGGAAAAGAGGAGAAAACACGTTATCCATCATGTACCTTCAAGATGTCGCCGATCCGGAAGTCATGCAGGAACTCACAAGTCGAATCGAAGGGCTGGATATAGATAACGTAATCAATACGGGCGAGTTGTCCGAGCTGATCGAAGACAGCCCCTACTCGCCTTTTCCGCAGCTGTTAATGACGGAACGTCCCGACTCTGCCGCTTCCCATATTTTGCAGGGACGTTATGTCGTGGTTGTCGACCGTTCCCCGAGTGTGCTTATCGGCCCGGTGACGTTCGTCTCCTTCTTCCAGAGCGTGGATGATTACAGCATCCGATGGATGAATGCCTCATTCATTCGGCTGCTCCGTTTTTTTGCATTCTTCCTGGCCTTGTTCTTGCCGTCGCTTTACATCTCTTTCATTACGTTCAACTTCGAGGTCATTCCGATTCAGTTGATCTTGTCGGTGGCGGAATCGAGGGAACGGGTTCCTTTTCACCCCTTCCTGGAGGCGTTCATCATGGAAGTGACGTTGGAGATGATGAGGGAGGCGGGAATCCGGTTGCCGGCCCCAATCGGCCAGACGGTAGGGCTCGTCGGCGGAATTATAATCGGTCAGACCGCTGTTCAGGCGGGAATCGTCAGCAATATTATGGTTATTGTTGTCGCTTCGACCGCGATCGCGTCCTTCATCATTCCGAACATCGATATGGGGACCGCGATCCGCTTTTTGCGCTTCCCGATGATGCTGGTTGCCTTCATGTACGGCTTCATCGGCATCGTATGCGGAGCGATGATTCTGCTCTCTCATCTCTGTTCCCTGACATCGCTCGGCACTGCCTATGGAAGCCCGTTGGCTCCCGTCCGTTATGCCGATTTGAAGGACACGTTCCTGCGCTTTCCGCTGTGGGCGATGAAAACGCGACCGACCGGTCCGGGACCAAAGCAGCTCAAAAGGCAAGGGGAGAATTCACCTGAAGGAGGCAACCCGAAGTGAATTCATATCGCATCACCTTCATGCAGTTCACTTTGTTGATTCACGGTATTCAGGTTGCGACCAGCGTCCTGTCCCTTCCCCGCCAGCTCGCGGAGATCGCGTCTACGGACGGATGGATTTCGCTCATCTTGGCTTGGGTGATCAACATATTGTTCAGCATGCTGACGGTTGTCGTTATGCGGCAATATCCGGAAGACACGCTTCCGGATCTGCTGGAACGGTTGTTCGGAGGGATGGTCGGCAAGCTGATGCTGGCATTAATCGCCCTGCATTTTGCTTTTTTATCCTGGTCGATATTTGTCACTACGATTCTGTACATCAAATCGTGGTTTCTAATGATGACGCCGATCCCGTACATTATGCTCATGCTCCTCGTTCCAGTCTATATTACGGCGAGGAAGCATATTGTCCATATCGCCAGATATTGCGAAATCGTGTTTTATATGACGATTTGGATGGCACCCGTGCTTATGTTTCCGTTGCGCGAGGGGTATCTCATCCATTTCCTTCCTGTCCTCAGGGAAGGGTGGGGACCGGTCATTCAGGCGATCCCGACCACGACAAATGCCTATCTGGGGTTCGAGATCATCCTTTTCGCCTATCCGTTCTTAACGCGCAAGGATTTGGCCATCCGAGGCGTCGTGATCGGCAATACGCTGACCATGCTGGTTTATGTATTCGGCACGGTTGTATGCTTCGGTTTTTTCAGCCCGGAAGAAATTACGCAGTATAATCAACCGATCTTGAATCTGTTGAAGCTCATCGAGTTCCGCTTCCTGGAACGGTTCGATATCATTTTTTTGGCCATCTATTTGTTGGTCATTTCGACGTCGCTGGTGCCGTATTTGTACGGAGCCGCCGTCAGCGGCGCAAAGGTGTTCGGAACGCAGAACCATGGCGCGTATGTGCTCGCGTTATGCACCGCAACATTGCTGGCGGCATCGTGGATCAAGCCTTCCTGGCTGGAGTCGCTTCGCTATAAGCAATGGGCCGGTTATACCGGCATGGTCGTCTGTTATCTCTTCCCGCTTCTCTTATATTTGTCCATAAAAATTTACCAGAAGCTGACACCAAAGGAGGCGATCTCTTGATGGGGCGCGCCGTGACCACCGTCATCCTGCTGATGCTTCTGCTCCCGGTTCCAGGATGCACAACATACAGAACCCTTGAAAACATGACACTCTCGCTGCTGCTCTGTCTGGATATGGACGAGGAAGGCAACCTTTTGCTGGCGATCTCGAGTCCGGTTTTTTCGAAGGAAGCCAAGGATAATGAAGAAGAGTTCGAGGTCCGATCAACCACGCTGCGCCACTCGCGCGAAGAGTTCGATAAACGGGCTCTGGGCCTTACCACGGCAGGCAAAACCCAGGCTGTTGTCGTTGGAAAACGGCTGGCCGCCGAGAAAAATTGGGCGGAGCTGCTCGATCCGTTCTATCGGGATACCCATAGCACCGTATCCGCTCGCGTCATCTACTTCGATGGACCGATTGGCGACTTGATTCATTTCTCGGCCAAGGATAAGCCACGACTGCCCTTGTATTTGGCGAAGCTGGTCGATACGGGATTGCAACGGAACGAGGCCACGAAAACGACCATCCAGGAATTTCACCGGCATCTGTACGAGAAGGGGATGACACCCAGCATAACCGGTCTCCGCAAAGATAAAGGGTTGGCGCTGACCGGCACCGCGTTGCTTGACAAATCGTCCAAATTCAAAATGATGGCCAATTCCGATGAAACCAAGCTTCTCTACATATTGCGAAAGAAGACGAGGGGAGAATTTCCTTTCACGCTTCATCTTCCGCTGGCTCCGGGAAAAGGACCCGGCAACGTGGACATGAAGCAAACGAGCGTCAACCTTCAAGGAATTAAGACAAAGATCCGCGCTCGCTACACGCAGGGGCGGTTTGTGTTCGATGTGAATATCCGCTCGATCGCCTATGTCATGGAACGTCTCTTCCCCTATGATGTCATGCAGCCGTTCGAGGAGATGGAGAAGAAAATCGCCGCTGTTCTGGAGCAGCGGTTCAACGACTTGATTCGCAAGCTGCAAAAGGCGCGCATCGATCCGGTTGGATTCGGCATATATGCAAGAGCCCACGCGTATCCGCAATGGAAGAAAATCCAAGACCGTTGGGAGGATTATTTCGAAGAGGCCATTGTCAATGTGAAGGTGAAAGTGAAAATCGTCGGTATGGGCGCCACAAAATAAGCGGCGCCTTAATGAGGCCGGGCCGATTCGCCGCAAGAGTACAGCAGTGAATCGGCCCGGCCCTGGAAGGCTACATGTTTACACTATTTTTTTGCTCCGCCGGAAGCGTGTCGGCGTTCTTGAACATTATCTTCAGCATAGGCGGCGTGACCAGCGTCGTAATAATGACCATGATAATGATCGACGTAAAATATTCCGGCTGCAGCAGCCCGGACTGCAAGCCTGTGGCCGCAATAATGAGGGCGACCTCTCCCCGGGAGATCATTCCTGAGCCAATGGCCAGCGAGGAGCGGTTGTCGAAGCCGGTTGCGCGGGCGCCCAGCCAGCCCCCGGCCAATTTCGTCACGATGGCGATGATCGTAATCACGGCAAGCAGCCCCAATTGGCTGCCGATGCCGGCGAATGACACGTTCAGCCCGATGCTGACGAAGAACACCGGAACGAAGATCGAATAAGCGATCGGCTCGACCTTATGCTCGACATCATGCTTGTATGGGGTCAGCGACACCGCGATGCCGGCGGCGAAGGCGCCGATAATGCCGGCCATCTGCATCCATTCGGCAAAATAAGAGAAAGCAAAGCAAATAATCAAGGCCGCGCTAATGACCGCTTCGGTTACCTTGAGCGGAGCGAGCCATTTCATGACGCGCGGCACAACCAGCCAGCCGGCCACGAAGGTAATGGCGAAGAACAGAAGCTTCTTGCCGACGAGCAGTCCGAGGGAGACGTCCCCCCCTTGGCCGACGATGCTCATAATGAAGGCCAGCAGGATGACGACGAGCACATCGTCGACGACGGCGGCGCCAAGTATCGTCGTCCCTTCTCTCGAATTGAGCTTGTTCATTTCTTTAAGCACCTGGACAGAGATGCTGACGGAAGTCGCGCAAAAGATAACGCCGAAAAATAGCGCATAATGCGATGAAAAACCGAACGCGATCGCTGCCCCGTAGCCGCCAATGAATGGCAGAATGATGCCGCCAACGGCAACCGCGAACGCCGATTTCCAGTTTTTGCGCAGCTGATCGACATCGGTCTCCAACCCGGCAATGAACATCAGCAGCAAGACGCCGATTTCAGAGACCTGGGTGATGAAGCTGTCCTTCTCAATCCAGCCCAGCACAGCCGGGCCAAGCAGGATGCCCACGATCAGCTTCCCTAAGACGGCGGGCTGCCCCAGACGGACCGAAATGTCTCCCGCCACCTTGGTGCACAGCAGAATCAAGGCAAGATACAGAATAAATTCCATTGCGATTCCCCCACTCTTTACAAAATTTTCAATTCTAAAAAAAGACAAAGAGGAGCCCTGAATTGCCAGGCTCCTCCAAAATAAAACAAATATTTTTTTAGACGAATTACGTCTATTATACTTCAACTTCTCGTAAGTTGCAAACCATTTTTCAGTAAGGATGCAAAAAGGCTATCCTTCGTCTGACGACGACAGGACAGCCCCCTAACGAAAACGGAAACACGGGTGAAAACGAAAACTTGCTACTTGAACAAGGAGAGGCGTTGGGACGGGATGATGGTTGAGACAGCCGATTTGTTGATAAGGCTGTACTTGGAATCGATTTTGAGCACAATCGTGTATACATCGAATGACGTAATCGTGCCCTTCATCTGGATTCCATTTTTCGTAATGAGCGTGACGGGCACTTCCTGCTGGATCGCTTCCGTAAGAAACTGCTCTTGCAAGCTTCGATCGTTCGATTTCTTCAAGTGCAATCATCCCCTTCCTTTTAAAGTCAACCTACTGCTAAGTTTACCAGATTTCATTCGGATAAAAAAATAGTTCACAAGATGCCTTTCTCCCGGACGCCCGAACATGTATGTATCTTATATCGTCAAGATCAGTGAGAATCATTTGGCGGAAATCCATTTCATTCTCCGGTTTACTGATTTCCCCATACATAATTCGCTTGTCCACTCCCATACTAATTGTGATCTGCTGCGCTGGGGGGTGAATTCAAGTGGAAACAAGAAGTCTGGGCGCGCACGAGACGCTGGAGCTGCATGAGCTTCTGACTTTTAAAAACGCATGCATGACCAAAACGGCAACGATGGTCAACCTGGTGTCCTGCCAAGAGCTGAAAGGCCTAATGCAGCAAGACATTCAACATTCGGCCCAAGCGATCAAGGACTATCAAGGCCTGTTGTCCAGAGCCCGCAGCTAATAATAAAAGGAGGCCCACAATGAATACGATTATGGAAAATCTGACCGGCATGGCCGGGATGACCGATCAGGCCGTTGCCACGGATATGCTGATCGCAGCCAAGTCCGGAATTAAAGATCTGGCTACCGCCCTGACCGAAGCTGCGACGCCGGAGGTACGGACGGTCTTGCGCAATCACCTCGATACCGCCATTCAGGCCCATGAGCAATTAACCGCATACATGATGAAGAATGGCTATTACCACCCGTATAACCTGCAGGAACAGCTTCAGATCGACATGAACAATGCCAGCACGGCACTGAACATGGTCCAGCGGAACGGATAGCTGCCCGTGTTCAAGACTGGGGAACAGTTCGGCCGCATCGGATTCTGTTCCCCTATTTTCCCCAAGCTCTCGCCAATTTCATTTCCCCCGTCTTCGCAAATCGGATTGTCTTTCGTAACAGAGTCGGCACCGGCTGCCATCCCGAATCCGGCTGTCTGATCCAATTATTATACGAAAAGGGAAACATCGTCAACCTCAACGCGATATTGGCACGGACAAAGCTTGCATATTCTCTGTCTTGTCCGCACTTGCTGGCACATAGAATAAGAAGAAGAGCTGCAAGCGAGGTGATGATTTGCCCATGCTGTCTGTCACAAGAGGCTGTTTATTTTTTATTATCGGGGCCGTATGCATACTGATGCTGGCCATTCTGGCGGGAGGAGCTCTCTTCCTGTCCTTGTTCTTTGTGCTTCCCATTTTGTTCCTTGCCATCTGGAAAGCGTCGCGGGGCCGAAGATAGCAAGAATCCTCAACTCCATCCATCCGTTTGCAGGATTCTGCCCAGGACGGTTATCCCCTTCCGCGGACAAGATTTTGAGGGGATTATACCTAGGCAAAGACAGGATTGCTATTGGATATGGCATTATCGGGTTTTGTCGAGGCTCTGCTTGCCATTCAGAACGGGGGACTAGCTCAGCGGCGGATTCTCGGGGATGAAGGAGCGTTAACATAATGGAAGAGGAGCTGGTGTCTTGCCAACCCCTCTTAAGCAGGAATGATTCGATGTGGATTATGCTTGTTGATATGCGCCTTTTACCGCTTTTACGTAGTAGACGGCATGCTCCGAATGAATGATATGTTCCGGCTTCGGCTTTCCCCGGCTCTGTCTATGCCCCTCCAGATGCACTTCGCTCGTCTCCCAATTTTTCCACGCTTCTTCCGATTCCCAGCGAATCATGACGACGACTTCCTCGTCGCCTCTTCTCGCTTTTTTGACGAGTACGCTCAAGTCGATAAATCCTTCAAATTTTTCGATCGCGCCTTCACCCGAGAAACGCTGCACAACCAAGTCGGAAGTGCCTTCTTTGACCGTAATTGTTTTTGTTTCTATAAACATTTATTTTCCTCTCCTTCAAAATTCATCATATCACGCTCCTTCCATTATAATTGATGATGATTATTATTTTCAATTATCCACCCGTTTTCGATCTGCCGCTGGACCGGTTGTCTTTTCTGCCCCGGCTCGATTCGTTCCTGCTCTTGTATGTCAAGGATGGCGAGGATCAGAGCGGGATTCGGCAAGTCGGAAGATATGACGAGGTGACGGAGGAGGCCATTCCGGCCAAGGCCAGAGCCAAATTGGGAGCGGAATAAGCAGAACCAAGGGGGACCAAAAGTAGTATTTCACTACAGTGAGACGGCCCCCCTGATTCTCAAAGCTCGCTCGCCGAAAACTGCAATAATACACTTTTCCTTTATGACGTGTACCAGTCTACAGGGAATCCTGCAAAACGGCATCAATTTCTGCCTATCCAATCGAAAAAAGAAAAAAATCGATGAACATCATGTACTTTCTCCTAGGCCCCCTAATTAAACTGGAGCTTCCGGCTCCAATATTATAAGCTGTTATCAGAGGGGGACAACTAGTATGGGAAAGCACTTTAGCAAGGAAAAACGCCTGCAAATCGTAAAGGAAGCAATGGCCGGCATTAAGGTGGGAACACTTGCCCGAATGTACGGTGTCCATCCGGAGACGGTACGTGTTTGGGTTAGAGACCACCGTGACGAAATTAGCCAAGAGGAGATACCTGCAGCAGACGAGCATCTGCAAGAACTCCGTCGACTTCAAGAGGTAGAGGCAAAGTTCGAGCAGGCAAAAAAGCTCCTGGGTGAAAAAGAGCTTGAGATCGAGATCCTGCGAGAAGTCGTAAAAAAGAAGAACCCCGCTTATCTGAAAGACTTGAAATAGCAGAACCGTTTATTAAGCGGGGGCATGCAGCAGCTAAAGTTCTGCGTATCCTGAAAGTTCGCGAATCGACGTACTATGGCCGGAAGAAACGAGAGGCATCCAGTACCGAAGAACAGGCTTCATGCGCTCTAAAAGGGCGTCCTGTGCCTGGATTTTCCTCTACGAACACGGGCCGGAAAGTTTCAGATGAACAGATTAAAGAATGGATGCTCGAACTCCTGGAAGGAGAAGAGCACATTTATGGGTATAAGAATTTGGCGCTGTGCCTCCGCAGACAACGTGGATTGATTCTAAACAAGAAAAAGGCGTACCGCATTTGCAAAGAGTTAGGAATTCTTCAGAAACAACGGAAGAAAACAAGCAAACATCCTCGCAGAGTACCGAGAAACCGGACGGTAACCGGGGTGAACCAGCTATGGCAAATTGATATTAAATATGGGTACGTGATTGGGCGCCAGCGTTTCTTTTTCGTGCTCAGTATCATCGATGTATTTGACCGCGTCGTCGTCGGACAATACCGGGGTTCCGTGTGTGAGGCCAAGCACGTCGTACAGACACTATGCCGGGCGCTACAAGAACGCCTGAATCCCGGCGATGAGTTGCCCACCGTCCGCACCGACAACGGGCCTCAGTTTGTCAGCAAGTTGTTTGGTGATACGTGCGAGAGTCTGGAGATCGTCCATGAACGCATCCCGCCACGCAGTCCGAATATGAACGCCTACATTGAGTCATTTCATAGCTTACTCGAACGTGATCTGTTCAGCCTGACGGAATTTATGACATTTGAAGAGGCCTATGAAGCACTTGATCGTTACATGGATTTCTACAACAACCGCAGAATGCATGGTAGCCTAAAGAGCATGTCACCATCGGAATACTCAAAGTGGGTCATGACGCTGGAGGACCGATCAAAATATCATCGGGCCGTGTAACCACGCGAAATAGGAAGCAATTCTAAGAACGCATCTTTTTTGGTGGACATGACTCCAGATATAGGGGGCCTAGCCGCTTTTGCAGGAATTTCATCAAATAGCGGCTTATAGAGCAGAAATTGATGCATCCATCAGGCTGTTGAGAAAGAAGTGTTGAGTAGGGAAATGGATATTTCCACCATTCTGAAAACTGCACCATTTCCCTGGACACGCCCATCCGGCAGTCGAAATCCGCAAAACTCCGCGATTTCTCCAGACGCTCCTATTCAGTAAGCGAAATCCTGCATAAATACAGCAATTCGATATGGACGGCTTTTCCAGAAAGGGAATCCTGCAAAATTACAGGAATTTTCCCCGTTTCGCTTCGGCTTGAAGCAAAAGGGCCTAAAATGATGCAGATTTGCAGCAATTCCTCGGGATGTGGACTCATTAAGCCGAAATTCCTGTAAAATAGCAGCAATTTCCTCCGCACGTCCAAGCCCCGGGAGGCAACGATGCTTCCAGCAGGCCGATAGTGCTTCCAGCAGGCCGGATAATGCGATGATGCCCCCAGCATCCGACGCGGTCGCTTGGATCCCGTAAAATCAGGCCAATGAGTAGTCTATGGGGTTTTTTACTTGTGATTGATCTCTTCTCCCGGTAGAGAAAATCGATTTAAAACGCTCTAAGAGCCAAAGTTTGGATGAGGAAAATGGACCATCTCCACCCCTTCACAAAAAACAGGGGTTTTCCAACAGCCTGATCCATGCAGCATTTCACTGCTTCATCCATCTTCCCCCGGTTTGCAAGCGCCGCTGTTTTTCCCGGATCCGCATTCTAATGTTAACTCGTTATCTCCATCACTTTCAGTGCCTGTGAGACATCCCCTTACGTTCGTCACTCTGCGTTCATCCATTCTCCGCACCGCTGCGCCAACCCTTCCCATTCATTCATAAAAACGCCAGCATGATATCCATCACAAACGGCATGATGCATCTGCAAGGAAACGGGCTGGGGTAATGTTGATGTTCGCCGACATACTGAAGGTGCATCTCGCTGCATGCATGTAATGTGCAAAGTAGGGCTTTCTTCCCCAATTCTCCATGTCGATAGGATGAAAATTCATTGTATATAACCTCCTAAATAGATCTCGCGTATTCTAGGAGGCGTAATCACGTGTTCTAACCATAACTCCTTTTCTCTTGCGCATATTCATTCTGCTCACCTCTCTGCTGGCATATCATACTGCCGCATCTCGGCTCTTCCGATCCGGCAAGTTCCGGGACTCGCCTGCCGGAGATGCCGTTCTCCGCTTCACGCTGGCGGGAATTTCCATCAATATGCGAAGCTATGCTATAATAGCTGTGGTTTATTATATTTTTATTCCTTATTTTATTTTGGAGGTATATCAATGCGGCGAAATACAATTCGAAAAGGGCACAACCTGTAAGGGGATACGTATCATTGGCCCTATAAACTGCGTTTCCCCTTCTTGTTAAAGGGGTTATCTGCAAGTGCAACAACATCAAAAAATCCGCACTGGGCAATTTATGGTGTGGCTCAGCGTATTGACTTTTTTCAGCGTGATGAACGAAACGATGTTTAACGTTTCCTTGCCGGATATTGCCGCCGATTTCGGCATTAGGCCGTCGGCAGCCAATTGGGTCAATACTTGCTTTTCTCTTTCCTTCGCTATCGGGATTGTGCTGTACGGCAAACTTTCGGAGCATGCCGGCATGAAAAAACTATTGTTATTCGGGATGCTGGCCTACGGCTTCGGATCGATCATCGGCCTGCTCGGCCATGCCTGGTACCCGCTCGTGCTCATTGCGCGCTTGTGTCAGGGAGCCGGGGCTTCCGCCGTTCCTTCGCTCATCATGGTCATCATCGCCAAGACCGTCGAGCCGAGCCAACAGGGCAAGGCGTTCGGCCTCATTGGTTCTGTCGTGGCCTGCGGCGAAGGGCTTGGTCCGGTCATCGGCGGCGCGATTTCCGGCTCTATTCATTGGTTTATGCTGTTCGCTCTGCCGCTGCTGTCGCTGCTCGCCCTTCCGTTGGTGCTGCGAACGATGCCTGACGAGACAACGGATCGCAAGGCATTGGATCTGGCCGGCGCGGCCCTGCTGTCCGTGGGCATTATCGCGTTCGCGCTGTTCACCACGCTGTACCAGTGGGGGTACTTGGCCGCGAGCATCGCTGTATTCGCGCTGCTCGCGCTTCACTTGCGCCGAACGCCGTCTCCCTTCCTGGAACCGTTCCTGTTCCGGAAGCAAACCTATCTCGCGCGCGTACTGACCGGAGCCCTGCTGCTCGGCACCGTCGCCGGCTTTATTGCTATGGTGCCTTATCTGATGAGAGCCGTCCATCATATGCCTGCCGGGCTGATCGGAAGCGCCATTTTATTCCCGGGCACGGTAAGCGTTATGGTATTCGGGATGATCGGAGGCGCGCTCGCCGACCGCAAGGGGCATATCATTGCCATGGTCTGCGGATTAAGCATGCTCCTTGCCGGCTTTCTCATCGTCATGCTCTATCCGGATCAGGCGCCATGGCTGATCGCCGCTTCCATGATTTTACTATTTGGCGGTCTTTCCTTTGTGAAAACCGTGATTTCGGCAAGCGTGGCCTTGACGCTGACTGCGGATGAAGCCGGCTCCGGCATGGGAATGCTCAATTTCGCCTGCTTCCTCGCGGAAGGCATCGGAATTGCCGCCATTGGCGGGCTGCTGACGAGACCGTGGCTGAATGTCAGCCTATGGACCGGCTCCAGCGGTACCGCTTCTCTCTACAGCAATATTACGCTGCTGTGCATGACGGTCGTCGCTGCCGGCGGCATCCTGTTCTTGTTCGTCGCTGCCCCCGGCCGCGGGCGAGGAACCTTCGGGCAAACGAAGGAGCAATAGAATAGGCGCATTCCACAACCCAGTCTCCTTCGGAGGATGACTGGGTTGTGGTCTGTCCCGGCAGATCGCGGATAGATATGGATAGACAACATTTACCTGCATGTGAGACAATAATGCAGAAAATTTATCTATCGAGACCGGGAGTGAACCAGCAGTGATTGAATGTCAAGATTGCGGGACGCAGGTCAGTGAATCCATCGGTTATTGTCCCCGATGCGGTTCCCGGCTGCCCTACAAAAATAAACGCCATACGGGCTTCAGGAGACGGAATCTGATCGCCGCCTTGCTTAGTCTCGCCATGGTATGCTCGGTGATCCTGCTCGCCGATTACCTGAATGCGCCGGATAAAGACAACGAATGGCTCCATACGAACACTCCCGCTTCCACGGACGCCGTTGATTCGAAGGAAATGCCTGGCGGGAGCCTCAAGGAAGAAGCATGGGATAAGCAGCTTGAGGCCTATCTCGCAGACGGGAAGAAAGACCTCGCCCTTCAACTGCTGCAGGAGCAGCTTTCCGCTCAGGGAGCGAGTGCGCAGCTCTATGGCAGGGCGGCGGAACGATTCATCCGGCACCGTTATCCTGCGGAAGCCGCCGCGATCTGGCTGGAAGGGATGATGGAGACAGGCGCGCGCGAGTTGGCGGAGGAATTGCGGCAGTCCGTGGCGCCCGCGGAAATAATAGAATCAGGCTCCCTCAGGCGCTTCCTGAAGACGGCCTACAGCAAGCCTGCCGAGCAGATCACATGGGAGGATCTGTATCAGCTCAAGTCTTTGAGCATTAGCGAGGAAAGCATTTCCTACCTTATCGAATCGGAAGACAAGGAACCGGACGATGCCGAGGCTTCTGCTCTGCTGTCCATGCCTTTGCCGCGCAAATTCTCGGATCAGCCCTGGGCAACGGGAGAGCTTGCTCTATTCTGGGGACTGCGGTCGCTGCAATGGGACGTCAGCGCTAACCTCCTGGATGAGCGGCTCCTTCCGGCTCTGCCCGATATGAAGCAATTGCGCCTGGCGTACGGATTCAGACAGAATCCGTTGGCATGGGCCAGCCTCAGCGGGGTGGAGGAGCTGTCCCTGCAAGGCAGCGGGCTTGAAAGCCTGGAAGGAATCGGCCAGCTTCCGAAGCTGAGAAAGCTGGAGCTGGAGCGGACCAAGGTGGACAATCTCGAGCCGCTGGCTGCCTTAGGCGGTCTCGAATCGCTAACGCTGCGGCGGAACGATCTGATCACATCCGTAGAGGAGGTATCCCAATTCAGCGGTTTGCGAGAGCTGACGCTGGAGGGAGAAGAGCTGTTCATGCTCCAGCCGCTGGCGAAGCTGACACAGCTTGAAGCGCTTGCTCTGCACCGCACCGGAACCAAGGATATCTCCTTTGCCGTCCAGTTGCCGGCGCTTACGTCGCTTACGCTGGATGACAACAGCAAGCTGAGCAATCTGGCTCCGCTGGCCCGCTTGACGAGGCTCACTCATTTGGAGCTCGATGCCGGCCCTTCGGACACGCTGGACGTGCTGGCCAAGCTGACGAATCTGGAGTCGCTGAAGCTGAGAGGGATGCATGATCTGAGCCCGCTGACCCATCTGAAGAAGCTGCGCAGTCTCGAGCTGAGAAGATCGTCCGGAACAAGCGATCTTCGCCCGCTCGCCGGACTCGCCCAGTTGGAGAGTCTCACGCTCGCGGACAATATCGGCGGAATCGACGAGGCCGCCCCGATCTTCAAGCTGGGCAAGCTCAAGCGGCTGCGGGTGTTGGACAGCAACGTATATGGCGATATGTCCGGCATCAGTGCCCTGCGGGAGCTGGAGGAGCTGCGCATCCAGAATTCGGAGGTGCATCTCAAGCTGGCGTCCCTAACCGGGCTAAGCAAGCTGAAGAAGCTGGCCATCAACCACAGCAGCCTGATTTATAACGTTTTTATCGAACGGCAAGGGTTCATGACCAGCTATTATTATGACGACCGGAACTGGGACGAGGAGCTCGGCCAATGGAAAGGCCTGCCGCAGCTTGAGACGCTGGAGCTGGCCGGGAACAAGCTGACGAAGCTGTCGTTCGCGGCCAGACTGGGCAAGCTGACGCATCTGAATCTCGAAGACAACAGCATTACAAGCATCGAGCCGCTATTGATGCTGCCGCAACTGCGCCTGGCCGATCTGCGGGACAATCCCGTTCTGGACTGGTCGTCTGCCGATCAGATGCAGGATACCGTGTTTTTGCGCACCATGTAGCCGCATCTGCCGCTTCGAAGCGTACTTGCCGATTATGCAGGGTCCCCATCGCAAGGCGGGGGCCCTATTTGCACCCGCTCGGCAACCCGTGAATTGACACGGCAAAATCTTAGAGGTTATTATAGAGCTGCGAAGTCTTTGATTGGGAGTGAATTTTTCGGCTTTACTTTGCGGCTTCACCATAAAATTTGTTAACGGCTCCAATTCCGCCCTTCCCTCCGCCCTCTTCCTGACAGCTCGCACCGCACCAATTGAACGCCCGGAACCCTGATCCGAAATGAATGACAGGAGGCTAGTATGTATGGAAAACCCATGGCATGAGCGTTTTCGTTCGGACGACTATTATTATGGAAAAGAAGCGAATGTATTTATTCAGCAACAGGCCTTTCGGCTAGAGGCATGCAAGAAGATCATCGCATTTGCCGAAGGAGAAGGCAGGAATGCGGTGTTTTTGGCAACGAGAGGGCATGAGGTGACCGCCCTTGATTATGCGGATAGCGGTCTGCTCAAAACGAAAAAGCTGGCTGAGAAGCATGCGGTCCACGTGCATGCCGAAAAAGCGGATCTGTTGACCGACCCCGTTCCGCACGAGGAATACGATGGAGCCATCATGGTATTTGGACATTTTCATCAAGAGGCCCAACAAACGGTGCTTGCGAAGCTGAAAAATACGGTAAAACCCGGCGGGATGATCCTGCTGGAAGTATACTCCAAAGAGCAATTGCATTATGGCACAGGCGGCCCCCGGGAGCCGGGCATGCTGTACGATCCGCAAGATTTGCTTGCATGGTGCGCAGGTCATAAAATACTCCATTTCTTCTATGGAGAGCAAGAGCGAGTGGAAGGAAAGGGACATACCGGTCTAGCCCATGTCATTCAGCTTGTAGTAAGAAAATAAAGCACGGGCACATGTACGGGGCCGGCCAATGCGTAGAATACACCGATTAGCGGCCCCCTCCCCTTATGTGTTGGATGAATGGCAAAATTCATGAATAATCTGTGCCTTCATTTCTTCAACCGGAAACTGCTCCGGATAGGCAGATATCATGAACATAAGGCCCTGAAGCACAGATGAAAAGTATAATGACCGTTTTCTGGGCTCCTTTACTCCGAGGTTTTCGAACATCTCACATTGCAAATGAAACTGTCGGGCGCTTTCTTCGATCAGCAGTTTACTGTATTTCGACAGTACTTCGTCTGATTCCGGCTGCGTCTGCAAATGAAGATAGAATTGAAATACTTCCGGTTTTTGTCGGACATTGTTGATAGCGCCCTCAACAATATGCTTCAGTTGCTCGGCAGGCGACTCCTGCGAGGACGCCGCTTCCATGACCTGAATCAATTCATCGATTCTAGCCTGGATCATGGTCGACAAGAGCTCTTCTTTCCCTTTATAGTAATTGTACAGCAGACCTTTGGATATGTTCGCATGCTTCGCTACGTCTTCGATCGAAGTCGCGTGATACCCTCGCTTCATGAACAATTCCATGGCGGCTATTCGAATTTTCTCTTTGGCCATCTGACGTATTCGTTCATTTTCTTTTTGTGTACGCGGCATGATTTCACCCTTCCACAAAACCGATGATGTGGCGAGAAAGCTCATCAGGATGGGTTAACGTGATCATATGATCCGCGCCGGGAACCGTGACAAGTTGAAGGTTGGGGATTCTCCGGAGGCATTCGGCCATACGTATGTTGTCCGGCAGCTCCACGTCTCCTATAATAAGCATGCTCTTCACCGTCATGTCTTCCAGCCTGTCGATAGCCGGCGGCTCGGGCCACACCGATTCGAAGGTCCCCCATTCCGACGTCTTCCGCAGATGATGCCGAAACATGTCAAGCATCAGCTCCCAATGCGGGCTAGTCTTAATGATGCGATACGACGGAGCATCGAAGGATAGCTCGACAACCTTGTCTATATCGGGAAAGGCCGCATTGATCTTTTGCATCCATTCCAGGAATTCCTGGGAGAAGCTGAAGCCTGACAAGGCGGGACCGACAAGCACAAGCTCAGATACCCTGTCAGGATGTTCCAGCGCGAAGTCGGTGGCGATTCGCCCGCCCATAGAATGGCCTGCAAGCGCAGCCTTGCCGATCTCCAGATGATCAAGCAAAGCAAGCAGATCTTGCACATAGTTAGCCGGTACTGCAGGCGATGGCGACTTCCCGGCCCCCCGTCCGTCATAGGCGACCACCTTATAGCGCTTTGCCAAAAGGGGCGCGACAAACGTCCAATCCCGTAGATCTGCGCCGCCGCTGTGAAGGAGAACGACAGGCTTTCCGTTTCCGCTCACCTCATAGTACAAGTCCATTGTCTAATCCCTCCATTCATAAATGAAAGCGCATTCATAACTTGATTTTATTATTGAATGAATGTTTAGTCAAAGAAAAAACTGAACCTAACATTTCCGACGTAAAAGTCCGTTGCTTTGCTTAGTAATGCCTGTGAGGCTGAACTCGAACCACTTCCGGCATAAAACAGGCGCGATTGTCTGCCGATAGCTAAAAAAGTCTTCCGGCCCCAAGCTGCCATACGCTTGGAGCCGGTTGGTTGCTTGCCGGAAGCGCCATGCCCATGACCTTATCACGATTTCTCGGCTCTGCCGAAGTTCCGGAACAGCTCGTCTTCCGTCTTGCATAACGGCAGTCCCATCCGGGCGTGCAGCTTGACGAGCCATGGCTGAGCCAGTCCGGCCTCCCGCACCAGGGCGGCATCGGCGAACACCTCGGTCTCCGCGCCTTCCGCCAGGACGCGCCCTTGCTTCAAGATATACACGTAAGTGCAGATTTCATAGATCAAATCAATATCATGGCTGGAAATCAATATATTTTTCCCGGCTCCGGCCAAATCCCGAATCAGCTCCATCATCATCTGTCTGCCCTCCGGATCGAGCCCGGCCGTCGGCTCGTCAAGCAGCAGCCATCGCGTATCGAGCGCGAGCGCCCCCGCAATGGCGACCCGCTTCTTCTGCCCGTAGCTCAAATACTGCACAGGCTTATCGCGGAATTCCGCCGCCCCGACCGTCGCCAACGCTTGATTGACCCGTGCCGCGATCTCCTCTTCTCCCCTCCCCAGATTCCGAAGAGCAAAGGCGACATCATCCGCCACATTCGAATAAAAAATTTGCTGATCCGGGTCCTGAAAAACAATCCCGACCTCGGTGCGCAAGGACAGCAGCTCCTTCTTGCCGTAGCGGAGCGGCCGCCCATGGAACATCACTTCCCCGCTTGACGGCTTGAGCAGGCCGAGCAGCAGCTTGAACAGCGTCGATTTCCCCGAGCCATTGGCGCCGACAAGACCGATAATATTGCCTTTTGCCAGATCAATCGAGACATCCTCCAGCGCCCGCTTGCCATCTTCATATTCAAAGCAGAGATGTTTCGTGGATAACATCCGTCTCCCCTCTTTCGTTAACGAGGCAGTTTCATTGTTCCCACAGGCCGGTGTTCGGCGCCGGCCCAAGGCTGCCTGAACTCCCTCTTATACGTGAAAGTCGCCTTGGTACAGCTTGACATCAAGCGCGACCGACATATCGCGGTAGCGCCGCAGGACGCGCTGGAACAGGACATTCACCAGCATCGCCAGCGAGTTGTAGCTGTTCGCGAGCCCGCGATAGCCGAAGCGGAGCTGCTGCGCATGGCGGATGGCCGCCGCTTCTTCGATAAAAATGAAGATAAAACGGTAAATTAAAATCATAAATTCGACCAGAAGAACGGGAATATGGATCCTACGCATCACCTTGACCAACTGCTGCACCGGAACGGTCAGGACAAACAAGAGGGTGCAGGCGAGACAAGCCGTGCTTCTGAACAAGACATGCGCCGCAGCCTGCAGCGTAGCATCTGACATTCCGAAATACAAGGATCCGGCCTGCACCTTCCAGAACATTCCCTCCGGGGACGCCGAGATAGACACGAGAATCGAGACGATGCTCATCAGCAAAAATGAAAACGGCAGCATAAACCATTTGAGATACTGGCGGCCGCTCATTTTCGCGGCATACATGGTTAACGGAACAAGCAGCAGACAGATGACGGCTTGCAGCGCCGCCGGACCGGTCAAGGACAACATCAGAAGCAGCACATACCCGAATGTCTTGACATAGGGAGAGACGCCGAGCCAGCGGTTATGACAGGCATATTTATCAATGGTCAGCATGTTCCCGCTTCCGTCTGCCGCGCTGCACTCCGATCACGTAGGCGATAATCCCGGTGCCGATGCAGCCCTGCAGCGTGAACAGCAAGCTTTCGATCTCGCCGCTCTTCGGCTCATAGACGGGAGTGAACCATGGTTCATAGTCCGGGTTGATCTCCGAGATCGCCGCTTCCGCCTCCCCGTCCGATCCTTCATACGCGGCATCGCGGTTCAGCAAAAAAGGACTTGCGATCAAAATCACGACCAGCAGCAATAAAATGAGATTGATATTGATTTTTTTCATTGCCATTGCGCCGCCTTTTCCGGGAGATTTTTGTGGATCAGATTGTACATCATCGTCGTGAGCAACCCTTCCGCAACCGCGATCGGCACTTGAGTCGTGCAGAAGATGGCCATAAACTTGAAGATCGAGGCCATCATGCCGGAGGCCGGATCCGGAAAAACAATCCCAAGCTGCACCGAAGTCACCAAATAAGTGGCCAGATCGGCGATAAAGGCGCACAGAAAGATGGCCAAGCCTTGCCGGCAGCCCATTTTCCGGGCCAATCGATAGACGAGATACCCGGCGATCGGTCCGACGACCGCCATCGACACCGCATTGGCTCCCAGAGTGGTGATGCCTCCATGGGCCAGCAGCAGCGCCTGGAACAGCAGCACAATCGCGCCGAATACGCTGACGACCAGCGGCCCGAACAGCGCGGTGGCCAGGCCGACGCCGGTGGGATGCGAGCAAGAGCCCGTCACGGACGGGATTTTCAGCGCGGATAAGACAAAAATAAAGGCGCCGCATAAGGCAAGCAGCAATTTATTGTGCGGATCGGCGGCCACCAGCTTGCGAATACGGAACAATCCGGCAATCAGGAACGGAATAAACGCGATGCTCCACAGGATGGACCACATTGGCGGAAGGAAGCCCTCCATAATGTGCATCGCATGCGCCGTCTGCGGATTCGTGACGGCAAAATAAAGAACAGCAGCGAGAACAAGCGGGATAAATCTGAAATATTTCGCCGATAACCGGTTTCGCATTTCATGTCCCTACCTTTCTTTTTTCACAATAATCGTGGAAAAATAAGAAAGCTTTTCCTCATCATGCAACTGGTTCAAGCCAAACGTTATCTTTTCGGTCCCCATCGATGCATCGCTGACCAGCACCGCCTTCTCCAGCAATTGGTGCTGCTCCAGCAGCCGGAGCACCAGCGGCAGATTGCTGGCTGCCTTCATGAGAACAATCGTGTCGAAGCCGGTCAGCGCCTGATGTAGCGCCTCCTCCCCGGAAGTGACCGGAATGACCGCCAGCGATTCCTCATCCATCACCAGCGGCCAGCCGACACGCGAGGCCATATAAGAGAAGGAGGAAATCCCCGCTATCGTCTCGGTCTCGATCTCCGTCCGCAGCAGCTCCAGCAAGTAGCTGTACGTGCTATAGACCATCGGGTCTCCCAGCGTAATAAATCCGGCATTTTTGCCCGCCAGCACATCCGCTTTGATCTCCGCCGCGATGCGTTCCCAGGCCTGCTCCTTTTCCTCCTTGTTGTAGGTCATGGGAAAATGGCGCTGCTTGACCGTCAGCCTCTCCGGCAAATGCGGAGCCACGATCTTCAGCGCGAGGCTGGCTCCGCCTTTTTTCGCTTCCGGCGCATAGAGCACGTCCAACCGCTCCAGCGTATGAACGGCTTTCATCGTCAATAGCCCGCTGTCTCCCGGACCTGTCCCGATGCCATAAAACTTAGCCATGCACTGCCATCTCCTTCTCCATCGCCGCTCGGATATGGTTGATAAACTGCGCCTGAATCAGCGGATTCTCGCCCAGTCCCTGCAAGTAAGCCGCGGCTTCGAATCCTTGCTGCGTCAATTGCGATTTCCAGGAATCCTCTTCGTCCGATGCCATGTCGTTGATCGCATGATCTCCGGCCACCAGCATGAATGGCATCAAATGGACCTTCCGGACCTTCGCCGCCTTGAGCTGTCCGATGACGCGCTCCAGCGGCGGATAGCCTTCCACGGTGCCCAAGTAGATGGGCTCGCCGGCCAGCATATGGTCGAGACAAGCGTAGGCGCTGAACGCGTGATGCTCCGAGCCATGCCCCATCAAGACCAGCGCTTCATCCGCGGCCAGGCGCGGCGCTTGCGCCTTGACGGCCTGGATCGCTTGGCCGTAATCTTCATAGCTGTCGAGCAGAGGCTTGCTGATCAGCAATTGTTCAAATTGCTCCCGGTACGGCAGAGCCTGGGAGACGATTTTCTCGAACTCCTCGCCGTTAATAAGATGCAGGGATTGAATAATAACCTTGGCATAACCGTCCGCTTTCAATCTTTCAAGCGCCTGCGCGGGCGTATCGATATACAGCCCATCGCGCTCCGCCAGTTTTTTTCTGATTTTGTTGGATGTAAAAGCACGGAACACATCGTAGTCGGGAAATGTGTCCCTGATCTTATTTTCGCAAGCTTCGATCGTTTTGGCGCGCGTCTCCGGATAGCTTGTTCCGAAGCTGACGACCAGTATCGCTTGTTTCGGTTTCATGTCGGCATAACCTCCCCGGCTTCTTCTAACAACAGCGCAATCAGAGAATCCGGCTGCGCCGCTTTCGCCTCGCGATAGACCTCCAAGCCCTGCTCGCGTATCGTCCGGCTCGTCATCGGGCCGATGGACAGCATTTTCATCGAGCGGAGCATGGCTTGTTCTTCCGCGCTCAATACGGAGAGCAGATGCTCTACCGAAGCGGAACTGGAAAAGCAGACGGCGTCAAACTTGCTCAAGTCAAAAGGCCGCACCGACTCCAACACTTCACGATACAACGGCAATGCGGCGAACTCGGCAGCTCCGCCCAGTTCATCGGCCAACTGGGCCGCATGCTTCTCGCTTCCGGCCAGCACCACCTTCGCCCCTTGCCGCCAATTCCCGGCACAGGCTTGAAGGATGAGGTCCGCCGACCGTCTCGTCACCAGGGTATCAGCGGCAAGTCCGTATTCGCGCAGCTTCTCCTTCGTCTGCTTGCCGATCGCCGTCAGCCGGATCCCGCTCAGCGCGCGGTTATCCTTCCCGGACTCCAGCAGCCCCTCGATGAACAAGGTTACGGCCTCCGCCGAAGCAAACAGGATTTCTTCGCACTCCGGCAAGGACGCCAGCATCGCGTTCATTTGCGCCGAATCATTAAGTTTTTCAATCCGAATACCCGGATAAAGAGTGGCCTCTCCGCCCAAGGCCGCAATCCGGTCGGCCAGTTCGCTTCGCCCGGCACGCGCGCGCGGAAGGAGAATATGCTTCCGGAACAGCGGCGCTTTCTCGAAAAAGCTCAATTTATCCCGCAGCTTTACCACATCGCCGACGACGATCAGCCCGGGCGCCCCGATGTTGGCATCCGCCACCTTGGCGCAGATCGTCGTCAAATCTCCGCTCACGGTCCGCTGACGGGAGCGGGATGCCCATTCGACCACGGCCGCGGCCGTGTCGGGGCGGCGTCCATGCTGGATCAGGTTCGCGCAGATGGACGGAAGCTGGGTCATCCCCATCAGGAAGATCAAGGTGCCGTCCAGCCGGGCCAAGCTTGTCCAATCGAGCGGATCGCCGCCTTCCTTCAAGTGTCCGGTGATCACGTGGAAGCTGGAGGCGCAGTCCCGATGCGTCACCGGAATGCCTGCATAGGCCAGCCCGCCGATCGCCGAGGTGATGCCGGGGACGACTTCGAAAGGAATGCCTGCCGCATGCAGGGTCTCGCCTTCCTCCCCTCCGCGCCCGAATACATAAGGATCGCCGCTTTTTAGGCGAATGACTAATTTATTCCGTTTCGCCTGATTCACGAGAATTTGCTCGATTTCCGCTTGCGGAATCGGGTGGTGAGACGGCTCCTTGCCCACGTAAATCAGCTCGCAGTCTGGTTTGCGCTCCTTCAGCAGCGCCGGATTCACGAGGCGGTCATAGACGATCACATCCGCCTGCCGTATGAACTCCAGAGCTTTCACGGTTAACAGACCGGCATCGCCGGGTCCGGCTCCGACAAGAACTACTTTGCCGCTCATCGGTTTTCCCCCTTTATTTCATGTCTATGTGTATTGGACAAGCTCGTTGATATCTGTAATGACATTCGGATAAGACAGAGACGGCCGCCGAATGACGACGCAAGGAATGCCGATCTCCCGGCAAGCGGCGATTTTCTCGGCAAAGCCGCCCTTCGGCCCGCTTTCCTTCGTAATCATCACGTCTGCGCCGGTCTGGCGGAACAGCTCGGTATTCAATGCTTGGGAGAACGGTCCCTTCATCGCGATAATCTGGTCGGCCAGCAGACCGAGCCGTTCGCAGGCCGCGATGACGTCCGCCACAGGCAGCACTCTCGCGATGACCTGCTTTCCGGGGAGCTTGGCCACGTACTCCGGCAAGTTTTTGCTCCCGGTCGTCAGAAAAATCCGGTCGCCCAAGGCCGCCGCGACGCGGCACGCTTCATCAATGTCGCGGACGAGATGAAGATGGCCGGCATCGCCGGAAGACCTCTCATAACGAACATAAGGAATATTCATGCTCCCCGCGGCGTTCATCGCATTCGCGGACACCTCGACAGCGAACGGATGGGTCGCGTCGATGACCAGGGAGACCGCCTTCTCGCGCATCACCCGGCGCATGCCGGCTTCATCCAGCCGCTGGCAGAGAACATGCTCGGCATGCCGCTTCGCCAGCTGTTCCCCGTATTCGGTGGCCACGGACACGATATAGTCATGTCCGCGGGCATGCAGCCAATCGCAAATGTCCAGACTATCCGAGGTTCCGCCGAACATCAGAATCATAGCGTATAACCCCGCGGCGTGATCATGCGGCCGCCGGAGACATAGGTTTCCTTGTTGCCGACAATCACCATCGTCGTCATATCCACTTCTTCATAGTCGATGTCCGCCATCGTCGTCAGTATTTTTCGTTCTTCCTTGCGGCCGACATCCTTCACGATGCCGACCGGAGTGGAAGGCGATTTATAGGCCATCATCCATTCCAGGGCATGCTTCAGATGATCCGCCCGGCCCTTGCTTCTCGGATTATAGAAGCAGACGACAAAATCGGCTTCCGCCGCCAGCTTCACCCGCTTCTCGATGACCTCCCATGGCGTCATCAGATCGCTTAAGCTGATATGGCAAAAATCATGCATCAGGGGCGCCCCCAGCCTGGCCGCCGCGCCGATGCTCGCCGTGACGCCGGCCACGATTTCTACCTCAATCGCTGCTTGCTCTTTCTCCACAATCTCGAGAATGAGGCCGGCCATGCCGTAAATTCCGGCATCTCCGCTCGATACGACCGCCACCGTTTTGCCGGTCTTGGCGATATCGACGGCTTCCTGGCAGCGGTCGATTTCCTTGCGCATCCCCGTTTTGACGACTTCTTTCCCCTGGATCAACTCTTCGATCAGCCGGATATACGTAATGTAGCCCACGATCACATCCGCTTTTTGAATGGCGGCGAGCGCCTCTCCGGTCATCATGTCTCTCTCGCCCGGCCCAATTCCTACCACATAAATCATGCCTTCACCCCATCGCTTCATCTCGTTCTCTCTCCCATCGCCATCGTGATTCCATTGACGGCGAACCTTGGCGTCAACACCCGGCCCCCGCTGGCCAGATCGGCCGCGGATAGCGCGACGCTGCCTGCCTTCACGGTCTGTCTGACGAACTCGGATACCGGATACTTGCCCTCGACTTCACGCAGTTGATCGGCCGTATACGTGATGAAGGGGCAGTTCCACTGCTCCGCCAATTGCTTGATCGCCGGTTCCTCCTTTTTGACATCGATGCTGGCCATCACCGCAAAGGAATGCGGATCGGTATCATGCCGGAGGCAAAAATCAGTAAACGCCTGCCTCATCTGTTCAGGCTCCGTTTGCTTGCGGCATCCGACGCCAAGCACCCGTGTCCGGGGAACCAGCTTCACCGTGTGCACCTTCAATTCCGGCAGCCGGTACCGGTGCGTGACCCATACCAGGGCTTCGGCCTGTTCCGGAAGCTCATGCGGGTTCGTGATTGGCGTGAAGCCCCGCCGGTCGATCTCGGCCGGCACTTCCTCGTACAGGGACACGGTTTTCCCGGCGGCCAGCAGCCCGTTGATCCGCTTGCAGTTCTCGCGAAATTCCGGGATCCATCCCGGCACGGACGGCACGATCATGTCGAGCGCCGCTACCTGCTGAACGTCTGTCGCCGTCGTAATCACGGGGGCCGCTCCCGTCAGCTCCGCCAGCTTGCGGGCCAAGTCATTGGCTCCGCCCACATGTCCGGACAAGAGGCTGATAGCGTGAAGTGCCTTCTCGTCCATCACCACCACCGCCGGATCATACAGCTTGTCCGAGATGACCGGAGCCAGCGTCCGGACGGCAATCCCTGTCGCCATAATGCAGATCAGCGCATCATACTGCTGGAAAAGGCGGCGCAGCCCCGATGCGAAATCCGGTTCAAGCGCTGCAAACCCTTCGGATTGCAGCTTCGCGGGCACATAGCAATCGGCCGCCAGCGCCTCCCTGATGGACGCGGCAAGCGCCTTGCCGATGGCCGTGACCGCGATAATGGCAGTGTTCTTATCTGTACTCATGCGAAAAATCCTTGTCGTACAACTTGGAATAATAATAGGTCTCGCCCAGAAAATCCCCTACCATAATCAGCGCCGTTTTGATGATGCCCTGCTCCTTGACCTTGGCGGCGATATCCCGCAGGGTTCCGGTCACTTGCTTTTCATCCGCCCAGGTTGCTTTATAGATGACAGCCGCCGGGGTATCCTCCGGATATCCGCCTGCCACCAGTTCGGCCACCACGTCCTCAACCGCTTGCACCGACAGGAAAATAACCATCGAGGTGCGGTGCGCGGCGAAGGAACGCAGCGATTCCCTGTCCGGTACCGGCGTTCTGCCTTCCATGCGCGTAATAATGACGCTCTGGCTTACTTCCGGGACGGTGTACTCGACACCGAGCTGCGAGGCGGCCCCGAGGAATGAACTTACCCCAGGGGTACAGGTGAACCCGATATCCCGCTTTTTCATTTCCTCGATCTGTTCCCGAATCGATCCGTAGATCGAAAAATCTCCGGTCTGGAGGCGGACGACCTGTTTCCCGGCCTTCACGCTTTTTTCCATGCAATCGATAATCTCCGTCAAATCCATCCCGGCGCTGTTGTAGATTTCGCAGCCTTCCTTGCAATACTCCAGCAATTCCGGGTTCACCAGCGAGCCCGCATAGATGACGACATCCGCCTCTTTCAGGAGGTTGTATCCCCGCAAGGTAATCAGTTCTTTATGTCCGGGTCCCGCCCCGACAAAATGCACTTTCGTCAAGCTGTTCCGCTCCTTTCTTTTTGGCAGGCGATGATGAACGTCGGATTTTGGGGCTTGAAATAATGCCCTTGTCCAAGTTCTTGCCATTTCGACACCTGCATTTGAATGATCTCGACTTCTTGCCAGGGCCCTTTTTCGAGATAGGCTGCCGCTTCGAGGGCATTTTCCAGCAAGATGAAATTGAGCGCAAGCCGGCCGCCCGGCAGCAGCAAGGCATGGCTCCAATCGATGATCTCCGTTAATTGCCCCCCGCTGCCGCCGACAAAAATAGCGTCGAACCCGGTATTGTCCAGCGGGATGGGAGCCTCTGCCGCCACGATCTCCACATTGTCCAGCCCGAACTGCCGCCGGTTCTGTTCGATTAGGGCCAGCGCCTCTTCGTTCCGTTCTATCGCGGTTACCGCCACATGGGGGAACATCTTCGCGACCTGGAGCGCTACGCTGCCCGTGCCGGCTCCAACGTCGAGTACACGGCGGCTTGTCTCGTCCAAGGCCAATTTGTCAATGGATACGGCGCGGACCTCCGCCTTGGTCATCGGCGTCTTGCCGCGAATAAAAGCTTCATCCTTCATCCAAGATCACCACCACATTCATATCATAGCGAGCCGCAACCTCCTCCGGCTTCAACCGATGCAACCGTTCCTCGGGATAGCTGAGGTTTTCTCCGATAATGAGCGTTTTACGCAGCTTCCTTTGCAGAATTTCCTCAGCGATTTCCGCAGGGCCAATCTTGCTGTCCGTGACCATCGCCACTTTCGGGTGCGCGAGCAGAAACCCGAAATCAGGCTGCTTGCCGTGGCTGCTCGTAATGTACAGGTCGTTCATGGCAATGCCGCAACGGCTGCACAAATATTGAATCGAGCTAATCCCGGGCACAATCTGAAGCTGCTCCGGCGGAAATCTCTCCAACGCCCATTTTCCGATGCCATACATCAACGGATCTCCGGAAGCGAGCACCACGATCTCCTGGCCGATCCTCTCTTGCAAAAAGGCTTCCAGCTCCGAGAGTTGTGAGGGCAGCAGCTTGCGTTCGGCCGGGTTGTCCGGCGGAATGTCGCCGAGCTGCCGCTTCGAGCCGACAAGCACGTCCGCCTTCTGGATGAGCAAGGCCCCCGCAGCGGTCAGCAGCTCCGGACTGCCCGGGCCAATACCGACAATATGAATCATAGCCATGCCTCCTTGATGGTTGAGATGTCGCAGGTGGAAGCCAGCATTCCGCGATCCGTCGAGAACGTAATGACATCGATATCCACCGCCGGTTTACTGTATTTCAAAAACTGTTCGGCCCGTTGTTTCACTTTGTCCGTGATCGTCTGAAAAACCTCGCTATACCCTTCCGCCACCATAATTTCGCCCGCCGCTTCCGTCGTCGCGCAAGCCGCAATTCGCTGGAGCAGGGGCAGGGGCGCGCCGGCCAGCGCCAGGTTCGCCACCAGGATTTCTGCCCTCGCATCGGCGTCTTTGCTGTACGTGGTGAAAATACCGGCGGACACTTTAATCAACTTGCCGAAATGGCCCACCATCAGCACATGCTCGAAGGCGAGGCGCTGCGTCTCCTTGAGCATGTAGCCGACGAAATTGCTCATCGAGACCACGTATTTGCCATCGATGCCAAGCTGCTCCTCGACGAAGCGCTCCCCGTAATTCCCGGGAACGAGAATGATTTTCCGGAAGCCCTGCGCTCTTTTCATTTCCAGCTCGATGGACAGCGACTGCTTCCATCCTTCATCGGACATCGGCGTTACGATCCCGGTCGTTCCCAGAATCGAGATTCCGCCGAGAATCCCGAGGCGGCTGTTCATGGTGCGTTCTGCGCGCTCTTCGCCTTCCGGCGCGAAAATCACAACATCCGCCCCGCGGTCAGGGCCAATCTCTTCCCGGACGGCCGCGGCAATCATTCGGCGCGGCACCGGGTTGATGGCCGCTTCCCCGACCGGGACCGCAATGCCCTTCTGCGTCACGCGCCCGATGCCTTGCCCGCCGTCGATGCGGATCTCCCCGCTGCCATTCAAGGTGACCTGCGCAAAAATCCGCATCCCATGCGTCGCATCGATATCATCGCCGCCGTCTTTTTGCACGGCGGCCGTGGCCGTATGCCGATCGAATTCCTGCTTGTCCACCGGAAGCTGCAGGGTCGTTCCGTTCGGCGTGATGATCGTCACCCCGGCGATCTTCTCCTGCTGGATGATCATGGCCGCTGCCGCTTTGGCCGCCGCTGCCGCGCAAGTGCCTGTCGTATAGCCCTTGCGCAATTTTTTTCCCTCGTAATACACGTAATCTTCCATCGGGCCACCTCTTCTTACATCGCGTACAGCACGGCGTTCAAAATGGCCGCCGCCAGATTGCTCCCGCCCTTCCGCCCGCGGGCCACGACCGCCGGAATGTCGCTTTCATAGAGCGCTTCTTTCGATTCGGCCGCCCCGACAAACCCAACGGGCACGCCGACGACCGCCTCCACGTCCAGCTCGCCGGCAGCCGCCATCTCCAAAATTTGATAGACCGCGGTAGGCGCATTGCCGATGATAAACAACTTCTTGCCTTCTTCCTTGGCGGCAAGCTGAATTCCGGCCATGGAACGGGTGATGCCTTGCTGACGGGCCGCTTGGGCCGTTTCGGGCTCATTGACGTAGCAGCGGTAGCGGCAGCCGTATTGGTCCAGCAGCTTTTTATTGATGCCGCTCAGAGCCATATTCGTATCGGTGAAAATGATGCCGCCCTGCCGGATCGTTTCGCGTATTTTCGTCAAGGCATCATGCGTGAAGACGAGATTATCCAAGTAGTCAAAATCCGCCGTCGTATGAATCGCCCGCTTTATGACCAGCTCCTCTTCCCGGCTGCGGAACGTATAGTCCGGTCTTGTTTCCGTAATGATGTCCTGTATGATTTCAAAGCTTCTTTCTTCAATGCGCTTGGGGTTTTTGATGTAATCCATCGTTCCCTCTCCTTTTCATGAGTTTCAATAAGTGTTCAAAAAGGCCGGTTTTCAGCGCCGAGAAGGTTGCAAGAACTCGAAGCATACGTTTTTCAAGAGTGAATGCAAGATTCGATGCCGAGTTCCTTCCTGTATTTCTTCGCGATCAAAAGCGGACTTTTTGAACAACCTCTAAAAGGGAACAAAAAAACACGAAACCTGAAGGTCCCGTGTCCATACGAAGAAAAGGCCGTCTCCAAGCGTATTCGCCAAATGAACACACTTGTGCCTTGGTTCTCTGCAATAGACAACTGTTCCCTTAGAAGTTGCTGCAAGGCTGAACAGAGGAGGTCTCCTGACTTTGCATCATTCTACTTTCCCGCCTTCCCAGAAATGAATTCCAGTGACAATGAATGGGATTTCGTCCGCTTCACAGTAGCTAGGGCCTGTAGAGGAATCGCACCTCTTTCCCTGATCTCCGCTCAGTGTTTCTATTCAATTTTTATCAGGTTGAATTTTTTTCACTTGAATTGCGTGAATCTCTTAGATGAATCATAGCTTGACTGACATCGTGCCGCCTGTGACAGAACTCACTGCATGCCGGGTTGCGGACAACAAAAAGAGCGTTTCAAGCCTGCTGACGGGCTCAAACGCTCTTTATGAAATCTTTGCGATAGGGATGTTCAGCCTTCGTTACATCATTTCGCTCAGGTTTTTTGCCTGCGCATCCAGGCTCCCGGCAGCTTTGCCGATTTTGGCAAATTCCTCGGTAGCTTGCTTAATCTGGTGCTGGCATTCGACGATTGCGTTCCGGGAGTTCTTCGTCCCCCCGCCGACCTGTCCTATCTTATCGGCGATTCCCTCGATGGCGGATTGAACATCTTTGGCCGCCTGCTGAACGTGCTCCGCCAGCTTCCGAACCTCGGCGGCCACCACTTGAAATCCGAGGCCATGCTCCCCGGCATGGGCCGCCTCAATCGCCGCGTTCAGGCCCAGCAGGTGGGTTTGGGTGGCAAAATCCCGGATCATCTGTACAATTCCCTTGATGGCTTTGGACTGTTCTTCCAATTCACGCAGGAGGGTTAAGTTATCTTCGCTGTCCGTCACCGCATACTGGATGGCTGCCGCAACCTCTTGATTGCGCTCCATGCCTTCTTCCGTCCGCTTCAGCAAATCCTCCGCCATCAGCCGCAGCTCGTCCTTCATTCGGGAGGCGGCGTTTTCCCTTGGCGTGATGTCGGTCGCCACTTTGAGCACGGCGACTGTGCAGCCCTTCTCATCGAGGACCGGCATATACGTGGCTTCCAGCCATATCAGGTCCCCACTCTTTGCTACCCGGGCAATTTTCTGTTGAAACTTTATACCGTTCCGCAAATTTTCCCAAAACGCATCATACTCCATACTGCCGGCAAACTGTCGTGTGCAAAAGATCCGGTGGTGCTTGCCGATGAGTTCTGACGCCGTGTATCCCATCGTCTGGGCAAACAGATGGTTCGCCCAAAGAACCTCGCCCTGGATATTAAATTCAATCATGGCGAGCGACTGCTCCAATGCGGCCAGCACCGCTTGCTCCTCCAGCACTTGCGTGCTTTTCTGCCTTATCCCGCTATTCATTCATGCGCATCTCCCTTTTTTCATGCCGTTGCCGCAGACATGCCATCCGTACCTGCTTGCCCCCGGGTCGATTCGACCTCTATATCCCCGTCCATGAGATGGCGCAACCGCTGGCTGATGGCTAAGCCTGGTCCGGCATCTCGTTTTTTGCACATTGATGAATGATCAGCTCGTGTCGTGTGGACATACCGCGAATAAGATCTACCAATTTTTATGTAATTAAACCTCTATTTTTATGAATTGGCATTACTTTCGCCCCATTTTCTAAGCTGCTGTTTCAATATGCCTTAGGACTTTTTAATTATATAACATAGATCTCAACCATTTTTGAAACAAAAAATTGGGGCTGTCCCATCCGCAGTGTTTGGCTGCAGTGATGAGACAACCCCGCCTTCTCCAAGCTCGGCTTGCCGAAATAATGCAAAAATACAGGTTTCCATTATGAGGTGCCGCCCGATAGCGGGATTCCTGCAAAACTGCAGGAATGTAAGGGATTAGCATAGATAGGAAGCAAAAATCGGCGAAAATAATGCACTTTTACAGCAATTTAATCAAATACGGGCATAAACGGCGGAAATGCTGCATCCATCAGGCTGTTGGAATATCCCTGTTTTTTGTGAAGGGGTGGAGATGGTCCATTTTCCTCATCCAAACTTTGGCTCTTAGAGCGTTTTAAATCGATTTTCTCTACCGGGAGAAGAGATCAATCACCCATAGACTACTCAATGGCCTGATTTTACGGGATCCAAGCGACCGCGTCGGATGCTGGGGGCATCATCGCATTATCCGGCCTGCTGGAAGCATTATCGGCCTGCTCGAAGCATCGTTGCCTCCCGGGGCTTGGACGTGCGGAGGAAATTGCTGCTATTTTACAGGAATTTCGGCTTCATGAGTCCACATCCCGAGGAATTGCTGCAAATCTACATCATTTTAGGCCCTTTTGCTTCAAGCCGAAGCGAAACGGGAAAAATTCCTGTAATTTTGCAGGATTCCCTTTCTGGAATAGTCGTCCATATCGAATTGCTGTATTTATGCAGGATTTCGCTTACTGAATAGGAGCGTCTGGAGAAATCGTGGAGTTTTACGGATTTCGACTGCCGGATGGGCGTGTCTAGGGAAATGGTGCAGTTTTCAGGATGGTGGAAATATCCATTTCCCTACTCAAAACTTCTTTCTCAACAGCCTGATCCATGCAGGAATTCATTTCACCATCTCCGTCTCACAACCTCGTCTCAACCCATCCCTATTCCGCCGCTTTGCCGTCCGCCGTCTTCCTGCCACTCTCTTATCTGTACATCCCGTCTTGCCCCGCATCCTTGCGCACTGCCTGTGGGACAGCCTCCTCACAATCGGGATTGCCATAGAAAATTTGCTTTTGTAGCGCATCGGAAACATTATCGACTTTGCCCCAAGACCGAAGGACGGTTTCGTTTCAATTCAGGCATCCGCGCAGGATGGGACGCTCCGTCCGGAGTACGAATGGATCATCCCGGAGATTTCAATCCACGCGCACCCGCGTAGGATGCGACAGTCTTATTTTGACCTTAACGAGCTGGAAGAACATTTCAATCCACGCACCCGCGTAGGATGCGACATCATTGGAGGCGATATAGATGAACTGGTTGAAGATTTCAATCCACGCACCCGCGTAGGATGCGACGTTCGGTGACCATATCTTCGCGGAGATGTTCCGGAAATTTCAATCCACGCACCCGCGTAGGATGCGACTAGTAAAAGACGAACTCGCCGTTCGTGCTTTTGAAATTTCAATCCACGCACCCGCGTAGGATGCGACCGAGCCCGCCCCCGGCACGGGGATTGATCCAGGGATTTCAATCCACGCACCCGCGTAGGATGCGACTGGACCTTCGCGCCCTGCGTCGGCCATCGTTTCTTATTTCAATCCACGCACCCGCGTAGGATGCGACGTAGATGTCGCTCCACAAGAATTGACTCTTGAAGTATTTCAATCCACGCACCCGCGTAGGATGCGACTTCTTAAGCAAGAAGGGATTCTCCCAATGATAGATTTCAATCCACGCACCCGCGTAGGATGCGACTAATCCGCTAATTGCTGATCGTATGCAGATAAAATTTCAATCCACGCACCCGCGTAGGATGCGACGAGAACGCTGTCCAGGAATATGTTGACTTTGTCATTTCAATCCACGCACCCGCGTAGGATGCGACCGCGAAAAATGACATAAAATATAACAATACAATCAATTTTTTTCTAAAATTTCGAGGCAAGTGAGAGTTTTAGCTTCAAATAACTTTAAACTAATTTACTTTCACAAACTGAATTGGATAACATTGCAATAACTCTGGTGCGAATCCCCCAGGGATTTCATGTGCACTTCACATTCGCACCAGATTTTTTACTCCATTGCAAACAGGCTCTTAACTTCTTTTTCAGTATACCACAGGAGGATCTAAATGATGGATCATTTCAGACTCACTCATCCAGAAGTTGCGTTGGCAAATATGGCTTACAGCATAGACTCGACCGGATTCCCACCCTGTTCCCCACCACTTATAATCAGGTATAATAAAGGAAAAGATGGCAGGAAGGAGGGGCAGCGATGGGAACGGAATCCGACGAACGCCAATCGATTCATTACCGTCACGATACGTCATATCGCTTTCTGTTGTCCAGTAAAAAGCTATTTGTCGAGTTGCTTCGTTCCTTTGTTCAAAAAGAATGGGTGGACCGCATAGACGAAACGAACGTTCAAGAAATCCCCCATTCCTTTGTCCTTCAAGACTTCAAGCGGAAGGAAGCCGATTTGGTGTACCGCGTGAAGCTGAATGGACAAGATGTCGTGTTTTATTTGTTACTGGAAATGCAGTCCACAGTGGACTTCCTCATGCCGTACCGTCTTCTGCTTTATCAGGTGGAGATCTGGCGCTATCTTATGAAAGACCAGGAAAAAACAAAGGGCAAACCGAAAGCATTCCGGTTGCCTCCCATTGTGCCGATTGTGCTGTACAATGGGAAGAGACGCTGGACCGCCAGCCGCCAATTTCGCCAGTTGTTAGCCAATGAGACGATGTTCGGTTCGGAACTTCTTAATTTTGAATATTTGCTTATTGATGTTGCTCGATATACGGAAAAAGAGTTGTTGGCTCTTTCCAATACGATCGGTTCTGTCTTTTTGCTTGATCAGACGGAGGATCAGGCGGAACTGCTGAATCGACTCGATAAGCTGATGCACACCATACAGCAATTGCCGGAGGACAGCCAGCAGCAATTGGTCGCCTGGATGGCGAATATACTAAGTCAGAAATTGCCGGAAAATGAACCGCATTTGCGTGAGCTTATCCAAAACGAAAAAGGAGGCGTATCGGTTATGGGGCTTGAAAAAACCTTGGATGCCATTAAGCGCGAAGGAAGACGCGAAGGCCGAAGAGAAGGTATGCGAGAAGGTATGCGAGAAGGCAAACAAGAAGGCCAGCGGGAAGCAAAGGAGGAAGTTGTCCTGCAAATGATTGCCGAAAATCTGGATCCTGAATTGATCGCCAGAGTCACGGGCTTTTCACTCGACATTATTGCACAGTTACGCGAAAAATCTAAATCTAAGTGATTCATATTCCGGCCGCTTCTTTTGAACGGCCCCTTTTTTACTCCTTGTATTTAAGTACATCTTTCAGATTAAAAATACCAGTTCTCTTTTACAATGAGCCAGCAGCAATTGGTCGCCTGGATGGCGAATATTTTAAGTCAGAAATTGCCGGAAAATGAACCGCATTTGCGTGAGCTTATCCAAAACGAAAAAGGAGGCGTATCGGTTATGGGGCTTGAAAAAACCTTGGATGCCATTAAGCGCGAAGGAAGACGCGAAGGCCGAAGAGAAGGCATACGAGAAGGCATGCGAGAAGGTATGCGAGAAGGTATGCGAGAAGGTATGCGAGAAGGCAAACAAGAAGGCAAGCGGGAAGCAAAAGAAGAAGTGGCCAAGAACATGATTGCCGAAAATCTGGACCCTGAATTGATCGCCAGGGTCACGGGCTTTTCACTCGATATTATCGCTCAGTTACGGGAAAAATCCTATTGAACAAGCCATTTCATTTCGAAGCAGCTTTTAGCTTTTTTAATTGTACCGGCTTCTTAACTCCAAAAAAATCGCCGCTTCCCATGGTCGTCCTGCGACCTCCCAAATATCAATCACAGCGGGCTTCCACTTAGGATGCGATTTCAACGTAGGGCTCGAATTTTTCGATGATGGCAACCCAGGGGATTTCATGTGAGCTTCAAATTTATACCTGCCGTTTATGAACCGCCCCCCTCTTTCCTGCCAGGAACGCCCCTCATTATTTTTCCAGTATATTTTAAAAGTAAACTTAAGTAACTTAACAGAATTTTTTATCTAAGTCCATATCTCGCTTCACTGTTACCGCCTTCTCCCACCATGCCTTCGACATTAGCAAAGATTTCCCTGCACTAAAAAAGCCGCTGAATAATCAGCGACTTAATTACGTTTGTACATTAAAAAACTCTAATTTTGTAGATGTCAACGAGTTCACCCGTATCCGCATCTTTAATGGATACATACACCGTTCCTCTTTTTAAACCTTTCACTTTACCATAACTAGTAAGGCGAATTATCTCTCCCGAATCGCCGATCGGTTCAATAGCATAAAGATATGAGTCTTCATAAGGCAAATAATCAGTTTCACCTACGGCTAGTCTCATTTCTTTGTAGCTTTTTGACGCTTGAATTTCGTGCATGTCTTTTGCAGCAAAGGATGGGGCAGTCGCACCCAATGACAATGCAACCCCTAATAAAGAAGCAATTAAGATTTTGTTCATGTTCGTTCCTCCCTTAAAATGGTATTTCAACTACAAGGTCATTGTATCCCCTTATTTTCCAACGATCAATATATTTAGTATAACTGTAAGGTTATTGTAAGGTTCCGCTGCCTCTGAATAACAGCAACTTGAGATTTGTAGCACTTTTCTCGAAATATACTTCTTGAGCATCCACCCTTTTGGTTAAGTCAAAACGGCCGCCTTTCAATCCTCTTTCTGCGAAAATGCCCCTGATTAACACAGCAAAATCCGTTTCCCTCGAACGCGAATTCACTTTATACTAACGGTTTACTTTAAAAGAAGACGCTAACGCGTTACAATATTATGGTAAGGGAGAGGAGAGATGGAATGACAGTCCAACAAGAGGCGGCAATGCAATCGATGGTAGAATGGCTGGCTGATGAACATGAACTCGGCCGCGAACCCAGCAAGATTGAGATCGCAGGTGAATTTGATCTGCACGATATGCATTACTACATATTCAAGTATAAAAAGACCATGCTCGGGACATGGCTTCTTGGCGTCTGTGGCGGCTATGAAGCTCCAGATGACACGGAGCATTGCGGCCACGTGTTCAGTGAGATGCAGCCCTATGATCCGGCTACTGCGGAGCAGGAAGCGATTGCGATGGTCGAAATGATCCGCGAGTATTGGATGAAGCAAGCGGCAGCACTTGAGGCAGAGCAAGAACAATCTGATCCTTCCGGGTCGAAGAAGGAATCATCCGGCCTTTTTAACGGTTTCGTTCTGCTCAACGCTTCGGAGTGCGACCTTGAACAGATCAAGGCCAATCTGCTGCAGGACTGGAACATCTCTTGTCCATCCGCCGAGAACCCCGAGGAAGAAAAAGAGGGAACTATGGTCTTTGAGGTGGAAGGCTTCACCTTGGCCGTTAGCTTTGTCGATGCTCCCGTGCCGGACGGCGAAGCCGAGCATTACGCGCAAGGCAACTACCTCTGGCCGGAGGCCGTGGAGATCACTAAAACGCATGTCGCCCAAATCATATTGGCTGTATTTACCCGCTCCGGCTCCCCGCTGGACAGCGGAAGAATGTATACCAAGCTGGCCGCCAGTTGCTTAAAGCTCCCGAATGCAATCGGGCTTTATTCATCCGGCACCGTCTTTCAGCCTGAATTCTTCGTCCAGTTGGCCGAGATAATGAAGTCGGATGACGAATTTCCTTTATTAAATCTGGTGCATTTCGGCCTTGTCCGAACGGAATCAGGAGTGAGCGGATACACGGTCGGGCTGGAGCATTTCGGCAAGGACGAAATCGAAGTGCTGGACAGTCAGGCAACCCCTGCCGAGCTGCGTGACTTCCTGATTTATATTTCCGCTTATGTCGTAGAGCAGGACGTCACCTTACGAGATGGCGAGACGATCGGCTTCACGGCGGAACAGAAGCTGCCGATTACCCGCTCCGAAGGCATATATGTTGACGGTGACAGTCTTAAAATCGAATTTTAAGGCAAAAAAGAGCAGTGAAGCGCGATGCTTCCTGCTTTTTTTGTGCCCCGGCAGCTCCGACCGCGACAAATGAGACAAACCGCCGTACCCTACGAAGCCAGAAACGCTCCCATAATGTCCTCCAAATCGAACGGAGTGATTCCACGCTGGACCGAAAATACGGTCTGCGCCTCCTCTTCCCGCTCGACAAGCTGTCCGCGCGCCAGCGCATGCAGCCGGAACAACTCATACAGATTCGGCTTGGCTGCCGTAGTCATCGCTTTGCCCATGGCGACCATTCCCGTCTGATGTCCTTCCACATTGTTATAGAATTGAGGATTGCGGGTCAAAGCCAGATCGCACCAAATGACGGTGCGCTCCGCCAAATCGAGTATAGCCGGAATGGCAATCTGCGTGTTGGCCGTCAAATCAAGGCGATCAACGACGGTCGCCGGATCGAACACCTCGCCCGATTTCGGATGCTGACGCATCATCCAGCCAGCGAAGCATTCCGGCAGCTCGCTATACGCTTGCCCCGTGAAGGAATGCAGCGTGGCCACAATATAGCGTCCGCCGTACTGGAGGACAGTAGGAATGTCGATATCGATGAACTCGCAGGCGCCATGCGGTGCCGATACGATATCGCCGCTATGGGCCGCCTTATAGCGCGCAGACCTCAAATTCGTATAAGAGATATGCTCCTTGTAGTTCCAGGCGTCATCATACAAGACGGCAGAGAGATCGATATCGGTGCGGCCTGTCGCCTTTCCGTCGCTCACCCCTTCTTTCCACCACAGGAAAAAGCGAATCGTCTCCCCTGCCGGCATGGCCAGCTTGCTGCCACGCACGAGCGTACGCAAGGACTTGCTGGCGGAACGCTGGGAGAAAGGCACCATATAGTTCTGCAATTGCGGATCAAGATAGACATTCCCGAGAGCAGGTAGCTTGGCGAAGCGGGCGAGCAATGTCTCTTCGCATACCTCCACTACGGCAGCGCATGCGTCCGGCGCGACGGGAGGCCGCGTATCTGGCGAAGAGAACGCTTTGGCCACATTGCCTTTCGGGAAAAACAGCCGCAGTTCATTAGCATACGGGCGATACTTGAAATGCGTCATTACTTGCAGCAAGACCGGTGTCGCCACCCGATCCGCCACCGATGCAAAAAACGAGGCAATCCAGCCCGCCTCCGCTCCTTCCAGGCGAAGCAAATGATCCAAGCGCCGGGCAAATTCACCCGGCTGCTCCAATAGCTGCTCCACGGCCTGATCGGTATCGAAATAGCGCAGCGACTCCTCAAGACGATGGCCAAAGGTCGCATAAGGCCGATTGTTGCGCAGCACATCAAACGCTTCTTGGCATCGTGGATAACGGCTCTTATATTCCGAAGGATGCAAGATCTCGCCCAGACGCACCCAGCGGTGGCGGCAGCGCAGCATATCTTCGGCCGGATGCGGGCATTGCTCCAGCAAGCCAAGCAGCAACCGCCGCTCTGCCCGCGTGAACTTGCGGAAGGGCGTGCTCGCCGCCAGGCTGACATCGCCGTCCGACCAGGCCACGGCCAGACGCAGCACATCTGTCGCCGTCCGCACATAGCGTTGAATGCGAGTCACGTCCGCCTTGCCGCTGCGCAGCAAAGCAGCAACGATAAAGCCGACCTGCTCCTTATGCGGGATCGCATCCGGCAATAAAGCGTCAATGTCCTGGTCATGCTCCATGACCCAGGCCAGATCCTGTTTGTCGGTGTCCGAGATGGACGTATTCGCCTGCATCAGCTCACGCATGAGCTGGCGGAAGTGCTCCTCGCTACCGAGCTCGATGATCTCCAGCTTCGTCTTGCCCCGCAAAATTTCCCGGGTGATCGGCTCCATCTCAGGCACTTCATTCGTCACATAGTGATACCATGCATTTAAAAATAACACGGCATCGCTTGCCTCCATGACCTGCTCCGGGAAATTCGGATACATCGGCCGATAGGCAACATGCGCGCCAACGAGCTTTTTCAAGCTATGGATCAATGCTTTGTACCATCTCAAAAACGAAACCTCCGACAGCGTGCGAAGAGCCGCAAGCAGCGCGGGGGAACAGGTGAAGCCGAGTGCGGCTATATTTTTCATTGCCGTCGCCAACTGCGCGTCCGGAAGCTTGGATTGTTCCGGTACCACGATTACTTTTCGGCTTCTGCGCAAATAAATCTCGTTCTGCATCATGTCATACCCCTTTTCGATGGAACTGCATCGCCAGGAAAGCCGCCCCTCTAGTAACACCCAAGTTATTGTAGAAGGAAGAAAGACGATAGCCTGGCGAACGCAGTCTGGTATCTTCCGGAAAGCTGCTACCCTAAGCCAGGGTAAAGGAAGTAGAAGGAAGGTTAGCAATAGCCGGAAGATGGGAGCGCCGCTCAAGCTGTTGCCCGCTCGGCCTCTTGGTTACTATCTTCGCACCATGGGGAGCTCGCGAACAGGGCGCAAGTATGGCGAACTTGGAAAAATGATGCATGGATAGGTTTTTCCTTCGTTTGCCAGCGGCGATCCGCAACTGCTATACTGTAGGCATATTGAACAAAGGAGTGAAGGGGAATGACGCAGAAGACACGCATCGGCAAGACGGACTTATGGGTTAATCCGATTGGGCTTGGAGCCAACGCGGTCGGGGGACATAACATTCACCCGAACTTGAACGATGAGACAGGCAGGGAGGTCGTCCGTACGGCCTTCGATCAGGGCATCGACTTTGTGGACACGGCGTTCTTCTACGGACCGGAGCGCTCGGAGCAGCTTATCGGCGAAGTGATGAAGGAGAGGGGCAACCGTTCGGACATCGTAATCGCCACCAAGGGGGCGCACAAGTTCGTGGACGGCAAGGTGGAGATCGACAACTCCCCCGCCTTCCTGACCGCCGCCGTAGAGAACAGCCTGCGGCGTCTTCAGACCGACTACATCGACTTGTTCTACATACACTTTCCGGACGAACAGACGCCGAAGGACGAGGCCGTTGGCACGCTGAAGAAGCTCAAGGACGAGGGGAAAATTCGGGCCATCGGCGTATCCAACTTCACCATCGAGCAATTGCGGGAAGCGAATAAGGACGGCTACGTCAACGTCATCCAGGACGAATACAACCTGATCAAGCGCGATAAAGAGCGTGATCTTCTTCCTTATGCGGCGGAGAACGGCATTTCATTCATCCCTTACTTCCCGCTGGCGTCAGGCTTGCTGGGCGGCAAGTATACGAAGGATTCGCAGTTCACGGACGGACGTGCCAACAGCCCGATGTTCCAGGGCGAGGCGTTCGCCGCGAATCTGGAGAAGGTGGAGCAAGTCCGGCAGATAGCGGAAGCGAAGCAGGCCGAAGTGGCCCATGTCGTGCTGGCCTGGTATTTGACGCGGGACGCTATCGACGCGCTCATTCCGGGCGCCAAGCGGCCGGATCAGGTACTGAACAACCTGAAGACCTTATCTGTTCGGCTCACTCCGGAGGAGATCGAGCGGATCGATCAGATTTTCAAAGCATAATTGCATATGGAGCTCCAGGGCTGTCCCACAAGTCAGAAAAAAATGACGAAGGGCAGCCCTTTTTGGCGGGATTCACAGCAGCTCTGCTCTCATTCGTCACCAGTCTTCCAACCACCAACTATCCTCATTGTAGAATGGTTTACATTAAATAGTTATTTTGTCATGTCATGTTTACAAAACAAGAGGGGGATGGTAAATTATAGGTAATATATCATTGATTATGGGGAGAAGGTGCTTATCGGATGGCACAAATATTGTCCATTGGTGAATTAATACAATGTCACAGATACAATAGAGGCATGACATTAGCGCAATTGTCAGAGCTGACAGGCATACATAAAGGGACCATCTCCAAAATTGAAAACGGTGACGTGAAAAGACCGGAATATAAGACCATCCGTCCGCTTGCAGATACATTGCAAATCCCGCTAGAGACGTTAGTCGAACTGCACATCACCGTGGATAAGAGGGCGGACACCCTCCTCTTCGTGTTGCAGGACGTGATTCAGCATTCGGGTACTGCCGATCTGGTGACCAAAGTAGGCAGAAAATTTTTGGAATCCCCCAGTGACGATAGTCACGCCTTGGTGGAACGGCTTTATGACTTCACGGACAGCCTGGAAAATAAGGAGATTAAATTAGCCCTGTATCAAGCCATAGTGGACTATTCTCGCGACCATGGAATCATGCCTTTTTTGGCTAAAGGGTTACTCCAGGTGTATCTTATCGAGCGAGACGACTTTTCCCGGCTCCGGGACGTTTACGACAGTGGTAAACATATCGTTCAATTCGTTGATTTTTTAACCAGCGAAGAGAGAATCACTTTCTACTACAAATTGGCTATACATGCGTTCAATTTATTTCTGTACGAACAAAGTATTAATCTCTGTTTAAATGTTCTTCAAGAAGCAGGTGAAGCAGGTAGAGAGCATTTGTATTACGTAAACGCCCTCGGCATATTGTGTAATTCTTATTTCTACCTTGGAGACTACCAGAGGTCTGAAAATTTTTTATCGCTTTATATGCACTACGAGTACCCGGACGTAAAAGCAAATGCAGTGCTTATGTCAGCATTAATAAACGCTAAAAAAGGAAACTCAAATTTTGCTATCACAGAGCTTAGAACATTTCTGGAAACATGCAGTCAGGATGCCGCACTTCAAGCTATTAATCAGCTAATGCCCTTATATTTGCAAGAAAACCGATTAGTTGAGGCCAGACAGTTGATTGACTACCCGATATGCATGGAATCCATCAGCACAAATAACCCTAATACTATTTCACAGTTAGCTGAATATTATTATCATCGAGCTGCATACTTTGTTACCCTGGGCGAACTCAATAAGGGAGTATCTGAATACCTGGAAGGCGCGTTTCATTTCTCAAGAGTAAATGATACGGTTCAGGAAAAAGAATGTATCAAACAAATCATGTGCATCCACCTGCAACAAAACGTTACCATGTCAATGTCCACAGTGGAAAAATTGAAGGCGTATTATGAACGCAGTGCAGCTAAAGAAAATAAATTGGAGGGATTGGTATGAAGCGTCTCATAGCAAAGCTATGCAGCGGCATCGTTTGTTCGGCAGTCGTTGTGGTAACTTCAAGTGTGGCATTGGGGAATAGTGGAGGCATTTTTCCATGGTAAGAGTACCTGATAGGTACTCTTTTTCGTTTCTTCTTGTTTCCTGTAATTGAATTTATTGGGATTCGTTCGACACATTGTATACTCATAGTTAAGAAAGCGCCCCATTATCCAAGCTGATGCGAGGTGACGAACTATTGTGTACAGTGATGATATTCTCCATAAAATTAACGGACTTCGACAAAAATTGATCCACGTTGCCAATCAAAAAGGGAAATTTACAGACGACGAAGTCGTTCAAGTTAGCCAACAGCTAGATATTTATATACTTGAGCTGCAAAAGTATTATATAACACAACAAGAAAAAGTCATAGCTAGAAGGAGCAGCTAGGTTCAGGGAAAGGCTTGGTAAGTATACAACTTGTGGGGTAGTCAAATGGCAAACGGATTAATCCAAGCGTTGCAACGATGGGATAGCTGGTCCTAAAACCATAAAATCAGTCATGGGTCATATCATTGAATATGGGGAGAAGGTGCTTAACGGATGGCACAACTACTGTCCATTGGGGAGTTAATACAATGCTACAGACGCAATAGAGGCATGACGCTAACACAATTGTCAGAGCTGACTGGCATACATAAAGGGACCATCTCCAAGATTGAAAACGGTGATGTGAAAAGACCGCAATATAAGACCATCCGTCCGCTTGCAGAAACATTGCAGATCCCGCTAGAAACTTGGGTCGAACTGCACATTACCGTGGACAAGAGGGCGGACACCCTCCTATTTCTGCTGCAGGATATGATTCAGCATTCGGGTACTGCCGAGCTGGTAACCACAGTAAGCAGAAAATTTTTGGAATCCTCCGGCGACGATAGTCACGCCTTGGTGGAACGGCTTTATGACTTCGCGGGCCACGTAGAAAATAAGGAGATTCAATACGCTCTGTATCAACTCATTGTTGACTATTCGCGCGACCATGGCATCATGCCCTTTCTGGCCAGGGGATTACTTCAGGTGTACCTTATCGAACGGGACGACTTCACCAGGCTCAGATCTGTTTACGAGAGCGGCAGGCATATTGTTCAGTACGCCCAATTTTTAACCCCAGAAGACCGAATCGTTATGTATTACAAACTATCGATTCATGCGTTCAATTTATTTCTGTATCGGCAAAGCATCGAGCTCGGCCACCAAGTTCTTCGAGAGGCAGCTCCAGACAACTGGTTTTACATTAATGCGCTTGGCATAATTCGTGATTCTTACTTCTATATAGAGAACTACGAAAAGTCTGAATATTACTCACGACTCTATTCACAATACGACTATCCTCACATCAAGAGATATTCAATTCTTATGACAGCATCGCTCAACGCAAAAAAGGGAAAGACCGAAGTAGCTATCGAACAGTTGACATCATTTCTGAAAACATGCAATCAGGATGATGCCCTTCTGGCGCTGAATCAATTAATGAAAATATATTTGCGGGAAAATCGATTGGAAGAAGCTGTACAACTACTTTCATATCCAGTATGCCCGCAATCCATCAGCACAAACAACCCCAATATCATCTCGCAACTTGCCAAATTTTATTTTCATCGAGCTCAATATTACATTACAGTTGGCGACATTCAAAAAGGAGTATCAGATCTGCTAGAAAGTGCATGGTACTTCTCTAAGGTGGATGATACTGATAATGAAAAGGAATGCAAAAACAAATTAGAAAATTTAAATGATGCATTGTTGGCCAAAGTCAAAGAACTTAAACAAAAATTAATCCACATCGCCAGTCAAAAAGGGAAACTTACGGATGACGAAGTTGTTCAGATTAGCCAACAGCTAGATATTTACATACTTGAGCTGCAAAAGTATTATATAAAACAACAAGAAAAGGACATAGCTAGAAGGAGCAGCTAGATTCAGGGAAAGGCTTGGTAAGTAAACAAGTTGTGAGGTGGTCAGATGGCAAACGAATTAATCAACGCGTTGCAGCGATTAAAGGAAAAGGAATGGGTCGATCTGACGCATACGTTCGGTCCGGACTCGCCTCATTTTTCCGCCTTTGCCGACGCCCGGTTCACGACCTTATTCAACCATGATGACGGATTTTTTGCCCAGAGCTTTACCTTCCCCGGACAGTACGGAACGCATTTGGATGCTCCCATTCATTTTGTGCGGAATACTCGTTATTTGGATGAGCTGGATTTGAAGGAATTGGTCCTGCCTCTGGTCGTGATCGACAAGTCCAAAGAAGCCGAAGCGAACCATGACTATACGATCAGCGTAGAAGACATTTTGCAATTTGAAGCGGAGCACGGCACCATCGAGGCAGGCTCCTTCGTCGCGCTGCGAACCGATTGGAGCAAGCGCTGGCCGGATAAAGACGCCTTCAATAACAAAGATGCGGACGGCAACAACCATGCACCGGGCTGGTCGCTGGCCGCGCTTCAATTTTTATTCCAGGAAAGAAAAATCAAAGCAATCGGCCATGAAACATTCGATACGGACGCGAGCGTGGACTATCAAAAGAATGGCGCCCTGTTAGCAGAGTATTACGTGCTCGAACAAGACGCCTACCAAGTCGAGCTCATGAAGAATCTGGATAAAGTGCCGGCCACAGGCGCCATCATCTTTAACATTGTGCCCAAGCCGGAGAAAGCATCCGGATTTCCGGTGCGATCCTTCGCCATCTTGCCATAAACGCAAAAAACACGCTGCCGTACGCAAGCGTGTTTTTCTATTGGCTAAGCCAAGCAGCCGCATCCCCTTAGATCATAACCCGCCCAGCACTGCATGACTTCGGAGTGCTCCATCCGTTCTTTATAGTCGGAGCAAGACTCTCTGATAATTTTCTGTTAATTGAATCAATTTCATAAATCGAAAGTCTTGCTATGACTGGGTTTTTAAGGTACAGAAAAAGGAGTACCTCCCCAAATCTCGAATAAGTAAAGTATCCACACAATACCCAAAGAGATGAGGCGAACTCCCTATGCCCTATATTCGACATGAGAGCTTATTTACCCTGCAAGAGCTTTATGAGATGGAACAAAAAGATCGTTTTCGTGAGATTTTTTCTACAATCGACATCACTCCGATCTTGCGTTTGGTCAGGAAAACATCTTTTTATGGTGCCCCCATTGAAGTGAATTATAGGGCGATGGTCTATTCCTTGATTGTTAGAATCGTTGAACGTATTCCTACGATTAAAGATTTAATAAAGAGACTTCAACATGACATCTTATTCCGCATGGATTGTGGCTTTATGCTTTCAGAAGCGATTCCTTCGGCCTCTTCCTATTCCCGGTTGGTGCGCAAGATGAGCCAAAGCCATGCACTGGAGGACATGCAAGAGCAGTTACTCGAACAAGCCATGGCAGAAGGATTCATTACAGACGATACGGTTGCAATCGATGCGACCCATATCGAAGCTCGGGATCAGGCACCTGCGAAGCAAGAAAAGGAAAAACCTGAGCCAAAAAAGCGTGGGCGAAAAACAAAAGCCGAACGTGAAGCTTGGCTCAAACAAAAGCAAGAAGAAGAGGAACAAAAACCAATCTTCGAAAAAGAAATTGCCGCTCAATTAAATGAATCATTCCATGTTTTGCGAGATCAAATGCCTCTTGATCCGCAGTGGGGAGTCAAGAAAAATAGTGATGGAAAAAATGTCTTTTGGTATGGCTATAAAGGTCATCTTGCCATTGGAACGCAGAGTCAGTATATCCTCGGAGCCTTGCTCTCTTCCGGAAGCTTGAATGACGGTAAAGCGGCCATTCCACTCCTAAAAGGGGTTGCTTCACAGCATCCGAATTTCAGTTTCAAGTACGCAACCATGGATGCTGGATACGATTATGAACCTATATACAAGCAAGTTCGAGAAGCAGAGGCACATGCTGTAATTGCGTATAACCGTCGCCGAGACCAGAACACGACGGATTTGACGAACACTTCGCCCCAACCTGTGTAAGGGAGCATTCTTATCGTTATGACAGCTACGATTCAAAATATGGAACACTCAAATATGTTCGACCGAAAGAATGCGAAAGCTGTCCATTGGCGCATGATTCACTTTGCCAGAAAGTCTATAAAATGAAGATAACAACTGATCTTAGAAAATATACCGCCCCGGCCAGAGGCTCAAAGCATTGGAAAGAAATCGCTAAGAGACGTTCTGCAGTCGAAAGAGTGAATGCTTACTTGAAGGAATTCTTCCAATTGAACAATGTGAGACACCGAACGGGTCAAAAAGCTAAGGTTCATTTTAACTTGGTTACTTTGGTTTACAATTGTATAAAATTAGCATGTGATCGTTTAAATCGTCAATTCCAAGAGCAAGCTGCATAATTTTCAAAAAAGGAAATACTTTAATTCGGTTAATCTACAGTTTTGTAATTATGCATTATGAAATTGATTCAATTTAGTTATTCTTTTAATATTTTTTGGACCGCTGGTCTTAAAGCTAAAAAAATCAGATAGCCCAGTAAACCTCCAAATGTGTTTGTGAGCAAATCAGTCACATCAAAAGTTCTTGAATGTAAGCCTCCCCACCACGCACTTAGTAACTGAGAAGATTCAATGAGTAAGCTAAAAGTAAAAGTCAATGCAACCGTACGGAGAACACCTTTTTTCTTAGCGATGGGATATAGAAATCCAAATGGCATCATCATAATTACATTTAAAAGGAGCTCTCTAGCCGCCCCACTGTAATTTGCCATTAAATCTCTAAAAGGAATAAAATTTGCCGTCTCCATAAACAAATTATTCGTTCCGCCAAAAGGTAAGGTAAATGGCATTACCGTAACAAATAAGACCATTACCATATAAACGTATATTATTGAATTCAGGATTAAATGCTTTTTTGATTTTTTATTCCATTTCCTATAAAAAAACAAAACATAAATGAATGAATCAATTTCATAATGCATAATTACAAAACTGTAGATTAACCGAATTAAAGTATTTCCTTTTTTGAAAATTATGCAGCTTGCTCTTGGAATTGACGATTTAAACGATCACATGCTAATTTTATACAATTGTAAACCAAAGTAACCAAGTTAAAATGAACCTTAGCTTTTTGACCCGTTCGGTGTCTCACATTGTTCAATTGGAAGAATTCCTTCAAGTAAGCATTCACTCTTTCGACTGCAGAACGTCTCTTAGCGATTTCTTTCCAATGCTTTGAGCCTCTGGCCGGGGCGGTATATTTTCTAAGATCAGTTGTTATCTTCATTTTATAGACTTTCTGGCAAAGTGAATCATGCGCCAATGGACAGCTTTCGCATTCTTTCGGTCGAACATATTTGAGTGTTCCATATTTTGAATCGTAGCTGTCATAACGATAAGAATGCTCCCTTACACAGGTTGGGGCGAAGTGTTCGTCAAATCCGTCGTGTTCTGGTTCTCGGCGACGGTTATACGCAATTACAGCATGTGCCTCTGCTTCTCGAACTTGCTTGTATATAGGTTCATAATCGTATCCAGCATCCATGGTTGCGTACTTGAAACTGAAATTCGGATGCTGTGAAGCAACCCCTTTTAGGAGTGGAATGGCCGCTTTACCGTCATTCAAGCTTCCGGAAGAGAGCAAGGCTCCGAGGATATACTGACTCTGCGTTCCAATGGCAAGATGACCTTTATAGCCATACCAAAAGACATTTTTTCCATCACTATTTTTCTTGACTCCCCACTGCGGATCAAGAGGCATTTGATCTCGCAAAACATGGAATGATTCATTTAATTGAGCGGCAATTTCTTTTTCGAAGATTGGTTTTTGTTCCTCTTCTTCTTGCTTTTGTTTGAGCCAAGCTTCACGTTCGGCTTTTGTTTTTCGCCCACGCTTTTTTGGCTCAGGTTTTTCCTTTTCTTGCTTCGCAGGTGCCTGATCCCGAGCTTCGATATGGGTCGCATCGATTGCAACCGTATCGTCTGTAATGAATCCTTCTGCCATGGCTTGTTCGAGTAACTGCTCTTGCATGTCCTCCAGTGCATGGCTTTGGCTCATCTTGCGCACCAACCGGGAATAGGAAGAGGCCGAAGGAATCGCTTCTGAAAGCATAAAGCCACAATCCATGCGGAATAAGATGTCATGTTGAAGTCTCTTTATTAAATCTTTAATCGTAGGAATACGTTCAACGATTCTAACAATCAAGGAATAGACCATCGCCCTATAATTCACTTCAATGGGGGCACCATAAAAAGATGTTTTCCTGACCAAACGCAAGATCGGAGTGATGTCGATTGTAGAAAAAATCTCACGAAAACGATCTTTTTGTTCCATCTCATAAAGCTCTTGCAGGGTAAATAAGCTCTCATGTCGAATATAGGGCATAGGGAGTTCGCCTCATCTCTTTGGGTATTGTGTGGATACTTTACTTATTCGAGATTTGGGGAGGTACTCCTTTTTCTGTACCTTAAAAACCCAGTCATAGCAAGACTTTCGATTTATGAAATTGATTCGAATGCTAACAAAATAAAATCAAGAAGATAGTCCATTGCCCAACTCTCCTCGTTACCAGCTTTTCAACCCCTCGGATTTTTTGCTAAGAGAGTGATGGAATAAGCCAGCTTTCCGCGTCTTCTCTGGATGCAAAAACCCCAAACTGGTTGCTGCGATTGGATTCGGTGACCATTTCCTTAAACCTGCCTTTATTCACCGATGGATCGGGAATGACGACGGCCGTCTTAACACTGTAGGTGATAAATTTTTGCATCATTCTTCCCGCTACGCCTGTTCTCAGGTTGAAAAAGTCCTCCGACAGTGCCTCCCCATGCAGCATCAGAAAATCGAGATCATGTTCTCTGCACAACGCAACCAGATCCACGGCATCCTGCTCTGTGCTTATCGGGGTTGGGCCAGAGATCAATTCGATATACTTTTTCGTTCCGTTCTCCACAATTTTATAGTTCATTGTCGTTCTCTCCTCCATTTGTGTTCGGTCATCGAGTTCCTTGCGAATGCCTTGCACCCATTTCAGTTCGTTCTGATAGAAGGAGAGCTGGTTTTCGGCAATTTTCTCCCACAAAAAGCTTTCCCGCTCGTTTCGATTGGGCGCCTGAACTCCGCGTTTCCTTTTTTCCTGCTGGTAGACAAGCTGCATGTGGATGCTGCTCTCGTATCGATCCAGCATTTCATGCAATTCCTCGTCGCTCAGTTGGTCCGCCCACGCCAATTGAATAAGGAACGTGTTCTTGAGCTCGGGAACGTCCGGTTCTTCAAGAACCCAATCTTTCAATCTGGCCAGCCCTTCCTCGGTAATACTGTAAATTTTCTTGGATGGAGAGCTTTCCTGATGCTTAACCTCGTTCGTCACCAAGCCATCATTCAAGAGCTGAACAAGGGACTTGTAGATCTGATTGTTGTTGCCGGACCAATACATCGCGGAAGAGTCTTCAAAAATCTTTTTTAGCTCATATCCTGTAGCGGGTTTCCAGCTAAGAAGCCCCAGTATGGCATACTTGATTGACATAAAGCCACCTCATTAGGTTACTTGTAACATAGGTTAATAGTAACTTATTTTGCCGCTCATGTAAATATGAGATATTCAACTTAAAAAGAGCTGCTAAGGAGTTGAGGAAAAACTCCCGCAGCTCTTTGGCTGTTCACCGGCGAAGTTAACAGGTCCGAATCGCTAAAAAGAAATTTAAACAAATGGTTATTCTATTTACTATCGTGCGGCTTCATTTTCTTTCTTTTCTTCGTACAAGCATCCCTTCCATTCGCCCATATTCCCAAGAGGACCGCCAAGCCGGCAAGAGCGGATAATATCACAGAAAATGGGAGGTCCTTGCCATACCTGTCGGGCAGCCAAATAAGTATGAAAACGATATACAAAATAGGCAAGATGGCCCCCCAGTAAACGCTCTTCCTTCTCGATAAGAAAAATTGTACCATCAGGGCCGATATCCCAATCAACCATCCATATACCTGAAACACGATTTCATCAACCCATTCTTTCTTATTATCTGCAAGCAAACGGCCAAGTTGTAGTTTATCTAAAATTCAAATTCAAAAGTCTTTCGCTTGTATGCGAACTCGAATCCCAGCTTCGCCCCTAGTCGAAGGGACTCCTTATTCGTCTCGAGGGCCGACCAATGCGGGTGTAATCCGTGAGCGACGCAATGCTCCAAATATGCGGCGCTCGCCAACGAAGCGAAACCTTTCTTCATGTCCTCGTCATGGTAGGTTTCTACGCTAATCTCGTGATCCTGGCCATTCACACAACAGGAAAAACAGGCGCTAATGACGTGCCGGTCCTTCAACACGCAGTAGCCTACCCCCTTGCGCAGAAAATCGTCCGTCGAATACCAGAATTCGTTCACTGCTTCGGAGAGGAGCCCTTCTGGATCGTTCTCGATCGTCCCTTTGTCGATTCTGCGAACGGTATACCCCGCCGGCAGCGGCTTTAGTCCGCTTTTAAGGGCATGGAAGCGTTCCGCGTTGAAGGTATGGTACCATTCGTAATCCGGCTCGTAATCGCGGTGCGCAATGGCGCTCTCGATCGCTCGTTCCCAGGCTTCATCGCTAACAACCGTTAAGAAATAAGTACCTCCGCAAGATTCTAACGTATCCATTTTCAACTGGTTATCGATATAGTCCGGCAGCAGGCGAAAAAAGTCCTCGTTCGTATGATCCCCAATAAACAGGGTTATCGTGCCAATGACGTCAACTATGGCCGTGCGCGGGTGTTCCGGGTTGTCCACATACACGGTGCCGCGGTTGGTTCCTTTAATAATTGCATTTAAAGTCAGGTCATTTTGCTGCTCGTTTTTGAGCAATGGCCTTATTTTCTCATAATCGTTTTTGTTAAGTTTGCTGATCACTATTAAGTCCACTCCTTCAATGGCAGTTTTCGGGAGAACATGGTTGTGATTCCATCCGGATGGCCATCAGAATTCCAAAATCGTAACCCATTCTCAAAATACGGAGAATAACGGAAAATCATTGCGCTTGATTTTGAGTTATATAAGCTTAGATGCAGAGGAGAGCTCCTTCGTTCATGAAAAATAAAAAAAATTCATGAGCCGCCACCAACTGCACGTATGCTAAAAAAATTTGTTATATTTGAGTCTGCGCTCGAACCGATCATCCTTCGACATCGTCTATCATAGTGTAGATATGATATTAACGGTAACAAGAGGTGCGAAATGAAAAAATATGGGTACGGTATTGCCACCGGAATTGTAATCGGATTAGTTGTCGCGATAACTCTCTTTGCGAGCCGTCCAACCAGACCGAGCGCCGACGGGAACGTCATCAGGGCCTGTAATGCACTGGAAAAGCTCAATAGCCACGTAATAGATTCCGTCAAATCGCTTAGCGAAATCATCGAGGAGAAGATAGTCTGGGTCGTCAATCGGCAAGGGGTGTTGATGGACACAGAGAGGGAAGCACAAAGGATTCGGCTCGATCTGCTGGAAAAAGCACTTGCTCCCCACTCCGCCAAAGAAGCCGGAGAGTTATTTAATACTAGCATCAAGACACGGAATGGAGCGCTCTTGTATGCCATTCTCGATCCGCAAATTAGAGACCAAAAAATGGCTTCAGAGGTTGTTGAAGAAGGGAGCTGGGTGATAGGCCTATCCAGTCCATGGGTATCCAGCATGGTGATTGACAGCGAAAAGCAATTGGATGACTCAACCACAGAATTCCTTGTGCGTTACCATATGTCGACTTCCACAGGCGGTGAAGGACCCTATTTCATTAAATTGACAGTGAAGAAGTTCGATGACAACTGGTTGATCACGGACTATGAATACCTAGAGAATGGAGAAGCTGCGGCGTCGTGAGCTTGATGCCTCTCATGGCGGCATTTGTCGGTATGGCGAAAGGGTAATGGATGGCTGCAATGTGGGAACAAGGCTTAGCTGGTTCAAGAGAAGAAGCAAGGGGCAAGCGGCGCGGCGAAGAAAATAATAACCGTTCCCGCTTCGTCCCCTATGGCCCAATGAGAAGTTGGATACGGAGCAGATACTCGAGCAGAAAAAAATAAAAACCCTTAGGCAGTAAGGGTTTCTTCATTTATTAAGTATGGTGCGGTCAAGAGGACTCGAACCTCCACGGGTGTTACCCCACTAGAACCTGAATCTAGCGCGTCTGCCAATTCCGCCATGACCGCATATGCATGTTATGTAATGTTCCTGTCAAAGTCGCTAACATCGCCTCAACAATCATTAGTATAGCCTATCTAACATCCGATGTCAAGCATGAAACACATAAAATATTATTCTTCTGTGAAAATGTCTCCCGGTGCGCAGCCGAGAAGAACCACGCCCGGAGAACGTGGTTCTTCGTCATTGAGCGGAAGCTCTTCATGCGCTCATTCTGCCCGCTTCTCCTCCAGCGATTGGCTTGCCGTTCATTCTAGGCGTTCTTTGGAGTAACATCCGGTTCAATGACGCATGGCCTTCATGCGCCGGCTTCACGAACCGGCGGCAATGGGGAAAAGCGCGCCCAGAACCATGGCGCCAATAATCGCGCCGCCGGCTATCGGCTTTTTGAAGTAATAAAAAATGCCTGCGCCGATCGTCGCGCCGATCCCGACCGGAATCGAGGCCATGACGGCCGATATGACGATGAGCGGCCCCAAGTAACGGCCTGCGGCGTTGCCTGCTCCCATCATGACGTCCGCGCCGAAGGTGGAATTCGCCGCGTTGATCGTAAATTTGCGGATCATAATAATGACCGAACCGACGAGGGCGCCCAGCCCGGCTCCCGTTACGAGCGCGAGCGGAAACGAAGTAAGCGGAGCGGTAATGCCGGCCCCGAGCATCAACGCCGGGACGCCGATGCCGATACCCGTCTGCAGCGCGCCGCCGATATCCAAGATGCCAACGAGCGGTCCCTCGAGAATGCGTGCGAACAAGAAGCTTGCGCCGAAGGCTGCGGCCGCGCCATAACTGCCGCCCTTCATGCCCGCCTCCAACAGCGCCACAATCGCGATATCGTTGAATGCGCCCACATGATAGACATAATAGAGATGCGTCCCCGCAAAAATGCCGGAAGACAAGCAGGCGACAAACCAGACGAACGCCCATTCCGAATACCAAAAGCCTTGTTTTACCGTCTCCACGCTAACGAACCTCCGATCCGAAAAATGCATGCAGATCAATAAGCCACTGCGGAATGTTCTCCACATGCAAGCTGTGGAGGAGTTGAACATCGAAGCCGCGGAAAAAAGCGCTCAATGTGAATAATAGCACAATCGCCGCGACCAGCGTCTTCGTAATGCGGTTCCAGCCGCTGTCGTCCAAGCCTTTGCCGACCAGTATCCCCAGCACAAGCCCCGGCACGGCATTGCCCATAATCATGTGAGCGAATCCGCCGAGCACCGTCGCCCACAAGCCAGGGCGCTTGCCGGCGTCCATTGCCGCGGTCCAGAACACGATCGGCATAATCGGATTAATGAGCCAATTTGCCGCCGGGACCAGCACTTGCGTCGCAACGGCTTGCAGCGATGCCGGAATGGCTGCTGCCGTGGAATTCAACAGAGGCACGAGGATAGCGCCGACCAGCGCTCCGGCATACGCCATTTTCTTCGGATTGTGCAGCGTATCCTCCACATTTTTATTGCGAATCATCAGGAGCGCGGCCGACCAGTTCGGAATGATGCGGTGATCCACATCCTGCGTCAGTCCGCCCGCGCCGACAACGGACGCCCAGGCGTTGAACAGAAAGCCGAGTCCGAAAGAGAAGTGCGCCACGGGGTCGCCTTCGCATGCATTCAATTCGCCGAATGTGCGGAACGCTCCCATGCCTTGCACCTTCGGGGCGTGGAACATGCGCGCCGCGCCAGCCCCAACGCCGTACCCGACCAACAGGCCGATAATGATCGATTCCACAATAATCGTAACGGTTTCCATCGGAGTCCTCCCCACTCGGATGTAATGCTTGCAAGCTGATTATCGTCCTACCGAAGATGAAGAATGCGCTGGGGCGGGGACAACGATTCCGTCTGCTGCTCGAACGCGATTTCGTCCAGCTTTACGGCGCGGATTTTAATATGGATGCGAACTCGAATCTCGTAGCGCGCCCTTACTCTCGGAAAAAACAGCCCCAAAAAGCGTTCCGTATAGCGGGTCTCCTTTGCCGACAGCACTTCGACATTTTGCGGCTCAATCTGCAGCAGCACATCGGGAAGCTCCTGCGTGAGCTTCCTCTTCATGGCGGAGAGCGCCTGCTGGAATGCCGCCCCCTTCGAAGCTCCCTTCCCTTCGATCTCGATCTTCTGCTCCCATACGCGTAACATCCCGCATCACCCCCTATATTGCTGAATATAGGCTTCTGTCAGCCTTCGGCCCAGTTCCTCCACATCCATGAAGCCGAAGCCAATCACCTTCTTGCCTTCCCGAATGGCCGTCACGCCCGCATCAATGGAACGCAGGCCGAATTCCATCGGATACTTATATTTCGTGTTGGCCGTAACCGCTCCGGCTCCCCCGCTGCCGCAGAACGAGATGCCGAAGTCCGCCTGCTCCGCGTGCATCACGTCGCCGACCTTCATGTCCGCCCCGACGCCCGGGATCAGGATCGCTTCCCCGCCTGCCGCCTCTACTCCCTTCGCCACTTGCTGTCCTTTGCCCAAGCGATCTCCAATCACGACTTTCACTTTGTTCCCCATCGTCTTCACCTCTTCTTATTGATTCCTGGCCGCTTCGAAATGAACCGTCAAATAAAAAACTTCCGCATCATCAATCGCTTGCTCCGCGAGTTCCCCGTACCTTCGCAGCGTGCGGCGACTTAGCTGCGCCAGTTCCGGACTCGCCTCGTCCAACATCGATTCCTCCACCTCGGGCAGTGACTCTTCTCGCTTCCGTCTGCGCGCGAACCCGAGCAAATGGATGGCAATGACGAGCAGGCGGTCATCCGTCAGCGGCAAACCAATCCCCTCACTCCCTGCCAGCAGGCAGTCAAGCATCGGCCGCAGCTCTTCCAGTTCGTCCGGATCTGCCTTCGTCTTGGCAGGGATATCATGAAGTATTCGTTCGATTCTGTCCATCTGCTGATCGCTCTCCATCATTCAAGTTGTCGTTACACGGTTCCAAATATCTGAGAATGGCAAAAACCTCTCCCTCTGAAGCGCTTACATTTCGTTCTCTAAGCATCTGTTCGATCTCTTTCTTCATCGCCCGCCGCGTTTCATCCAGTATCGGAAGCTCTTTGCTGTCCGCGAAGGATCAGCCGCATGCGGCCCGGTTCACCATGAACATCATGTGAAGCCGCAGTCCTTCCTCCCGTTCCTCCGACAGATAACGCTTGAAGCGCGCGATGACGGCGCTCGACAATTCATAGCCCGTATAGATCACATCGCGAATCCGGCTTTCCAGCTCCGCCTCATGGCAAGGATGCGCCTTCGCTTCGCCGAAGATATGCCCGCTCCCGCCCTCCTTGCTTGACGCGCCGCGGCGCAGCCGGCCAAGCTGCATGCGAATCGCCTCGATATCCCTGACTCCCGGAATCGAATGGACGACGACGACCGGAACGTCGGCCGATACGGGCAAATTGCTGATGATCAAATCGACTTCGATGTTCTGCAGCACCTTCTTGACATCCATCACCGAGCAGGTGGCCACGAACCGGATATGCTTCAGCTCGCTCTCGATAACCGTGGTGAGCAGTTGGGCCGTGCCCCTCCCTGTGCCGCACACGGCCAGCGCTCTCCACCGGTGCTGATCGATCCGGCGCTCATACGCCGTCTGAAAATGCAGCACAATGTACGCAATATCCGCATCGGTCAGGAAAATCTGATGCTCGCGGAGCACGTTCATGCACGCCGCCTTGACATGCCGGAACATCGTTTTGTATTTCACCATCACATCCTTCGCCAGCGGATTCGGATCGGCCACCCCCAAGCTATGCTTCGAGATGCGGCTCGACATATGCGCAAACAGACTGTCCACCAGATCCGGACTCTCTTGGAACGGGAATTGCATCTCCCGATCCACCTGCCGAATCAGCTCCATCGTGATCCCGTACACATCGGGAAGCGGCTTGTGCCCTCCTCCTTGGACCTGCGGAGCGGCAAGCCCTTCCGCCTGCAAGCCGATGAACCACACATCGCCGTCCGTCAAGACCAGCGAATAGCGTTCCGACAATGGCTCCAGTCTCGTTCGAATAATCGAATGAATCATCAGTCTGGCCTGCGGGGCGTCGGCGCAATCCGCCGGCAGCGGGCAAGCTGAACCGCTTGCCGATCGGCATCTCCGAATGGCAATGCACAGCCGGATAAAAACCCCGATCATGACGCGATCGGATAACGTTGCCTCAAGCTCCCGCTCGATATCCTGAACGATGTTCGCGACCAGCACGAACAGCATATTCACGTCGGCAACGGACGCAAGCAAGCGATCCAACACATAGACGGCGAATGTGTCCGGCTTCCTCCGCAGCGCAACGCCCTGAACGATTTGCAGCATATCGGCTTGATCCAGTTGCCCGTAAATAACGTTTTCCAGTACAATACGCCGCTCCTGCTCGCCAGCCTTCAGCTTGATGCCCCGCCGCGTCCGCTCGATCGCAAGCCGATGCTCCGCGAGGAGATTCTCGGCCAGCGCCACATCCGACACAATCGTATTGCGGGTAACATCGTATCGCTTGCAGAACCGCCCGATAGGGACGGGTTCATCGGCGAGCAGCAAATCCAGGATGATGCAGGCCGTTCGCTCCCGTTGGCTAATGAAGCCTCCATCACCCGCTTCATCCAATCGGTGAAGCAGCGCCATCCGCGCCGCCTGGCCGCATTCCAGCCAAATCCCTTTGCTGGGACTTGAATGCAGCGTCATCCCCTGCTCCTTCAACCACATGCGAATCGATTCCAGATCGTACTTGATCGAGCGCTCGCTCACCTCGTACATGGCGGCCAATTCTTTAATATGGAACGGCGTATTCGCGAACATCAAGGTCTTAAGCAAGCGGCGAGAACGCGTTGACAGTGTGATACCGCATCACTCCTTATCGCCTGCTAGCGGCACGAATCCATCATGCCTCCAATATCGACTCCAGCACGGCCGCAAGCGCCTCCACCGCTTCCGCTTCTTGCTCGCCATTCGCTTCCACGATCACCTGATCGCCCTGCTGCAGCGATAATGACAAAATGCCGACAATGCTCTTGGCGTTCGCCGCCTTCTCGCCTTTAATGAGCCGAATATCGCATGGGAACGCTTTCGCTTCTCTCATTAACGCTCCGGCCGGCCTGGAATGAATCCCGAGCGGATTCGCGATCGTGACCTGCTTATCCATGATGTGTCCCTCCTGTGCGCAGTCTTGATCTACATCAATGAGATCGCAACCGCCGCGATATGTTCTTATTCCCTGCTTTAACGGTATCGTACATTCAGGACGCTGCCAAGATACAACCTCTTGCACTGTTCATCGGGAGGCAAATTGATCATCTCCCGAGAGGGGCGGACAGCAAAAAGACAGAAGCCGCTCCGTCCGCGCTGCCCGATGGCAGCACGAAGAGCGGCTTCTGCCTGGCCCCATCATTCGCCCAAGGCGTGCAGCGCAAGCCCTGTTAGCCGTCGTAATTCACGACATAAGAATGAAGAGCCGTATGGTAATACCCTACGCTATATTCGATCAGCGTGCCGTTCACGTCATAAGAATAGCGGGAACGCCGCAGGAGCGGCACGTCCGCTCCTACGCCAAGCACCGCCCTGGCCGCGGGCGGCGCCGTCGCTACGGCGAACTCATCCTTATACTGGCCGAGTTCGATATCCTGCTCCTCCAGCCATTCATACAGCGACTGCCCGTCCAGTTCCGACAGATCGAGCGCTCCGGCCTGATGCGACAAATAATGAGTAAAGTGGATATACGGCGAACCGTCCAGATCATAGACCCGCTCGATGCATAGGCAGCTCGCCCCGAACAAGCGGCAAGGAGCGGTTCCCTCCTCGGCGCGGATGACTTCCGCCCTTATGACCCGCTTATGAATCCGATGGCCCTCCTCGACCAAAATTTCCGTAAACCGCTTCCACTTGGACAGCTTCGAGGCGGATGTATTGCGAATGACCTTGGTGCCTTTCCCGCTGCCCTTCTCTACATACCCTTCCTGCACCAGTTCAATGATGGCGTTGCGCACCGTTATTTTGCTGACCTGGAATTCTTCTTCCAGCTGAGGCTCTGACGGAATATTCGTGCCGAGCGGATAGACGCCATGCAAAATGCGCTCGCGCAAAATATTGCTTACTTGTACATACAAAGGACGTTTGTTCCGTGACCGTTTCAAGACTACGTCCCGCCTTTCCCTTACTTGCTTGCTTCCTTTTACCTCTCGACGTCGATCCCGGACTCTTCCATCGCCCGCATCACTTCCTGCTCGGCCGCCATCGGCGTATCGCCTTCGATCGTATGCGCAAGCATGCTGGAAGCGGCAGCGAACCTTACCGTCCGTTCCGGCGGGAAGCCGCGGAATTCGCCATGCAGGATGCCGCACGTATAGGCATCCCCCGCGCCAATCCGATCATGCACCGCGAACGTTAACGGTTCGGAATAATAGAAGGAGTCCCGCTTATACAAAAAGCCCTGCAGCGAATGCGTCTGACTGTCCACAATCGTGCGATGGGTGCCGGCGATGACGGAAATATTATACTGCTTGGCCACCTGGGGAATCAATTCCTCCGCCTGTTCCCGCCGTCCGGCCTTCCCGCTCTTCATGTTCAGCGTCAGCATCGCATCCTTTTCGTTCATCATGACGATATCCGCAAGCTGCAGCATCTCCTCATAATGGGGCTTGGCCTTCCCATGCCCGCCTTCCCCCCAATGCGCCGGGCGGTAGTTGCAGTCGAAGATGACGAGCCCTCCCGCAGCCTTGACGGCGGCGGCCAATGCCTTCATATGGCGGCGGACGCCATCGTTCATCGCCAGCGCAATGCCGCACAGATGAACGGCGTCGATCCCGTTCGCGATATCGGCATACGGATACGCATCTTCCGGAGCGGTATTGAAGCTGCTTCCCAGCCGCTCCGTATAGGTGACCCTCCCCGGGCGCGCCCCGAACCCCTTTTCGAAGAAGTACATCCCCAAATAGTTCCCGCCGCGGGCAAGATAAGCCGTGCCGATGCCAAGCTTGCGCAGATGAGCCTCCGCCGCTTCGCCCAGCGGATTGTCCGGCAGCCTCGATACCAGATACGCCTCATGCCCGAAGCGGGCAAGCTGCGAACTGACGTTGACGCCCGTGCCCGAGAACGAATAATCGAGCCGGCTGGCTTGGCTTAACCGCTCCACCCCGGGCACGGTCAAGCGCATCATCACTTCTCCGAAGGCCGCAATCTTTTTGGGAGTCCGATCAGGCATAATAATCGACCCATTTCTTCATTGTCGCATACAGGACGCGCATATCCTCAACCTTCGTCTTCCCGGTTGCCTTATCGATGATGGAAGAGTAGACATGCGGAATGACGATCGGCACATTCGCTTCGAAGTTGTCGAGATCGATTCCGCCGGTCGGCTCCAGCGCAAAGCCTTCTTCGCCGCATGCCTTCGCCACGGCACGCAGCTCGCTCTCGCAAGCAAGTCCGTCCATCGGAAAAAATTTAAGCGCATTGCCGCCCATATCGCGCGCCAGAGCGATGGCGCTCTTGATCGGAACGATGGCTTGATCCGCGTGTGCGGCGCTTGCGGGACCCGTTGAAATATTGACATAACCGGCCTGGCCCGTCGGCGAAACCAAGCTGTTGATCCAGGACTCCTTGCCGCCGAGATTGGCGCGGGTCGCGCCAACGGAAGGGAACACCTGGTTAATATGCGTCCCGCCGTAATGCTTCGCGATCTCCGCGACGACCGCCGCTTGGCGATTGTCGCCGGCGCCGAGCCCGATCGACACGGCCTCGTCAATCGCCGCGCCGTATTCCTTCATCGCCTCGACGGCCGCTTCCACCGCCGAATAGTTTTTGGACAGGACGCCGACCAGCACATGCCCTTCCGCCGCATCGAACACTTCCTTCGCATTATCTGCGCTGTTGGCGAGCACATTGAGCGCCGCGCGTCCTTTGTACAACCGTTGATCCATCTTAGACATGAGCAGTCCCTCCCGTTAGTTTACGAATTTGCGCCGCGATGACGTCGATGTCGTCCCCCATAAGCGGGCGCGGATCGATATCGAAATAGCCTTGTCTTGCCCCGTAATCGCGCGTGTAGATCGCAATCTCTCCCGACTTCAACCCTTCGACGACCCCGGTGGCCGTCGTGCCGGCAAGCGCGGGATCAATCTGAATGCGCGCGCGGTAGATAGCCCGGCCCGCTTCGTCTTGAACGATCGTGCACGTGACGCCCTCGAGTTCATTCAGCGGCATCAGCTTGGCAAGCATCTCTTTCTCCTGCTCGCTCTTGTCTTCCTTCGCCATATACTCATCCAAAGCCTGCAGCAGCCCGAATACCGATTCTTTGCCGACCTTCATGCTCCGTCCGATGCCGTGCAGTTGGGCTTTCACCCAGTCCACGGCCTGCCGCTTGCCCGCCACGATCCCCGTCGTCGGCCCCTCGATCGCCTTCGAGCCGCTGTAGATCGCCAGATCGGATACGTTCACATATTTCTGCAAATCTTCCTCTGCAGCCGCATCGACGATGAGCGGCACCCGGTTGCGCTGGGCTACTTCCCACGCTTCTTCGACCGAGATCATATTTTTCTGCACGGCATGATGGGATTTCACATAGAGTATGGCCGCCGTCTTCTCATGAATCGCGTCCTCGATATGTTCGGCCCTGCCTTCATTCGCATAACCGGCTTCCACCACCTTGCCGCCGCCCAGATAGACCATGGTCTCTACGGGAGCGCCGTATTGCACATTGTGACCCTTCAACATAATAATCTCGTTCTTCTCGATCGGATCCTGATGCAAGCGAAGGCTGCGGCGGCGTTCCCCTCGCGTCACGATGCCCGCGACCGACAACGCGATTCCGCTCGAGGCCGAATTCACGATGACGGCCGCTTCGGAACCGAGGTGCTTGGCGACATAGCTGCCTGCCTTATCGACGAGATCGGCAATTTCCACATAGCTTTGCGCGCCGATTTTCATCGCCTCCATCACCGTGTCCGTCGCCGCGGACACGCCCAGGATACTCATGCGGCCGCTGGCATTAATGACGCGCTTCAGGCCGTACTTCACATGCAACGTACTTGCCATTTGCAAACACTCCCTTAGCTACAAGATGTTGATGCCCGATGCGGACATCGCCTTCCGAATCCGTCAGCTCAATCGGTTCCTTCCGCACTTCGAACAGCGTCAAATTGGCCCGATCCCCTGCCTGTATCCGGCCCAGCTCCGGTTTCTTGAGCCAATCCGCCGCATGCGTCGTCACGGACGCGACGACCTCTGCCAGCGAATAACCCAGATACAGGAATTTCGACATGACGCGGGCCAAGCTGTATACCGGTCCATTCAGCCGGTTGCCCCGGTAAATGTCGGAACTGATCGTATGGAGCGGAATATGATGCCGCTTGGCGGATTCCGCCGCCTTGAACGAGAAGCTCGCTGTCCCGTGCCCAACGTCAAGATGCACGCCGCGCGCAATCGCGTCGGTCAGCACGCGGAGCGGCTCTCCATTATCGCGGAACAAGTTATTCGCTTTGCCGTTCAAATAATGGGTAATCACGTCATCCCGCTGTAAATAAGGAATAATCTCTTCAATGCCGGGAGGAGCCGACCCGATATGTACCATGACGGGAAGTCCTGTATCGTCCGACAAGGCGCGCGCTTGCTTGAGCGGTTCGATGCCGCTGCCGCGCACGACGCTCCGGCTTATTCGCGCTTTGAGCCCGACGATGAAATCCTGATGCTCCGCGACGGCTTCCCGCACCGCCGCCGGATCGACCCAGGCCAGGTCCGACAGCTCATCCGTGCGCATCAGCCCGATCCTGGAAATATTCAGCAGCGCCAACACGTTCGTGGCGGCTCGCTCCGCCTGCGCCCTCAGATCTCCAATCCGATCCGCCCCCGTGCTTCCGGCATCGACGACAGTCGCCACGCCTTGCTCCACGCCAATCTTGTCAATCGCGTCGCCATAAGGATCGAACTCTTCGAAGGCATGGACATGCAGATCGATCCAGCCGCTGGATACATAAGTCTCCGTATTCGTATAATCCAGAATATCGCCGCCGCGACTGGCGCCCGCTTCCGTCATGCCGGCAATGATTCCGTCCTCGACGACCAGATCCAAATACGTCCCATCCACGCGTTTGAGGCCGCGCAGGACGATCCGCTCGGTCAACGTGATCACCTCATTTCAAATAATGAAAGAAAAAGTCCAAAGATTCCTTCTCGAAAAGCAAAACATTATAATGTTTGGTCTCATCGTAGCACTCCACTTCGCCCGCGTCAATATAACATTATAATGTTTTCACTTCCGTCATCATGCCGTCCTGTAACGGCTCACAGGCCGCCATATCGTCAAAAAGCCCTTGCGCGGCGCGCAAAGGCTAAGGACCGAATCGGTTATCAAGCGAGCACCTCGACGGTGAACCCGCCTGGGGCTTTCACATAAAATGTCCAGGCGTGGGATCTTTTCGGCGGCGCGACATCGAAACCGTCTTCCTTCAGCCGCTGGTTCATCTCGTTCACCTTTTCTTCGCTCTCCTGGATGAAGCCGATATGAAATGTTTTCGGGTAACTGGCTTGAGATCCTTTCATTAATGTGAGCACTAATCCGTCATCGTCGAACAGGACTCCAAAGGCATCGCCGCGCGGATCTCCGCTCGTGTCCATGGCTTGCAGGCCGAAATAAGTCGTCAAAAAATCGGAAGCTGCCGGAACATCGGTGACCGTAAGATTGAGATGATTCAGTCTCACAAGGCTACACATCCTTTTCCTGGATATTTATTCTGGTTTATCGTATCACATTAGTGCAAATGATAACCTTTGCGCGGAGACTCGTTGCCCTGTCCTTACGTTAATTTTATAATCCTTGGCTAAGTCCTAATATCTGATCATGAACATTTACATTACTTAATCCCCCGTGATAACAAACCACGGATGCAATGTCGAGGTCTAAATACTTTTTTAAAGAGAGACGGGCTGCATTCATATCCGGTGTGGTCGGGACATGAATTCCCCCGAGAATCCCATTTACACTGTACATCGAATCCCCTGCAATGAGAGTCTTACTTTGCCGTAAATAAAGGCTGATATGACCGGGAGTATGCCCCGGAGTATGGATTACCCGAATCCCGCCGCAAAACGGCAGTTCCTGACCGTCAATCAAGGTATCGTCCACTCTGCCTTTTGGGGGATTCTCAAGGTGCCCGTCTTTTAAAAGCGGTCTCTCCCCCTGAATATACGGCTTATCCAGTTCGTGTGCATAAACTTTAACATTACTACCACAATCCTGCAAAATCTCAGGAAGACTGCCTATATGATCCACATCCTGATGCGTCAGAATCACAACTTTTAGTTTGTCGAACGACACTTCTACTTTTTCCATGGCCACGCGTAAATCTTCAATTTGCCCTGGGAATCCTGTGTCTATTGAAACAGCCATTTCTCGATCCCATAAAAGAATTGGGTGAATAATATTCCCATGAAAATCTAGATGAAGCATTTCTATTCCCTTTGAAATTTCCATAATATCGGGCCTCCATCCGTCTACCATGCTTCCTTCATCTTTCCTTGAGGGGACTCACCGCACGGGTTTTCCAAAAACATTCCTGCCATGAAAAAATTCTCATCATTGTCTCCCTTGAGAGCTGCATCTAGTTATAAAGCGATTTCGTGTTTCCCCATTCATCTTCTAATATACTCATCTCTACCAAACTCCAATAGGAATCTTGATACCGTCTTGCATCCCTTGTTACGCCTTCTTGAACGAAGCCTAGTTTTTCATAGCATCTTCGGGCTGATTCGTTAAAATCAAAAACACCAAGACTTATCCGGTGCAACTGCAGTTCTTCAAATCCTATTCTTAACGCCTGCTGCATGATTTGTGTACCGTACCCCTTGCCCCGGCTGCTCTTATTTCCGATGAGTACCTTGCCTATTCTTGCTGAGCGGTTATATCTTTCTATTCGGCCGATGGAAATATGACCGACTGTCTGATTGGTTTCCGTTTCGATTGCTTTATATATAAGTCTGTGTGAACGCTCTACATCATTAGCTCCCTTGATATATTCGAGCAACTGATCTTCAGTCAGTGGATATTTGAATTCCGGCCCGGCCCATTGGAGCAAAAATGCTTCATCCCCGCTCCATGATATCAGTTGTTGAAAATCGGAAGGCTCGAAATATTGAAGCGCGATCATACGTATTCACCCCTCCTTGTCATGTGGCGCCCATCAAGCATAATATCCGCCTCGCTTGACATATTGACCTTCGGCAGCGTAATGCTTATAGATTTTGGAGAACACGCGATATGCCATCCATTCGCTCTTCTTTTCACTCGTAAAAACAATGATATTGTTCAATGGCGTGTCTTTTCCTATTTCCCCGCTCATTAATTTGGAAAGATCGACTTCCAGTTCATATTCCAAGGTTTGCATGCAATGGCCATAGCGGTAGCGCGCGGCGGTTCCTCTCTCTTCGATTAATTCGAACTCAATGCAAATCGCCATCTTCCCACTCTCCTTGATCTTGAGACCACAGTAACTTATAGATACTGACTGCGGGTATCGAATAGAAGCGGATCCAGCTTGGCCCATGGCGTAAATGTTGTCGTTAAGGAGTACCGTTCCCCCGATTCCGCCGAACGATAGGCTCCGAACATAATTTCATGCACGTGAAGCTGCTGCCTGCCCGACTGTATTGGCTGCTGACCGCTTCGAAGACACTGAACGAAATGGGCGATGGGCTTAGTAAAATACTAATTATCACGCCATGGGCCGGGAAGGGACAGCTGCGCTTCGGCCCCGGTAACCTTGCCGATGTAGCGCTCATTCACGAACTCGGATGCCGCTAAGAAGACTGGATGCAACTCAAACGGCAGACTCATGAAGATAGCGCCCTTGTCCTCGGCAAGGGAAACCATGCGTTGGCAGTCCTCGAAGGAAGCAGCCATCGGCTTCTCGTTAAGTACATGCAGGCCCCGTTCCAGCGCGGAGATTACCGGCTCCGCGTGCAAGGAATGGGGAAGCGATTGCTGACATGTCCGCTTCCAATCATGCCTAATTGAATTGTTTTCATGGATATCTCCTTTATGGGGATTTTCGATTCTGAAGTATAAGGCCCGGGCATTCTTGACTTGCAAACGCAGCATTCGATATATAATCTAAAAATCTGGATTTAGAATTGGCCTCGCATCTATCAAAGGAGAGTCTCAAGGAGTAGCTCGAGTCAAGCACTTCAGCTATGTTCCTGAGAGAAGCGGTTCGCTTTTCGAAGCTGTTGTATTTTTTCGCCCAATGTCATGCCAAAACCTCCTTGCTATGGATAGCTTCATTATAGCGGGATGATCGGTTGCACACTATCAACATCGAAAAGCCGCCCCCGATTTCTTAATCAGGGGCGGTGCAATCTGGTTAGGCCATCGTCTTGAATCTAGGTTTGACGCTAGCGTTTGAGGTTTGATAAGATGAATGTCCTGAACAAATGGAAATCTATTCATCTAATTTGAACGATGCTTGAGAGGATGGTGCGGGCGTTGGAAGACAAAATCAAGATTACATATCCTCCCGTATAACGATGAGTTCTATATGCGAAACGAGTTTCTTTTTCGGGACTATTTACAGCAACATCCCGATTTGGTCCGGGAATATAGCGAGCTCAAAAAGCGAACGGCCAAAATTAATGGAGTTACCATGGAGCAATATACCCGTTCTAAAACCGAATTTATCTCCAGAGAGCAGTCGATGCCGCAAGAACGGAGAAGGGACTTCCGCTTCAGAACGTTTGGGAAGAGGAGTAATGCCGCCGGATGAAAAACAGCATCGAAGAGGGAGTGGAAATCTAATGAAAACAATTGGACTAATAGGCGGAATGAGTTGGGAATCATCGGCTGAGTATTATCAAATCATTAACGAAGAAGTAAAAAATAGACTGGGCGGATTGCATTCGGCAGAATGTCTTTTATACAGCGTTGATTTCGAAGAGATTGAACGTTATCAAGCAGAAGGCAAGTGGGACAAGGCCGGTATGCGATTAGGCAATGTTGCCTGTTCATTAGAAAAAGCAGGAGCGGATTTTATCGTTATTTGCACAAATACGATGCATAAAGTCATTGAATATATCGAAGAAAAAATAAACATTCCAATTTTGCATATCGCAGATGCTACGGCAAATAAAATAAAAAAATCAAACATAAGTACGGTAGGTTTGTTAGGGACAAAATATACAATGGAACAAGATTTTTATAAGTCGCGATTAGAGGCAAACGGTATCAAGGTATTCATTCCAACTCATTCTGAACGAGAAATCGTTAATAAAGTAATTTATGAAGAGTTATGTTTGGGGATTATTAAACCATCATCCAGAGACTATTATAAACAAGTAATTAAACACTTGGTTCATAATGGTGCAGAAGGAATCGTTCTCGGTTGTACAGAAATTGGCTTATTGATAAAACCAGAGGATGCTGATGTACTATTGTTTGATACAACGGTAATACACGCCATTGAATCCGTTAACATAGCATTAGAATCAAAATAAGCTTATTGAACAAAGGTCTAGAGATGAAGTTCATGCCACACGCACTGCAGAAGGGGAAAAAGCCTGATTTCAAGCTCTTCCCCTTTAACGCCCGCTTTCCCGATTAGACCGATCTGGCAGCTCCGTTGCTTCATTGATTTAATCATCATATGTTATAGAGCGTTCCAATAATTCGTTCAGCTCGCTCTCAGGAAGTACCTTGTTGGCGCAGTAGACCAGGCTGGAGTGAAAGCCCCATTCACCATATGCAACCAGACTGCTCTTTTTGCTGTGCTGTCTCACTAGAGCCCAAATTCCTAAATCTCCTTGGGCGCCTGCGTCAAACAGAATCCACTCATTGTACTTCATCACATAAGACGCTCCAAACATTTTGAACCCGTCCAAATATCCGGCGCCCTCTTTTTCAGGCAGCTTATCGCATATTTCGGTTAACGGCAACACTTCTTTAATAGCGAGAGTTATCCACGCTTTTTCTTCATTTTTGGAGAGAATGCTTTCAAAACGACATTTCACCAATGCGGAGGAACCGATCTCATCCGGGTGTTCCTCCCAGCCATTGAAGCTCGACAAAGCAGGTCTGAATAAAGTCCAAAAAGTTTCTCCCACCGACATATGAAAAGGAAAGTACACTTGCACTTTTTTCATTTCACCTTTGCTTGGCGCCGTTATTGTCCTCTGCCATATTTGCTCGTCCAAGCCGGGCACAGATTGGGAAAAATCAGACCAATCCATCATATCTTCATACGCTACGATATCGAACCCTCTGCTATCGAGTTCGTTTTTTTCCGCAACTTGTTTGCATGCTCTACATTTGAAAGCCAGCTGTTCCTTTTCCATCACGCACCTGCTTAATTGGTCATATGATTAAATGTATTCACCGCTCGCAGATATCGAGCGATTCATGACTTTCCTCCTATTCTTGGAGAAAATGCTCCGTCCACCGCGCGGCAACTGAGCTTCGAAGAAAGGCTTCCTTCATATATTCTCGATGCAAGGCCAAAAACCTCTCGCCGCTCACGCTAGAACCCGTTCCCTTAATGCTCACGAGAAACGTCCTATCGTCGCACCTCAGGCGGGGATGCCTTGTCGTCTCCATCTAGTGCTGCCACGCGCTGTCAAACGCCGCTTCCATTTGAGCCGCCTCTTTAGAGACCGCGAAAAAGACAAAGCGCCCTTTCGTTTTCAGCACATGCTTTTCGATGAGAAAATACTCTTCCGGGCGATAGTCTTTAAACTTTACCGTCTGGGCATCGATTCTCTGCAATATATTTTGCTTGACGCGTTCAGCCTGATCCGCATCTTTTACCTTGATGATCGCCAATTCGTCCGCCTTCACATTCGATGCAGCCGTATACAGCATAAAATCCTCCACTTCATCGGCCTCGATATGATACAGCTTGACCAGTTTCTTGATATCCCCCTGCTTCATCTCATCCAGATTCACCGCCTGGTGGATTCGTTCCCCCACCGCGGCGGCCGAGGGCTCCTCCCCGGCTTGCTTGCCTGAACATCCGGCCAATGCCCCGATGACAACGGCTAACATGAATAAAAAGACGAAATACTTCCAAATCTCTTGTCTATATGGTTTCATTCGATCAACTCCGATAGATTCTGAATAGATGGATCTTCAAAGAACGTATGGACATTATAGAGCAGCAGCATGTCACGGATGCCGTGCTGCCGCACGAGCGCCGTCAAGTCTTCCCCGTAATACCGGAGATCGACGACATAGATTTCGCTGAAATGCTCCGTTAAGAAGGGCAGCAAGCTATTGGCGTACGAATCTTTGACCACCAGCAGCTTCTTCTTTCCCTCCGGGCGGGCCGTCGTGATTTTTATCAGCGGATGATTGCCGTTCAAAAACACCGTATACTTGTCCTTCTTGTTGAGATTGCCGAACTCGTACAAGGAATCCGTTGTTCGCTGTTCATCGACATACTCCACCTTATAGTCCGCTTCTTTCTTGGGCAGATAGAGCTCGATCCGGTCCGGCCGGATATGCCGGAATCCGCTCTTCGAATAGAGCGACCCGTAGAATTCATTCGTTACGAGCCGAATGCGGAAATCTTCCTTGTCCAGCGGGATGACCCCCATGTGCTTGCATAGCTCCCGGTAAGCGTAATAGGCTCCGGTCGTGGTCCAATGATGGTCGGTCCGGTAAAAGATAGGCTGTTCCCGTTCGGCAGACAGCGCAGGATACACATCGACGAAGCGAATACCGGCAGGAAGCGCATGCCGGACCTGGTCCGCATAGGCGGATTCATCGCCGGCCGCGGCATACGCCGGGAGCTTATCCTGGAGCAGCATGGCGGCCGTAGGCGCAAGCATCATATATTTGCGAACGCCGGGCGTGGCAAAGTCGAACGCTCGAATGGCCTCTGCCTTATCCTCCACAGCCCTGTCCTCCGGCGGGTTGAACCGTTGAATGAGGAAGCCGTCCTTCCCCAAGTACACCCCGTTGCTCTCCTTCTTCCCGATGGCCCGATCCGCGTCGGTCTTCACTCCGATCCAGGCATCCCGGAAGAGGAATTGATCGGACACATACTTCTCGTAGCTGGAAGTAAATTTCCCCGCCGCCAGCGACAGCAGCATAAAGTCCGGCCGCTTCTCCAACACCCGATTTTCCGCTTCCGAAAATTCGCGATCCGGCGTCACAACATTCAGCACGGCGAGCGCGCCTATAAAAAGGAGCAGCAGTGCGGCCATTACATACTTATAGATTTTGTCGTATTTGTTCATCGGCGCCGCCTCCTTCAAAAGCGAAAATAGAGGAATGGGTTGTACGTTTCCGTGACCAGATAAGCCGTCGACAGCGACAGGAACAGAAAATATATCGCCGGTACGAGGACAACTCCTGCTATCTTCCCTTTGTCCCTGAAGAAGGATAACGCCTTCCGGGGAAGCGGCGTCGCGCAAAATGCCAGCACAATCAGCAAGACTACATTCGCGGACAGATCATAGAGCGCTTGACGGTCTGCCAATACATGCGTGCCGTACCCGAACATCGTCCCGATGAATTCCGCGGCGGAACCCAGATTTTCGAATTCGAACAAGACCCAGCCCATGATCACGATGAGAAGCGTATAGACATGCCCTGCGAACCGAGGACTGCGCTGCAGCCAGTTCAAGAGGAACAGCTTCTCGGCCGTAACGACAACGCCGAAATACAAGCCCCATAGAATAAAGTTCCAGTTCGATCCGTGCCATAAGCCGGTGGCGAGCCAGACGGCGAACAGATTGCGGAACTGAATCGGCAGGCCCGATCGGTTGCCCCCGAGCGGAATATAGATATATTCGCGGAACCAGGCGCCCAATGAAATATGCCACCTGCGCCAGAACTCGGTAACGCTTTTCGCTATATAGGGATAATTGAAGTTTTCCAGAAAATCGAATCCGAACATCTTCCCGAGTCCGCGCGCCATATCCGAATATCCGCTAAAATCGAAATAGATCTGGAACGTAAAGGCGATAATGCCAAGCCAGGCCGACAAGACGCTCAGCTCTTCTGCCGGCGCCGCCTTCACGCTCGTCCACAGCAAGCCGATATTATTGGCCAGCAGCACTTTTTTGGCAAGTCCTCTGATGAATAATTCCGCCCCTTCGCCGAACCGGTCCAGCGTCATCGTTCGGGAGGCCAATTGTCCCGCGATATCGCCGTACTTGACGATCGGACCCGCGACAAGCTGCGGGAACATGGTGACATAAGCGCCGAAGGAGATGATATTCTTCTGTACGGGCACTTTGTCCCGGTATACATCCACGATGTAAGACATCGTCTGGAACGTATAGAAGGATATGCCCACCGGCAGGGGCAGATCCGCCGCCTGGATATGCAAATGGAATAACTGGTTAATCGTGCCGACGACAAATCCGGCATATTTGAAGAAGCAGAGAATGCCCAAGCTGCCGGCGATGGAGCCGATAAAGACCGCTCTGGCGATCGGCTTGCGGTGCCGGTACTTCTCGATCAACAGTCCGTTAACATAATCGAAGACGGTCGAGAAAATCATGATAAAAATATAGACAGGCTCGCCCCAGGCATAGAAGATCAGGCTTGCGGCGAGCAGTACCGCATTTCTAAGCCTCTTCGGCGATACATAGTAGATCAGAATCGTTGCCGGCAAAAAGAGGAACAGAAACAGGAGACTGCTAAAGACCACGTTCTGTCACCTCGCATAATCGAACGATAGGCATGTTATTTCACTGCATCCTTCAGCGCATCCAGCATGAACGGATAGAACCCGGCTTTAAAATGGATGCCATCCTCATCATAGAGATCAGGATGGTCGGCAACGATCGGAGATATATCGACAAATCCGACCTGCTCCTTCTCCGCCAGCTCTTTCAAGCCTTGATTATAATCGCTTATATTTTTGTAGCGGGGCTCTTCCTTCTCCCGCTCAGCCGTAACCGGGGTGACCGCTAAGATCGTGATTTTGGCCTGCGGCAGCTTTTCCTTGATCGAGCCGATCAAGGTGGCGTAATGCGCCAACGAGTAAGCCTTCGGATCGTCCGTAGGCCAGAGGATGTCGTCCGACCCCAATTGAATAAAAACATGTTTCGGGCTTCGCTTCGCCAACTCGCCGATATCCTTGAGCGCGAATTCGGCCGTTTTGCCCGCGCCTGCCAGCACATTCGCCTCATCCAGCACATCATGGAAGGACAGCCCCTCGGTGATCGAATCCCCCAGAAAGACGCTGTCTTGAAAAATCGATGGGTAGGAAGCCTCGGTTGACTTGGCGGATCCGCCCTCCTGTTGTCGCGCTTGAAGCGCAGAATTTTGCGGTTGTTGGCTGCCGGACTCCTGTCCGCATGCGGCCAAGGTGATTACGATGCTCCCGATCAATAGTGCAGAGATTAATTTCGATGTCATATTCCTCTCCCTTTCTTCATTATCAGGACGTCTTGCATCCGTCCGGAACGGAGCCGGGCTGCGGTGCCCTCCGTTCCCGTTACAAGCGATGATCCTTCTGGAAATTCAGATGAAAATGCTTGGCATCATCATACACGCCGAAGCTGTACCCTTCCTGTTGGTAGAAGGCGATGATCTCCGGGAGAACCTGCAGCGTTTGCGGCTTCTCATGCATGAGCACGACTTCCAGCTCGTCTGTCGTCGCTTTTTTAATGTTCTGGACAATCTGCTCGGGGCGATCCTTCAGATCCCAGTCGTTCGAGTCAATGGTCCAATCCCAGATTTTGATCCCGTCGTCCGCGATTTGATCGCGAAGCTGCTCATTTTCCAATCCCGGAGCCGAGCCGTACGGCGGACGCACCAAATGCGGATTCTCGCCCGTAATATCATGGATGAGCGATAAGGTTTCTCTCATCTCCGGGACGAATTGTCCCTCTTCGTACAGCTTTTTATATTGATGAGTCATGCTATGGCCGCCGACATAATGCCCTTCACGCACCGCGCGCTTCACAGCGCTTTGCCAGCTGCGGCGTTCCAGATTGGTTCCCTGCATAAAAAAAGTGGCCTTGACGCCGTGCTGCCGCAAAACGTCCAAAAGCTTCCCGGTCAGTTCGCTCGGACCGTCGTCGAAGGTTAAATAAACGGTTTTCCCTTGCGGCCGGGCGTCGCTGCTCTTCGCCGCCGCATGATGGCCCTGTCCGTGTTGCTTCGCCGCCGCCGTCTCCAGCAACGATGTAACTTTCATGAAGCAAAAGACGAGCAGCGCAACGGCCGCCAGTCCTGCGATGAATCGGCCTCGTTTCTTCTTTCTGGACCTTCTTTGCCTCGTGCTTCGTTCAAGGTTGGTTCGTGCTGTCATGTTCCATCCATCCCCTCTCACACTAGACAGAATAATAGAGAGAGATAAAGATAAAATGCAGATAAAATAAAGATTGCTTGATAAACCGCAGAGGCCGGGAATCCGGCCGCATGCCCTTGAACGCAACAAAAAAGCGCAGAACCAAAGTTCTGCGCGCCCTACCTTTTTTTATGCAAATGGAAATAGAACATCACGCCTTCCGCCGTATTGCTTACGCCGTACGGCACGCCGTGCAGCTCCAGGATCTTCTTGGAGATCGCCAGGCCGAGTCCGGTTCCGCCGGTCGAGCGTTGGCGGGAAGGCTCGCCGCGATAGAAACGATCCCATATCTTCTCCAACTGTTCATCGGGAATATGGGCCCCTTTATTTTCGATGCAAACCTGTACGGTATCCCGCTCCTCCATGGTCGACACAATAATGGCCTGCCGTTCCGGCGTATAGCGAATCGCGTTCGTGAGGAAATTGACGATCACTTGCTCGATCCGGCGTTGATTGGCCTCCACTTCGAACGGCTGAAGATGAGTGTGCAGCTCCAATTCCTTGCCCGCGATGCCGGAAGCGAACTTCGCGCATATCCGCTCCAGGACAGCAGCGATATCGAACGGTTCCATCTCCATCTTGTACGTGCCGGACTCATATTTGGCCAGCTCCAGCATATCCGCGATCAGCAGATCCATCCGTCTCACTTCATCTTCCATCGCCGCAAAATAATAATCCCGCTTATGGCTGGCCACCCCGTCCTTAAGTATGGACAGGCAGCTTTGAATGACGCTCAGCGGCGTTTTCAATTCATGCGACACCCCGGCTATAAATTCCTTGCGCGTATTCTCGAGCTGCTTTTCTTTCTCGATATCCTCCTCCAGCCGGGCAATATGGGAATGCAGCCGCGCGGAGAGCTCATTAATGTTGCGGGACAGCTCCCCGATCTCATCCTTGGTCGTGACCGGAATTTTCTCGGAAAAGTCCAGGCCGGCCATTTTTTGCGTCGTCTTGTTCATGCGCAGCAGCGGCCGGGCGATGCGGCGGGAGAAATAGAACGAGGCCAGCAGCACGAGCAGCAGCGTGGCGACGATGATATATACATAGTAGTCCTGCATCATCCCCGCGGCTTCGTTCACGGGCTGCAGCGACGTCATCGCGAACAGGTAGGCGGCCTTCCCGTTGCGATCCTCGATGCGATCCACGAAGATTTTGTAATTCACATGATTTTCTTCAAAATCGATGATCTGACTCGGATTTGCGCCGCTGTCATAGTCTCCGTACAGCAGATCTGCCTGAAACGCTTTAATCCTGTCCAGAAATAAATGGTTCGTATAGCGTGACACGCCCGCCCCTTCCGGTATCCGGATAGCCGTAATCGTTCCCTTTTCCAGGAAAGGGGGATACTTGTCGAAATATTCCGTCGGATTCCCGAACCGGGGGACGACTTGATATTCCTTGTTCACCATCTGATGATTTTCCAGACGGTTCTCCTCCCTCAGATTGGAGACACTTCGCCCCATCCGCTGCACGACGAGTTGCTTGTTCATGATTACGCCTTCGAACGTTATCCGCTCCCCCTCTTCAATCCAGGGAACCAAAAACGAATTGTCGCTGCTGAATTCCTCAACCTTCATGACGGTGTACAGCGGAACAATAAGCGTGGTGCCGGCCAGGCCGGGGCTTCCGCCGACCCGATCCAGTCTGATCTCCATTTGAAAATCATCGGTATACAGCAGATTGCCCCTATCGTCCAACGCCGCGATCCAGGTGCCATGCTTTTGATAAAAATCTTGTTCAAGCCCGACCATCGCCTGGACGTTCCCGGCATGCTTCAGAAAGTCCTGTTCATAGGCTTCGATGGCAGACTTTACACTCGCCACCTTTTGACGCACATACATTTGTTTGAAGAAAAGGCTTTGTCCCACAAAAACGATCGCAAGGATGAACAGACACAGGGCGGTCGTTAACAGAAAAAGCTTGAAGACGATGCCCTTTTTCATGGCTGATCCTCGAATTTATAGCCCGAGCGAACGACGGTGACAATGGACTTGGCCTGTTCCCCCAGCTTGGAGCGCAGATTGCGAATATGACTGTTGACCGTGCGATCGTCCCCGACGAAATCATAGCCCCATATTTTTGTAATAAGCTGATCCCTCGTGATGATGAGTCCTTTGTTTTTCATCAGATACGCCAAGATTTCAAATTCGGTATGGGTCAAGCTGCAGGCAGTCCCGTCCACCGTCACGGTTCGGGAGGGGAGATGAACCGTAATGCCGCCGCCGGATAAGGTGTCGGCCTCCTGATCGCGGACATGCCGGCTTTCCAGCAGCCGCTTCGCCCGAGCGAGCAAGATGGGCGGACTATACGGCTTTGTGACATAATCGTCCGCGCCCAGCTCGAATCCGAGCAGCGTATCGTCCTCATCCGCGCGCGCCGTCAGCATAATAATCGGAACGTTCGATGCCTTGCGAATGCGCTGGCACACCGACCATCCGTCCAACTCCGGCAGCATGATATCCAGAATAATCAAATCCACTTCATGCTCATGAAAGAGCGACAGCGCCTGCTTTCCGTCGCCCGCCTCCAGTACTTCATAGCCTTCATTGAACAAATAATCCTTCATGATTTCCCGCAAAATCTGCTCGTCTTCCACAATCAATATTGTTCTCGACATATGATGACCTCACATCTTTTTGGAGCAGCCCCCCATATCGCTTGCCTGAGGAGCCTTGTTTTCGGAACATAACATCATTGGATATCCTAACATGTTGGCGGAATGGAGACAAATATGTTCGGGAGGAAATAAAGCCGAGCGGGCTAAAATACCCAATTTCCATTTTTTTACTTACCGAATTGCTTGTTTCTTTCTTCCATTTGGTTTTCGTGCCAATGCCATAATTCCTGCGATAACAAAGAACATGGCAGGAATGAACCCGAACACCGAAATAATGCAAACCGCCATCGATACAAGAATAAGCGTCCATCCTGCCAGCTTCGGGCTGCCGCTGCCTTTCAACCAAATCATCACAATAAGACCTAGCACACAGCCGATCATCCCGGGGAGAACCCACATCGTTCCCGCTTGATTCATCTGATCGAGCGAAGCGGCTGCTTCGCCGTCCGTCCAATGGGCATACAAATCATTCACATAATCTTCATTATCTTTCAGGTATAAAAAAACCAAGCCGGTCACGATCATAATGAGACTCACTACGGCTCCAATTATGCTTAACGCGATTTCCCCTGTTCGTTTCATGTTGAACCTCCCTTGTAATATAAAGATCTTTCCCGTGGCACTCGTTTCACGGTTTGGTTGATGAATCCCCTCCTCGCTAGCATATCCAGGCTGTTGAGAAAGAAGTTTTGAGCAGGAAAATGGATAGTTCTACCAGACGAAAACTGTACCATTTCCCTGGACACGCCCATCCGGCAGGCGAAATCCGCAAAACTCCACGATTTCTCCAGACACGCCGATTCGGCAGGCGAAATCCGCAAACTCCACGATTTCTCCAGACACGCCGATTCGGTAAGCGAAATCCTGCAGAAATACAGCAATTCGATATGGACGACTATTCCAGAAAGGGAATCCTGCAAAATTACAGGAATTTCCCCCGTTTCGCTTCGGTTTGAAGCAAAAGGGCCTAAAATGATGCAGATTTGCAGCAATTCCTCGGGATGGGGACTCATTAAGCCGAAATTCCTGTAAAATAGCAGCAATTTCCTCCGCACGTCCAAGCCCCAGGAGGCAACGATGCTTCCAGCAGGCCGATAGTGCTTCCTGAAGGCGACGATGCCCCCAGCAATCCGACGCGGTCGCTTGGATCCCGTAAAATCAGGCCATTGCGTAGTCTATGGGACTTTTCACCTGTGATGGATCTCTTCTCCCGGTAGAAAAAATCGATTTAAAACCTTTTGAGAGCCAAAGTTTGGATGAGGAAAATGGACCATCTCCACCCCTTCGCAGCGATGAATGAATATTTTAAAATTCATTCATTCCCGTCCAAAAAAGGACTGCCTGCATTCCTCTTATTTTTGGCAGTCCGTTAACCCTTTCATGATAAACTCCGCCAAATACTGAATCAGTTGCGGAAAATGGCGAACCCCAATCTCTTCCTTATGTGAATCGATATAAGCTAACGAGTCAAAGAATGCGGGCAAAAGTTCATCATCAATATCCTTTCTTATTTTTCCTTCCGCTTTCCATTTTCTAAATAATTCCGTGTATAAATTGTGAATCGACTCCTCATTTCCTTTGACCTCTTCATAGCAGCGTTCCAGTTCCCGGAAGAGCTCCCGGTTATACCATTCCTTCAGGATGAGATTCGAGTTCATGGCACTGATGTTCTGCTCCACTAATGTGCTTACAAGCGATACGGGATCTTGGCTCATGTCGACGGATTCGACAATCCGCTTTTTCAATATCTCGTTTTCTTTCATATAGATTTCAAAGAACAATTTCTCTTTCGAGGAATAGTAGTTATAAAAAGTCCCCACCGCTATTCCCGCCATTTTTGCAATGTCTGAGATATTCGTATCTTTGAATCCCTTGGAGTGGAACAATTCCCAACCACACTGAAAGATGAGCTGTTTTTTATCCATCCGTTACCTAACCTCTTGTGAATGAATTTTTTTTTATTCATTCACATTAAAGCACAGTTGCATTTTTTTGTCAACGCAGAAAGAAGCACGTTGGAACACCGCAGAATAAGCCCATATTGATTTCGATTGAGAAATATAATAAGCGAATAAGCGCTACCCGCGAGAACGATGGAGCACCGAAAGGTTAGCCAACTTACTATACAAGCTGCTTTCAAAGTAAATCCTCATTCAAATGCCGATTCCCTTTCAATAGGCTCCTTACTCTTGACATCGTGCCTTTTCGGGTAGGCAAATAAGACATTCTGTGAAGCAATATCCACCTTAAGGATGCCATTGCCTCGAACAGCTCCAGTTCCTCCTGCGTATAGGGAGTTTCCGATAAAATGGCAGAAAGATAATGGGAACTTGACCGCATGCCGCCGTATATCCTGATCAGAACCAATGCCCAGGCGATATCGTATCTGGGGTCGCCATGCTGTCCGTTTGTCCAATCGATAAGAGTATGCGTCCCCTCCGCTTCCAACACATTCCCTATATTAAAATCCCCATGAATCAGGCAATCTTGCTTCATATCCCCTCGTTCAATGAGTTGAACAAGCAGCTCTTGAAGATCAACATGTTCTTCAATCCCAGGAAAAAAATAAGGAATAAAATCATGCTTGGGAAGCGCCAATTCATCTATATCTTGGATGGGCATTCGATGTACCCGCGTTAACATCATTGCAAGCGTTTTACATAAAGACTGATTTACTTTGACTATAGGACTCCCGTCAAAGCTGGTTAATAAGACCGGATTCTCGTCCCGATCAAGCCCCCACCCATACGGTTTGGAAACGGGCAGCCCCCGACTATAAAGTGCTTCTAAAAGCTTATACTGCTCATGTACATTCGGCTTGGAGTCCCGATTCCATGATTTAAGCACAAAATGAAGCCCGCCTATGCTGACTTTCATTACCTCTGCTTCCAGACCGGGCTTTATGGGATGAACGGCGACGCCCGACTCCTCTGGCTGGAGCAGTAAATGTGCCTCGCTGCGGATTTCCATCCAATCTATGTCTCGAATAGAATTCGTCAACGCTTCTCTTCCTTTCCAGAGGCCTTATCTTATCGTTGTATTCCTGGGGCCTGCTCCTACAGACTACCCAAGTCGGGTCTATCCTTCAAAAAAAGTAAAAAAATACTGCAATCTTCATTGCAGACTCAATAATACGAGAGTCTTGCCCTTACTTTCCAGTAGTTCTTGAGCAGCTTCCTCATCTGTTACCGGTCCAATAACAGCAACGTCTTCAATAACTTCCTGATTGTCTTGTTCTTCAGAATGAAGAAGTTCAAACTTTACAAACGGATTCGGGTAAAGATTTTGAACCTTTTGCCGCTGAGTAATAACATTTTACCAGACTGACGCCTCATTTTCTACCAGTTGATGGATCATCAGGGAAAATACGATTAGATAACTTCTTTGACCTACCGCAAATCTTAACCGTTGTTATAATCATCCCCATCAAAATCATGAATTTTTTACAAGCTTCCCTGTCTCTTGATCACGTTCATAGGCACACTGAGTTTCATCCTGGATAAACGCTAAAAAAGAAGCATCTCAATAAGGGCTTGGAATAGAATGTCTATAGGGCGTTTCTTTCCACAGCGCTGTCGAGAAACCAAGTCTATCCTCGGTTTTTTCGTTTATTCTAGAGTTTCACATAAAGTTGGGGTCTTCCAAGTTTCTTAATGCGCCTCTGCTTTCTTCGCGTCTACTCATAAATCTTTCCCATATACAGGATCTGAGCACACCTCTTCCATGGATTATGGGGCTTATTATAGTAGGGAAGACCATCGTTCGACGCCAATCCCCATTCCGAAGCGGCTTCCAGAAAAGCTTCTATCGATTCATTCTCCCACTCTTCTCTATGGTTTACTCTGTCCTTTCTAAGCTCACTCATAAAGTGGAGAAAGGATTTTTCATCTGTCACTTCATCTGCCAGCTCGAAAAGTATCTTCTTCATCTTTAACATTCAATCCTTTTTCATTTTCCTTCAGGAACTGCACATTACATCATAGAAATGCACTTTCCTCTATATCATATTCATTGCCTGATCCACAAGCTTTTATAATCCGCAAACTCGCCATTAACGCGTCGGCCACGATGGCACGGCACGCATAATCTCGTTTTTGTTCGCGCTGGCTTTCACATCTGTTGGCATCAAGAAAGAATACGTCAGGTCACGAAAACCATGGGGAGCACCTTCTTCGAGGATGCGATCAAAGATAGCTTCATATAGTGCCGTATCCCGAAAAGGCATTGAATAAGCCCTGCTCCGCCCGGGAGCGCAGCCGCTCCGAAACGCCCATCCAGGTCCGATAGGTTCGCAAATACCTCGCTTTCTTCGATCGTTCCCGGCCAGTACGTCCGCAGCTCCGGTCATCTACTCCACTATAGCTGCAGTCTCTCCCGCCACTCTAGTCATCTGCTCTGCCAATACTGCAAGAATGCAGCAATTTCATTGAGACGAGGATGCGAAAATAGGATTGCTGCAAAAATACAGCAATTACCTTACGGCAAGGCATAAACAGCATTCAAAATGGAGAAATAATGTAATTTTGAGGGATATCGTCAAAATCCAGCCTCTTGAGGTTAAAAATGCTGCGCCTGTGCAGCATTTTCATGCGGGGAACAGTTTGCTTCATACGCGCGGACCAACTTGCCCTAACCTAACCTGCGCAGGCACCCCGAGAAACCAACACAACTCGCTCTTCTTAAAAAAATTTTGTTATTGGCACAATAGCCTTGGCCCACTCTTTAAATGCGTCAGGAGTAACTATAATGTCAGGGGTATGTGCTTGCCAAACTGCATATCCTGCCATATTCTTTAATGCGTCATCAGGAATTGTCTCATTCCAAACGTCTTCTCGACTTGGATCCCCTATGTAGACACCATCGACACCATACGTGCGGCTACCAGTCGCATGAAGGATGTCACCAGAAGCATCTGTAAGAAAAACAACAACAGAACCAGTAAATCCTTCCCAATGGTCAGACGTCCACGTTTTTGTAGCCGCATCCATTCTTCCATTTGCTGAAATTGTAAATCTTGTCTCCATTCTTCTATGGTCTCCTAAGTCATCGTGCTTAGAACCATGAACTGGAAAAGAAATCATTCTCATCAACCTTTCCTTAAGCATTTCTCGATATTAATATTCACCAAATGAAAGAATAAAATTCTGTATGTATTTTAATGCAGCTGCCTGCAAACCTCGCGTTGACCTGCAACTGGACAACCCCGAATACCAGAAGCTTCGCCGAAGCATAGAGGAGTTCGGCTGTGTTGAGCCCAACGTCTGGAATGATCGAACCGGGAACATGGTCGGCGGGCATAAGCGCTTCAAAATCCTTGGTAACGAGCAGGGGCGCACGGAGGTTGAGGTATCCGTCGTCCACCGGACAAGACCAGGAGCGGCTGTGGAATCCAAGATCCAAGCATCTCCGAGCAGGCCGGGCTGATTCAGGCCCTGCTTCTCCCGAGGAGGTTAACCATATCGAAGTAATCACATTTATCCTGCTGTGTTCCATCCGGGCGAGCCAGACGAAGGCGGTTATACCGTAACCTTCCCTGACTTTGAATTTGTGTCTCTTATCCAAGTGAGTACTGATTTCGTCCGCGAGCGCATCCGTCTGAAGGCCATCAATAAGACACACTCACCATTCCAAAATGGCTAAACGATGCTGCTGCCGAGGAAGGGATCAACTTCTCCAGACCTTCAGGATGCATTCAAGGAGAAACTTGGTGTTAATGACTTCCCTTAACGAGGAGTCTTTTTTATTTCCAGGGAGATCAATCGTTCAGCAACCGGTCGTGGCCGTTATAGGTTTATACGGTTTGTTTCAATCCTAGCAATCAAAATCCCTTAATTTAAAAATTGTTCATAAATTTTATGTAATCTAGGAATTTATAAGCAATGTTATAGATGAAGGGTATATTTCATCCTAATTCCGCGAAAGAGTCAGGCTTTACCCTTCGCAGAAAATAAAGGCCATTATCATAAAAAGGAGTTGTTATTCAGATGTTCAAAAAAGTTGCAATCTTATCGCTGGCGATCGCCAGTACGGCCGTTATGACCCAAGGAGCATATGCCGCGGAAAATAATACGCAAGCCAATGTGAATAATCAGCATCAAGCCGTGACAGCCGAAAACGAATTTGTCGTTCTCAGTGCCACGTATGAAGTAAAGGAAAATGGAGTCAGATTGCGAACCAAGCCTTCCTTATCCGGAACCGTGCTTGGCTTGCTGAATAAGGGCGATATGGTGAACGGAGGGCATGGTGCAGATCCGGTATACGCGGACGGTTATTACTGGCTCAATGTCTACAGCTACAAACATAATGCTTCGGGCTGGGTGGCAATCAATTATTTGAGCGAAATCGGTTAATTCCAGGTTCAATCGCAATGGGGCTGCCCCATTGCGATTGAACGATTATATCCCCAAGGTCAGCGGCGGATGGATGATTGGCAGGGCTTCTCAAATATCAAGACTCACGACAAGCCTCTGAACAATGCTTCTGATTTTTTTATTTACCCGGTAAATTCTTGTCGTAATCGCATTAGCCGATACATCGTATTTGCGGGTCAAATCCGCGATTGACATTTTCTTTATATAATAATCCGCATACAGCTCGTATTCGCCTGGACTCAAGTTCGTTAACACCTCATGATATAAAACATCCACATCGACAGCGTTTTCGATCATCTGATCGATTTCATTATTCCGCGATTCTACCCGGTCATTGATGTCATCTGACATGATAACTTCATACTTGTTTTTCAGATACATCGCTCGAAAGGAAAGGTTAATAAAATTTCTGGCCGTAGTGAACAGCCATCCCGCCACATTCGGGTGAGTTTTTAACTTGGAGATTTGCTTTCTTGCTTCGAGAAAGGTATTTTGCGTGCATTCATCGGCGAAATCCATCAGCTCCGTTCGCGAATTTGCCAATTTCCTGCAATATTTATAGACTGGCTGGAAATAGGCATCACATAATTCGTGAAAAAAAAGCTCATCGCGCTCATCTCTTTCCCTCATCATCATGCCACCCCCAGATTTTTTATTATATTTTCATGTAAATCCCATTCTAGTATAATTATGTATATTACAAATCATAATTATTTTAAACCAGAAAGTAAAGACAATATTTTACATATAAAACAGGCGAATAGCTCTTCGAAGCAACAAAAAAAGAGCCTCAGCCTTCACGTGCTGACGCTCTTCCTCCACGGCGGGAGATTCTCCCTTCCAAACTTAGTTGCTGGCTTTCTTTTCGCTTTTCGACGTATGATTGCGCAGATGCAAATACACCGTATGCTTCGTAATCTTGAGGGCGTTCGCGACAATCGTGACCGCGTCCCTCATATTGAACACGCCCCGATCATTAAGCAGGCCGATAATATGCTTGTTCCGGTTCGCATACGAGATTTCGGGGGAAGCATCAACCGCTTCAATCGTCCGTTCGATCGTTTCCTGGATCATATCCTCGACGGAGGAAGCAAAGTGCTCCGATTGCCCCCGCGATTCCATATCCGGATGCGGCACAAAGGCTTGCAGCACCTGAGAAAACGGTTCATCCAAATTCATGTTGATGCACAGCAATCCGATAATTTTCCCGGCCTCGCCCCGTATCGCGATCGTGCTCGACTTCATCAGACGATTGTTCTTGCTCCTCGTAAAATAACTGATCGCCTGCTTCGAGTTGGACTGTTCGATCTCTTGCAGCATTTGCAGAGCCAGGTTCGTGATCGGCGCTCCCAATTCCCTTCCCGTATGATGCCCGTTCGCAATCTTGATCACGGAATGCTGGTAATCTTCCAGACTGTGCAGCACGATTTCGGAGGCATCCCCCAAGTAATCCGCCAAGCCTTCCACTACCGAATCATACGACTGCAAGATAGAACGATCCTGCTCCGTAAATCTCGTGTTCATAGAATCAAATCCTTCCTTGGGCAACCTGAATTTGCGCATTGCGGTCAATCAAAAAAATTTGATTATATCAACATAAGTTAATTCTATTAACGATTAGTAACATCATAACGCGAACGATGGGCGCAATCAATCCCCGATTCGCCAAGTCCCCCAATAAACCGCCTAAACTGGTCACAGTATTGACCGTTTGGCATAACTTGCGGCAAAATTTCAAACTCTGCCGGAAGCGGGATTGTATGATCGAAATAAACTTGATATAATCAATTCTAGTTAATATACTCAATTATTTTTGATTCACTAAATAAATGAAAGATGAACTCAAACTTAATTGATTCCTCAAAGCAATGCCTTAATTTTTAAATTTTGAAAGCGGTTACTAATCTACGTGCACACAAGGAGGATCATCGAGTATGGACATCGCAATCGGCACCTTATTGCTTTTATTGGTATTGTCCCTGTTCTCCCTCTTCAGCTTCAAGGCCCCGAATGGCATGAAGGCGATGGGCGCTTTGGCCAATGCGGCGGTTGCCAGCTTTTTGGTGGAAGCGTTCCAGAGCTATGTAGGCGGAGACTTGTTCGGCTTCGAGCTCGCGAAGGAAGTCGGGCTCGCTTCCGGCAGCATGGGCGGCGTAGCCGCTGCCGCGCTGGTCTCGCTCGCGATGGGCGTCTCCCCCGTCTACGCGCTGCTGCTTGGCGCAGCCTGTGCCGGCACGGGTCTGCTCCCCGGCTTTATCGCGGGCTATCTTGTCTCGTTCGTCGTCAAGCTGATTGAGAAGAAGGTTCCGGACGGACTCGATCTCATCGTCTGCATTGTCGTCGCCGCACCGCTCGTTCGCTTTGCGGCCAATATCGCGACGCCGATCGTCGACGCGACGCTGCTCAATATCGGCGGCATCATCACGACAGCGGCCAACAACAATCCGATTATTATGGGCATCGTCCTGGGCGGGGTCATTACCGTCGTCGCTACCGCGCCGCTCAGCTCCATGGCGCTTACCGCGATGCTGGGTCTGACCGGATTGCCGATGGCGATCGGAGCCTTGTCCGTCATGGGATCTTCCTTCATGAACTTCGTGTTCTTCCATCGCATGAAGTTCGGCGACCGCCGCTCCACGATTGCCGTGGCCATCGAGCCGTTAACGCAAGCGGACATCATCTCCGCCAACCCGATACCCGTCTATACCACCAACTTCCTGGGCGGGGCCATGGCGGGTGTCGTCGTCGCCTTGTTCAACCTGACCAACAACGCCACCGGCACGGCGACCCCGATTGCCGGACTGATGGTCATGTACGGGTTCAATGATGCGATAACGGTCACGATCGCGGCAGTCCTGTGCGCGCTGTGCGGCATCGTGGCGGGCTTCATCGGCTCGCTCATCTTCAGGAACTTCAAGATTCGAACCGTCGCCGAAATCCGCGGAACCGCACCCGTAACCGGCAACGAAGTAGCTTAATCGAGTCAAAGATATGAAGTCTTTCGAGAGTAATCCCGATACACCGACCAATCTGCTGAGAGGAGAATCGCACCATGCCGTTTCACTCCGTGTTTGACATTATCGGCCCTGTCATGATCGGGCCGTCGAGCTCGCATACGGCCGGGGCCAACCGCATCGGCCGCGTGGCGCGCAAGCTGTTCGGACGCCTGCCCGAATCCGTCACGATCACCCTGTACGGATCCTTTGCGAAGACTTACCGGGGCCATGGAACCGATGTGGCCATCGTAAGCGGCATTCTTGACTTCGACACGGCGGACGAGCGGATTCCCGATGCCCTCCGCATCGCCGCGGAACAAGGGCTGGACGTGAAGTTCGTGCTGTCGGATGAGGCCGTGGAGCATCCCAATACCGCGCGCCTGGCGCTGCGGGACAAGCGCGGCGGGCTGGAGGTCACCGGCGTCTCGATTGGCGGCGGCAGCATGGAGATCCGCGAAGTCATTCAACTGGACGACAATCCGGCACGCAGCCATCCAACGATGCTCGTCCTGCATGAGGACAAGCACGGAGCCGTGGCCCATGTGACGTCGCTGCTCGCCGAGCATCATATCAACATCGGATATATGGAAGTATCCCGTTCGGGTAAAGGACAGAGCGCCTTGATGGCGATCGAGCTCGACGAATCGGTCGATGACGCGGTGATCCATCATATGCATACGCTCCCCCATATCCAGGAGATATGGCAAGTGAAGACGTATCAGCGCGCCAGCTCCGAAGGAGGCAGACCATGTTCCATAGCGTAGCCGAGCTGCTCCAGCTTGCCGAAGAGAGACAAATGAAAATATCGCGTATCATGCTGGAAAGAGAAATGAAGATTCGCGAGAAAACGGAAGACGAAATTATGCAAATGATGGAGGCCAACCTGACCGTCATGGAGCAGGCAATCGAGAAAGGGCTGAAAGGGGTCGTCTCCCATTCCGGACTCACCGGAGGGGATGCCGTCCTGCTTCAGCGTTACATTGCCGGCGGTCATTCCTTGGCCGGTCCGCTCATTCTTGATGCGGTCAGCAAGGCGATTGCGACCAATGAAGTGAACGCGGCCATGGGCATCATCTGCGCCAACCCTACCGCTGGAGCGGCAGGCGTCGTACCGGGGACGCTGTTCGCCGTCAAGGAGAAGCTGAAGCCGACGCGGAAGCAAATGGCGGAGTTTCTGTTCACGGCGGGAGCGTTCGGGTTCGTCATCGCCAATAATGCCTTCATCTCGGGCGCGGCGGGAGGCTGTCAAGCGGAGGTGGGTTCCGCTACGGGAATGGCCGCGGCGGCGGTTGTCGAGATGGCGGGCGGAACGCCGCGCCAATCGGCCGAGGCGATGGCGATCGCGCTTAAAAACACGCTCGGCTTGGTATGCGATCCCGTAGCCGGCCTGGTGGAGGTTCCTTGCGTGAAGCGCAACGGAGTCGGGGCTTCGGCGGCGGTTGTGGCCGCGGATATGGCATTGGCCGGCATCAAGAGCCGAATCCCGCCCGATGAGGTCATCCAGGCGATGTATGAGGTCGGCCGCTCCATGCCAAGCTCCCTGCGCGAGACCGCGGAAGGAGGGCTGGCCAACACGCCAACCGGCCGCCAGCTGGAAGCGATGGTGCTTGGCGAGAGCCAATAATACGAAAATGAAAAAGTCCCCGGGCAGGAACCGACGCTGCCGGGGACTTTGCACGTATAAGTCGCGCGATCGGACCGGGCATGCCTAAGACAAGGAGGCTCCGTTCAGCGCCTGCTGGACCCGCATGACGCCCTGGGACAACGCATGACCGCCTCCGATAGCCGCAGCGACCGCTACGGCCTCCATAATTTCCGCATCGCCCGCTCCTTTATGCCTCGCCTCATTCACATGGTATAACGTGCATACCTCGTTGTTCGCGAACAAGCCGATTCCAAGCGCTATCAGCTGCTTCGTCTTCGCATCCAGCGCGCCGTCGGCGAAGCATGCGCCCGTAAACGCATGATAAGCCTGCACGACTTCCGGCAAAGTCGATTCCAGCTCGGAAATCTCATTCTTATAAGCCTGCACTTTGTTATCCATTTCGGACATAATCGCTCCTTCTCTGCCGTCCCGCGGCAATCTTCGCGAGGACTGCGGCCAATCTGCTTCGTTCCCTAGGATAACCAGGACAAGCCGGCTTCATCCCTCCGGCCGGTCAGGCGGACGATTCAACAATCATCGGGATTCCCGCTTCAGCTTCTTGTACGCATGGATGAACGAAGCGGGATTGTCGCGGACAAAATACGTCTCCACCCCGCGATGAGTATGCAAATACAGAAAGCCGATCGGATCCGAACCGCCATGCTTGCGATGGCAGGATATATCATAGATCTGCGACATGGCGATCCGCTTGTCCCGGATTCGGACCTCATGCGCATGCAGCTCGATATGGAACGAGGTCTCCGTAATGCGCTCCTCGTTGGAATCAATCGTCCTCGTAATCTCGATGCATGTCTGTACCGCCAATACGCTCACCGCTGCACCCCCTTGATCTGAGAAAAGCTTTTTCCTTTCCGAACATTATAAAGGAAAAACAGGGGCGTTCGCCAATACGCTGCCTCCTGCATCGAATTTTATTTTTTTGTGAACCGAAACCGCTCTTCCTCCGTCTATACTAGAGGGTGAAATTACCTATTGGAGAAAGGAGGCCCTGTAATGTGTTGACCAAACAGCATATGGAGCAGTTAGTTCTGCTCGCCCAGCGCGGCGATGCGGATGCTTTCAGCAGGCTGATCGTCGCCTATGAGAGCAGTCTGTATCGGTTGGCCCGTTCATATCTGAAACGGCAGGAGGATTGCGCAGATGCGGTCCAGGAGACGGTATTCAAATCGTTCCGGGCGATACGCTCCCTTAAAGAACCGGCTTACTTCAAGACTTGGCTGTTCCGGATTCTCGTCCATGAATGCTGCCAGCTGCTGCGAGAACGCAAGCGGAATCCGATCGCGAAGCCGGCGGAATGGGATGCGGCCGAGGCCAGAGATCCCTTCCACGCCATTGAACTGAAGGAAGCGGTAACGTATCTGGAGCATGATCTGCGCAAGATTGTTCAGCTTTACTATTATAAAGATATGACGATCCGGCAAATAGCCAAGGCGGCGGGCGTCCCGGAGGGGACCGTGAAATCCCGGCTGCACCGGGCTCGCGAGCTGTTGGCGGAAATCTTAGAATCCCCTGAAGAAAGGAACGTGGACCATGACCCGACAGTAAACCCGGAGCTTGGTTACAGCAACCTTGCTCCGCTGCCTCGCGTTGCGCGGAAGCGAATCAGACTCAGCGAGCTGCTTTGCCTTCCCGCAGAGGCAGATTTCATCATCACAGCGTCATAAATCATAACAGACAATGCCATAGTCAATGAGGCAGGATGGGATACGGTATGAAGACAAAAATCCTGGATTCCGGCATGAGAATCACGTCTCAATATGCGGACACGGATTACGACACGGTAGCGGATCATTTGTTTGAATATAATGTGCGAGCGACGAGAGGCTTGCTGACCAAGCCTGAGCATGATATCCACTTGTTTTTGCGAGACGAATCCGGCGAGGTCGCAGGCGGCATCTTTTGCGAGACCTATTCTTATTGCATGTATATCGATATGTTTTGGATAGCCGACGGCTACAGAAACAAAGGGTACGGCAAAGCCATGATCGCCGAAGCGGAGAACATCGGAAGGGAGATGGGCTGTACGTTTGCGCATACATCCACATTTTCCTACCAGGCCCCGCACTTCTATCAGCAAGCCGGCTATGAAGTGTTTGCCGTTCTCGATGATTATCCGGACGGAATCCAACAATTTTTTCTCAAAAAGAAATTGTAACCGCGGTATCATGCGTCCCTCGCGAGGAACACTGTCCCATCCGCGGCGAGAAGGTCAAAAAGGCCATTCCACTCATATAATAAGAGATATTGGATAAGGAGGGAATAACAATATGAACCTCCCCACGCTGTTAGGAGCATTGGCATTGGCCTTCTCGGTGGCGGCCGCTCCGGCTGCTCCGGCTAGTCCGGCTGCTCCTGCCCAGGCTCCGAACGCCGCGGCGAAGAGCGGGCCGGCAACTTCAACCGCACATAAGGCCCCGAAGCTCACCGTGGAGGAAGCGATTGCGCTCGCGGCCGAAGCGCGGAGCGTCTACTGGCATGTGGAGAACGGCGGCAAGCGGCCGGAAGGCCCTCTTGCGACGTTCGAGCTGAACGGAACGCACTATTTTTATTTGGGGAAGGATATCGGAACGCCGGAGAAGTATGTCGCCTATCTGAGCAAGTCTTTCACGAAGGATACAGCCAAGGCCTTTTTGAAGAACCGCCTCGACTCCAAATATGTCGTAAAGCATAACGGACGGCTGGCCAAAGTCGACGCCGATAAAGGCAGCCTCGCCGAATGGAAACAGGCCAAGGCGTCGCTCGTCAAAGAAACGAAGGACGAGAAGCAATTCAAGTTCTATGTCCCGATTGGCGAAAATTACGATTGCGAAACGTATAAACTGACCTTCCGCTACATCCAGGGCGCCGGCTGGCGGATCAAGGACGATCCAGAAGCGGAACCGATCGGGCGCTGTCCGGTGCCGGGAGCGAAGACGATCGATGCGGCTGCCATTCGAACCCAAGCGAAGCTTGGCTTGACATACGACGAGGTCAACGAGCTTTTCGGCGCTCCGGAGGAAGTTGTCGCCAGCGCCAAAGACGATAGCGATGTCTGGCGGTATGACATTACTCAGCGCGATGACTACCGATTCCGGACCGAATCCGATGACGTCGATCTGGAAGGAATCAAGAAAGGCAAGATAGACATTCAATTGTTCATCATCTGGTCCGAGGAAGGGACCATCGCGGGCTGCACGTTCTACTACAAAGATAAGAACAGCAAGGTGTTCGAAGAACGGCTGCTCGTCGGCGGCAATTGGCAAAAGACCGTGATCCAGTAGCGGAGAAAGCGGCAACAAAAAAAAAGCAGTTCTCCCCTTACTCCCGGTAAGAGCGAGAACTGCTTCGCCGCTTCAGCCTACAATTTCGGAGCAAGCTCCGCCGCCTGGCGAATCGCTTCCATCAAGCTTTTCTCATCCGCCACGCCGGTTCCGGCAATGTCGAAGGCCGTGCCGTGATCCACGCTTGTGCGGATAATCGGCAGTCCGACCGTAATATTGACGCCCGCATCCAGCCCCAACACTTTGACAGGCCCATGCCCCTGATCGTGATACATCGCGACCACGATGTCGAAGTCGCCGCGAACCGCCCGGAAAAATAGCGTGTCGGCCGGCAGCGGGCCGACGACTTGCATTCCTTCCGCCTGCGCTTTCTCAACGGCAGGGATCACTTTTTCCTCCTCTTCCCCATACCCGAACAGACCGTTCTCCCCGGCATGAGGATTAATGCCGCATACGGCAATTTTCGGAGCCGTTACGCCTGCCTTGCGCAGCGTATCATGCGCCAGCTTGATGACATGATACACCCGTTCCGGCGTAATCAGACGAACCGCATCGATCAATCCGACATGCGTCGTGACATGAATGACTTTCAGCTTTGGCGCAGACAGCATCATCGAGAAATCGGCCGTCCCCGTCAAGTCGGCCAAAATTTCCGTATGGCCCGGATAGGGGTGCCCGCCTTTATGCAAGGCCTCCTTATTCAGAGGCGCTGTGCAAATTGCGTCGATCGCGTGCCGTGAAGCCAATTCGATCGCGGTCTCCAAATATTTGAAAGCGCCATGCCCGGCTGCCGCCGACACTTGACCGATCGGGAGATCGGCCGGCAGCAGATCGAGATCCAGCATATGAACGATCCCATGGCGAAATGAAGTCTGACCGATGCCGTCTGCGGCGATGCTTTCAATCGCGAGGTCACTGTTTACAAATTCCCGGGCGCGCTCCAGTATTTTCCGATCTCCGATAACGACCGGATTGCTGATGGCATACATTTCTTCATGACGCAAACTTTTTAAAATAATTTCCGGGCCGACGCCCGCGGCATCGCCCATCGTGATGCCGACAACCGGCTTGCGTGTACTCATACCCTCACCCTCTTCTCATCGCTCATATAATGCAAGGCGGCGGCTAGCGAACGGTCATGGCCAAAACCGCCGGCTTTCGTAATCGCCCAGTAGCTGCGCTCCTTGCCCAGAAGTTTGCCGAACGGCAGCCCGGGTTCAGCTTCCGCAAAGAGCTGCATTTCTCCGATCTCGAGTTCCATGGAGACGGCTTTGGCCGTATCCCCGCCGGTCAGGACCAATCCTTGAATGCCGCTGTTGGCTTCCAGCATCGCCCTCGCAATCCTGCCGAGTCCCCGGGAAATGGCTTCACTCACTTCCCGCAAAGACTTGCCTACCCGCTTGCCGGCTTCTACGGCCGCTGTCCGGCACTGTTCCGAGCTGTCCACATACAGCACAAAATAAGATTTCTCCGGCTGCCGCTTCATGCTCTGCACGTACTGCTCCGCATCATAATCTCCAGCGACGAGTCTTGCCGGATCGACTTCTAGAGCGCAAGCGTCGGGCATATCCCGCGCGTACAGGAGCTGCCGTCTTGTCGTGTCCGACAAGCTGCCGGATACAACGAGAGCCTGGCTGATACATGCCTTCTCCTCGTCCCTGGCGGCCGATGGTGTCAAGCCCAGCGCTTCCGGCAAATACTCAATCAACCCGGCCGACCCGGCCCAGACGATGCGCTTGTCCATGCCGGAGAAACGCCGCGCAAGGGCCTGCAGTTCCTCCTCCGACGCGCTGTCGCAGACGAACCAGCTCGTCCCGCTGTGCAGCGCGTCATTCACCCATGCCGCCAGTTCTGCGGCCGGCCGCTGCAGCCAACCGGCCTCGATCAATTCAACCTTCCGCCCCGCGCCGGTCCGCAGAAGCCGCGGAATATAACTGTCGGTGACCGGGGTCTTGGGATCGTTGGCGAATTCGGTGGCGGTAATCAATTCGCCATTGACATAATGATGCCCTTCGACGGTCACCCGGTTCATGTTGGGGAAAGCGGGAGCAATCAACACCACATCCGGCTTGAACGCTTCTTCCACCGCCTTGAGCTCCTCCGCAATATTGCCCCGGAGCGTCGAGTCCACTTTTTTATAGATATGGCGATAACCGCGTTCTTGTAAAAACAATGCAGCCCGCCATGCCGCTTCATACGCGTCCGGCCCGCTCATCGCCCGGCTGTCCGTGTCGACGATCAGCACATCCGCCCCGGCTCCCGTCTCGTTCCCGCATGGATGCATGATCACAGTAGAACGGAATCCCTTCTTAGCCAATTGGACGCCCGCGTCATTGGCGCCTGTCAAATCATCCGCGATAATTCCTATTTGCTTGCCCACATTTATCACACCTTACGCATGGGTATCCGCCGCCTGCCGTTCGAACGAGTACCCCTTTTTTTCTAGGCGCTTCACCAAAAAGCCGACATAAATCGGGAGAAGGATCGCGGTGGTCACCGTCGATGCCGCCACCTGTACGGTCGCAATATCGGTATAAGCCGCGAACGAAGCATTCGCTGCCGCAATCGCCGCCGGAGTCGCGACCGCATTGCCCGCGGTCGAGCCTTCCGCCGCGCCGACGATCGGGTTCCATTTCAATGCCTTGAACACGAAATAGCCTGCCGTACCGGTCACAAATACAGTCAGCAACCCGAGAATAATGCCAGACAGACCGCCGTTCACGATCGCGCGGAAGTCAATGCCCATTCCTAGCGAGAAGGCGAAGAACGGAATCAGCATCGAGCTGCCTCTGTCCAGGAACTTGCGCATCTCCTCATCGAGATTCCCTAGCACCATCCCGACCAGAATCGGCAGCAGGACCGACACGAACGAGACGAGAGAGAACATCCCGTCCACAAAGCCCATGGCGCCAAAAATCGATAAGGCGACCATCGTCAGGAAAGGACCGTCATTCAGCGCCAGCAAGGAATAAGCCGCGCGATCCTCTTTGCTTCCGTATTGGCCGACCAGAGCAACGAACAGCCCGCCATTGCTGTTGGTCATGGCAGCGATTACAGCGATCGGCGCCAGACCGAGCCATAATCCGTTATCCCCGGCGAACAGGTAGGCGAGCAGGCCGAACAGCGCGCCCACCGCCCATTTCGTGAAAAGCAAGGTGGCTCCTTTGCCAATCGACACTCCGAACGACTTCACATTGATCTGAGCTCCCGTACACAGCAGGAACAGCGCAATCAATGTGCTTGATCCGTTGACAAACAGAGACTCCGTGAAGTTCCCAATGCGAAGCAAATCCGGCGCCGCGGTGTTGATGACTGCCGCAAGAAGCAACGGCACGACCATCATCCCTCCGGGAATCCTCTCCAAAGTGCCTTTAATCTTCATTTATTGTAGCACCCCTTCTGTTACTGTTTCAATATGAAACATAAAATAATTTTGAAATCGATTTCAAACTATATTCTAAACAGAGGTATTACAAAATGCAATATATCATCAAGTAATTGTTGCAAATTTAAACATTCAATATCCGGATTGGGAGCAACAAAAAAAGCCGAAACTTATTGTTTCAGCTTTCTCCATAAAGTAGAACGGTTAATCCCCAAGCGTTCGGCCACCCGGGTCTGATTGTCGTGTTCCTCTTTCATAATGGCATGGATAATCCGCTTTTCAATCTCGTCCAGCGTGCCCTCCAGAAAATCGCGCGGCAACGGAGCGGGAGCGTTCGGCCTGGCCCGCTTGGCATCAAGCAGCCGCGTCAACTGTGTCTTCCCGATAACATACCCTTTCTCCGCGGTAACCGCATCTTTCAACAGCGCTTGCAGTTCGGCCGCGTTGCCTGGCCATGGATAAGCCTCCAGCAGCTCGATGGCATCCTCTTTCAGCTTGACCGGCGAAGTGCCCAATGTTCCATGAAAATCGGCAATATAGTAGGCGGCCAGCGGCTTGATGTCTTCCTTCCGCTCACGCAAAGGAGGCACACTCACTCTGACGTTCCCTTCATCGAACAGCAACCCCTGATATACGCGGTCCTCCCGCTCCAGCGCGACGACAATGGCCGGACGGGTGTCCGCCTGTTCGCGGATCAACGTCTGCAGCCGCAGCGCGTCCTCCCGCTCTAACTGCTCCAGACCATTAATATACACGGTCAGGATATCGGAATCGAGCACGGCGAGCTCCGTCAGCGCTTGCCGTGCCGTCAGGCAGGCGTACAGCCCCCGTCCTCCATGCTTCTTGACATGGATGTACCGCGACAATAGTTGCTTGCCGCTGCCCGCTTCGCCGATCAAAATGAAACAGCTGCCGTCAAGCCGGCCATCGATCGCCCGGAGACATCGGCTCATCGCTTCGCTCTCGGCGAGAATGACCGGGAGCCGGGACACTTCCTCGACAGGACAAACTTCGCGTGCCCCCTTCTCCGGCAAAGAAGAAAAGGAAAAGAGATAATACGTCTTCCCCAATATTTCTTTGCGCACCCGCCGCTGCTTGAACTTGCCTGTCTCGCTTGCCCGGATCGCAAGCAAATTTTCCGTGTGCGGATCTTGGCGAATATCGGCTACCAACTCATCGATCGGCACCGGGCAAGCCACATGGCTTGTCCACTGCTCGAGCAGGATCTCGCCTTGCTGTCCAAGCACGATCAGGTCGGACGCCGTCTCCGCAAGCAAGGATCGCAAAAAAGCGATGTCCCATTGCTGGCGCCGGTACAACCGGTATATTGATTTCGCCTTATGGAACGCTTCGAAGATAGCCTCGCGCCCGGACTGGATCAGAATCCCTTTCTGCTGATGCTTGGCCGCGGCCTCGACGGTAACGACATCGCCAATAATCAGTTCATATCCCTTCCGCTTGAGCTCCGCCAGAATGGATTCTACCTCCCCGGCCTCCTCAACCGTACAGACTTCAACCCCGATATCGAGCACATCCGCAATCGCCTTGGCTCCCAACGTAATGTTCGCAAAGCCGACAATCGCTTTTTTTCCCGGGAAATCGTTCGTCAAGGTCAGCACCCGCAGCATGTCGTAACCCGAGACGTGCACATCAATCACCGGGATCCCGACCTCAGGCTCGATCAACTTGGCCGTGCCTCCCCGGCTAATAATGATATCGAAGCCCTGTCGCTCCGCTTCCCGGGCTATCGGAACCGCTTCCTGAAGGTTGCCTACTTCGATGCGGATATCCAGCTCCCGGTCTTCGCTCCGGCACTCCTCGATAAGCGGCGTCATTGCCGGGTAAGGAGCTATAACCAATGTTTTAATCGTCATCCGAACTCACCTGCTCTATTTGTATGCCCATAACTCGTTTTGCCCCTGCGCAAAACAACGGCATCAAGCATCATTCCTTCCTGCTCCATGTTCTATCCATCATTCGGATTTGCAGAGGCATTTATACTTCATCTCAGACCAGTATAATACAATTTTTATCGCATGAAGCATCGAAAAATCGTGATTATGCGAAACAATAACGGGGCAATATGCAAAAAGGCCCATAAATTACCCGGAAGCAATTTATGAGCCGTCAAAGTCAATATTAGAGTGAATATGGTGCGGTCAAGAGGACTCGAACCTCCACGGGTGTTACCCCACTAGAACCTGAATCTAGCGCGTCTGCCAATTCCGCCATGACCGCATACTTAGTATCTTACATTTCGTAATTTAATTTTGTTAGCGACAAGAAATATAATATCATGCATCCGGAAATGCGTCAACACTTTTCGAAAAAAAATTTAAATTCACTTGTAACCGTGTCAAATGGGCCCGTTGCCGCTGCCGAGCGCGAGGTCTGTCCATTATAATGTTCGCAAACGAAACGACGGCCAAGACAACGTGACCATGGAGATCGTGGCGTTGCCGGTTCCAGGGACGAGCCTCGATACAGAAGAAGGACTGGCCCGGCAATTCGGCAGTCCTTCCCTATCGATATCTGGCTCAGGCTTCGCCTTCGGATGCACCGGCTAGCGGGCCCGGCTTCCACTCCCCAAGCTCCGTCCGCGGCTCGCTGAAGGGCTGAATCAAGTAGCTCCTGCTGAGCTTCACGATGCGCCGGTTGCGTTTTCGAATCATCACCTCGTCATGGCTCCAGGCGACGACGATGCCGATAACATCATTTGCTTCGAGCATGTCCCGCACGACGCGCACCTTCGTGCCCTCCTGGCGGAAGCGATCAAGCATCTTCTCGTCCATCATGGCCGCATCTCCTTTCTCGTAAGAGGGTCATCCCTCGCATCTGGCCTATGCTTCGAATAGGAACAAGGCCTGCCGGCTGACGCTGACAGGCCTTGCACCCTTCGTCACGTGAGGTTATCCGCCGACATGCTCTCTGGAATCGTTCGTCTCGAACCAATAATCCAGCACTTTCGCCGACATGACGCGCTGTTGTATATATTCGACTTGCTGCGGGGTGAATTGCTCTTGCCAAGCCACCTGCAGCTGTTCGCACAGTTTGACGATAGTCAGTAATTCAGACCAGGCCACGTAACGTTTGTACCAGAAAAATTGAGGGTGTTCAATCATATAGGGGTACAAATCATCGAACTCCGTATGCTTACAATCGAGAGCCCGTTCAAAATGAACCTTCGCTTCCGAGACCTTCTCCTGCAAAAAACGAGCTGTTGGTTGATCAATCATCTTCGTCGCCCCCTCTCACCAACTTATCTTTATTATATGCCAAACAGGTGAATGGAGAAAAGCAGGCAATTTCATACAACGACTGCAACTTATTGGAGCGAGCTCCGTCTATATTAGTGAGAGCGTCTGCAAACCCGCTCTCCTTAGTTACAAGTAACCTGTAACGGTACCGATCCAAACCGATCCTATACCTATAGTCATACCCGCCGCGAGGCGGCGAAGGAGGAACCCCACCAATGACCCGTGCCCCGATAACCCGAATGCTGCTTATCGTTGCAGCTGCTGCCGCTCTTGGCGCTCTTCTGTCCGGCTGTACGACCCAGGCCGGCAGCGCGCCGCCGGCCAGCCCGCAAGCTCCGTTTACGGCCAAGCCGGCCCCGGCGGACGAGACTCCGGCCTCAGGCAAGGAAAAGACGCGAGAACGGACCGAGATTGCTTCGAACAAGGATAATTCCCGTTCCGGCACGGGCGATGAAGCCGACTTCAATCGGAAGCAGCCGCAGCTGAAGGGAATCGGCCTGAGCGATACCGAGGAGAAGGTGCGGGAACTCTGGGGAACGCCTGTGTCCCAATTCGTGATGGACGACGAGGAGCCGATTCATGTGCTGGAATATGACGGATTTTCGTTCGGCTGTCATGATGACGCTAAGGTCGTCTTTGTCGAGGTGTCGGGCGACGGCTCGTCTACCGGCATCACGGGCCTGCGTATCGGAGGCAAAAGCGATGCTGCCGTGAAAGCGCTCGGCAAGCCCGATCAAGATACCGGCTACGCCTGGAGCTACCAAGCGGCCAATGCCCTGCTTCGGCTTGATCTCGATCCGAAATCAGGCAAGATTCAGTCCGTCAAGCTGTTCCCGATGGAGGAGAACCCGGCGAAGGCTTGATTTGCCCGCCTGATCATAGAACGCCTTGAGCCGTTAAGGATCAAGGCGTTTGTTTTGGCCGGACGCGGCGCCGGATAAGGACATACACGAGCGATCCGATCAGCAAGAGCATCGCTGCCAAGCACGCCACATAGATCGTTCCTCTCGTATGAATCCATTGAACGGCCGCTTCCCAATGAACTCCGACGAAATGCCCTATCGTCAGAAAAGTCGCTACCCAGATCAGCGCTCCCGTTCCGGCTGCAAATAAATAAAGAGACCAATTCATGCGTGCCATTCCGGCCAGATAACAGGTCAAATGGCGCAGGCCGGGCACAAAATACCCAAAGACGATAGCCCATGGACCGAACCGCTGGAACCAGCGCTCGGTTCGTTCCACCCGGGCAGGCGTCAGCTTCACCCGCTTGCCGTACCGATCCAGCAGCGGCTTGCCGACCCTCCGCCCCACGATATAGCTGACCGTCATGCCGGTCATGCTCCCGGCCAGGCATACGGCGAACGCGGGCACGTACCCGAACGGCCCTTCCACCGTCAAGCTGCCGACGAAGACCATGATCGTCTCATCCGGGATCGGCAGTCCGACAATGCCAAGCGCCAGCAGAAAAAATAAAGCTATGTACCCGAAATGGGTCAATGCCCATGTAATCTCCAGCAACCAAGGCTCCTCCTCTCAAGTCCCTTACTATCTTACCACATTGAGGGAGTCATGTCCGGCCCAAGCTTGTCATACGTATAGTAATGCGAACAAGCTAACTCTTTCCTTCGCAACAAGCTTTGTCGGACAAGGAGGCGCCTAACCGTTGAGACAGTCGCTGCGGATATTTCAGATTGCTTTCACTTACGTCGGAACCGTCGTCGGAGCCGGATTTGCGACGGGACAAGAGATTTTGCAGTTTTTCACCAAATACGGATGGATCGCTTCCTTCACGATCGGAGTGTCCAGCCTCATCTTTCTCTTCCTCGGAACGAAGCTGATGCTGATTGCCCAGCAGATCCAGGCCCGTTCCTATGAAGATGTGAACCATTATTTATTCGGTTCGCGAATCGGCGGCTGGGTCAGCATTTTCGCCATGATCGTCATTGTGAGCGTGAACGGGGTCATGCTTGCGGGCGCAGGGTCGGTCTTCGTTCAGCAGTTGAATTTCCATTACCAGACCGGACTCCTGCTGACAATCGTATCCGCCTATTTCATCATCAACCGGGGAATGAGCGCGATATTGAGCCTTAACTCGCTCGTCGTCCCTACCATGCTCGTCTTTACCGTCATGATCGTAACCCAGACGCTGCATATGCCGAACGCGGGACGGGTTTTCACCATCACGACCGACACATCGTGGTATGCCGCATGGACAGCTCCCTTGCTGTACAGCGCGTTCAATCTCGCGATGGCCCAGGCGGTGCTCGTCCCGCTGGGCGCCTCGATGCCGAACAAGCGTATCATACGCATCGGAGGCGCGATCGGGGGCGTCCTCATCGGCATCCTGCTGCTGGCAGGCCATCTGGCGCTCTCCGTCCATATGCCAGGCATACAGCAGTTCGACATTCCGATGGGGGAGATCGCGCATTCGCTCGGCATCACCATCCAGCTTATTTATGTTCTGCTCATCTTTTCGGAAATTTTCACGACCTTTATCGCCGATTTGTACGGCATTACGCTCCAGCTTCACCAACGGACCGGAGTGCCGAAGAAGCTGATCACGGCGGTCATCATGATGATTTGCTTTACCATCAGCCAATTCGGCTTCCGCAATCTGATTTCGTTCCTGTACCCGCTATTCGGCATGTTCAGCCTCATCTGGCTCTACTTGCTGCTGCGGGCGGCCTCCCCGCCGAAGCCCTGGCCGGAACCTCCCTCCGCTCCATCTCCTGCGGCAGGGACGCTCAAGCTGAAGCCGCTGCCGCGCAAAAAATGACGCGTACGCCAAATGCCGATGCGGCTTGCCTGGACAGGCTGCGCCTTCCCTGGCAGGGCGCAGCCGCTCGCTCGCGGCGGATCCGACTGTTAGGGAGAGAATCCGGCTTGGGCTTCATGGAACCCGGCCGGAATCGCGGCTGATCCCCCCTGAAGCACCGCCATGCCGGCCTCGCTTGTCTCTTCCGCCCGCTTATCCAATCGGCCCCAGCTCCACCATGCGCACATCCGCGACCTCATTCCGGAACGCCATCGCCACATGCGGATGGCAGGTCGTCATCACGATCTGATGATCCGACGACAGCCGATGCAGCGCTTGTACGGCCTGTCCCAGCCTCCGCCGATCATAATTGACGAGAATGTCATCCAGGATCAGCGGAAGGGCCGCCTTATGGGACAGTTCTTCCGCCAAAGCGAAGCGCATGGCCAGATAGAGCTGCTCGGCCGCCCCGCGGCTCAGCAGGGAACTGTCAATCATCCGGCCATCGGCCCGTTCCACTTCCAGACGCTTCGTCCCGTGCGGCGCCGTCACCCGTACATACCGCCCTTCGGTCATCGCCCGAAGATGAGCGGCCGCCCGCTTCAGCACCTCGGGCTGCTTCTCTTGCTCATAGAGCCGCCTCGTCCGCTGAATCAGCGTTCGGGCCAGCGCCAGCACCGCATAACGGGAGGCCTGTTCATCGAGCCTCGCCTCGTTCATCGCCGCTTCGTGATGATGGGCCGCTCCCTCGACCTCGGCCGTGAGCCGCTCATGCTCTTGCTTCAGCCGTCCGCGCCGCTCCTCGCCTTCGCTGATGCTCGCATCCCACCGCTCCAGCTCCGCTTGCCGTTCGGCGGCGCGCCGCTCCAGCTCGGCCCCGTCATAGCGGGTAAGCAGTTCCTCCAGCGGCGCCCACTGCTCCGGACTCCCGCCGCGGTACACGACCGCCTCGCTCTCCTGCAGCGTCCGCTCCCATTCCTGGCGGCGGGCTTCGGCGTTCATCCGGAGGAGGAACTCCGCTTCCTCCTCCGCGCCTGCTTCCGCCAGCAGCCGCTCCTTCCGCCGGCGGGCGTCCTCCGCTTCCCGGGCCGCCGTCCGGCATGCCTCGACGGCCGCTTCATACTGCTCTGCGCCGCGCTCATATTGCTGCTGCCGCTTCTCTTCCGCCTCCAGCCGTTCCAGCAGGCGGTACAGCTCCCCGATGGAAGCGAAGCGCCGGCGGGCCTCCGCTTCGTCCCGGAGGCCCGGCTCCGAAGCAGCGCCTTCCGCTTCCCGGCGCTCGGCCGCCGCGGCCGCTTCGCCGTCTCCTTCGGAAGCTTCCCGGGCGGCCTTGAGCAGCCGGGCGCACTCCTGCTCGACCTCCCCGATCTGGCGCCGCAGGCGGGAGGCTCGCTCCAGCAGCCGTTCCCGCTGGCTCTGCATATCGAGCGCCTGCTCCGCCCGGCGGAGATGCTCGAGCGCGCCGGCGGGGCTGAGCGACTCCGGCAGCCCGCGCTCCCGCAGCCAGCCGCGCCAGCGCCCGGCAGCTCCTCTCTCCGCCGCCAGGGCCGCCTCGGCTTCCTCCGCCAAGGCTTCCGCCCGGCGCGCGGCGGCCGCGGCGACTTCGGCCGCATGACGGGCGCGATCGGCGAGCCGCGCCTGCTCGCGGGCCCACTCGGCCGTATCGGCCAGCGCCTGCGCCAATTCCTGCCGCTTCGAAGCGGCAGGCAGCCCCGCGCCGCCGGTCCCGGGCCAGAGCGGGCCAAGCAGCCCCCGCAGCGCTTCGGCCTGCTGCGCGGCCATCCGCCCGTCCGCGCCGGCCTCTTCCGCGGGGCCTCCAGCACCCCGGCCCCCATGCCCGCCGCGGCCGGCATACGCTAACGCGAGCGTCCCGGCGAGGCCGACCGCCGCCACCGCTCCGGCGGCCAGCCACTGGCCCGCAGCGAAGCCGAGCAGCGCGGCCAGCAGCAGCGCGCCGCCGCCGAAGGCATACGCGCCGTACGCGGCCGGGATGCGGCGCTCTGCGGCGGACCGGGCCGAGCGGCGGCCGGTTGGCCGCGAAGGAGCCAGAGCCTGCCGCGACGCGAGCGCGTCCTGGAGGGCCTGGCCGCGGCGCAGGACCTCCTCGGCCTGGGCCGGCGCCGGGGCGAAGCCGGTGCCGCGCACGCCGGCGGCCGTATGCCGCGCAAGCGCGCGCTCCGCTTCGCGGCGTTCGGCCTCGGCCGCGGACGCCTCGCGGCCCGCCCGCTCCGCCGCGTCGGCGGCTTGGGCCCGGGCCCGGCCGGCGGCATCGGCCTCCGCCTGCGCGGCCCGGGCCTGCTCCGCCTGCGTGAAGCTCGCGTCGCAGGCAAGCAGCCGCTCCGGCGTCCAGCCGGAGTCCGTCTGGCGGGCGAGACGGCGCAGCTCCGCCGCGATCCGCGCGGCTTCCGCCTCTGTCTCCGCCGCCGTCTCCTGCCAGTGACGGACCGCATCCGCCTGCCGGGCCAAGCGGCGCGCCTCCGGCGCGAGCGCCAGCAGCGCCCCCTGCGGACGCAGCCCGGCGAGCCGCCGTTCCCACGCGGCCCGCTGCTCTTCCGCACGGGCGAGCGCCGCCTCCGCCTCGGCGAGCCGGCGCTCGTTCGCCTCCCAGCGCGCGGCGGCGTCGGGCGGCCACTCGGCGCGCGGCGGCAGCCCCGCCAGCGCTTCGCGCGCCGCGACGAGGCGCACCCACGTCTCGCTGACGTGGGCGGCGCGCTCCGTCAAGGCGAGCGCCTCGCGGACGGCCCGGCGCGAAGCCGCTGCCGCTTCGAGGGCAGCGTCCGCTTCCGCCAGCAGCGCTTCCACGCCGGCCAGCCGCTCCGCCTGCGCCTGGCCCTCCCGCCGCGCCCGGTCCGCCCGATCCAGCGCCTGCAGCGTATGCGCCAGCTCCTGCGAACGGCCGCGGGGCTTATACAGCTTGTCCGCCTCCTGCTGCAGCCACCGCTCCGCCTCGGCGACCTGACGGCCGCCTCCGAGGCCGGTGTCGTACAGGAAGGCGCCGACCTCGTCGCCCTGGAGCGCCTGCAGCTCATGCAGCTCGTCCAGCGTAATCGCGAACAGTCGCCGGAACAGCTCGCCGTTCAGGCCGCCCAGCACCTCCGTCTCGAGCTCGGACTGGGTCATCCGGTCCAGGCGCCCGTCCGCCCCCCGGCGGCGGATGACCGTCTGCACGCTGCCGTTCCGCTCCAGGCGCTCGATCCGCCATTCCTGCCCGCGATCGTCCTCCACGGCGAGCCGCCCGCCGTAGACCCCGCCTTCCGCGGGCTCGTAGCGGCCGGCCGCGCCGCCGCGCTTCGGGAAGCCGTACAGCATGCCCCGGAGAAAAGCGGCAAGCGTGCTCTTGCCCGCCTCATTCGGGCCAAGGAGCAGCGTGATGCCCCCGGGCTTCCCCGGCTCGGCCAGCTCAAGGTCCACATCGCGCAGCTCGCCGAAGCCGTTCACATGCAGATGCAGCAGCCTCATGACGCGTTCCCTCCTTCCTGCAGCGCTTCAAGCGCCAGCAGCATCGCTTCGTGCAGCCAATCCGCCTGCGCTTCTTCCGGCTGTTCGGCCAGCCATTGGCGAAGGCGGGGCTGCATCTGGAAGGCGCCAAGCGCTTCCGCCAGCAGCTCGTCCCGCAGCTCGCCGTCCTGCCGGCTCCGGTCCGCCAGCCGGACCAGATCGCCGAGGAAGCTGTCCGATTCCAGCCAGACGGCCGGATCGAGATCCGGCCGGCACCGGACGCGAAGCTCGGCGATCCATACCCCGTCTGTCGAACCGGAACGCTCCATCCGTTCCAGCTCCTGCTCGTTGGCCGCAGCCGCCCACTGCCGCTCCAGCGATTGGCGCTGCAGCTCGCGGTAGAGCGCCGTCCGCCCGACCAGCGTCAGGCGCGCGAAGACGAGGCGGCTGCCGCACTGCTGGCGCAGCCCGGCCAGCGCTGCGTCCAGCCGATCCATCACCTGCTGCATATCGGCGAGATCCGCGATGTCGACGGCCTCATCGCGCCAGCGGACCAGATCGAGCGGCGCGAAGCGCAGCGACACGTGACGCCGCTCGTCCACCTCGACGACGTAGCAGCCCTTCGGCCCGGTCTCCTTGACATGCCGCCCCTGCGTATTGCCGGGGTAGACGATATAGGGAGAGTCATGAAGCACCTCCCGGAGGTGAATATGGCCGAGCGCCCAATAATCGTACCCGGAGGCGATCAGCTCCCGCTTGGAGCAGGGAGCATACGGATCATGGCCCGGCCGCCCGTCGACCGTCCCGTGCAGCATGCCGATGCGGAACAGGCGCGCCCGGTCCGGCAAGCCGTTCGCCTCCTCGGCGGCAAGCGCCTTCTCCGGCTCCGCCGGATAACGCGCGGCCAGATTGTCCCGAACGGCGGAATCGCCGTACGACATCCCGGCGATCACCGCAAGCGGCGTCCCGTCGGCCCCGCGGGCCAAGGCCGCGCCGGGCGCGCCGGCGCCGAAAACGGTCACGTTGTCCGGCCACGCCCACTGCACGCCTTCATGCAGCGGATCGTGATTGCCGTGAATCAGATAGACCGCAATCCCGTGCCCGGCCAGCCGTTCCATTCCCCGCTGGAGACGCCACTGGGCCTTCAGCGACCGATCCTTGCCGTCGTACAGGTCGCCGCTGACGACGACGAAGGCGGCCTGTTCCCGCACCGCCAGATCCACGAGCGCATCCCATGCGGCGAAGGTCGATTCGACGGCGCGCGCGCGCAGCGATGACGGAAGCTCCCTCAGGCCCCGGAACGGGCTGTCCACATGCAGGTCTGCCGCATGTATGAAGCGAAACGCATTCAACTTCCTCTCTCCTCTCTGATCATGCGCGAACGCCCGGCAGATGAGCGCCGGGCGTTCGCATGGCTGGATGGGCCTTCTCCGGTCGGCGAAGTCAGTCCGCGGTGACGCGGAAGCGGAGATAGATTCGCTTCAACTCGTTCACGACGCCGCTCAGCGAGTAATCCTGCTTCGCCTTCGTCCAGGCCGTCCGGGACAGCTCATAGCGGAACGCCGGATCCGTCATGACCCGATCCAGCGCCGCGGCGAGCGCGTCCGGATCGTCCACGGGCACCAGCAGCCCGTTCACCCCGTCGGTAATCTGCTCGGCGATGCCGCCGACATTCGTGCCGACCAGCGCGAGCCCGCACAACGCCGCCTCCGCGAACACCGATCCGAACGCCTCCGCCCGGGAGGGCAGCACGAAGATGTCCGAGAATGGCATGAACTCCTCCGGATGGAGCATATAGCCATAAAATATCGTCTCGTCATAAATGCCAAGCTCCTGGGCAAGCCGCTCCAGATCCTCGCGGATCGGCCCGTCGCCGATGATGTGGAGCACATAAGGCCGGCCGCGCCGCTTCAGCTCGGAGCAAGCCCGGAGCAGCACATCAAGCCCCTTCGCCGGGACAAGCCGGCATACGACAATTAACTGGGGCACTTCATTCTCATGGGCAATCGGCCGGAACCGCTTCTCGTCGAAGCCGTTCGGGAGCACCTCGATCCGCTCCGGGCGCGCGACGTAGGGCGCCAGATCGTGCCGGAACGAATTCGATACCGTCATCATCAGATCGACATGCGCTTCCAGCTCCCCGTACAAGGAGGTCAGGAAGCGGAACTCCGGTCCGTCCGGCTCGATTTTGCCGTTCAGAAGCAGTTCCCGCTCGTAGCTGGAGTGAACCGTCAAGATGACCGGCGTCTCGGGGAAGAGCCGCTTCATCACCCAGCCGGCAATCGGATGATGGGCATGAATAAGATCATAGGAGGAGGTGATTCGCCGTCTCGTCCACCATATGTAATCGCGGATCGTCTGAATATATTTGGCCACGATCGGAGAATCGCCATATACGGTCCAGTCGAAGGTCGCGAAGGCGATCTCCTCCTGCCCTTTGCCCCGCAGCCGCTTGGGCAGCGAGAAGAGCTCCATCTCCCATCGGGGGAGCTGGAAGCGGTCTTGTATATAGGGAACCATGGAGGACACGCCTCCCGGCTGTTCCGGCGGGAAAAACAACGCCTGCAATATTTTCATGCCAGCCTCCTTCATGTTGCTTTCGCTTTTCGATGTCTACCATTTATGATATATTAGAACATATGTTTCAGTAAAGACTACGCAAATGGAGCTATCGATTGCGATGAATCGGCTTGTTACCCCAGAGTTATCCGGCAGCACCGCCGTCGCGGTGACGTCGGCGTGCATGATGTATATTTTGTTCATTATGCTTTTGATGACGGTTCGCCTCTATTCCAGGCAGCGCTCCGGAGCATATATTCTATTCATCGCGGCCTTGCTGCTCATCGCGTTCGAGCGGACGTTGGATCTTGCCGATTATGAATGGTTTCCCGGATGGTTCGATCCGTATGGGATAGGAAGAACCGCCCTGCAAGCGTTTTCTTTTTTGTTGATGAATTTGGCGGTGCTGCGGCTGTACAAGCGCAGCAACCGGAGAATGCGCGTATATGCGCTGACTGCCCTGCTCCTGCTCGCGGGAGCCGCCGCCCTCTCCCTCATCCTGGCGGAGCAGTATGGGCTATCCGCCAAGCCGTCGTGGCCGCTCATAGTCTATCATATGACGTTCACCGTATTCTGTTATTTCTGGATTGGCCCCCGTGCGGGCCAGCGGGTGAAGTATGCGTTTACCCTCCTCGTCAATTTTTTGATGAACCTGTCGTCCGGAGTGAACTCGATTTATTTCGGCGGAATGAACAGGCTCCTGTTCTACCTGGAGCACGCGCTTCCGCTCGTGTATTTCACGCTCATGTTCTTCATTCTGTTCGAGCGCGTGGTCGAGCATCTGCAGCGGACATACCGGTCCTCGATTACCGACGGGCTGACCCAATTGTACAACCGCCGCTATCTCTTCAAGGCAATGCAGAGCTACGCGCAGAAGGAGGCCGCCATTTCGCTCATCTTCTGCGATATCGACAATTTCAAGCGCTTGAACGATACGCAGGGGCATGATAGAGCGGATGATGAGCTGAAGCTGGTCTCCGCGATCATTCGGGAGGAAGTGGAGGAAGCCGGCATTCCGGGGCGCTTCGGAGGCGAGGAGCTCGTGGCGCTGATCGTGGATCCGCATGCCCGCGTGGATCAGTTGGCCGAGAATATCCGCCGGAGGGTGGAGGCGGAGACAAGCGTCACCGTCAGCGTCGGCCACAGCGCGCTGCGAAGCGGAATGACGCCCGAGGAGCTGGTCAGGGAGGCGGACCAGGCGATGTACCACTCGAAGACGACAGGCAAGAATCGAGTGACCGATTATGACGCCATCGGCAGCCCCCGCCGGCGCAAGCGCGCTTCAGCGGCCGGCCGCTGAACAGAAGCGCCCCTGCCGGGACGGATTCCGGCAGGGGCGCTATTCATTTCTCACTGCACGTCGCGCTTCTGGAAGACGAAGAACGAGACGGCGAGCAGCACGGCAAAGTAGATCGCGTACATCATGAGGCTGAAGCCTAACGTCGCCCCTTCATAAGGCAACTGGCCTTCCCCGAAATAAGGTCCCCAGTTCAAATGCGGGAACACCAGCCATTTGTACCACTCCTTCTGATGGAGCATCATCGAGACCGTTCCGCCGAGCATCTGGACAATGATCGGCAGCGCGATGGACAAGCCCAGACTTCGGGTCAGCACCGCAATCATGAATGCGAGCGTGAGCTGAAAGGCCGCTTCCGAATAACCAAGGAAGAGCGACACGACCGAATCCATCAAGGTAGCTTCCTCTGCGGCCAGATTGAACAGCGCGGCGCCGATACCCAATCCGAGCAGCAAAATGATCATATAAGCCGCGAACAGCACGAGGAGCGCATTCACCCATTTCGAGGCCAGGACAAGCGAGCGGCTGGCCGGCCGGATTAACAGCTGCTTGATCGTGCCGTCCTTGAATTCGTCCGTGATCGTCTGTGCCGCGACGATGATGATGAAGATGGTGGTCAGCGGCCGGGCGATGAACACAAAGGTATTGGCAAATTCCAAATAAGGCATGGCTCCGTCCTTGAACACGAAAAACCGGATGACAACCCCGAGCAGCAGCGCCATTAACGCCAGGAAAATATAATAATACGGCGCTTGCCGCTTGCTGTTCGTCTTCATCCATTCATTCTGGACGAGCGAGAAAAAGTAACTCATTCAATCCGGCCTCCTTTCGTCATCGTAAGGAAGGTATCTTCCAGCGTCGGCGCGGAGGTCCGGACCTCGTAGATCGCGATGCCCGCGTGGACAAGCTTCTCGACGACCTTCGGAATCTCATTCCGCATGACGTTCACGGTGATGCCGGAACGAGATTCGTCCCGGGCCGCTGGCCAATCGGCCGCAGCGAGCGCCTGCAGGGCTTCCTCGGTCCGATCCACCTCCAGATAGATCGTGGCCGGCCGCGCTTCCGCCGCGTCAACGGACGGATTCAGTTCCCGCTCCCCGACGAATTTGCCGTTCTGGATGATAACGACCCGGTCGCACATCAATTCGATTTCCGAGAGCAGATGGCTCGAGACGAGAATCGAGATTTTCTCCTCCCGGGCCAAGCGGCGCAAATAGTCGCGGAGTTGCCGGATACCTGCCGGATCGAGCCCGTTCGTAGGCTCGTCCAAAATCAGAATCGAAGGATCGTGAAGCAGCGCCTGCGCGATGCCGAGCCGCTGCCGCATCCCCAGCGAGTAGTTCTTCACCTTTTTATCTATCGCATTTTCGAGCTCGACGAGCCGCACGATTTCCTCGATCCGCTCCTCGCTGATCGATTTGCCGCTCAAGCGGGCGAAATGAAGCAGGTTTTTGCGCCCGCTCATAAATTTGTACAGCTCCGGATTTTCGACGACCGCCCCGACGTGGGTCATCGCTTTGGCCCGGTCGGTCCGGATGTCATGACCTTCAATCCGGATTCGTCCCGACGTCATGGACATCAGTCCGACGATCATGCGGATCGTCGTCGTCTTGCCTGCGCCGTTCGGGCCGAGGAAGCCATAGACTTCCCCGCGCCGCACGCGGAACGACAAATTATCGATAATCGTTTTTCCCCGAATTTTTTTCGTCACGCCTTCCAATTCTACAACGGTATCATCGGTGCCTTGCATCAAATCTCACTCCTTCCATAGTACAGCTGCTTATGTTGCTGCCTCTCTCTGACTTACTTTACCGGATTCTTCCCTTCATTCCAACTGCGGAATCCGCATTGCCCGATTGGCTATCGCAGAAGACATCTATTACGTACGCAGTATCGGCCAAATCGTTTCGAATTCATTGTTAAAGAACAAAGGGTGCGCTGCACCCGTTTCTATTACACAGTTAGCGTTAATAAGTATAAAATAAGGAAATACATTTACTCCACATACAATACACACCTAATTAAATCATAATTTGATCACTTACCCTATTTGTGGTAATATCAATAAGGAAGGAGGTGGAAACTAGTCAATCTTTGGTAACGGTTTTAAGATGTATGCCACCATGCTTCCTCTAATGGAAAACCAGTTCACATACCCTTCAAGATTTATGATATTTAACCCAGTTTTTTCAGTACTTATAAGTCTGCGAACTGGTTCACTGTTAACCCGCCACCAGAAGAAAAAGCCCTATGCCTTATTCGAAAGCTCAACAATGAATTTTTATGACACACGCGCAGAGGAGAGTGAGTATATATATTATTATATATATTTGAGTTATTTATTGGTATTTTATTCTTTGTTGTTGGCATTATTTCTACTTTTCCTCCTCCAAAAATGCCATGGCTAATTCGAATAATAATTTTATGCATTGGTATTGCCTTTATCGTGCATTCAGTAATTGGTATGCTCGACTTGATTTTCTAACCTCAAATCATTTCCATTTAAAATCTATTTTTTAGCTTCAATGATCTCTGGAAATTGAAAAAATTTAATTTGGAGGTCTTAAGATGTTTAAGAAAACGCTTTCTTTATTTTTGGTAACTTTGATGCTTGGATTAACTTTTAACTCATCTTCCATATTATCTGCGGCTGAAAGAGAAACTAAAGAGGAGACAGTACAAATCGTACGAAGTTATATTAAAAATAATGTGAGTCAATTAAATGCTATGATGTCATCTGTACAATATCAAAAGTTAAAACTAAAGGATATTGAATCTATTATCGATAACTATTTTTCCCATAATCCTGCACCTCAAAAGCTCATTGATGTAAATAATCTAACAATTGATGACATCTTCCCTGCCAATGATACGATAGATACTACAGGTACTGCTTCAAGAAATGTGCTACATTTCGAGGAACTCGCTTCTTATGTTGCCAATAACTCGTCTGGAAATGGGGATTCAATTTATAAGTTTCCTAATGAGAATGGCGCAGTTACTGTATATATTGCTGATACTGGTGAGGTAATGATTTGGGACCTAAGCAGTGTTCCCGCTAAAGACTCCGATTTTTCGAACCAAACTTTAGCGGCTGCTTGGAAAACAACAAGAACCGAAAGAAGTACTGGAATCGCATATAATGCTTTAGGCGGAAAAATGTTTACTATTTGGGCAGAAGGGAATTTCCAATATGACGGAAAGACCGCAAAACATAATAACTCAGATGGAAATTCTGAAAGACATTTTTGGGGTTCTACTCTGGTCATAGAAAAGAAAGCTGAAGGCAAGGAGCGCACAGTTAGAGTAGAAAACTATTCATATCCAGAAGTATATACTCGAGTTTATTTTGAATCCCAATTTGGTATTCGATGGGCTGGTATTACCATGAATTCTGGTACGGTTGAGGCATACGTTGGCGGAACATTTGCAGGAAATGTTTATGGCGGGGTTAAAGAAATTTAGAGTTCAGTTTTAATTTCTGCTTACAGCGTTACAGAGCTAACTCTCCGTAGGGCTAGGTTCAGGGTGATCGTTGTATAAGAGCGATAGAGGAAGCGTGGTATACCGCTCATTTCCTTTTCGGGGAATGAGCGGCTTTTTATTGCCAGGGATGATTGCGTTGGGTAATAATAATGACGTACAACCGCATAATCACCAAACCCTTTTTCGCAATCTATTTTATCATGCAAGGAGTTAATGCGATGTCAATATCATTGCCTGATGAATTGCCTCTGGCCTATCAAGAACAGATGAAGCGCCTGTTCGAAGCGGACGGCGAACCGATCGATCCCTTCCTCGACAGCTACCGGGAGCCCCGGGCCTACGGCCTGCGCGTGCAGCCCTGGAAGTGGGGCGGACATGAGACGGCCCGCCGGAACGCGGCCGCCCTCTTCGGCCTGGAGCCTGTCCCGTGGTGCCCGGAAGGATATTACTATGAGGAATCATCCCGGCCCGGGAAGCATCCCTACCATCATGCCGGTTTGTATTACATTCAGGAGCCTTCCGCCATGTCTTCCGCCGAGCTGCTCGATCCGCAGCCGGGCGAGCTCGTGCTGGACCTGGCCGCGGCTCCGGGAGGCAAGGCGACTCAGATCGCCGGGCGGATGAAGGGCGAGGGGCTGCTTATCGCCAACGAGATCCATCCGCAGCGAGCCAAAATATTGGCCGAAAATATGGAACGGATGGGGGTCGTCAACTGCATCGTCACTCAGGCGGATCCGCATGCGCTGGCCGAGCGCTTCCCGTACAGCTTCGACCGCATTATGCTGGATGCGCCCTGCTCGGGGGAAGGGATGTTCCGCAAAGATCCGGAGGCGGTCAACGAATGGTCGACCGAGCATGTGGAGGCATGCGCGCTCCGCCAGCGGGATATTATCCGGGCGGCTGTCCGGATGCTTCGCCCGGGAGGAAGCCTTGTCTATTCCACCTGCACCTTCAATCGCCGGGAGAACGAGGACATCATCGCTCATTGGCTGGAGACGTATCCCGAATTCGAGCTGGTGCGCATGGAACGGCTGTGGCCGCACCGCCATCGGGGGGAAGGGCATTTCGTCGCGCTGTTGAAGAAATCCTCTTCCGCGCCAGACGCGACAGACGCCGCGGACGGTTCCGCATCGGCGCAATCCGGGCGTCGCGGCGGCAGCCGCAAGGGCAAGGGGGCTTCCGGAGTGAATGCGGCGGCGGCCGCGTTCCGGCAGTACGCCGAATGGGCCCGCGTGCATCTGCCCGGCCTGGAGCTTCCGCCAGGAAGGCCGCTGCTGTTCGGGGACGAGCTGTACTACGTTCCCGATACGCATCCTGGAGCGCGGGCGCTGCTTGACGACGCTTCCGTATTCTCCGGGCTGCGCCTGCACCGCCTCGGCCTTCATCTCGCTCATTTGCGGAAGAACCGGCTCGAGCCAGCCCATGCGCTGGCGATGGCCTGCACCGCAGCGGATCAGGCCGCGCTCCGCTTCGACGCCGCCGCGGACGATCCGCGCATAGCCGCTTATCTGCGCGGCGAACCGATCGCGCCGAACCCGGAACAGAGCGGCGCCAAGGGCTGGACCCTCGTCGCCGTCGACGGCCTGCCGATCGGCTGGGGCAAAGCGTCCGACGGCCTGATCAAAAATCATCTGCCGAAAGGCCTTCGCGCGCTCGGTTAGCAAGGGGGGTTCGGCCGTTGTGTCTCATGGTAGGGATAAGCCTGGATTCTTTTCTCCGGCAACATAATAAAGTCCAAGTGTTTTTTCGGCACTCCATTTGGACTTCTCTCTTAGCAGAAAAAGTGTAGAAAAAAAGGATGTAACACGCTCTGATCGGAGTGCCAGGTTTCGATTCGGTAAATGGACAATCTCCACTCTTCGTAAAAAAGGGGGCCAATAGCCTGAAAACTGTACAATTTCCCTGGAAACGCTCTGGAAACGACTAAGCGGCAAGTGAAATCCGCATAACTGCTGCATGATATCTCCAGACACGCCGATTCGGTTAGCGAAATTTGTATAACTGCACGATTGTTACAGACAAGCTTATCCGGCAGGCCTGTTCGGTAAGTCCGTTCGGTAAACACAATCCGAAAAACTATACGACTTCTCCAGACACGCCGATTCGGTAAGCACAATCCTGCAAAAATACAGCAATTCGATAGGGACGACTTCAGCAGAAAAGGAATCCTGCACAATTGCAGCAATTTCACTCGTTTCCCTTCGACTTTGAACAAAAGGGCCTAAATTGATGTAGATTTGCAGCATTTTCCTGGGATGCGAACTCTTTGAGCCGAAAATCCTGTAAAATAGCAGCAATTTCCTCCACACGTTCAAGCCCCAGAAGGCGATGATACCTCCAAAAGGCGCTAATGCCCCGAGGAGCGTCGCAGTTTCTTGTGAAGCCTATAAATCATCCAACGCAGTCTCTTGGAGCCCGTATATCGGGCCGTTGAGACCGTCCGTGGAGGGGATTCATTTTTTATGCGGTGGATACTCGTCTCTCAGTAGAAAAATCGATGTAAAATATTCAGAGTGCCAAGTTTTGACCCAGAAAGTTTCGTTTTAACATGTTCGTCTCCATATCCTGGCCTGACCAAAAACAGAAACAATGCCGCAGAACAGCTTCTACCTCAAAAAATTTCAAAAAAACCGCTGACCTTGCAGATTCAACTGCTCCCCCCGGGAGCCTTGCCTCTGCAAGGTTAACGGTTACCCCTGATCGCGGGATGCGCAATCCACGATCATTTCATCAATCATCTCGTTATGGAACATCATCGTCAGATGGAGCGACTGCACCTGCTTATCCTTGGCCAATTGACAAGCGAGCTCCTGGCCGATGCAGGCCCGATCCGCTCCCGTTCCCGGTACGCGAAAATCGATATACCCGGACATTTCCGGCCCGTCGGTGCTGATTGTGGCCTCTCCGACCGGCAGAGAGCCGCTCCGATCGCGGTAAATATCATAGAGCAGCGCGCTGCCGTCATCCCGCGCCAAAATCACGTGAATCCGATCATCCGCCCCTTCCGTCCCGTTGTCCTCGTCCGGATCATGCTCCAGCCTGTCCATCGGCCGGGCGCCGAACGGCCCCGCTTGCCGCTCCGGGGCCTCCGCCCGATATTCCGCGACGTCATCATTCGTGACGATGCGCTGCACTTGCCCCGTCACGAACACGACCTCCAGCTCGGCGGCGCCCAATGCTTCCGCCGTATGCCGGACATAGCGTTCGACCTGTTCCTCGATCGCGCTCCGGTGCCGCTCCAGCACGTCCATTCCGTCCATGACGAATACGCCTTGAAGCCGTTCCCGCTCCCGGTACAGCCAGAGGAACTCCCCTGCGTACGCGCCATTGAACAGCACATCCTGCGCTTCCCCGCTTGCCGTCCGGAAGTCAGGGCGAAATTCAATCATCTGCGTGTCCTCCCTTGCCATTTCCGGTAAATCCGGTACTTCCTTAAGGTTGCCCGTTCCTTCGCGTTACATTCCCTCCGACGGGTCTGGATAGCCGTCCAATCGCAGCCGGATTCCGCTGCATAATCTATGGGTGTCGGAACAAGGGGGACATCGTCCCTCCGGGTATCCATCCCGCTGTTCCGCTTCATCTCGAACAAGGGAGGAATGTTTCCATGGGTGCAGGATTTGGGCATTTCACATCGACAGGCGTCATTCTCGTATTGTTCATTTTGCTGGTCATCGTATCCCGCTCGCTCATCTACTAGAAGATCATCAGGCACACAGAAGGCGGGGACGCCCCCGCCTTATTCCGCGTTATGCCGGGAACGCCTATCGCGCCGCCCTTTCCAGACAATGCTTGACAAGCGCCTCATGAACGCCGTCTTCATTGTTCGATGCCGTGACTTCCTGTGCGGCTGCCTTCACCTCAATCGGTGAATTATCCATCGCGATGCCCATCCCCGCAAATTCAATCATCGACAGATCGTTATAGTAATTGCCGATGGCGAGCACCTGCTCCGGGGCAACGCCGCGAAGCTCCGCCAGCTTCGCCAGCGCGCTTCCCTTGGACGCGTCCTGATGCATAATATCGATAAAGTAATCCCCGGAGCGGATATAGTGCAAGCGATGTTCCCACAAGCCCAATTCCGCTTCCACCCGATCCATCTCTTCTTTTTGCCCGCTTAACGTCATTTTGACCGGCGCGTCCTCCAGTTCGTCCCAGCTTGGAAGCTGCTTCGGCTCGACAAGGAACTGAGCGTACAGATCCAGCGTCTCCGGCGCCATTCCCGCCCGGTCATCCACATATAAATCGAACACCGTGTTGATATTGAAATGAACGCCGTGCTCGCGGCAATATTGAATATACGGCTCCAGTTCTTGCGGCGGAATATCGAAGCGGTGCAGAATGCGCCGGCCTTTTGATGCGACGGTCGCCGCTCCGTTATGCGTAATGACGACGCCTTCCAGCCCCAGCTCGTCCAAATAAGGCAGCGTGCTTTGCGGAGCGCGCCCGGTGCAGAGCACAATCTCCGCACCTCGCTCGGCTACGCTCCGTATCGTAGCGGCCGTACGGCCCGTAATCGCATGTTCGTCATTCAACAATGTCCCGTCCATATCCAAGGCAATCATTCGGTAATTCATAGGCCTTCTCTCCCCTTCTGTCGGTTCTATCCCTCATTGTGTCCCGAGCGCAGCCGTTCTATCTCTTCCGGACTGCATTCGCGCCATTGTCCGGGCTTCAGCTGCGGGTCCAGCTCCAGCGTTCCCATTGAGAGACGCTTCAAATAGACGACCTTCTTGCCGACCGCCGCGAACATCCGCTTCACCTGATGGAATTTGCCCTCCGTTATCGTCAGCTCGATTTCCGACAGGACGCCCTCTTCCCCATCCGGCCGGTGACCGAGAATGTTCAGCCGTGCCGGAGCCGTCACATAACCGTCATCCAAGGTGACGCCCGCGGCAAAGCTGGCGCCGTCCCCGGCGGTCACCTCGCCCGCCACCTGAGCGAAGTAGGTCTTCGGTACATGCTTCTTCGGAGACAGCAGCTGATGGGCCAGTTGCCCATCGTTGCTGATCAGAAGCAAGCCTTCCGTATCCTTATCCAGCCGGCCGACCGGGAACGGCTCGAAATGCCGCAGCGCCGCCGGAAGCAAATCCAGCACCGTCCGCTCGCGCGTATCCTCCGTCGCTGAGATGACGCCCCGCGGCTTGTTCATCATCACATAAATATATTCGCGGTACATTATGATCTCTTCGTCCAGCCGGACGACATCCCGTTCCGGATCGACCTGCTGGCCGCTATCCTTGACGCTCTTGCCGTTGACGGAAATTCGCCCCGCCTTGGCCCATTTTCTAATATCCGACCGGGAACCGCGGCCCATATGCGCGAGCAGCTTGTCGATCCGCATCATTTTGCCCATGACGACAGGGTCACCTCCTCTGCCTCTATCCGTTCTTGTCCCTGCGGATCGCATGGCCCTAATGCAGGACATGTCCTTATCAGCATACCATGTTGTCGTCCGTTTTGGAAAAGAAACGCGTGAAGAGCTGCTTCCTCCTCTTCTCGTCTATGTGCAAGCAGACTTACATTATTGTCATGTATGCCCGCAACGGGGAAACTTTATTGTACAATATTCGTATGAAAACATTGTTTTCACAATCATCCGGGACAACAGACAATCAGAGAGAGGAGGAGACGGATGTTACGTGTTGAAAATCTGTCGCACGCCTTCAAAAACGGGCCGGAGACAACCCAGGTGCTGCACTCGGTATCGTTCAGTGTGCAGCGCGGAGAGATGGTCGCCCTGCTCGGGAGCTCCGGCTCCGGCAAGTCGACCCTGCTGAATTTGATGGCAGGGCTGATGAAGCCGACGGAAGGCAGCATATATATCGCGGGCCAGAACATCGTCACGATGAGCGAGAACCAGTTGGCCGAATTCCGGCGCGGGAATATCGGCTTTATTTTCCAAGCCTATGAACTGATCGCCAATCTCACGGTGCGGGAGAACGTCGAGCTGCCGCTCATCTTTCAGGGCGTCGCCCCTTCCGAGCGCAAGGCCAAGGCGATGCGCCTGCTGGAACAGGTCGGACTTCCCGACAAGTCAGAGCTGTTCACGTCCCAGCTCTCGGGCGGACAGCAGCAGCGGGTCAGTATCGCCCGTTCGCTTATCACCGATCCGTCCGTTATTTTTGCCGACGAGCCGACGGGGAATCTCGATACCCGCACCGAGGAGGAGATTATCGCGATCTTGAAGCAGTTGAACCAGACAATGGATACGACATTCATCATCGTCACCCACGAGCATGAAGTGGCTGCCCAGACGAAACGCATTCTTACGCTGAGAGACGGCCATCTGCACGATGACAGCCCCGCTCCGGAGCAAGCTCGGGAAGAAGCGGTCCCGACCGGAGGTGAAACCCATTGAGAATCGCCGACTACATACGGCTGTCCTGGGATCAGTTGAAGCGGCGCAAGGTAGTCACCGGCTTGTGCGCCATCGGGATCTCGATCGGCTGCGCCTCTATCGTCGTCGCGATGAGCGTCGGGGAATCGGCCCAGGTGTTCGCGGAGAAGCAATTGAATTCCTTTCTGAAAATGGACGAGATCACCGTCACGCCGAACAAGGGCGTCTCGGACCCGAGCGCGCAAAACGCAAGCAAAGGCGATAACAGCGAAGCCGAGGAACGCGGGCAGATTACCGAGCAGAAGCTCGAGGTCATCCGCAACATACCTCACGTCAAGGCGGTAGCGGCTTTTCAGCAGCTCGGCTATATGCAGATGGAGACCGCCGACGAGCGCAAGTCCGGCCTGGAGATTATCGGCACCGACCTGAATACGCTGACCGACTTCGGCCATGAGTTCATGCAGGGCGCGGCTTCCGATCTGACAGGGACCGTCATTTTGAATTACGGGGCCACCCTCGGACTCGTCGACGAGGAGACGATGGACAAGCTGATCAAGCAGTTGAACGAGAACCCGTACGACGATGCGTTAATGCAGCAATACCGCAATCTGAGCCGTACGCCGAGCTCGCTCTATCAGCGCCAGATCCGGCTGATCCCGTTCGGAGGCGAGGACGGCAAACGCCCGCAGGCCAGTTCTCCGCTTCGCGTGTCCGGCGTGCTCAAGAAGCCGGCCGGCAGCACGGATGACATGGTCATGTATGACAAAAAGGCGTATGTCTCGCTGGAGACCGCCGAACTGCTGCAGCAAGAGCTAAAGATCGAAGGGGACTCCGTTCCCAAGCGAGGTACATACAATTCGCTCATCGTCAAGGTCGACGATCAGAAGAATGTCGAGCACGTCGAAAAGCAAATCAAAAAGCTGGTCCTGAACACAAGCACCAACCTTCACCAGATAGACCGTCTGAAGGAACAATTCGCCATCGTGCGCACGATCGCCCTCGGCATCGGCTTGTTCGTGCTGTTCATCGCATCCATCTCCATCGTCGTCGCGATGACGATGTCAACGTATCAGCGCCGCCGGCAAATCGGAATTATGAAGGTGCTGGGCGCCAATCTGAAGCAGATCCGCAATATGTTCATCATCGAAGCGGCGCTGCTCGGCCTGGTAGGCGGCCTGGTCGGCATTATGCTGTCCTATTGGATCGTCTGGGCGATCAACGGGGCGGCCGCAGGGGCCATGTCGGACGGCAGCGGGGATCCGATTATTTTTATTTCATCCAACTTTATTCCGATCGGCATCGCCTTCGCTATTATGACCGGGGTCATATCGGGCCTCTATCCTGCGATAAGCGCGTCGCGCACCGATGCGCTGACGGCCATCAAGCGCGATTGATCGCAGTCGCGCCACAACTATAGACTAAGGAGGTCCGCTCACCGGAATGAAGAAAAAAATAAAATGGGCAATCATTATCCTGGTACTCGCCGGAATCAGTTACGGACTCTATTCATTCGGCAATCCTCCCGCCCCGGACACGGCGATGGAGAACAATGACGCCATCACCTTCCCCGTGACCCGGGAAACGCTGGTGAACAGCATCGAAGTCAAAGGGAAGTCCAGCTATGAGCAGGAGACGTTCGTGCATGCTCCATTCGGCGCGGAAGTAAGACAGTGGAACGTGAAGGACGGCCAGCAAATCAAAAAAGGAGACGTGTTGTTCCGGCTTGACTCGACCGCCCTCGAGAATGAAATCGCGCAGACGCAAGCGACAATCAAGAAGCAGCGCCTCGAAATGAGACTGACGGAAGTCCAGAGCGCGCTGGGCCAGGAGGATCAGGCGCTAGGCGTGACGGAGGCGGACCGCAAAAAAGTATTCGTGCAGCGGGAAGCCCAGAAGCTCCAAGAGGAATTAAGCGAAGTCACCCTGGATATTCAGGAACGGGACATCGCGGACAAGCAGAAGAAGCTCAATGAAGCGAACTTTCGGGCGCCGGCGTCCGGCATTTTCCTGTTCGAGGATCCGAAGAAGATTCCTTCCCAGGTGAACAGCAACGACCGCCTCGGCAAGATCGTCGATCTGAACAAGCTCCAGCTCGTCTCGCTTGTCGGAGAGCAGGATGTATTCCGCATCGCGGAAGGCATGCCGGTCGAAGTGAAGATCAACGCCCTGAAGCAGGTTAAGCTGCAAGGAAAAGTCATCAAAGTATCCAAATTCGCCAAGGCGGGCACCGATGAGAAGAATACGAATCAGCCCGCTCAATTCGAGGTCATCATCGGACTGGAGCCGAATAAGCAGCTCATCGCCGGACTGAGCCTGACCGGCCAGATCGAGACCGAGCGCAAGGAAAACGCCATCGTCGTTCCTACCGTGGCCGTGCTGCGCGAGAAAGATCAGTATTATGTCTTCCTCGACAAAGGCAACGGTCAAGTCGAACGGAGAGATATCAAGATCGGAATGGAGACTCCGGAAAAAACGGAAGTCCTGGAAGGCTTGAAGGAAGGCGATCAGGTGGTCCTGCAATAGCAGCCCGCCAGAGCAAGAGCCCCCGTCATGAGAATTCCTTCATGCCAGGGGCTCTTCCGTCTCCTGCCGGAGCCGTCACGGCTTCGGCGTCCGCACATCCTTCAGCCGATAAGACAGCGTAACGAATACATAGTCGTCCTTCTCCGTCTGTTCGGCATAGCGTCCCAGATCTTCTTGTTCATCGGGCTCGACCGTATCGGAGCCATTCTCTGCCGCTACCGATCCCCGAATCAACGCCATTTTTTGCTCCCATTCCTTCGGAGTCATGCTGCGGTACGCGATATTCGCCTCTGCCAGCATCTTCTCGCCATGCCGATCCAGATGAATCTGCTCCTCGATGATGCCGATGCCTTCCTGGAACACCCTTGACAGTTCCTGCAAAATATAGGCGGAATTCTCCGCCGCCAGCTCGCGATCGAACGTATAACTGCGCTGCATCGGATTGGTCTGATAATACTTCTCGATCAGATTGCCATGCTGCTTCGTCTCCACCAATTGCAGCAGATCCAGCTCCTCCAGCTTTTTGACGTGATAGTATAAGCGGGAAGGCTTCTCGTTGAGGCGTTCCGCCAACTGCTTGACCGTTACCGGCTCTTCCCGCGCCAATCGCAGTATTTGGGTTCTTCTCGAGTCAAGAAGGGCCTTCGCCAGCTCGAGGTCTTCAATAATCCGGTGATTCTTCAATCCATGGCCTCCTTAACCGCTAAGAAGGCATAGCCGCTTGCGCGTCTCCTTCCGGCGGGGTCATCGTGCCTGCTGTCTTCCTTTTTAAGGCTCGACTATATTTTAACAGAGGGAAAACGATAGAGACAATAACAAGCAGCCCCCCTGCCACCGCCGTGGCCTCCAGCACCCCGAACCAGACCGCGAACACGCCGCCCAGGCCAATCCCGATCACGGTGCCCGTCTCGGCGACGGTTCCGAATACCGCCGACCCCCTGCCCCTTATCTCATCCGGCATCAGAGTCAGGAACAAGCTGCTGAGCGGAACGTTGGTGCAAGAGATCGTGAACCCGGTCAACAGGGCCCATACATATATGCTAATGATGCCCGTATGAGCGTATATCGGCGCCAACGGCAGAAGGAAGATGCAAGCGGATCCAATGCCCGCTATCCCGGTCAGCAGCAGCCTGCTCGGTAGAAGGCGGCGCAGCAGATGGGGCGCAGCTATCGCTCCGATGATGCTTCCGGCGCCGATGACGCTGGAGACGAAGCCGAAATGCTCCGCCGGAATGCGGAAGGTCTGGAGCAGCGCCGCATTCAGGTTCGAATTGACGACGCCGACGACCAGCATCACCGGAACGACCAGCAGAAGCAGGGCGAACAGGCCTTCGTGCCGGTACATTTGGATAAGTCCCTCTTTGAACGACCCCATGTAGGATCTCTTCGCTTCTTTCTCTTGCCGTACTTTCCTTGCTTCCTGCTCTTCGTTTTTTTCGGCTGCCGTCTTGCCGCCCTTCGCTTGCCCGCTGCTCAGCTTCCATGGCTCCACTCCCCGCAGCGAGAAGACGAAGACGGCGGAAAGGAGAAAAGTAAGCGCGTTGAAGGTGAACAGCCAGCCGAAATGGCCAAGCGGAATGAGCAGGCCAGCCAGAGCGGGACCTACCAGTCTCATCGACATAAATGTGGCCTGCGACAGAGAGACGGCCGAGCTAATCTGCTCCTTGCCGACGAGGCGCGGGATAAGGGCGGAGCGCGCGGGCTCGAAAAAGACGGTGCCGATGCCCTGCAGCCAGATCAGCGCATAAATGAACGGCAGGCTGTGTTGCGCCAGGATAAACCCCAGCACGATGCCCGCGCGGTAGATATCGGAAGCGGCCATCAGCAGCGGCCGATTGATCCGGTCGACGAGCGGCCCGACGAATGCCCCGAACAGCATCTGAGGCAGCACTTGGGACAACACGACCAGGCTCAGCGCGAGCGGACTGTCCGACAAGTGGGCGACCAGGAAAATAACGACGAGGCGGGTAATTCCGTCTCCAAGCTCGGAGATGAGCTGGGCCCACCATAAACGCCGGTAGGAAGAATTGCTGAAGAGCAGTTTCATCAGGACAACCTCCAAAATCATTTTTATCGTTAAAATTTATTTTAGTGATAAAAAATGATTTGTAAATAGTCTTTTATGAATCATTAAAAATATTTTTAACGATAAAAAATGTGCCGTCAAACGCAAAAAGGGCTGCCTCTTATAGAGACAACCCTCATCCTGTCTACCGGTATGTATCACTCTGTCCACGACCTTGCGGACGGCCAGCTTCCCCCGCCCATACAGAACCGCTGCCCCCGCAATCCTGCCATCATTCCTCTTCTCTCTATGAAGGATCCCCCTCTTCCAGGCGCCTGCGGAGCTGTTCATCGACAATCTGAAGCGTAATTACGGGGCAGCATCCCGTCGCACCCGCGCTCTGCTTCAATTGCCTGCAGCAGCGTTCGGCATCCTGGCGCAGCCGCTCCAGATCGATGCCCAGCGCCGTATCCGGATAGCTGGCCAGCTTCGCGAGCGCTGACGTCAACAGCTTGACGGCGCCCGGACGGTTGCCGTTCTCCAGATGGTACAGACCGACGGCCACCTGAAGCAGAGCTTGCAGCAACGGCTTCCGCCCTTCCTCCAGCCACAGATCCTCCATGACGTCATGGCATTCATAGTAATCCCGCTCGCGGTTGAAAAGGTCAAGGAACCGGATATACCGGAGATCATAGGCCATGCCATCGCTCCGCCCGTTCATTCGCTGTCCGAGCCGGATTGCTTCGCCTCCCGAAGCATGGCGATAATATCTTCTTCCAGCTGCTTGATTCCCGCCCGGTCTTCCCGTTCCCACAGCATGTTGAACCGCTGCTGGAACTGGACGGCTTCCGTTACTTTATGATAAAAGTACAGCTCCTGAATCAGGGCCAGGCATTGATGCACCAGACGCGACTGATCCTCGAAATCGCGCTGCGCTTCCAATATTTCCTGCCGGATGCTGGACATTTCATTATCGAGAATGAATGCGGCTTCCGCCGCTTTTTTCAGGCGCAGCCGCACATCCTCCGGGAGGCTGTCCCTATATTTATAATTGAGAGAATGTTCAATGGTCGCCCAGAAGTTCATCGCCAGCGTCCGGATCTGGATCTCCGCCAGGACCAGCTTTTGGCCGAGCGCCGTCTGAACAGGGTACTCCACAATCATATGAAAGCTTCGGTAACCGCTCTCTTTATAGTTCGTGATATAATCTTTCTCGTACAGCAGAGTCATATCTTTGCGATGGCGGATGAACTCAGCGACTCGGCGGATATCATCCACGAATTGGCACATGATGCGGATGCCGGCGATATCTTCGATTCCGCGCTCCAACTGGTCCATCGGGACGTCCAACCGCTTCGCCTTGTCCAGAATACTGGAGATGCGCTTCACCCGTCCCGTGACGAACTCAATCGGCGAATACTCTTCCCGCTTCTTCAGTTCCGAGCGCATCGTCTTGAATTTGACTTTCAACTCTTCGACGGCCTGCTCATATGGCAGCAAAAACTTTCCCCAATCTCTTCCGTCCATTCAAGCGCCTCCTGTCATTCCCACCGTCCGTTATCTATGAGCGTCCAAGCGGATATCTTAATCGTTGCGCCGATGATCTGCGCCGACGGCTTCGGATATATTCCGGAACCCGTCCCGTTCCAGCAAGCGGGCCAGCCCCGCCGCCACATCCCGGTTGATGCCCGGGCCCCGGTAGATGAAGCCGGTGTAAATCTCTACCAGACTGGCGCCGGCCCGAATCTTGCGGTAGGCGTCCTCTGCGCTGAATACGCCGCCCGAGCCGATAATCGGGATCGAGCCATTCGTCAGGCGGTACAGCCGGGACACGACCTGGGTCGATCGCTCCTCCAGCGGACGCCCGCTCAAGCCGCCGGCCTCCAGCCGGTTGCTGTGCTCGGCTCCCATGCGGGACAGCGTCGTGTTCGTCGCGATAATGCCGGACACGCCGCTCGCCATAATTGTACTCGTCATTTGCTCCAGCTCGCCGTCGGACACGTCGGGGGCGATTTTGACCAGCACGGCCTTGCTCCGCCCATGCTCCGCATTGAGCCGCTTCATTTCCCCGACCGCCGCCTGCAGCAGCGACTTCAATTCGTCTCCATGCTGAAGATTGCGCAGATCTGGCGTGTTGGGCGAGCTGATATTGATGACGAACAAGTCTGCTACCGGATAGAGTGTCCGCAGACAGGACAAATAATCATCCTGCGCCAGCTCGTTCGGCGTCACCTTGTTCTTGCCGATGTTGACCCATACCGGAATCGGCCGCTTCGGAAGCGCCGACAGCGACCGCAGCATGCTGTCCGCTCCCTTGTTGTTGAAGCCCATCCGGTTGATAAGCGCCTCGTCCGGAGGCAGGCGGAACATGCGCGGCTTCTCGTTCCCCGGCTGACCCTTGGGGGTTACGGTTCCCACTTCCATGAACCCGAAGCCGACTGAGGACAGCCCGCTCACCGCCTCCGCGTTCTTGTCCAGGCCGGCGGCCAATCCAATCGGCGTATGGAAGGACAAGCCGAATAGCTCGGTCTTCAAGGCCGGATGCTCTCCAACCCCGTATACCCCTCTCAGCAGCGCTGGCACGCCCGGAATCCGGCCCGCTTTGCTCATCCCCCCGATGACGAGATGATGCGCCTGCTCCGGATCCATTTTAAACAGCAGAGGTTTTGCAATATATCGATACAACAACGTGTTCACTCCGTTCATCCATGCCAGACATAAGCCCGCTTCGGTACTATTGTGGCTCGTCGCCAACCCCTTCTCCGGCACGGCAGCCGTCCCTTGAGAGAAGCAGGCGCATTTTGGCCCTAACAAATAGTTTAAATCTTTCTTCGGCAAAAGAAAAGTCTGGATTCACTTTCAATTCGTATGGCCTTTTGCCCGGAAAACGATTACAATAAAGGCAGGGAACAAGCGATTTCGAAGAAAGGTGATGAACTATGGCAACGAAACGGAAACCTCCCGTTATCGCGACCAAGCCCCACGATGCCGTGAACAAGAAAGCCATTTTTTGGGCGGGAGGCATCGCACTGGTCATTGTCATTATCGTTTCCATCTTACTAGTGGTGAACGGATAACATGCCTGCCCTTCAGGGAATAAGCGAGCCGTGCCCCTCAGCTTCCGAGGGAACACGGCTCTATCTTTTGTGCAGGGGCGCCGGTTAATCCAGCCAGCGGTAAACCTTATGAGGGTTCTCCTGCTTCGGCGTCAGATCGAGCCGGTAGCGTCCTTCCGGCTGGGGGATTCGCAGCGCGCCGGGCAGCACGTCCGATTCAATGCTCACTTCCGTCCCGATCGGCACCATGTCGAACAGTTCCTCGACATCGTCCGGCAGCATGCGGATACATCCCAGCGATTCGTCCCGGCCGATGCTGTCCGGCTCATTGGTGCCATGAATCGCGTAGAGCGTATCGGACAGCGTCATCCCCCGGCTTCCGAAGGTGCCGGTCGCGGAGCCATTCGGATTCACCACCTTCTCCGAGATGACGAACTTCCCCTTCGGCGTGCGGCTGCCCCCCAGCCCGATCTCATAGTTGCGGAGCAGGATGCGGCCGCTCACGACCCCCAGGCGATGCCGTTTTTTGTCGACCACGATGCGAATCGGCTCCCGGAACGGATCGGCCTCATCCGCCCACATGCGGGAGAGCGCCTGCTCGCCCCGCTTCCGCTTCGAGCCGCGGTCCATCCCGCTGCGGTATACCTTCAGCACCTCCGCATAAGCCTGTTCAATCGTCGCCGACGTCCCGGATACGGCATTCGCCGGATAGGCTCTCGCCATGGCGGACCACTGATCCGGGGCCGACTTGCCCTGCTTGACGTAGGCCGTCAGGGCCGACTTGGCAATCAGCCGCTGCTCGCTCGCTTCGGCCCACAGCGCCGCGCCTTGGCTCACCGTCAGCCTCTCCTCCTCGCAGCGGCAATCGGGATCCGCGAGCGGCAGCATCTCGATCGGCCCGCCTTCGGATGGCGAGATGGCCAACAGAACGGGCTCGGGCTCCCGCGACCAGATGACCCACCCTTCGTCGGCCTTCATCCGAACGACGGCATCCTCGCCATTCCGTCTTCGCTCCTTCTCCAGGATCCCCTTCAAGACACGCGCATAGCCCTCGTCATCTCCAGCCGCCACCAGCCGGTAGAAGGTGCCTCCAGCGGCCTCCTCTTGCGGCGCCGCCGGCGCAGGGCCCTTCTCCCGCTGAACGCGGAGACGCGTTCCGTCGGGTGCCGCGGCCTCTCCCCCGGGCAAGAGAACAAGCAGCAGAAGGAACAGAATGGCCAATAACCCGGTCCGCCGCCGGCGGGCCTTCGTCCGGCGCCGCCTCTCGCGCTCCATCCGCTCCTTCACCTGCTCCTCCACCGTCTCCTGCGGCAGAGGCTCGTTCTCGAACGCTTTATAGATATCTCCTGCCTGGTTGAAGCAGTAGTTGGCTTTCCCTTGCTCCCCGGAACGCTCATATTGCTTGCCCAGCAAATACCAGGCCATCCGGTTGTCCGGATGAGATTCCAGGTACTCCTTCATATAGGCTTGGTCTTTTTTGGACCATTGGGGAGCCGATTGGCCGGATTGAGGCGGCATTCTGGTTCCTCCTTTCTCTAATGAATCGTCTTCTCCCCGATTCCTTCCCTACCGTCCGGCCGCTTCGCCCGAACGCAGCCGTTCAAATACGGTGTCGCGAAGTATAAGCGTCCGAAGCTCCGGAACCCAACTGACATGCAGCCCGAACTGATCGAGCAAGCGCGCCGGGATCAGCCACTGTCCGTCTTGGCGGAAGGGCGCTTCCTCCGCGCTGAGCGTCTGCGTCCGCTTCACCCCGCTGCGTTCTACCTGTACTTGCGCCACATCCCGCTCCAGAATAAGAACCGAAGGCCCGAAGATGACCCGCACCTTGTCTTCATCCAGCTCTTCCATCCCGTATCCGAGCAGGATCTTCCACGGCTCCAGCGGTAGGAACGCCCGATTGTTCCGGATGACCGTCGGAACAGGCATCTCGACCCGCCGGTCGTTGTACACCGCAACGACCGCGTCCTGCGAGGACGAGCTTGCCTCGGCCGAGGAACGAACCTCCTCCGGCAGCGTGTAGCGGCGGATAAGGCGAATCGAGTTATTGAATCCGTCCGCCACCGCTATCGTTCCGTTGCTTAGCACGGCTACATCCATCGGCTCGCGGAACGTCGCCTGTTCCGCCCATCCGTTCTCATGGCCTGTCCGGCCGCCTCCGCTTAACGTATATACCTTGCCGTCATAGATATAACGTACGGCATGGTTCCAACGGTCCGCGACCACGATGCCTCCCTCGGCCGTAACCGCGATGCCGGCCGGACCGTTGAACAGCGCCTCACTCGCCTTCCCGTCGCGGTATCCTCCCGCGGCATACAGCCGCGCGTCCGGGAACTTGCTGCTATAGCTGGCCACCGATCCGGCACCGGCAAGCGTCGTCACGCGCTTCCGCTTCAGATCAATCAGGCGAAGACGCTGATTTCCCGTGTCGCTGACCACCAGATCGCCGGACGGAGTGAAGGCCAGGCTGCTCGGCTCGTTGAATTTGCACTCCGAGAGCTTGCCGTCCGCATAATCGCCTCCTGCCGCGACCGCGCCGGGAGCGTACTCGACGATCCGCTTCGAGCGGGCATTCAGCGTCGTCACATTTCCGTTCCCATCAATGCGGCGAATGACATGATTCAAGGCATCCGCGACGTAAAGGGAACCGTCCTCCGCCACGGCCACATCACGCGGCTCGTTGAAGCGCGCTTCCGATCCTGCGCCGTCCTTCCAGCCGGCCAGGCCGCTGCCGGCTACCGTCGTCAATCGGCCCGACTTGTCCAGCTTGCGGATGACGTGATTCCCCGCATCGGCAATATAGAGATTGCCTTCCCGATCCTCCGCCATCCCCATCGGACGATGGAAGCGGGCCTCCGCAGACTTGCCGTCTGCCCAACCTCCGTTCGGCTCCCCCGTCCCCGATGCCATGCGGACCTGTCCGGCCAACGTGGTGACCTGTCCCGCAGCGTCAGCCCGGCGGATCAGATGATTATAGGTGTCCGCAATGAGAAGCAGTCCGTTCTTCCCTGCCAACAATCCGGCGGGATAGCGGAACCTCGCCTGATCGGGCTTGCCGTCAGCCGCGCCGGGCACGCCCGAGCCTGCCCAATCGATCGTCTCGTACCAGACCGTCGATCGGCTCCAGGAGCCGAAGTCGAACGCAGGGGTCGACAAGCTGTCGAATTGGCTCATTTCCTGTACCGGCTTCACAGGAGCTGGCGCAGGCGACGCGGAAGCCGTTCCTTCCGCAGCGGCCGCGCCGATGCACAGCATAAGGAGGAGCATCTTGCTTGCCCAATGGAATTGCTTTATTTTTTGATACATGCTGTTCTCCTTTATGACTTATGGATTCACTTTAATTTCCAACGGCTTTTCCATCGGGGCGATGGAGTGAGCCGTTCCTGCCGCATCGTAGAAGCGGATATCGGAGATCATGAAGGACATCGTTCCTCCCGATCCGGCAAGATAAGGCAGGGTCAGCATCGCGTCCTCGCTGTCGAGCCGGACGGATCCGGGCGTCGTGACCAGAATCCGGTACAATACCCGGCTTCCTGTGACCGATACGGCGTCCACACTGTTCTTTTCCTTATATTCGTCCGGGCTCAACGCAATATCGAACTTGCCGCCGCCGTGCCGGTATTGCCCGGCATTCTGATCGAGCTTGTTCCGATCGAGCGTTCCGCCGGTCGCCTGGACCGCGAACTGGATGGCGGCGACATCAACCGGCTGCGTCAGTCGCTTCAAGACGGCCGTAATCTCGACCGCGCCCCCCGGCTGGACCTCTGCCGGGCTTGCGGTCAGCTCCAGCACATCCTTTTTCAGTTCGGGATCGGGATCTGGATCCGGGTCAGGCTTCGGACCAGGCCCAGGGTCCGGGTTCGGCATCCCTCCATTGCCCGCGGAGCTCCCCGAAGTCTCGTCCGTTGCAAGGCCTGGCTTCGGAGCCTCGACGCACAAGGCCGATTCCTTTCCGTTCTCGCATACTTCCAGCCGGGCCTTCCTCAAGTCCTCGGCAAAGCGCTCGCGATCTTTTGTCCCCAGCGATGCGGCATAGTCCCGCTCCAGCTGCAGCTGCCGTTCCCGATCGAGCTTCGCCTGCTGCTGCCGGCGCGCTTCCTCTTCCTTGGACAGAGGCGGCTCAGCTGCGGAGAAGGCTTCCTCCAGGCGGCTTCGCTTTTCCTTCATCCGGGTGATGCGCTCCCGTTCGCCCGCAGTAAGCTGTAAGGCGGCGTCGCGCCAAGCCGTGCCAGAAGCTGCCGCTTCGGCCGCCGTCAGCCGTCCCGCCTCCAGCGCCGCTCTGACGATGACGCCATGGAATGCGGCGAGGTTGCGCTGAATGCGGATTTCTTCCTCGCTACGCGCTCCTGCCGAAGCTCCGCTGCCCTCCTTATCGCCCCCGAGCTGGAGGAAGCTCTCGAGCACGCGGCACGATTTGCCGTCCGCCGGGGACGACTCAGCCGAACAGGCCGCCTCCCGCCATGCCCGCAGCAAGCGGCTGTTCTCCTCGGCCGCGTCGCGGAAGCCGCGAACCATCGCCCGCAGCACGGCAGGGTCAAGCTCTGCCGCGAGAGAATCGGTATCCGCATAGGCGAACAAGGCTTCCACTCCTCCCGACTTCGACGGAATGAAGCTGGCGGCTTGCGACGGATACACATCCCGCTCCAACACGGGCTTTAGTGACGTTCCCCGGGCGGCGGAATCCGTAGCGATGCCCAGGTACTGCGTGCGGACAACGCCGGAGGTAACATGCAGATCCGTCCATCCGGCGCCGGGATCGACATGCACGGCGAACTGAGTGCCGCGGACAGCCATCACGGTCGTTGGCGTTTCCAATTCGAAGCGATCATCCACGCCCATAATCGACTTTACTTTGGCAAAGACGGAGCCCGCCCATACGGCGATTTTCGTTTTGGCTCCTTTTTCGCCATCCAATTCCGTAAAGGCTACATCCGCCTCTTCTCCGATCGTCAGTTCGTCCTCCTCGTCTCCGCCGACCAGTTGAAGCACGACGCGGGATTTCGATCCGGTGACAATCCGGTCTCCTTGATTGATGCTCATATTTTTGAATAATTGCAGCGGCTTGCCGCCGCCTGATTTCGTCACGGTGGCCGTTCCTTTCCATTCCTTCACGAGAGCTACGCGCACCGCCTTGTCGGCAGCCGCAGCCGGCACAGGCCGGATAAGCCCAGCCACTAGCAGGCAGCATGCGATAATGCACATGAGATTCCATCTCCGTCGTTGCACGTTATCCCTCCTCTCCTTTACTATCGGATGAAAATGACCGAATTGCGAGTTTTTTTTACTTTTCCATCCTTTTTGCGTATGAAACCCGTCCTTCTGTCCTACTTCACGCCTCTTCTTGTTCGGCCAGCAGCTCGTAGACGAGCACCGGCTCCGATTTGCCCTTCAGCTTGAGAGGCCCAACCTCGGACATCTTGAACCGGCTGCCGAGTCGGCGCACCGTTTCTTCTCCGACCAGCACCTGTCCCGGCTTCGCTTGCGATTCCAGGCGCGCCGCAGTGTTGACCGTGTCGCCAATCGCCGTATAATCGAGCCGGAGCGCTTCCGAGCCGATGTTGCCGACGACCGCTTCGCCGCTCTGAATCCCGATCCCGAATTGAACGGAAATATCCCGAGTCCCCAACGTCTGCTTCAACAGCTCCGCCCGTCTCACCAAGCTTAACGCGGCTTGCAGCGCATGTTCTTCATGCCGTTCCAGCGGATAAGGAGCGCCGAAGATGGCCATCACGCCATCGCCGATGAACTTATCCAACGTTCCCTGGTGGCGGAAGATGACGTCGGCGCAAGCATGCAAATATTGATTGAGGACCTGAATGGTCTCCTCCGGGGCCAGCCGTTCCGAGAGCGGAGTGAAGCCCCGGATATCGATGAACATGACGGTAATATCGCAGCGCGTTCCGCCCACCCGAATCGGCTCCCTGGCTCGCAGCAGCTCCGTTACGATGGCGGGCGACACATACCGCCCGAAGAGCTCTTCCACCTGTTGGCGCGCCCGCCGCTCCTCCCGGCTGCGATAGGCGAGAAGAAGCGTGTAAGCGGCGGTCATCCCGCATATTTCGGTGAAATACGGAATGAATACCGAACCGCTCTCATAGACCCCGATCCAGATCACCGTATATAGCCCGGCGATCAGCAGGGCGCATCCTGCCCCCAGCACCCCCCGAACCCGGTTCCCGCACCAGGCGGCAGCGGCGATGCCGACGGCGAGCGCGAGCACGTTCCAGCCGAAGGGAGCTTCCTTATAGAAGCGCCCTTCCAGAAGCGATTGCACCATATTCGCATGGATTTCCACGCCGTGGAGCGTCATCGTCCGGCTCAGCGGCGTCATGTGCTTGTCGCTGAGCGAGGTCGCATACGGGCCGATAAGGACCGTCGTATCCTGGTAATATGCGGCATCGACGACGCCGGTCAACACATCGACGAACGACTGGCGATCGTATCCGTTCAGTTCGCTGTCTCCATAACCGTAAGCGGAAGTGAAGAAATCCGTCGCCACCTGATGCCGTGCATCCGCCGGTATCGGCTTGTCCCCCCGCAGCCAAGCCTGCTTCTCCTCATCCCAACGGATTTGTTCCTCTTCCGGGAGCATCCGGTTCGCAAGCAGCACGTCGAGCGACGGGATCATCCCGCCCTTCTCGTCGCGCAGCCCGAGCGTCATATGCCGAATGACCCCGTCCGGATCGGGAAGGACATTCACATGGCCCTGCTGCGCCTCCGGGACTTGCAGAGAAGCGGCCGGCCGATCGACGCGATCAACGAGCAGCGATTCCGCGTCAGGCTGACGCGATTGCAGGGTGACCTGAACCGGCAGGAAGACTTGCGGATAGCGCTGCAGCTGCTCGGACAGCAGCGTATCCTCCCGCTTGTCCGCAGCCGGATCGATGAGAAGCAGATCCAGCGCAACCGATCTGGCTCCGGCATCCATCAGATTTTTGATCATATCCGCATATACGCTGCGTGGCCAAGGAAACGGCCCCAACTGATTCAGGGATTCTTCGTCAATCGCAATAATCTTGATCCGATCGTCGGGAGCCTGCTCGGCCACGCTCTTGGTGCGCAGCGCATCGCGAAGGGCATGCTCCGCCATCTGGAACGAGCCCCCGGTTCCGAAGCAGTACACATACACCGCCATGATGGTGACGAGGGCCGCGATCCCGATCGGAATACCGTAATTTTTCATCCCAGCCCTCCCCCTGGCTGATAAAATGGAATATGTTCATATATTCAGTTGTTGCGGCGTTAACTATAACATTGTAGAACGAGGAAAGCATTCTTGGCAATGACAGCGGCCTCACTCCGGCTAGGCCGCGCGGAAGTCCCGATTTGCATAGAAAAATGCGGCTGTCCCCCGATGTTTAGGGATATTTGCGTAACGCATGACGGATTCTTTCCATAAATAAAAAAAATCCCTGCTCTAAGCAGGGACAAGCTCACTCTATGTTGATGCCACGCAGTGTCAGTTGAACGGCGTATCCGCGATCTTGATCGAATCCGTAGGGCAGCCGTCGGCCGCATCCTGCAGATCGTCGTACAGATCTTCCGGAATCTCGGTGATTCCTTGGTTGTTGTCGCCTTCATATATCACTTCTGCGATGCCTTCATCGTCGTAGTCGTATATATCCGGAGCGGTTGCGCCGCACGCTCCGCAAGCGATGCATGTGTCTTTATCTACCCAAGTATATTTTGCCATTGGTTCGTTCCCTCCTGTAATCAGAACAGTTCGTCATGGTTCCTCCGTAATCAATATAATACAAACAGGGTTGAAATTCAAACGAAATCCTCGATTTTATCGCGTTCCCGCGCGGGTTCCCAATGCCCTACCCGCATTAATCGGCTCGGTTGTCCCCGTCTCCTTCGCGGAGAAAATCCGTCTGAAGGGAGGTCCCCCTTACTTTATGGTTCCGCAGCAGCGCAGAAGGATCGTCTCCCAGCATACCCAGCGTGACGAGGGCGTTCTCCCCGTACTTGTCGCGGATCCGGTCCATCGCCTGGATGAGCTGCTCCCGCTTCGGCTGCTGTTCGAAGTCGAACAGATCGAGCTGAATCGCCGCCTCCTCCTTGGCCACCATATTCTGCCCCGTAATTCCGAGGAGCCGTATCGGCTGATCCTGCCGCCAATGCTGCTCATAGAGGCGCCAGGCTTCGTCGAGCAGTCGGGCCGCATCGTCCGTCGGCGACTCCAGGGTCGCCGATCGCGTAATCGTCTTCATCTCCGGCGTGCGGATCGTAATCTGAACCGTCTGGGCCATCAGCCGCTGCCTGCGCATGCGGCGGGCGACCTGATCGGCCAGATTAAGCAGCACGCGGCGGACATCCTCCTTCGCGGTGACATCCTTCGGCAATGTCGTCGTATGTCCGACGGACTTGTTCGGCTCCCGTTCCGGGCGGACCGGCCCTTCATCCAGCCCGTTCGCCGCACGCTTCATCCAGTGGCCCTGAACGCCGAACAGCGAGACGAGGCGGGCTTCATCCGCCTGGGCCAGTTCGCCGATCGTGCGGATCCCAGAACGCGACAGCTTCGCGGCGGTCTTGTGTCCAATGCCGAACAGTTCGCCGCACGGCCTGTGCCAGAGCAGCCTCGGCACATCCCGAATGCGAAGCACCGTAATGCCGTTCGGCTTCTTCATATCCGAAGCCATCTTCGCCAACAGCTTGTTCGGGGCAATCCCGATCGAGCAAGGCAGCGACAGCTCGCCGCGGATGCGGTGCTGCAGCTCGTTCGCGATATCCAGGGGCGTGCCGAATAACTTCGAGCCGCTGATATCCATATAGCATTCGTCAATGGAGACGACTTCAACCAAAGGGGTATAATCGCGTGCAATCGCAATAAATGCCTGTGAATAACGCCGGTACAGATAGAAATCCGGGCGGATCAGGACAAGTTGGGGACAGAGCCGCAGCGCCTGCTTCACGAGCATGCCGGTCCGTACGCCTCTCTTCCGGGCCGCATAGGAGCAGGTGACAATAATTCCCTTGCGCAGCTCGATGCTCCCCGCGACCGCCGTCGGCTTGTCCCGGTACGTCTCCGGGTCCTCGGCTTCATGAACGGAGCAATAAAATGCGTTCATATCCACATGGAGGATGACACGGCCCTTCGGCGGATAATGCCGATCGACCCGGTCACGCGCCTCTTCCTTACCGCCCATTTCTCTCACCTTTCTTCCTTCATGGAAGTGTTCCACAAGAGAACAACTGTTCTAGTTCCATTTTACCGCTTTTTGGAGGCCAATACAACCGCAGCACTTTTCTCCCCCGCACAAATTACGGACTATACATCTTTCTTTCGAATGCTATAATAGGAAAATATAGTTTCGGAACGGTATCGTCCGTGCACTAAATGAAGGGGGTTTCAAGTATGTCGACATTCGTTTCCATTTTTGATACCACGCTGCGCGACGGCACTCAAGGCGAAGGAATCAGCCTGTCCGCGGATGATAAAATAAAAATCGCGCGCAAGCTGGACGCCTTCGGGGTGTCGTATATCGAAGGCGGGATTCCGGGCAGCAACGGCAAGGACATCGAGTTCTTCAAGCGGGTCAAGTCGTATTCCTGGCAAGCGAAGTTGACAGCCTTCGGCAGCACCCGCCGCAAAATGTCGCGGGCCGAGCAAGACGTAAGCCTGAACCGCATCATCGAAGCGGGGGTTCCCGCGGCGACACTCGTGGGCAAGTCGTGGGATTTCCACGTCCATACGGCGCTGGAGACGACGCTGGAGGAGAATCTGGCCATGATCTCGGACTCTGTCGCCTACTTGAAGCGGGCCCACATGGAAGTGATGCTCGATGCGGAGCATTTCTTCGACGGCTACAAGCATAATCCCGAATACGCGCTGGCCGTGCTTCGCGCCGCCGAGGAGGCGGGAGCCGACTGGGTCGTGATGTGCGACACGAACGGCGGAACGCTGCCGCACGAGATCGCGAGCATCGTCCGCGACGTCAAAAGCCATGTCAACATCAAGCTCGGCATCCATACGCATAATGACTGCGAGTTGGCCGTCGCCAACACGCTGGCTGCGGTGGAAGCGGGAGCGACCCAGGTCCAAGGCACGATGAACGGCTACGGCGAGCGGTGCGGCAATGCCAATCTGTGCTCCATCATCCCGAATCTTCAGTTGAAGTTGGGATACTCCTGCGTCTCCGCCGATCAGCTCAAGCAATTGACTTCAGTCGCACGGTATGTCAGCGAGATCGCCAATGTCAACATGCCGGTCAACCAGCCTTACGTCGGGAATGCCGCCTTTGCTCACAAGGGAGGGATCCACGTATCGGCGATTATGAAGGATTCCCGCACGTACGAGCATATCGAGCCCGGGGAGGTCGGCAACAAGCAGCGGGTGCTCGTCTCGGAGCTGGCCGGCCAGAGCAACGTCTTGTCCAAGGCGCAGCAGCTCGGTTATGAGCTGGATGCCAGCAATCCGACAACCCGCGCCATTATCGAGCGCATCAAAGAGCTGGAGCACCAGGGATACCAATTCGAAGGCGCGGACGCCTCGCTCGAATTGCTGCTTCGCCAGGCGACCGGAACGCACGAGGAGCCGTTCACCTTCGCCTCTTTCAAAATGATCGTCGAGAAGGCGGCCGATCGTTCAGTCAATTCGGAAGCGATCGTGAAGCTGAATGTCGGCGATGAGACGGTGTACATGGCCGCCGAAGGCAACGGGCCGGTGAATGCGCTCGACAACGCGCTGCGCAAAGCGCTCGTCCGCCATTACCCTTTTATTGAAGATATGCATCTCACCGATTATAAAGTACGCGTATTGGACGAGAATGATACGACAGCGGCCAAGGTGCGGGTCCTCATCGAGTCGACCGATTCTCAAAATACATGGAGCACGGTCGGCGTCTCCAGCAACGTGATAGAAGCGAGTTGGGAAGCTCTGCTAGACAGCATACGGTATGCGCTTATGGGCAAAGAAAAGGTGGCTCTCGTTTCCGAACGCCGGGAACCGCTGGGGCTCGTTAACCATTAATCTCTTCGCGGACAAGACGAAGGGGGAGGTCCCATTGCGGTACTCACTGCAATGGGACCCCCTTGATTCTTCACCCTCGACTCGCCGGAAGACTGGAAAAAATACACTTTTCCCCCATGACGTTTACTCCGTAACAGGAATTCCTGCCAAGCACAGGGGCATCATCGCCTTCAGGAGGCATCGATGCCTCCTGCGGCTTGAACATAGGAGGGAATTGCTGCTATTTTACAGTAATTTCGGCTCAATGAACCCACATCCGAGGAATTGCTGCAAATCTACATCATTTTAGGCCCTTTTGCTTCAAACCGAAGCGAAACGGGTGAAATTCCTGCAATTTTGCAGGATTCCCTTTCTGGTAAAAGTCGTCCATATCGAAATGCTGTATTTACGCAGGATTTCGCTTACCGAATAGGGTACCTGGAGAAATCGTGCGGTTTTGCGGATCTCCTATCAGATAGACATGTCTAGGGAAATCGTGCAGTTTTTCGGATTTGTCCTATCGGAAAGACGGGCCTGGGGAAATGGTGCAGTTTTAGCAGCCCGAATTTCAGCCTAATGCACAGGCCTCTTTTCCGTTACCCCCAGTGTCAGTCAATGAGCTTGTCGATGGCCTTTTCCAGGTCCTTCGGCGGGCGCAGTCCGATGAACAGCTCGCGAATGACTCCGTTTTTGTCAATCAAAATATTGGTCGGAAAGGCAATGCCGTTATACAGCTTGAAAGCCTCTCCCTTCTCGTCCCAGAGCACCGGGTTGACCATCCCGTACTGGTTCACGAACTCCTTCGCTTTTTCCTTCGTATCATCATTCGTCACATTAACCGACAGAAGTTCGAGCTTATCCTTATATTTCGCATACAGTTTGACAAGATCAGGCGCTTCTGCCTGACACGGCGTGCACCAGGAAGCCCAGAAATTCAAAAAGATCGGTTTATCCTGCTTGCCGCCCACCTTATATTTCGTTCCTTCGGCGGTCTCGAGCGTGAACGGAGGCGCCAGCTTCCCTACTTGGGGGCCTGTCTCTTCCGGCAGGGCGACTTCGACTTCGGCCGACCCTTGTCTCATTTCGGTCGAAGAGACCGAAGACTGGCTGAGATTCTGCCACACCCCAAAGAGAATGAACAGCACGCCGATGATCAGCACGCCTGCACTCTTTTTCATTTACGGTAATCTCTCCTTTATGCTTTCCGCGTTAGTTCTTAACCCCGTTGCCCGGGCCCGCACTCCGGCAGGCAAGTCTGAACATGTGCTTTTGTATGTATTGTACCCTTTTTCTGCATAAAATACGATCCTTTCGCCCATTTGCCGCGGGTATGACTCCTTCCTCCCTTGGGAATAGTAACGACGTGATTGCAATGATTGCTCTCCAGATATTACGCAGGAAAGGAACCTGATCATGGCCACACAACGAAGCTCCTCCCTATGGCTTGAATATACGGCAATCGCCACCGTTCCGCTTGTGCTCGTGTTGGGCAACTCGATGTTTGTTCCCATTTTGCCGGAGGTCAAGCGCCATCTGCACCTGACTCAGCTGCAGACCAGTCTCATCATTACGCTGTTCTCCGTATCGGCGGGCCTTATCATTCCGATCGCCGGCTATTTGTCGGATCGCTTCGGACGCAAGGCGATTATTATCCCTTCGCTGATTATTTACGGGGCGGCCGGGATCGTCACCGGGCTTGGAGCCTTATGGGAATCGTACGGCATCCTGATCGGCTTCCGGGCGGTACAGGGTCTGGGTGCGGCCGGAACCGCCTCGATCGCGATGGCGCTCGTCGGCGATTTGTATAAGGACGCCCAGGAGAGCCAGGCTTTGGGACTGATCGAAGCTTCCAACGGCAGCGGCAAGGTGATTAGCCCGATCCTCGGTTCGGCGCTTGCCCTGTTGACGTGGACGGCGCCCTTTTTTGCTTTTCCCGTATTTTGCGCCTTGTCGCTGGTCGCGGTCATTTTCCTCATTAAGGAACCGGAACGGAAGCAGAAGCCGCAGCCGCTCAAAACGTATATTCAGAACATTGGACAAATCTTCAAGCAGCAGGGGCGCTGGCTCGTTCCCGCCTTTTTTGCCGGGGCGCTGTCCTTGTTTATCCTGTTCGGCATCCTGTTCTATTTATCCGACATTTTGGAGGAAAAGCCGTACCATTTGAAAGGGATCGTCAAAGGTCTTGTCCTAGCCATTCCGCTGCTCGGCATGGTGACGACCGCCTATCTTACCGGTTCGCTCATCAAGAAGAACGGCGTGCTGATGCGCTGGCTGATGAATATCGGACTTCTGCTTATGGCGATTTCGCTTGGATGCACGATTTTCTTCTACAAAAACGTGTACGGCTTTATCGCGCTCATTACCGTGAGCAGCATCGGGACGGGCTTGCTGCTGCCATGTCTGAACACGATGATCACCGGCACGGTGGAGAAGGCACAACGCGGCATGATCACATCGCTCTACAGCAGCCTTCGCTTCCTCGGAGTCGCCTTCGGGCCGCCGCTGTTCAGTTGGATGATGGACAAGTCCCACCGGCTTATTTTTATCGTTGTCACGGTCCTCTCCGTCATTGCGCTCATCCTCGTGTTCTTGTTCATTAAGCCGGACAAAAAAGTGCGCTAGCCGGCTTTTTTTCTATGTTTTCGCGGGAAAATCGACCTGTGAGCTCACTTGCAAAATCATTCAAAAATTGTGCTTTTTTCGCCAAACCATCACGTTTGACTGTATGGTTTGGTTTTTAGTATCATATAAATAAGAGTTCAGAGAGAGCGGTTTTCAGTACCGAGAAGGTTGCGGGGACTTGAACAAGAAGCAGCGCAATACAGGCCCAATACTAAATGAGCTATAAGGTTTCCGGAGGAAACATGCTTCGGAACGATACGCTCTTCGAAAGTGAGTGCAAGGTTCGATGTCAAGCACCTTCTTGTGTAACCTCGTGAGCAAAAGCGTACTCTTTGAACAACCTCTTAGAGTAAAAAAAGTGAGGTGAGGACGATGGGAATAAGTCGCTAATTCGGATCGGAGAGCTTGCCCGTGCGGCGAAGGTCAGCCAGCGGACAATTGATTATTATACGACAATCGGTCTAATCGAGCCGGCAGGACGGACAGATACGAACTATCGTCTGTACAGCCTTGAAACCATCGAGCGGCTCAAACGTATACATCAAATGAAGAGAGAGAAATATTCGCTGGAGGAAATCAAGCAGTATTTCGCGCAGCTGAGGCACGCATCGGCGGAACAGGAGCTTGCCGACCGGCTGACGGAGCTGCAGCTGCACATGCAGAAGCTGGAGCGCGAGGCGAAGGAATTGAAGCCGATGCTCGATCAGCTGAAGCCGACCCAAGCCCGCAGACTGTTCAACCGTCTCGGCGCCCAGAGCGCGGCCTGCATCGAAGTGCTGCTCACCTTTATTGACAAGAACAATCATTTCATGATGTGACATCTTCGGTCCTGAATAAGCTCGCATCATCTGTACCGGATAGGAGGCAACAATATGATTTTATTTCATCCTATGGATTTTTTGATTTTTATTGCGCTCGGGATCTCGATCTGGGCCCAATTCCGTGTAAAAGGCACGTTCAACCGTTTCACGCAAGTGCAGGCCAGCAGCGGCATGACCGGCTACGAAGCGGCTCGGCGCATGCTCGATGCGAACGGACTTCATGACGTTCCGATCGAGCCTGTGCAGGGAGCCTTGACCGACCACTATGATCCGATTCATCGGGTCGTCCGGCTGTCGGAGCCGGTCTATTACGAGAGCTCGATCTCGGCCATCTCGGTCGCCTGTCACGAAGTCGGCCATGCGATTCAGCATCAGCAATCGTATCCGATGCTCGTGCTGCGGCACCGCATGTTCCCGCTCGTGAATCTGACGTCGGGCGCGGCGCCTTTCCTCATCATTGCCGGGCTGCTGTTCCAATGGTCGAACTTGCTTCTCGTCGGGATTTTGTTCTTCTCGGCCGCCGTGTTGTTCCAACTGGTCACGCTGCCGGTCGAGTTCAACGCCAGCAACCGCGCGCGCGAGCTGATGGTATCCGAAGGCTTCATTACGAACGAAGAGGAACGCGGCGTCGCCAAAGTATTGAACGCTGCCGCCCTGACGTACGTAGCGGCTGCCCTCATCTCGCTTCTGGAACTGCTCAAGTTCATTATGATCTTCGCGAACAACCGGGAGTAATCGCCTGACAAAAGCCCCTTCGCCTGCGATGCAGGTCCGAAGGGGCTCTTCTGTATGCCGTGGAAGCTCCCGGCCCGGCTACAGCAGCTCAAGCTCATTTGTCTCCGAATCCGGGTTCCCTGGCCCGCGCTTGCCTCCCTGGTGCTCCCTGAAATATTGCAGCAAAAAGGCATGAAAGGTCTGAGCGACCAGGGGCAGCTTCTCGTCGATGCGGCGAATCAAGCCGATGGACCGCGTCACGACCGGATCGATCACCCTGACGCGGGCCGGCTGAAGCTCCGATGTATGCTGGAGCGCCATATCCGGCAGCAGGCTTACTCCCATGCCGGCTGCCACAAGTCCTCGAATCGTCTCCGTCTCTTCCCCTTCGAAGCCGATATGCGGCGTGAAGCCTGCCTTCATGCAGGCATCCCATACGATGGGCCGCAGCGAATATCCGGGGCTGAACATGACGAATGTCTCTTCCTTCAGCTGCTTCAGGGAGATCGTCTCCTCCTGGGCCAGCGGATGGTTCGGCGGAAGGATGGCGAGCAGCTCCTCATTCAGCACGATCTCCCCGGTCACCATATCGCTATCCTTCGGATAGGGGGAGATGAATGCGAGGTCGACTTCCCCCGATACGATGTCCCGAATGAGGGACGGGTACATGCCCTGCTTGAAGCGGAACTTCACGTTCGGGTGCCGCTTCCGGAACTCGGCCACCAGCTTCGGAATGAGATGGATTCCCAAGCTGTGCGGAAATCCGATCCGCACCTCTCCCAGCTCCGGATGCATGAATTCCTGCACCTCCTGAACCGCACGCTCCAGATCCTTGAGCACCGCTTCCGCGCGGCTGCAGAACAACTGCCCTACCGGCGTTAGCTGCAGGTTGCGCCCCTTCTGCAGGAACAGCTTGACGCCAAGCTCCTCCTCCAATTGGTGAATCTGCCGGCTTACGGCAGACTGGGCGACATGAAGCTCCTCCGCCGCCTGCGTCACATGCTCCTTCTGGGCTACCTTCACGAAGTACAACAATTGCCTAAGTTCCACGAATGTCTCGCTCCGTTCTACTTAATAATACGGTCTTGCGGTGCGTTGCCCGCCGCTACTGCCGAATGCGCTGCAGGACGGCGTACAGCAGAAACCCGGCAGCCATGCCGCCCAAATGGGCGCTCCAGCTAATGCCGGTGATGACGAACGACTGCACGATCCCGATGCCAAGAATAATCATAATCGTCTTCCGGGATGCCTGATCGAGCGCCCATCGTTGAAATACAGCGATGAACAGATAGGCTCCGTACACGCCATAAATCGCGCCCGAGGCCCCGACGGCCAAGGTTCCCCATTCCGACAGATACAAGGCCGCCGCATTGCCAAGCAGGCCGCTCAGCAGAAACAGCACGGCATATTTGAAGGAGCCGAGGATCCGCTCCATCGGCGGCGCGAACACGAATAACGCGAACATATTGAACAGGAGATGCTGGAATCCCGAATGCAGGAACATGGCTGTCGCCAGCCGCCAAGTCTCGCTGGCGTACGGCTCCATCTTCAAGACGGCTCCGAAGCGGAACAGCGTCATGTTATCCTGGCTTCCCCCATTCAGCGCGAGCACGATAAACATGGCCACATTCGCGATAATGAGGAGCGTCGTTACCGGGAACTGCTTGATATAACTGCGCCAATTTTCATAACGAATAAATATCACGGGTCTTCTCTTCCTCTCTCTCCGCCGGCCTGAACTCTCCAATCGTTCTCATGGATGCGGGGAACCTATCACGAACGGACATTGGACAATCGTACAAGCAAAGCTTTATAATGAAAAATAAGGTAAATGACTGTTCAAAAAGGGGCATCTCTTCGTTATGAAAAGCGTACTTTTTGAACGACCTCGATAAATTACCGTCACTTTATTGAAGGAGGCTAACGATATGGCTAATGAACGTCAAGCTACGCTCAAGGGCAATCCCATCACGCTGGTGGGCCCGGAATTGAAGGCTGGAGACCAAGCTCCAGAATTCCAGTTGAACAAATCGTTGACGGAGGTTGCAGGCCTGAACGATTTCGCAGGCAAAATTAAGCTCATCAGTGTCGTTCCTTCCATCGATACGGGCGTATGCGATGCGCAGACCCGCCGCTTCAATGAAGAAGCAGGCAAGCTTGGCGACAACGTCGTCGTGCTGACGGTGAGCGCCGACCTTCCGTTCGCGCAAGCCCGCTGGTGCGGCGCGGCAGGCGTCGAGAATGTCGTCATGCTGTCCGACTACAAGGGCAACACATTCGGCGAAGCCTACGGCGTCCTCATTAAGGAGCTTCAGCTTGATATGCGCTCCATCTTCGTCATTGACCGAGACAACACGATTCGCTATGTCGAAGTGCTGGGCGAGATGACGGAGCATCCGAATTACGAGAAAGCGATCGAAGCGGTCAAAAGCTTGCTGTAAGCTCGCTTCCAGGGTGAACAAAAGCGAGAGAAGAGTTTCGGCTCTCCTCTCGCTTTATCGTCAGGCAGTGCCCCTTGCCTCTATTCGGCGGCCGCTTCCTTAACTATTTACTTTATATGCCGCCAGCTTCTTGTCCAAGACAGCGAACAAATCGAGTATTACGCGATAATTGGCGCCCAAATCACCTAATCCCCCGCGTGAAGCCGAGTAAATATCAACCGCCGTTCTCATTGGTCCCACGTTGATGACAGAGACGGTAATATCCATCGTCCGTCCGGTCATCGTCCGTTTCTCCATAGTGATTTCACCGACAGAAGGAACCTCATGAAGTATTTTGTACCCCTGAATTTTCTTCAATGTCGATGCGATTTCTTCCCATGCTTTATCCCGGGACATTTGATAGTAATGCGTTTTCAATTTGGGGTCTTTGGCACGATCGCCGCTGGATTCAAAACTGCGAAGAATGCCGACCAATACTCGTTTGAGTGACAAAAGCGTGTTCCTCCTTTTCATGACAGCCGTTGCTCACTTATCTATAGTGTATCACTGTTCCGGGGTGAACGGAAGGAAAAATGTGTCCAATAAAGAGAAACACCTTCCATGCGAATGGTCATTCACATGAAAGGTGGCTGAAATGTCAATAGGAAAACCCGCCTATGCCGTTTGGCTCTTATGTTTCTGAACCTGCTCTGGCAGGTGGGTGTCCGCAAAAATGCTTTTGACTTCCCTTCAAGAGGGCTTGCCAGCTGCACTTCGATATAGGACTCCCTAGAAACAAACATTGGTTCAAAACAACGAAAGCCGACACGTACATCGCAGGAAGTATTTTTATTATATAGCGGACGACAGCAAATGTAAACCGGTACTTTATTCCCAATCCGGGCCAAGCCTGCGAAGCAGCTTCCCCGACGCCCGGTAAGCCGTTCGGCCTATCGACGGGAGTAACGGTTCCCGTCCTCATACTCCTTGACCGGCGCGCGATCGACTTCATCGAAGCGCACTTCGGTATCGGCGTCCTTCTCCGGCTCTTCTCCCGCTTCCTCCTGTTCCTGCATGCGCTGATGCTGGTCCTGCATCTTCTGATAGACCGCATAGAAGTTGAAGAAAGCGTAGTAGGCGATGACTGAGCCTGCGAAGAAGATGAGCAGGAACGGCCATTTGAACAAGCTGAAATATAAAATGGCGCCGCTGACGACGGTCGTCATGATGATGCGAAGCGGACGGATCAGCGTCAGCAGTATGCTGTTTTTGACCAGCTGAACCGTTTTCATATGATAGTGTGCCACCATCGAGAAAAAATTAAACAGCGACACGAACAAGACGATGAGCAGTCCGAGCATGACGAATCCGATAATCTGCATGGACTGGAGCTGCGTCATGTATACGGTATAGTCCACATACATAATCACGAACAGCACCGTGTAGAAGATGCCGCCGACCATGGCCTGCTTGTAGTTCTCTTTGTAGGACTTGAAGAAGGTTTTGAGCAATTTGACATCCGTCTCGCCCATGACCCACTTGCGCCCTACCGAGAACATGGCGGCTGTCGCCGGGAAGAGCGTGAACGGAGCGGTAAGTCCCATCATCCAATTCATCGTGATCGATTCATTGAGCATATTTTGCTGCATGACGAGCAATTTGACCAGCACAAAAAAGAAAAACGGCGCCGAACAGAGCAGCCACAGCACGTTCGTGACCGAGAATCGCATAATCCATTCCGAAATGCGGTAAAATCCGCCCATTATCCCTCGAAATTCCAAAGGTCATTCCCCCTCGAATACATCATCCTGTCCTATCTACTATAATACAAAGCTCCCCTGCTGTGCCAGTGCCTATTTTCCAGGCGCTCTGGGTACTTGCTCAGTCGCAAATGCCCCCCCGGCATATGATACTACTGTAGTTCAAAACCTTTGCAAGTTCTAAAGGAGGTTGTAACATGAGCCACGTAGGAGGATACGGCGGTTTCTGGACGTCGACAGGTACGATTCTGGTACTGTTCATTCTGTTGGTTATCGTGAGCCGCGCCCTTATTATCTAATTCGGCGTTATGAACACAAAGAGACCGCACACTGCGGTCTCTTTGTGTTCTCTTATGCTGGGGACGCCTTCGGCCATCCCGATGCACTTCCAATCGTCTTATTCGTCGCGCTGGCGGCGACCTTCGTCGTTGAAGCGGCGCGGTCTGCGATCGCCGCTGCGATCCCGGTTATCACCGCGGCTGCCGCCCCGGTTGTCGCGGCCATATCCGCCGCGGTTATCCCGGCCGTAGCCGCCGCGGCGATCTCCTTGGCGTCCTCCGCGGTTATACGGCGCCGACAGCTTGCGCCCGCTGGAGCGCAGGTCAGGCTTGCGGCGCTTCACGCGAATCGGCTCTTCCGGTGTCAGCGAGATCTGGACATCCTTCTTCTCGCCCGTCAGCAGCTTGAACGCCGCAGACAGCAAATGCACCGAATCGTACTGCTCCAGCAGTTGAATCGCAATGCCTTTGTATTCGTTCAAATCGGTATCCTTCAGCACTTCCATCAAGCGTTCGGCGACGATGCGCTGCTTGCCCTCGATCGCATCCGCCAGCGTCGGCATCGGCTTGCGCGGAATGCGGTGGCGTGTCACACGCTCGATGAAGTTCAAATGGTCAATCTCGCGCGGCGTCACGAACGACCAGGCGCTTCCTTCCTTGCCCGCGCGGCCGGTACGGCCGATACGGTGCACATAGGATTCCGGATCCTGCGGCAGGTCGAAGTTGATGACATGGGTCACTCCAGACACGTCCAAGCCGCGGGCGGCCACGTCGGTCGCGACCAGCACGTCAATGCTGCCGTCCCGGAACTTGCGCATGACGTTGTCGCGCTGGTTCTGGGACAGATCCCCGTGCAAGCCGTCAGCCGAATAGCCGCGCTTCTGCAGCGCTTCGGACAGTTCGTCGACACGGCGCTTCGTGCGGCCGAATACAATGGCCAGCTCCGGCGACTCCATGTCGAGCAAGCGGCTCAGCGCATCGAACTTCGCCCGTTCAGGCACTTCGATATAGGCTTGTTCGATCAGCGGTGCGCTGACCTGCTTCGGCATGACGGAGACGTGTTCCGGATCGCGCAGGAATTGATTCGCCAGCTTCTGGATGTTCGGAGGCATCGTGGCGGAGAACAGCATCGTCTGGCGCTCTTCCGGCACGAGGCTCAGAATGGACGTGATATCCTCCATGAAGCCCATGTCGAGCATCTCATCCGCCTCGTCCAATACGACCGTCTGCACATCGGCCAGACGAATCGTCTTGCGGTTAATGTGGTCGAGCAAGCGGCCAGGCGTTCCGATAATAATCTGCGGATGCTTCTTCAGCGCGCGAATCTGCCGGCCAATATCCTGTCCGCCGTAGATCGGCAGGGATCGGACTCCTTTGAATCGGGTCAGCTTGCCGATCTCTTCGGCTACCTGAATGGCTAATTCGCGGGTAGGGGTCATGACGAGAGCGACAACTCGCTCTTCCGACGGGTCAATCTTGGAGATAAGCGGAATTCCAAATGCGGCGGTCTTACCTGTTCCTGTCTGAGCCTGTCCAATCAAGTCACGTCCCGTCATTGCAACCGGAATCGCTTTTTCTTGAATCGGAGTGGCTTCTTCAAACCCTAATTCCGTAATCGCTTGGAGCAATTTCGGCTCCAGGCCGAATTCAACAAATGTCTTCAATATATTCATACTCCTTCATTGTGGACAATCCACAGCCTTGTCTGTATTCTTAAGTAGCGCGACAATGGTGACGTAAGGCACTTCCAGCCGTTCGTCTTCTCATATACAATGCGGAGGGGTCCTGCACGGGGGACTTCCACCATGTAATCATATTATGGTCAACGTGGGTAACATAAGCCTACTCAAGAATATCCAGCATATTATAACATAAACGATTGACAGAATACCAGTTCCGAACTGACCAATACTACCTCATGAGGTGACATCACGTTGAAGCGAATTTTCCACTGCATCACTATTGTTATCGGAGCCGCCTGTATCGCCGCCTCCTTCAATCTGTTTCTGCTTCCGCATCATCTGCTCAGCGGCGGGTTATCGGGCGTCTCGCTCGTGACGAATTACTTGACCGGGTGGAATCCAAGCGTCTTGTACTTCACCTTCAACCTTCCGATCCTGATCTGGGGCTGGTTCGTACTGGGCAAGCGGTTCATCGGATACAGCATTCTCAGCGTCGCCACCACGACCTGGCTGCTGACTGTCATTCCCGTCCATACGGTGACCAACGAGCCGCTGCTTGCCGCCGTCTTCGGCGGGACGCTCGTCGGAATCGGAAGCGGAATCTCGCTGCGCGTAGGCGGTTCGTCCGGCGGCTTCGATATCATCGGCTCGATCGTGACCCGCTATCGGGATTTCTCGATTCAGAACATCCTGATCATCTTGAACGGCGCCGTTATTTTCTCGCACGGATACATATCCCAGGAGTGGGAGCTTGTCCTCTATTCCATGGTGTCCATCTTCACGACAGGCAAAGTCATCGGCACGATCTATATCAACCATTACAAGGTGACCGTCTTTATCATTACCCGGGAGAAGGAAGCGCTAATCAACAAACTGCTCTGTCTTCCGCACGGCGTAACCGTGATCAAAACCCGGGGGGCTTTCACCGATATCGAGAAGGATATGCTCATGACCGTGACGACCCGCTACGAACTGCCCGATCTGAAGCGCAGCATCATGGAGATCGATCCGAAGGCGTTCGTCAATATCGTGGAGACCGTCGGCGTCATCGGCAATTTCCGGCGCCCGCTGTCGAAGTAGCGATTTGCAGGGAATATACTCTTACCGGCAAAAACCAAGCCCGCCCCAAGCAAGGGCGGGCTTGTTCGATCGTCTTATAAGTCCATCCGGGCAACCTGCTAGAGGTCGCGCGTATTCTTAGCCAACGCCAGGAAATAATCCAGCGTCTTGTTCACGCGCTGAACGACATTTTCATGCGACGGCACGCCGTCCGCCGTAAACTCCCGCTGATCTCCTCCGATCGAGATCCATTCCGGGCAATTGATTCCGTGCAGGTTCCGTACGATCGTCTGGAGATGGGACAAAGAGCTGACGCCCACCGCCCCGCCAGCCGAGCTGACGGACAGCACCACCTTATTATTGAAATAATCCCAGTTCAAATAATCAAGGGCGTTCTTCAGCACGCCCGACAGGCTGCCATGGTACTCCGGCGTCGCCAGCACAATCGCGTCGCTCTCCTTGACCGCCTTCTTCAAGCGAAGCACGTTCGCATTCTCCTCATCCACATCCGGATTGTACAGAGGCAGCGGCAGGAGATGAAGCTCCACGACCTCCGCCTCATGACCCTTTTCTTGCAGCCGCGCGGCAATATAACGCGCCAGCTTGGAGCTGGTCGCATCCGCGTGATTGCTCCCGGCAATACATACTATACGCACTATCTTCTCTCCTTCCGTCATGTTGCGGTTGGCAAGCGAACATCGCCCACGATCAACAGCCTGGCTTAACGGGAGGGGATGACATATCCGCTGCCCGTGCCGCAGCGCTTCTTTTCCAGCAACGCCAGGTCTGTCCATTCCGCGCCTGGCGCTTCGCGCGTCAAATGCGCTTCCGCATGCGCGAACGCTTCTGCTTCCGACTCCGCGGCCACGATGCATACGAACGTTCCCTGCGCCGATGACGCTTCCAACCGGTATATGTACATGTCTTCCTCCCTCCCCTTTCGGAAATCATACATAAATAGGTAGTCATCGTCAAGAACTAGAGCCACCCGCGGCACAAAACGGCTGTATCTAGGGCTGCGGCCGATCGCGTTTTCATTGCCAGAATGAAACACACCGCGCCTCAGATCCGCCTCTGAGTGCCGCGGTGCATTAAGGATCGCCTAGAGCGACACTTTTTTCCTGTAGGCCTCGGCCTCCGACGGAGACGCATAGACAAAATGACCCGGCCGAATCTCCGTCAGCTCCGGACGCTCCGACTTGTAATCATGGATGTCCGGATTGTAGTATATCCGCTTGCGGTTCCGCTCGTGATGCGGATCCGGCAGCGGTATCGCCGACAGCAGCGACTGTGTGTACGGATGCAGCGGCTGCATGTACAATTCATCGGCACGGGCCAACTCCACGAGCTTGCCGTTATACATCACACCGATCCGATCGGAAAAATATTTGACGACCGACAGATCATGCGCGATGAACAATATCGTCAATCCGAGCTTCTTCCGCAGCCGGTTCAGCAGATTCAGCACCTGGGCCTGGATGGAGACGTCCAGCGCCGATATCGGTTCGTCCGCGATGATCAGATCGGGGTTCGTAATCAGCGCCCGCGCGATGCCGATCCGCTGCCGCTGGCCTCCGGAAAATTCATGAGGGTACCGGCTCGCATGCTCTTTCGTCAAGCCGACGGTCTCCAAAATGTCATAGACCATGGCAAGCATCTCTTTTTCGTTCTTGCACAGCTTGTTGATTTTCAGCCCTTCCCCGATAATTTCCTTCACCGTCATACGCGGGTTGAGCGAAGCGATCGGGTCCTGGAAAATCATCTGCATGCCGCGTGTCACTTCTTGTCTCCCGTCCTTGCTCAATGGTCCCGAGATCAGCTTTCCATTGAAATAGATCTCCCCGCCCGTCGGCTGGTACAGACGGATAATCGTCCTGCCGGTCGTCGTCTTGCCGCAGCCGGATTCGCCGACGAGACCGAACGTCTCCCCCTTGTAAATCGTAAAGCTGACATCGTCGACCGCCTTCAGCACCGTCTTCTTTCGTCCGAAGCCGCTCGTGAAATACTGCTTCAGATTTTTCACTTCCAGCACCGGCGTTACCGTCGAATTCGTCATGTTATCGCACCAGCCTTTCGGTTTGCTGCGCTATCCGCCGCTTCAGGACATCGGGAAGCTGCACGGGCGGAGCCTGCGGGTGAAGAAGCCACGTGGCTGCGAAATGCGTCTCGCTCACTTGGTACATCGGCGGCTCTTCTTCGAAGTCAATCCGCATCGCATACCGGTTCCGCGGCGCGAACGCGTCCCCCTTCGGCGGATACAGCATATTCGGCGGCGTCCCCGGAATAACGAGCAGCTCATCCGATGAGCTCGTATCCAGATCCGGCATCGAGACGAGCAGGCTCCAGGTATACGGATGCTTCGGATTGTAGAAAATTTCATCCACCGTGCCGTATTCCACGATTTTGCCGGCATACATGACCGCTACCCGATCCGCCACATTCGCCACAACGCCCAGATCATGCGTAATAAAAATGACGGATAACTGGCGCTCCTTCTGAATTTGCTTGATCAGATCGAGAATTTGCGCTTGAATTGTCACATCCAGCGCCGTCGTTGGCTCGTCGCAGATCAAGATTTCCGGATCGCTCGCCAGCGCGATGGCGATCACGATCCGCTGTCTCATCCCCCCGGAAAATTGGAACGGATACTGCTCGAACCGCTTCTCCGGATCGGGAATGCCGACCGCGATCATCAGCTCCAGCGCTCTTTGCCGCGCCTTCGCCTTGCTGATGTTATGCGCCCGCAGCGCTTCCATAATCTGCTTCCCGACCTTCATGATCGGATTCAGCGAAGACATCGGATCCTGAAAGATCATCGCGATTTTGGACCCGCGGATCTGCGTAAATTGCCGCTCCGTATATTGGGTCAGATCATCCCCTTGATAGAGGATGCTTCCATTCTCTATATTGGCGTTTTTGGACAAAATGCCCATAACCGCTTTGTTCGTCACCGATTTGCCCGAGCCCGATTCGCCGACTATCGCCAGCGTCTCCCCGCGATGCAGATCGAAGCCTACGCCGCGCACGGCATGCACCTTGCCCGCAAAGGTGTTGAACGTAATGCGCAGGTCCTTGACCTGCAAAATCGTATCCTTATTCGGTGTCGCAGTCATCTGTTCTCACCCCGCTCCTATTCTTGGCCTCTTAACGTCGGATCAAAGGCATCCCGCAGTCCGTTCCCGAACAAGTTGAACGAGAGCATCAGAATCGAGATGACGATGGCCGGGAACAGCGTCAAATATGGATGATCGAGCAGCAATTTCTGACCATCCGACAGAAGAACGCCAATCGAAGGATCGGGCGCCGCGATCCCCAATCCGAGATAAGACAGGAACGCCTCGGTGAATATAGCGCCCGGAACGGCAAGCGTCGCTTGCGTAATGATCGGGCCGATGGCGTTCGGCAGAATGTGCCGGAAGATAAGCGCCCGATCCTTGGCCCCCATCGTTCGTGATGCCAATACATATTCCTGCCCCTTGTATTTGTAGAACTGGGCTCGAATCATGCGGCTCATCCCAATCCAGCCGGTGATGACCATCGCCAGAATGATCGGGACTATCCCTGCTCCCAAATACATGACGAATAGAATGACGAGCACAAGCTGCGGCACGCCGTTCAAAATTTCGATAATCCGCTGCAGAATCATGTCCACCTTGCCGCCGTAATAACCGGAAATCGATCCGTAGGTAATGCCGATCAGCACGTTAATCGTAACGGCCATAAATCCAATCAGAAGCGAAATTCGCGTCCCTTTCCACAGACGGGTCCACTGATCCCGTCCCAGCGAGTCCGTGCCCATCCAGAAATATTGATCTTTTGCATCTTTCAATTGATACATGTTAACTTTCGCTTTGACCATCGGTATTTTGCGGCCGCGATAATCCATTTCGAATTCGTCGATAATTTTAACGACACTGTCTTTATACTTCACATCCAGACTGGCCTTTTGAATGTCCATCGTCCTCGTGCCGTCGAAGATGCCCAGCTTCTCCAGTCCCGGCACGCGTGGCGGCAGCAAGGTCCATTCAATATTCTGCTCGCGGTATGTAAAGGAGCTGATCAGCGGTGCGATGATTGCCATCAGGATGATCAAGCCGATAAAAAAAGCGGCGACGGTGGACGCTTTATTTTTGCGGAAACGGAGCATCGCGTCCTTGAAAAAGCCGATCGCCTGGCCCTCGAACTTCTGATCGGCAAGCTGCTTCTCCCGCTGCACCAGCTCGAAAGGGTTCTGCCCCTGGCGTTTCTCGATTTCGATTTTCATCATTTCTTCCCTCCCATGCGGATCCGCGGATCAATGATGCCGTATGACAAGTCCACGACTAAAATACTGATCAAGCCGATCAAGGAATAAAAGAACATGATGGCAATCGTTAACGGGTGATCGAGAGCATTAATCGAGTTGACGACGAGGGAGCCGAGTCCCGGGACGCCGAAAATATTTTCGATAACGATTGCTCCCGACAGGATCGAGAAGAATAACGGAATAATAATATTCGCCAGCGGAACGAACGAGTTGCGAATCGCATGGCGCAGGGTCGCTTGCGCGAGGGTCAGTCCCTTCGTGCGGGCCAATAGCATATAGTCCGAGTTGAGCGCTTCGCATAATTCCGCCCGCAAATAACGGGTAATGATCGCGATTTCACCGAAGGATAACGCCAGAACCGGCAAAATCATCGATTTCAGCTTCGTCCAGCTCATCGACTGCTCCGCCGAGAGCAGGATCGGGACCAGCTCCCATTTGAATGCGACGATATACTGCAGCAGCGCCGCGAGGACGAAGGACGGCACCGAGATGAACAGCACGACCATAATATTAAGCGCATGATCCGTGGCGGTATTCTTCTTGAGCGCTGCCCAAATACCGAACATGATGCCGATCGGCAGCGTAAAGATAAGCGCGAAAACATTAAGCTGAATCGTGATCGGCAGCTTGTCCTTAATAATATTGAAGACCGGGACATTCGGCTGCATCTTGATGGAGTCTCCGAAATTGAAGGTCAGGAAATCCTGCAAAAAATATACGTATTGAACAACAAGCGGCTTGTCCAAATGATATTTCGCTTCAATGCGCTCCTTCACGTCCAGCGGGAGCATCGGATCGCTTACGATGCTCCCGGGCATCGAATGGATCAAAAAGAATAACAGGCTGATGATCAAAAACAAAGTGATTGCCATCGCAACCAGTCTTTGCGATATGTAACGCAGCATGGGCCTGAAGCTCCTTTTCGCAAATTCGGAGACCTCGCGCAGCGGATCGTTTCGCAAGGTCTCCACCTTTTATCTAGTCATGAATAATGGATTGCAATGGAGCAAATTCAACCGACGGGAAGTACTTCCCTTTGGCCTTTAATTCAATCCGATCCTGATACAGCACCGCATTATCATTTTGGAACAGCGGAATTTGCGGAACATATTCGAGGAGCATTTTTTCCATTTCCGCCAATGCCTCGAGCCTTTCCTGCGGCTTCAGCAGCAAATCTCCGGTCGTCGTCCGCTTTTGCAGCTCGTCGAATTCCGGACTGCTGAAGCGGTGGGAACGGTTCGGGAAGTCGGTTCTCCATGCCTTCATGCTGGACCATGGATTAAAGGCATTCTGGGTGATAGATCCGATACCCAGATCGAAATCTCCATCCCGATAAGCGTCGTAAGCGGCGCTAGGCGGCATGGCGCGCAGCTTGATGTCGAGCCGGTCTGGGCCGAACAGTTTCTCGTACAGCTCTTCCGTCATTTCTGCCGTTCTCTTCATATTTTCCTGACCGTCGAAGTAAGTGATCTCGATCGTAATCTTCTTGTTGCCGTTCGCCGCAAAAGCTTTGTCGAAGTATTCTTTCGCAAGCTCCGCATCATAGCCTGTTCCTTCAGGCAATATCGCTTTGGCTGCATCCGTATCCCGATATCTTAGGCCATCCTTATAGTCACCTACCATGCACAGGGTCGCGATATAATACGGCGCAGGCTTGTAGGTTTTAAATATCCCTTTTGCTATTTTTTCGCGATCGATTCCATAAAACAATGCTTTACGCAGGTCGTTGTTCGCCAGAATCGGATTTTCCTTCGACTCCGAGTTGATATAATATCCCCACACGCCTCTGGCTTCGGTATACACAACTCTCGGATCGTCGCCATATTTGTCGAACTGCTCCCCGCTGATCGTGACATTTTCGATCTCGCCTTTCTCCCACAGCTGCATGCGCGTCGCACTCTCCGAGACGACCCGGCTCTCGATGCGATCCGGCGTATACACGTCTTTCAGCGGCGCATCCGGGTTTTTCTCGAATACGCGGTACTGGTCGCGAACCCATTCCTTCAGGCGATATGTTCCGCTGGAAGGGACTTGCTCCAGCGTCGTTCCGTAGGTTGTAGCGGTTCTATCCGCATTCATCCCGGCTTCATACAGTTGCTTGTGAACAGGCGATGTTGGTAATCCGCCCGCAAAGCTAAGAAAAACGTCGATTTCCGGCATTTCCGTCTCCAGCACGATTTCCAGCGTCAGATCATCCTTCGCTTTAATGCCGACCTCTTCCCATTTGGCCTCGCCCTTGAAATATTTGTTAGCGCTTACAACAGGTATATTATCGAATAACATGAATGCACTGCGGTTGACCAGCTTCGGGTCCAGCAGCATCTGATATGAATATTCGTAATCATGTGCCGTTATCGGCGTGCCGTCTGACCATTTCAGTCCTTCCTTGAGCTTGAAGATCCATGTTTTGTTGTCGCTTGTCTCCGGCAAATCAACGGCGTGATTTGGAATAAATTTCACGTTGTCTGTATCTTCGTCATAAATCAATTCAAGCATGTTTCCATAAATATACTCCATCAGCTTCGACGTTTCCGCACTTTCACTTGTGTGCTGGTTGAAGGTCTCCGCCGACAGTCCGGCAAAACGGACTACCGCAGGCTTGGCGGAAGCCTCCTTTTGTCCGCCATTTTCCTTGCTCTCCCCCTCTGTGTTCTCCTGCTTCGCCGGGCTGGCGTCATTGCCGCCTCCGCTGGTGCAGCCGGCGAAGGACAGCACCATCAACATGGCCAAAAGCACCAGAAACGGTTTTTTTGGCTGTGTCATAAGATCCCCTCCTCAATAAAAATATTTGTTCATGTATGTCAATTTGTGCGGGTACAATAAAAAACGGACATGCAGAAAACCTATTCCATCGACAAAATTCCTCATGGAATCAATTAAATGTTAATTAATGCATTTATGATCCAATTTTTTTCCAGATCAAATCTTTGGGATATAGGATATGCATCACATTGGTGACAAAGAAGTATACGCTCGAGGAAAATAGTGGAATGCGATTATTAAAAGCCTATCAAAGTGACAAATGGTAGTCAAGATATAAATATATGATCTCGAAGGGGGATATTGTAAACCTTGGTCAAGAAGATAAATTAATCCCAAAAAACGGTTTATGCCCTAGTACTAGGAGCAATATAAGAACCCGAACCGCAGAAACCTGCTATGTCTGCCCTGGCAGTTCTACGTAAAAAGGGTCTGCAAAAACTGCAAACCCGAATATAAATCCCCTTGTATTCTATTCACTGATAAAAGTCAATATAATGGTCAAAGCGTCATACTCGACTACAAACCTTCATTTCCGATTTAACAAAATCCTCATAACAATAGACACAACGAAAATTGCAGTCTTCATTCGGCATCAAGATAAGTTCGAGGGTCCTGTTAAAGGACAACATATTATACTTTTGTGCGGTGGCCATTTGGAACTCATCTACACTCTCACGTACAAGAAAACCTTTTTGAAATAAAAAAGGTATAATCTCAGAGTTCCTGTCATTATGTACTAATTCCACTGATTTTGATCTCAGTACACTCTTTACGCGCTCTGCTTGGTCACCGTCAAAAACAGCGATTTTCCCGCGATAAGAATGATATAATCGGAGTCTGTCCCCGTCTTGAGTCGTTACATTAAAACGTGACGGCTTAAGTATATTTTGTGTAACAGCAATTTCATGTGTTATAACCTAACCAACACCTCCACCTTATAAGTTACAGGAAGGATAGACCTCTTCCTTTCCTGTAACCGCTTTCTACAAAGACAAATTATGTTTTGGATACTTTTACATCGCGTGTTTGGAAATCTTGTAGATAGAAGCAGGAAATCCCACAAATATGTCGAAAGAGAACAAACGAGCATAACAAAAACACGCACACAGCCGCTCTTCAATCATAGAGATAAACACGGGCAAAGCTGACGGCTTGCGCAGGGAAAGGAGCCGTTTTGGCAATGAAACGTTTATCGCTTATTACTGCTCTACTTACAGCCATTTACCTGGTCCTTAACTCTCATGTCCCTACCCTCGTCAATCTCTCGAATTCCTTTTTCATCATCGGGCTCATTTATTTATGCATCGCTTTGTTTTGCCATGTCCGAAATATCGGATTTTTTAAATCTTTGAGTTATCATCTCCAGCGTAAAAGACAAGCCGAAGACGCGGCCAATCGCATCGATGCCGCAGGCGGGGAATCGATGTCCAAGCTGAAGCTGCATGAACATGCCGCCCGAATCGGCCGGGGCCCATGGCCGAACCGGCTGTTCTATCTGTTCGCGATTCCGCTGCTGCTCTGTTCGTTGGCGCTTGCATACGCTTCCATGTAGCGCAATAACAAAAATCCGGCCGACCGCATCGGGTGCAGTCAGCCGGATTTTTATGCGAGAGCCTTGAGCAACGGAAGCGCCGGCCCGTTCCTATTATTGGGACAGACGGGTTGCCAGCTCGTACAGCTCCATATTGAATTCTTTTTTCGTGTTGACGACCTTGTCAATGTCTGTCGCAACCAGCTCGCCTCGGATCATGCCGCATGCCTTGCCGGAATCGCCCTCCATCAGCTTGCGAACCGCGAAATCGCCAAGACGGCTCGCCAGGATCCGGTCGAAAGCGGTTGGCGCTCCCCCCCGCTGGATATGTCCCAGCACCGTAACGCGAGGCTCCACGGTCGGGCAGCGCTCGATGATGCCTTGAGCCACGTCTTCGCCGCGTCCTACCCCTTCGGCGACGATGACGATGCTGTGGCGCTTGCCTGCTTCGAAGTTATGCTTCATCCGCTGGGCCACTTCATCGATATCGAACGGCACTTCCGGCACCAGAATGGATTCCGCGCCGCTGGCCACACCGGCATACAACGCGATGTCGCCGCAATGGCGGCCCATAACCTCGACGACAGAGGAGCGCTCATGGGAGCTCATCGTGTCGCGCAGCTTGTTCACCGCATCGACCACGATGCTGACGGCCGTATCGAAGCCGATCGTGTAGTCGGTATACGAGATGTCATTATCAATTGTTCCCGGAAGGCCCATCGTCTTGATTCCGAGCTTGCTGAGCTTGTTCGCGCCTTGATAGGAGCCGTCACCGCCGATGACGATCAAGCCGTCGATCCCGTGAGCGCGCAGAATATCCGCGCCCTTGCGCTGGCCTTCCTCCGTACGGAACTCCTGACAGCGTGCCGATTGCAGAATCGTGCCGCCGCGCTGGATAATGTCTCCGACGCTGCGCAGATCCATCGGACGGATATCCTGATTCAGGAGGCCTTGATAGCCGCGCTGAATGCCGAATACCTCGATTCCATTGAATAAGGCTGCCCGCACCACTGCGCGAATCGCCGCGTTCATACCTTGGGAGTCTCCCCCGCTTGTCAGGATAGCAATTTTTTTGACATCAGACATGTTGTTTCCTCCTAGTTCTCCTTATGCGTATGTTTACGTATCCAGCGACTGTTGACCCAGAAGAACAACCGCATCAACGGGCTATTCCGCATCAATCGCCGGCATACGTCCTGCACCTCAGCTTGGTCTCGTACTTTCGGATCGGACAGGTACAGCGCCAGAAGCCCTTCGATAATCATCCGGTGGAACCGTTCCTCCGGCAGCTTCTTCACCTGCTCCTTCGCCGCTTCCGCGATATGGCCAATCCGGTTCACAACCGTGGATTGGTTCGGGTAGTAATGGCAGAAATTCAAATCTCCGCCCACCCGGTCTTCCTCCTGATCAATCAAATAATCGAGCAGGATATGAAGACCGCATACATATGGAAAATAGGCTTCCCGGATGAGCGCGGCATCCTCCCTCGCAAGTCCGCCGTCCATGGAAGCGGCGAACAAGTGGAACACGCCGAGGGTAGAACCCGTCGCTGCGGCGAACTCATTCCACGTCAAATCCGGGAACTTGGCCTCATAGTCCCGCCACCAGGCGAGCAGCGCTTCTTCCCGCTTCGCCGGATCGATATGCTTGTACACCTGAAGATCGGTATACAACCCGACGAGCCAGACGACATCCGTGCGGGCGGCTTCATAGCCGGGAAGCTGAGCGATACAGGCCCGGCATGTCTCCACCAGTCCCCGCAAATACCCGCCGTCATCCTTGTCTTCCCGTAAGGCGTAATAGTCTGCCAGCGGGCGCTCGGGCTGGACTGCATCCAGCATCGATTGGTGCAGAAGCCGGAAGTCATCCGGATCCAGTGAGGTGCTGCGGTCGCACAAATTATCCAAATAATCGCTTATCGTCTGAAAAGCTACAATCAACGGAATCATGATGCCACGCGTCTCCGGGCGGATGGCAGCGTATACCGCGCCGCCCTGACAGTGAAACTGCTTCGTGGCGATGCTGGCCAGGGCCTGTCTCCGCAGTTCTTCGTTCGGAATATTCTCTGCCCGCGCCCGCCAGGCATCCAGTTCGGAACGTACCCCCGGCAGTATGTATTTATATACGCGGTGCATGAGCCGCAACGGCCCTCTTGGAGCCACTGAACGGCTAAGCTTGTAATGGTCCAAGAATAACCTCCCGTTCTCCAGTCCTCCACCAGTGGATGCACTCATTTTAGCCAAAACTATTATATTACGAAGTGACTCTTTGCACAAACTATTCCCGCGCCTTTTTGACCTAAAGATGGCTTTTGGCAACGGTATCCTGCTGCACGCGGAACCATAAATGCAGATCGTGGATGATGCTCGCCAACTCCGCGATATCCCAATTCAGCCGGCAGGATGCTTCAAACCGTTCTTCCTCGTCCAGTTCGCGCTGCTTGGCGATAATGCGGCCCTCTAGCTCCTTCACCCGCTCCGGAATGCAGCTACGGATGTCTTCCCAGCGGGCAATGACCTCGGCTTGTTCCGTGAAGCATAGCGATTCCCAGGGCACGAGCAGCACCGGAAGCTCAATGCCAAGCCGTTCATCCCGCTCGAAGCGATACCGGTTCATTCCCGCGACCTTCTCCTCCCGCTTCCGTACAGAAGCGACTTTTGCAGTTACTGTACCATTACGGGGCTGGAAAGTAAATGTCATCAGCCGCGAATCTCGCCCCGAACCCCTTAAAAGCATGATATACTATAGCATGCTTTCATTGATGCAATGCTTGACTTCACGGGGGGAACCATCATGTCGCAACCGGTTATGAAGAATCGTGACGCCCATTGGCTCCGGGCCTTTACCTTCTCCATCTTCATGGCGTCATCCGTCGTCGTATCCTATCTGCCGCTTTATTATCAGGCACTAGGGTTTACAAGCGTTCAGATTGGATTGCTCTATTCCATCGGGCCGCTTATCTCCATCTTATCCAATCTGTTCTGGGGCTTAACAAGCGATCGGCTCGGGACATTGAAAAAAGTTCTGATTCTTCTGCTGTGCGCCCAAATCATCCTGTCGCTGATTCTCAGTCAATTCGCTTCTTTCGGAGCGGTGGTCCCGGTTCTTATTCTGTTCTATTTCTTTTATTTTCCGATATTTCCGCTGAACGACAGCTTCTCTATCGTGACGGCGCAAGCTCAGGGCAAGAGCTTCATCGGCATCCGGGTGTTCGGGTCGATCGGGTTCGCCTTCGCCGCCCTGCTGTTCGGCATGGTGCTCCGCACGGCAGGCGCCATCTATACCGTATGGATACTCGTATTCATCGGAGTCTTGTCGCTCGGCATCGCCTTTTTCCTGACAGACAAGCGGGCATCCATGAAAAAAATGGAGTTCTCCGGGCTATGGGCCGTGCTTAGACAACGCGAGGTGCTGCTGTTCTTCCTGTTCGTGCTCCTGCTCGCGATCGCGCACCGGTTGAACGAAGCCTTTCTTGGAGTGACGCTTACCGGACTCGGAGCGGACGAATCGCTCGTCGGCTGGGCCTGGATGCTGTCGGCCGTCAGCGAGATTCCGATCTTCTTCCTGCTCAACGCCTTCGGCGATCGCTTCAAGGAGCTCCCGCTGCTCGCCTTCTCCGGCTTGACGTATGCGATTCGGCTGCTGCTCGTAGCCAATCTGCAGGCCCCGGGCGCCATCGTGGCGACGCAGCTCATGCACAGCGTATCCTTCGGCATTTTTTATTTCGTCGCCGTCCGCTACATCAGCCGGGTCATACCCGAAGAGTACCGTTCCACGGGACTCGCGCTCTATACAATCGTCTGGTCGAGCATTGCCGGACTGCTGAGCGGCACCCTCGGAGGCATGCTCCTTCAAGCCTATGGCAAGGACACCGTCTTCCATGTCGGGGCGGCATTCGCCGTCGCCGCCTGCGCAGGCTTCCTCGCGATGGCCGTTCATTCCCGCTATGCCGAGACCGGGACCCGATGGCCGAGGCGCCGCCGTTAAGTTCCGCAAAATGGCCGGATTCCGCCGTGCCGGCCGTCGGCGCCAGGGAAGCGGCATACTGCCGGAAGCGGAGATGTCATTGGCAGGTTGCCGCAAATCATGGAGAGGCGTCCCTCACAGCTCGCGGAACCCCGTCGGGAGACATCGTTATCGCTCCGGCCACAAAGCCGGAAATCATTGCAATCCAACATTACGGCCCGTATAATAGGATCAAGTCTTAGTACGTGGTACTAAATAATAGAGCATCAAGAGATGAACTGGAAATAACGTATCTGCAGTTCGGTTCACAAGGCCGGTTTCGGCGCCGCCCCGAACGGACTTTTTGAACCGCCTCTTATACAGCGAAGGAGAAATGTTAAGATGACGTTATATGAGACCGTGAAGGAAGTCATTCACAGCCGCCGGAGCGTCCGCCGCTTCACGGAGCAACCCGTCGCCGTCGAGGACGTGAAGGAATTGGTCGACTGCGCACGATATGCCCCAAGCGACACGAACTCGCAGACATGGGAATTCATCGCGGTCATGAACCGGGAGCGGATTCGGAAAATCGAGCAGTTGACCTGGGACGCGCTGCACGCCAAGGCGGCCGAAGCGGAAGAGCGGGGACTGGCCAAGGAAGCGCGCCTGCTCGTCAAATCGTTCGGCCCTTATGCCACCGCCTTCTCGGACGCCCCCGTCCTGATCATCGGCTTGGCGACCCCTTATACATCCAAGTTCCGCGATCGGATCTTCGATCCGATTCAACTCGTTCCGGAGTCTGTATGGGATGAAGAAGGCATAAAGAGCAGCTGTCTCGCGCTCCAAAATCTGATGCTCGCCGCCCATGCCCGCGGCTTGGCGACCTGCCCGATGACCGGGCCCGTACTGCTCGCCGCCGACGCGATCAAGTCGCTGCTCGACATTCCGCCGGATCGGCAGGTCAATATGGTGCTCTCGCTTGGCTATGCCGCAGATACGCCGGCCAAGCTTCCACGCAAGCCGGTGGAGGAGATTCTCCGCATTATCGAATAATCGGATGCCATGGTTCCGGCCTTTTATACAGACAAGCCCCTCCATTCCCAATTCAGGTGAATGAGCCGAGGGGCTTGTCTTTTTTTTCTCCCCAATCGGCTTCCGAATCCGCTTTCCTAATCGTCCCCATAACTGTGCATCAATCCGGCAGCAGCAGCCGTTCCTGCTCATCCGGCTTGTACGGAACCCGCCCATACATCTGGCGGAACTGGACCGGCGTCATCCGCTCCTGCTGCTTGAAGCGCTGGATGAAATAACTTGCATGCCGGAACCCCGCCTCCCTGCCAACATCGGAGACGGCCATGTGCGGGCAGCTGATCAGGAGCTGCTTCGACTTCCGGATGCGGAGCCGGTTCACATATTGAAGCGGCCGCAACCCGAAGGCGCGGCGGAACAGGGTACAGACGTATTGCGGAGATACTTGCAATCGGTCGGCCATTTGCTGCAGGGAGACATCCTCCTGGTAATGCTCGTGAATCCACTCGAGCAACGGGGCCAGCGGCTGCGCGCCAGGCTTTCTTGACAAGCCCCTGTCCTGCCGTCCGCATTCGGACCATGCCATCAACAGCTCATAAGCCAGGGCGGACAAACGGGGGCCATGGCCGCCGCTCGCCTGTTCCAGCCAGGAAATCGCCCGCCGTATGGGCGCCAGCGTCTGCTCCGGATCGCCGACCGTCATGGCCGCCGATTGGTGGACATGCACCATCGAGGTCAGCTCCTGAGCCAGCGCTCCGTGATAACCGAGCCAAAAGATGCCCCACGGCTCCTCCAGCGGCCGATATACATGCGGCACATTCGGGTACAGCAGCACCCCTTGGCCCGGACCGATCTCCACCGCCGGTCCGTCCTCCCATTGGAACATGCCCCGGCCGCTCGTGCATTGAAGCCATTGATAATCCGGATAACCGTGCGGGCGGATCGTCTCCAGTTGGTTCGTCCAGCTTCCTGCTGTCGTTACGACCAGCGGAAGCAGACGCTCTTCGTCTGTCAGAATGGGGAAATGGATGCAGTCCAATCGCTTCCCTCCTCGTCAAGGAAATATCGAGTTCTTTCATATTATTATATCCATTATAAAATCATTAGATTGAAATGCAACGGATCAGGACCCTATCATAGAGGAAGAATAGCTTCATATTGTGTCATTATTGCACATTCATGTTTCCCGACAACGAGCGAGAGGATGATTTCTTTGACACTGCCCATCTGGCAAGATCCGACCAAGCTTCATCTGAACCGGCTGGATTCGAGGGCCTACTTCATTCCGCATGCCCAGGCGGACGATGCGCTGACCTATGAGAGAGGGCTGTCCCCCTTCTTTCAGCTGCTGAACGGGGAGTGGAAATTCCATTACGCGCCTTCGCCGGAGCATGCGCCGAAGAACTTCGAGCAGCCGGAATATGACGACGCGGAGTGGGGCCGCCTTCCCGTGCCTTCGAATTGGCAAATGGAAGGATACGGCGCTCCCGCCTATACCAATATTCTGTATCCGTTCCCTGTCGATCCGCCCCGTGTTCCCGACGAGAATCCGACCGGCTCATACCGCCGCAAGTTCTGGATCGACGAGTCCTGGACGGGCCGGAGAATCGTGCTCCGCTTCGAAGGGGTGGACAGCGCCTGTCATGTGTGGGTGAACGGCGTCCTTATCGGCTACAGCCAAGTAAGCCGCATGCCCTCCGAATTCGATATTACCGATGATGTCCGCACCGGAGCGAACCTCATCGCCGTGCAAGTGTATCAGTGGAGCGACGGAACCTATCTCGAAGATCAGGACATGTGGTGGCTGAGCGGCATTTTTCGGGACGTCTACTTGTTGGCCTTTCCGGAAATACATCTGTGGGACATGACCGTGCGGACAACGCTAGTCGACTCCGGCAAACAAGCTCAAGTGGGTGTCGAAACTCTCTGTCACAATGCGGGCGGCTCCGCGCCCGGCGGAACCCTGTCCGTCACCCTGCTGGATCGTTCCTTGCAGCCGGCTGCCGAGACGGTTGCCATCGACATCGGAATGCTGCCCGCTGGAGAGACACGGTCGATAAATACGGCTCTTGAGGTGACGGAACCGAAGCTGTGGAGCGCCGAGACGCCTTACCTGTACCATTTGCTGCTGGAGTTGAAGGATGCCCGGGGCGAAGTCGCGCAGGTCGTCGCTCACCGGGTCGGCATCCGGGAAGTGAAGCTGGAGGGCGGCAACCTGCGCGTAAACGGCCGGGCAGTCATGTTCAAAGGCGTGAACCGCCATGAATTCCATCCCGATCTCGGCCGGGCCGTGCCGCTCGCCGCCATGATCGAAGATGTCAAGCTGATGAAGCGCTTCAACGTGAATGCGGTGCGGACATCTCATTACCCGAACGATCCCCGCTTCTACGAGCTGTGCGATGCGTACGGACTGTACGTCATTGATGAAGCCGACCTGGAGACGCACGGGTTCCAGCCTGCGGGAGATTGGTCCCGCCTCAGCAAGGACCCGGTCTGGACCGCCGCTTATGTCGAGCGGATGGAGCGAATGGTCATGCGGGACAAAAACTTCGCGTGCATCGTCATGTGGTCGCTCGGCAATGAATCCGGCTGCGGGCCGAATCACGGCGCGATGGCGGAGCGGGCGCGCAGTTGCGACCCTACCCGCCCGATCCATTACGAGGGCGACTGGGACGATGAACTGGGAATGGACATTCATTCCCATATGTATACCTCCGTCGAGGAAGTGGAAGAGATTGCTGGCAATGACGACCCGCGGCCGTTCATCCTGTGCGAATTCGGCCATGCGATGGGCAACGGTCCGGGCGCATTCGAGGACTATGTAGAGCTGTTCTACCGTTACCCGAAGCTGCAGGGCGCCTTTGTCTGGGATTGGGTCGATCAGGGCATCCGCCGGATCAGGGAGGACGGCCGGCGAGAGATGGCGTATGGCGGGGAATTCGGGGAGCGGATTCACGACGGCAGCTTCTGCCTGAACGGGCTCATCGACGGCGATCGCCAGCCATGGCCGGCGCTGCATGAATACAAAAAGGCGATCGAGCCCGTAAGAGTCGCCGCTATCGATGCCGCTTCCGGACAATTCGAAGTGGAGAACCGTTTTGATTTCCTGCCGTTGAATGTGCTGCAAGGCTTCTACACTGTCGTGGCCGGCGGACGCATCGCTGCCAGCGGCAGCTTCCCCGTGCCGGATATCGCTCCCCGCCGCAAGGCGGCATGGACCTGGAATATCGGCCCGGCGCTGCGCGAGCTCGCCCCTTCCCTGCTCGGGCAAGACGTGTGGCTGAAGCTGTCCTTCCGGACGCCAGTGAGCACGCCGTGGGCGGAAGCCGGCCATGAGCTGGCCTGGGCCCAGTTTCCGCTTGATCCGGCCGCTTTCCTGCCTTCGGCTCCCGCGGGAAAGGCCCCGCCGCATGGCCGAACGGAACATGCCGCCGCGCCAATTGAAGTGCGGGAGGAGGAAGAAGCCTATGTCTTGACCGGGCGCAGCTTCCGCCTCGATATCGATCGCCGCAGCGGCGCGCTTCTCGCCTGGCAGGCCGAAGGCGCGGATCTGCTGGCATCCGGCCCGCGGCTGCAATTGTGGCGCGCCGCAATTGACAATGACATGTACAACGTGAAGGAGTGGCGCTCCTTCGGTCTCCATCAGATGGATGAACGGGTGGACGAGGTTCATCTCGATGCGTCTCATGCCGGCGAAGGAGTGGTTCGCGTTGTCCGCCGCACTCGCCTCGGCGCGCCGGCCCTGTCTTGGGGACTCCGCTGCCGGCATGAATGGACGATCCGGCAGGACGGAACCGTCACCTTGCACGTTCACAGCACGCCGGAGGGGATTCATCCGCAGGTGATGCCGCGCTTCGGGTACGAGCTATCGCTTCCGGGCGCCTTCGATCGCTGCGCCTGGTACGGCCGCGGGCCGGGCGAGAGCTATGCAGACAGCAAGCAAGCAAATGGACCCGGCTGGTACGAAGCAAGCGTAGACGATCTGATGACCGCCTATGAGAAGCCGCAGGAGAACGGCAACCGGACCGACACGCGCTGGGCCGCCTGGACGAACCGCCGCGGATTCGGCCTGCTTGCGTTCAGCGGCGGCACGTTCGACTTCAGCGCCCATCGCTACACGATCGAAGAGCTGGAGCGTGCGCCGCACCAGGCGGATCTGACGCCGCGGGAAAATATTATCGTCCATCTGGACAAAGCCCAGCATGGCCTCGGCAGCAATAGCTGCGGACCAAAAGCGCTGCCCCGGCATGAGCTCCGCTTGGACGACATCGCCTTCACGGTCACGCTCGTCCCGTTCAGCCGGGACGCGATTGCGCCGGATGCGCTGGCCCGCCGGCTCGCTTCCCTTCAGGCCGCGGACTGATGGACACGGGAACGGAGCTGCCATTCGCAGCTCCGTCCTCCGCTTCCGCCGAAGCAGTTGCCGCAGTCGGTCTCAGCGGCTGGCTCCATAGAAAACCTCCATGGACGCTGGACACAGATATGGTCATAGCTCCGCCGCCTTATGGCCGGTATCCCCGCCGCGCAGGGGAATTGCACGGCGAGTCTCCGTGCCCTCTGCCGGCTTATAAGCGCTCTCCCCATCACTCAGACCACGAACGCTTTATTTAGTCACGTGCTTATATCCTGTATCCCTGTAAGTCAGGAGCTCGCATGCTGCCTTATTTCCACTCGGCTTATATCAGCAATCCCCGTGAATCAGAACTTTAAAGAAATTGATTCTGGTTGGCCTTATCATCATGTTTCTTCATCAAGAGTGAAATAGGATTTAATGATTTAAGCAGAGATTATTTTAGTTGTATAGGGATGAATGACACGTAGCATGAGCGATGGGGATAGCGGCCTAAGGGAGCTGCGGAGACTTCATGAGCGACAGGGATAGCGAGCATAAGGCAATGCAGGGCACTCCATGAGCGACAGGGATAGCGAGCATAAGGCAATGCAGGGCACTCCATGAGCGGCGGGGATAGCGAGCATAAGGCATTGCAGGGCACTCCATGAGCGGCGGGGAAGAGCGAGCGTAAGGCATTGCAGGGCACTCCATGAGCGACGGGGATAGCGAGCATAAGGCATTGCAGGGCACTCCATGAGCGACGGGGATACCGGACGTTAAAGAGTTGCGAAGCCATCCCTGCTCATCAACCCGATAAAAAAACAGCCCTGACCGGGAGGTCAGGACTGTTGGTCGTGCTATTGTACACTATTTATAAATGAAGAGCCCGTCGCGGGCGTTTCATTATAATTTAATGACATTAGCAGCTTGTGGACCACGGTTTCCTTCGGAAATTTCGAATTCTACCGCTTGGCCTTCATCCAAGCTCTTGAATCCATCGCCTTGGATTGCGGAGTAGTGTACGAATACATCGTCACCGTTTTCCACTTGAATGAATCCGTAGCCTTTTTCTGCGTTAAACCATTTTACCGTACCTTTCAAATTCAAAACCTCCTCACATAATCCACCCTTACAGGTGAATAATGTCATTATACTGGAGGTGTATGTGGAACGCAACTTTTTTTTGCCAATTCAATTTGATTTTCGCTCACGGCCTGGGTTATCATGATCCTTACAAGGATGCGCCAAGAAGGCAGGCGCTGCATGCAAGCCCTGTCCCGGCAACGCAGAAATGAGGTTTTCATTATGATGAAGAAGCATGTCATCTACAAGCATGACAAATGGAACATGATGACGGTCGAAGTGCAGGGCCGTCATATCGTATTGCGCGAGATATCCGATCAATGGGGAGAAGAGTGCCACAACTTCCTCAGCCGTCCGGCATTGCTGCACTGGGCAGAGCAGCGCTTCCCGAAGGAAGATTTCGCAGGCAAGGAAGAAGAGTGGCAGAACATTATGGATGCGTTCAAGCAAGTCTAGGCTTGCTTCGCCTCCACGGCATGATACCAGTTCGATGAAGGCAGGTCGCTTATGAATTCGTCAACCAATATTATTTTCATCATTTTGGCATTCTCGCTCGGAGCCATACTCGTATGGAAAAAGGATAGCGTGCCCCCAACCCTTCGCCGCCCGATGGCTATCGCGGCGCTTCTGTTTCTCGTCTTTGCCTTTTTCCTGATTGTCTATTCCCTCTGGACCGCCGGCGCATAGATCCAGCGGCATCCGGAATAACGTGTTAGACTCTCCCCCTGACGGCCATACTATTGAAGTATGTTCATCAAGTCACGTTAAGTCATGTTGCGTTGGCATGATGAACAATAGCGACAGGTATGAATCCGGAACAGATCAGGGGGGTTCGAATGAATCGGCAACGCATCCTTATTATGCTCACCGTCATCTCCGTATTGGGTTCGACGTTGGTTCCGGCTTCCGCCATTTCCCGTCAGGAGACGGCGGCCCGTTCAGCCGCGAACTCATCGAATCCGTCCAAGACGCAACAACCATTTAAGAGGAGGATACATATGCAGCAATTGATGAAACGCTCGGAAGTTCCGCAGGAATACCGCTGGAAGCTGCAAGACCTGTTCGGCTCCCGGGCTGAATGGGATAAGGAATATGAACTCGTGCTTCAATTGGTCGACAAAATGAAGCAGTACCACGGCAAGCTGAATGAAGCCTCCGCGCTCAAGGCATGCTTTGAGCTGGAAGACGATATTTCCCTACATACGGAACGTTTATATGTATACGCCAGCATGAGCCATCACGAGGATACAGCCGATCCGGTCTATCAAGCGCTGTCCGAGAAAGCGAAGCAACTGTCCGTAAAAGTCGGCGAAGCGCTGTCGTTCATTACGCCGGAGGTTCTGTCCTTGTCCGACGAGGAGCTGGATCGCCTGATTGCCGATCCTTCCCTGTCCGCCTACCGCTTCACGCTCGTCGAGATGAAGCGCCAGAAGGCCCATGTGCTGAGCAAAGGCGAAGAAGCCCTGCTCGCGCAGGTCGGCAATCTGTCGAAGGCGCCGGAGACGATTTACAGCATGCTGAACAATGCGGACATGAAGTTCCCGAAAATAAAAAATGAAAAGGGCGAGGAAGTGGAATTGACGCATGGCCGTTACATCCAGTTCCTGGAGAGCCGCAACCGCGACGTGCGCCGGGCTGCTTTCGAAGGCGTCTACTCTACATACCGCAAACAGCGCAACACGATTGCGGCTACGCTCAGCGCCAACGTAACCAAAAATCTGTTCTACGCGCGGGCGCGCAAGTATCCTTCCGCCCTGGAAATGTACCTGTTCGGGGACAATATTCCGAAAGAGGTTTACACCAATCTGATTCGCACGATTCACAAGCATCTGCCGCTCATGCATCGCTACATGAAGCTTCGCAAGCAGCTGCTTCAGGTCGACGAGCTGCATATGTACGATCTGTTCGCGCCGGTGGTCGAAGAGTTCGATATGGACATTACGTTCGAGGAAGCGAAAAAGATCGTCAAGGAGAGCCTGAAGCCGCTCGGCGAGAATTACCTGACAGCGCTCCAGGAAGGGTTCGATAACGGCTGGATCGACGTGTACGAGAACGAGGGCAAGCGGACCGGCGCTTACAGCTGGGGCGCTTACGGCACCCACCCGTACGTGCTTCTGAATCATAAAGACAATCTGAACAGCATGTTCACGCTGACCCATGAGATGGGCCATGCATTGCACTCGTATTACTCGGACAACAATCTGCCGTACCGCGACGCGCAGTATACGATCTTCCTCGCGGAAGTGGCGTCGACGCTGAATGAGGCGCTGCTGATGGACTACATGCTGAAGAAGACCAGCGACAAAAAAGAAAAAATGTATCTGCTCGCCTACTATATCGATCAATTCCGCACGACGGTGTTCCGCCAGACGATGTTCGCCGAGTTCGAATTGCTTATCCACGAGCATGCCGAGAAGGGCGAGGCGCTCACGCCGCAGCTCCTGTGCGAGATTTACTATGATCTGAACAAAAAGTATTATGGCGACGATATGGTTGTCGATCAAGACATCGAGATGGAATGGGCTCGCATTCCGCATTTTTATACGAGCTTCTACGTGTACAAATACGCGACCGGCTTCTCGGCCGCGCAAAGCTTCGCCAAGCAGATTCTCGATGAAGGCCAGCCGGCGGTTGACCGCTACCTCGGCTTCCTGAAGAGCGGCGGAAGCGATTATTCGATTAACATTCTTCAAAAGGCGGGCGTCGACATGTCCGCGCCGACGCCGATTGAGGAAGGCATGAGCCTGCTGGAATCGCTGATTGAAGAAATGGAAAAGATGGCTGCAGACAAATAAACGGAACGGATGGCGGATTCCTTAGACGAATCCGCCATTTCCTTTTGCGTCTGGCGGCGCGGCTGAACCCGTCCGGCTCTGAAGCGGGGCCAAGTGAGAAATCACCTTGTGACGGAAGAAGCCGAATATTATACTGGAGAATAGATACATAGAAACCATGAGGAGGATGCCTGATGCGCATTCAATGGTCCTTGATAGCAGGGCTTATCTTCGCCTTGATTACCGCCATCTTTGCCGTAATCAACGTGAATCCGGTACAAGTCAATCTGTTGTTCGGCACCTTCGAGGTGCCGCTCATCTTATTGATTCTCGGCTGCACGCTGCTGGGCGCCATCATTGTCGGCTCCTACAGCATCTATTTACAGTACCGATCGCAGAAGAAAATACAACAGTTGGAGCAGCAGCTTGCCCAACTGTCGCCGGAGGGAATCGCAGCGGATACGGAAATGCCGCTTCCGCCGGCCAACGAGGAGGTTCAAGGATTTACGTCCGAGAAGCGAAATCAGGAGGACCTGGCATAGCGGCTTGCCTTCGGCAAGCCGTTCCGGCTTATTTTTTCAATTAACGAGGAGGAATTCGTAACAATGACTCAACCACACTCCCTGTCACCCCAGCCGCTGCGCGCCGACATTGACGAGAACTATGTCGCCTCCGTGCTCATGGAATTGCTGAACACCCCGTCTCCGACGGGCTACACCCATCATGTCATGAAGCGGATTGAAGTCGAAGCCACGCAGCTTGGTTATTCCTTCGAGTTGACCCGCAAAGGCTGCGGCGTCATTCGCGTCCGGGGAACGAACCGTGACAGCGGCAAGGTGATCGGCTTGTCCGCCCACGTCGATACGTTGGGCGCCATGGTCCGATCGATTCATAGCGACGGCACGCTACGCCTCACATCCATAGGCGGATTCATGATGCAATCGATGGAGAATGAATATTGCCAAATTCATGCCCGCAGCGGCAAAGTCTATACAGGCACGATTATGAGCAATCATCCGTCTGTGCATGTATATTCCGATGCCCGCGACTACCGCCGCGAGGAAGCGAACATGATCGTGCGCATCGACGAGCCGGTGCATTCGAAGCAGGATACGGAGCAGCTCGGCATCCGCACCGGGGATTACGTATCGTTCGACGCCCGCCCGGTGCGGCTACCGAACGGCTATATCAAATCCCGCCATCTGGATGACAAAGCGAGCGTCTCCGCCTTGTTCGGCTTGCTGGAGAGCATGAAGCGCACAGGCTGGCAGCCTCTTCACGATACCGTCATCTTTATTACCAATTATGAAGAAATCGGCCATGGCGCTTCGTATATTCCCCAGGAAATAACCGAAATGATCGCCATCGACATGGGTTGCATCGGCGATGATCTCGCTTGCAAGGAAACCGACGTCTCGATCTGCGCCAAAGATTCGTCCGGCCCTTACGATTACATGATGACGAGCCGGCTGATTGCATTGGCTGAACGGGAAGGCATCGACTACGCCGTTGACGTCTATCCGCACTACGGTTCGGACGCATCCGCGGCCCTGCGCGGCGGCAATAATATCCGCGCCGCGCTCATCGGTCCGGGCGTGCATGCGTCCCATGCGATGGAGCGCACCCATTTGAAGGCCGTGCTGAATACGGCCCGGCTCGCCGCGGCGTATATTACAGAAGCATAACGGAAAGACAGGGGACGAAGGCTGCCGGCAGGCGTGCGCTCGCCCTGTCTTCGTTCGAGAGGACCTTGCTCCTTAAGCGCCGCCCGACTGTCGGGAAGAGTACGCGCAGATGGACATAAGAAAGCTCTATGAAGGAGGAATTGGCATGAAAGAACCATTCTCTGCCCTGGTCGTCGACAAGACCGCAGACGGCGAGGTCCATGCCGCCGTGGGGGAACAAACGCTTGCCGATCTGCCGGAAGGCAGCGTGACGATACGCGTCGCTTATTCGGGCGTCAACTTCAAGGATGCCCTCGCCTGCTCGGCGGACGGGCATATCGTCAAGACTTATCCGTTCGTGCCGGGCATCGATCTGTCCGGCATCGTCGCCGCGAGCGACGATTCGCGCTTCACGCCGGGACAGCGCGTTCTCGTCACCGGATATGAGCTCGGGGTGTCGCATTTCGGCGGACTGAGCGAATATGCACGGGTTCCCGGCGATTGGATCGTGCCGCTGCCGGAAGGGTTAAGCTTGCGCGATGCGATGGCTTTCGGCACGGCCGGCCTGACGGCGGCGATGGCCGTCGAGCGCCTGGAGCGGCACGGCTTGCGCCCTGGCGACGGACCGGTGCTCGTCACCGGCGCCAGCGGCGGCGTCGGCTCGCTGGCGATCGCCATGCTGGCGCAGCTTGGCTGCGAGGTCGTCGCAGCCAGCGGGAAGCCGGAGCTAAGCGATGCGCTCCGGCGCCTCGGAGCCGCCAGCGTCGTATCCCGCGACGACTGGCGGCCGGAACGCCCGCGCGCGCTGGACAAGCAGCGCTGGGCTGGCGTCGTGGACGTCTGCGGAGGCGGCATCCTGGCCGCCGCAGTCGCTTCCACGAAGTATGGCGGCGCCGTGGCCGCCACGGGCATGACGGCGGGCGGCGATTGGCCCGCCAGCGTATTTCCGTTCATTCTGCGGGGCATCACGCTCTACGGCATCGATTCCGTCTACGCGCGGCATGAGCTCCGGTTGAAGCTGTGGATCCGCATGGCCTCCGCTTGGCGCGATGCCGTCCGCTTCGATGGCTGGGTGCGGGAGCTCCGGCTGGAGGACGTGCCGGACTATGCGCGGATGATGAGAGAAGGCGGCATTTCCGGCCGCGCCATCGTCCGCCTGAGCGGAGACGAAGAATGAACGTGAATCCCCGGGCTAATGCTCATGGTTCGCGATTTTTCCGCAACAGCAACAGACCGAGCGAATCCCCCGCTCGGTCTGTTTTTCTATGTGTGTGCCATGGCTATGCCCGGCCTTGGTCCCGCTTGAACTGCTCCCACCGCTCGCGCAGCCTCCGGGCCACGTCGTCCAGCGGCTCCGCGAACGCGACGGCCGGCAGATTCACCGTCGCCTCAACCATGCCGCGATTGGCGCGAAGAAGCATGCGCTTCCAGGATGGAAGAGGAGCCAGCACGCGATCAGGCTTCCCGACCTTGATGCCGATGAAGCGTTGATTCATGAATGGGTAGACGTAAATATCGGTCACTTCCTCCCAATTCACTTCGCCCACGCCGCTGAGCGAGGCATTGTCCACGAACCCTTGTTCATGGAGGATAAGGGAAGGGCGCGGTGAGAGAATGCGCCACAGGGAATAGGCGAGCGTTACGGCGAAGAAGCAGGCGCAGATGGCCCCTACCGCGACCGCAAAGCCTTCCTCGGCATTCATGAGGAATATCCCTGCCGTGACGAACAACGCCGAGCCGAGCAGGATAGGCATCATTTTTCGCTTGCTCGGATACAACTTTTCGGCTCCCGAATGCGAATGCATCGCTTCCAATACACATGACCTCCCGCATAACGAAGCTATATTTATATACACCCCGGCTGGCGCTTTGTAACAGCCAATTCCGCGGGCAAGTCCCTCGCCTGGAAACATCCGGACACCTCCGGAGGCGTACGGAATGCACACCTGGACAAGGGCCCGGGAGCAACCGCAGCCAAGGCAAGGGTCGGTTGTCCGGAGCCGGAGCGGAGAGCATCTGCCTTCCCTTACTTCTGCTTTTCCGCCTCGATCTGTTCCGCGAGCTCGCTCAGATAAGTCCAGCGCTCCATCAAGGCTTCAAGCCGCTGCTGGGCCGCGCTTTCTTCCTTCATCAATTCCTGCAGCCGCGCCGAATCGCTGAATGCCAGCTCCATCTCCCGCTGGATCTGTTGAATGTGCTCCTCCGCCTCCATAATGTCGTCTTCAATCCGCTCATATTCGCGTTCTTCCTTATACGACATTTTTAGTCTCGGCTTCCGTTCCGGACGTTCCGATTTGCCTGCCGGGGCGGCTTCCGCCGGCGTCTGCGCCTTCGGCTTCGGCTCGCCGGCCTCCTTCCCGTGCCGCGACTTCCATTCCATATACTCGCTATAGTTCCCGACATGCTGGCGGATGGCGCCATCTTCGAACGACCAGATCCGTTCAGCGACGCGATCCAGGAAATAGCGATCATGAGAGACCGCGATCACCACGCCCGGGAACTCGTCCAAATAATCTTCCAGCACGGCAAGCGTCTGTACGTCCAGATCGTTCGTCGGCTCGTCGAGCAGCAGCACATTCGGCGCTTCCATCAGCATGCGAAGCAGCTGCAAGCGCCGCTTCTCTCCCCCGGAGAGCTTGCCGATCACCGTCCACTGCATCGCAGGCTCGAACAGGAACCGCTCCAGCATTTGCGCCGCTGTTATGGAATCGCCGTCGGCCGTGCGAACCGTCTCCGCCGCTTCGCGGATGTATTCAATCACCCGCATCGACTCGTCCATCTCGGCATGCTCCTGGGTGAAGAAGCCGATGCGGACCGTCGGCCCGAGCACAAGCGAACCGCCGTCCGGCTCGCGTTCGCCGGCCATGATGCGCAGCAGCGTCGACTTGCCGCTTCCATTCGGGCCGATGATGCCGATGCGGTCCTCCGGCACGGCGATATAGCTGAGCCCCTCGAACAGCGTCCGCTCCGCCAGCGTGGCCTTGAGGCCGTCTATCTCCATAATTTTTTTCCCGAGACGAGCGGAGGCTGCCGAGATGTCCACTTGCCCGTTCTGCCCCGGTCCCTCCTGCTTCTGCAGCGCCTCGAAGCGCTCAATCCGGGCCTTCTGCTTCGTCGTCCGCGCTCTCGCGCCGCGCCGGATCCAGGCCAGCTCCTGACGGAGCAGATTCTGGCGCTTGTCCTCCGACGCCGCTTCCCGCGCCTCGCGGTCTGCCTTGAGCTCCAGGAAGCGTGTATAATTGGCTTCATAGAAGAACGCCCGTCCCCGATCCAGCTCCACGATCCGGTTCGCTACCCGATCCAGGAAATAGCGGTCATGCGTAATCATCAGCAGCGCGCCGCTTCGCTTCTGCAGCATCGTCTCGAGCCAAGTGACCGTGTCGTTATCGATATGGTTCGTCGGCTCGTCAAGCAGAAGCAGATCCGCCGGATGGATCAGCGCCGCCGCGAGGGCGACGCGCTTGCGCTGCCCGCCGGACAATTCCCCCATCTTGGCTCCGAATTGGACTAGTCCAAGCCGGGACAGAATCGACTTCGCCTCGCTCTCCAACTGCCAGGCCTGAAGCCGATCCATATCATCGGTCGCCCGGATCAAGGCCGCCTGCGCCGCTTCATCTCCCGGCCGTTGGGCGGCCCGTTCCAGCGCTTCCGTATATACGCGCACCGCCGTCATGTCGGGAGCGTCTCCGCCCAGCACCTGATCCAGAATGGTCGCCTCCGGATCGAATTCAGGCTCCTGCGGCACGAAGCGGATCGTAATCCGGCTGCCGGACAGCACCTTTCCTTGCTCGGGCTGCTCCCAACCCGCGATTGTGCGCAGAAAGGTCGATTTCCCCGTCCCGTTGACGCCGATAATGCCGAAGCGATCCCCTTCCTCGATGCCGAAGGATACATCCCGGAACAGTATTTTGTCGCCATAGCTTTTGCCCAGCTCTTCTATCGTCATGATATGCATCTTGCGTCCCCCCATTCAGTCCTGCCTGCTTCCCCAGGCGGTCCGGCATGCCCCGCATGCCACAGCCAAAGGGGAGAACCGTCGGTTCTCCCCCGTAAATCACTTCGCCCAGCTTTTACCGCTTCTGCCCGTTCGGCGCGGTCTCTTCCCTCGCGAAGCCGTTCCCGGCCTCCCCGTCCGATGAAGCCGTCCCCGCCGCCGGGCAGCCGTGAATGAACAAATCGGCCACAAAGCGAATGCGCTGCTCCATATCCTGCTCGGTGAATTCCGGAGCGAACAGCATGTCCATCTTCATCATATCCAGCATCCCGGTATACGATTTCGCATGAAGGGCCGGCTCAGGCAGCTCGAAGCGCCGCATCAAGCCCGCTATCGCCTCGATATAGCGATGCATGAACTTGCACAATGCCTGCATCATATCGGGATCCTTGTTCGGCGACTTGAAGAACAGATTCGTGTACTGCCTCCGTCTGAAATAATAACGCAGATGGTGATCCGCGGCGAAGCGCAGCCCGTCCTCCAGCGAACCGGCCTGGTTCAAGCCGTAATCCAGCTCGCGCAAATATTGTTCGAAATCACGTACCGACATGGCCGTGAACAATTCTTCTTTGCTTTTAAAATAAATATATATCGTTCCCTTGGCGATGCCGGCCTTCTCGGCAATATCCGACATCTTCGTCTCATAGAAGCCATTGGCACCGAAAAGCTCATAGGCCGCATCCAAAATCAGATGCAGTTTATCGTTCTGCCCGTAACTCATCGGCACACCTCCTTCCAATCTGACGCAAGCCTCGCAATCCCGGCTGCTGATACGAATATATCACGAGATCGGCAAGTTGTCGATTTGGCTCCCTGGGGGCCATGCGCCGGCTTAGCCCCCGGCAAGCAACCAGAGAAGGCAGGAGACGGCCGCGCCGGAGCAAGAGCACAGCAGATTGACCCGATCGTTGTTGAGCCAGCGGCAGCCCCGCACGAGCTTCGTCGCGCTTCCGCAATGCGCGGTCCGTTCGGTGTCCGCCCCGCATTGGGGGCAGCGGTAGCCTGCCTGCAAGGTCGCGCCCAGCAGAGAATCGATCAGCGCCCCGGCCAAGCCGCCCACCGTCCCGGCAATCAGCAGGACGGCCAGCGAGCGGAAGGACGTCTCCGGCCCGGCCTGCAGCGGATCGAGCAGCAGGAGGACGGCCGCGGCCAAGCCGATAACGAAGGCGCCCGCCGCCGACGCCGACGTGCCAAGCAGAGACACGCCGCCGGAAGTTCCCGGCGGAACGGTCCGGCCGGTTACGATCGAGCGCGGCGGGCGGCGGCTTAGACTGCCGATCTCGGTCGCCCATGTATCGGCGTTCACCGAGGCCATCGCCCCGACGAAGAGGGCGACCCAAGCGGGATGGGGCGCGATAATATAGGCGAGGCAGAGGAGCAGGCCCAAGCCTCCATTGGCGAAGACCTGTCCGGCATCCCGGGTCCCTGACTTTTCATAATTATCCTCGAAGCGCCCCTTCGCTTTCTTCTTCCACTTGGACCACAGCGTCGACGTCACAAAAAAAGTAAGCAGCAACCCGAACCATACAAGCGCGCCGCTTCCGCAATAGATCGTTCCCATCACGATGGCCGCCGCGGCTCCGGATCCGGTTAATGACTGCTTCCGCCATGCGGCTCCGGCCACCAGCAGGCTCCCCAGCAGCCCGATAACCCACGGGCCCCAACCCGTATGCCATCCGATAGCTTCCTGTATCAATCGAATTCCTCCCAGCCCGCCGTCAATTCTGCGCCGCGATGACGCAGGAGCCCAGCCGTTCTCCGCCCCAGCTTAATTCCAGGCGATCCCCGGCCTGCACCGGGCCGACTCCTGCCGGCGTTCCCGTGAAGAGGAGATCACCTTCACCGAGCCCATAATGGCGGGCCGTATACTCGATCACCGTATCGAGAGTGAACAGCATCTCCTCCGCGCGCCCCTCCTGGACAAGGCGGCCGTTGTTATGCATCGCGAAGCTCGTCCGTTCCAGCGTCTCCGTGCCCGAAAAAGGGAGAAAACGCGTGACCGGGGCCGAGTTCAGCACGCCTTTGGCGGCCAACCACGGATGACCCTTCTTCTTCAAAACGTCCTGCACGTCGCGCAGCGTAAAATCAATCCCAAGGGCAAAGGCGTCGACCGCTTCCGCAGCCGTCATGCCCGGCTCGACCCGGCGGCCGATGCGAAGCACCAGCTCCACTTCGTGATGAACCGCCCCCCGTTCGAGCGGGAGCGGGAGCGCCGTCTCCGCATCAATCGTTATCACCGCATGGGAAGGCTTCAAAAATACCATTGGCTGCTCGGGAACCGCATTGCCCAATTCGGCCGCATGCAGCCGATAGTTGCGCCCGATGCAATAGACATTGCGCGCTTGGCGCCCGTCGCTCATCCGTCCTCTATGATCGCTCATCGTTCATCTCTCCCTTTGAATCTATGGTTAGCCGGCCATCCGTGCGCCGCCGGCTCACTTCTTCCGATGCTTCACGCGTCCCTCCGCGTCGATGGATACCTGCTCCGATATGTTCTCCAGCCGCTGCAGCACCGCCTGCCCTGCTTCCCCGTCAAGCGGAACGGCTTGCCCCAGTTCGGTATAGAACGGAACGACGGTCAGATCGCATTGGCCCTGCTTCGTGCATTCCGCCTGCAAAATGGCGGTCTCCCACGTTATGGGCTGCACGGCCCGCGTAAAAATAAAGTTGCCCAGGCTGTAGGCGATCCATTTGCCTTTGTACTGCTCCAGGCCTTGTAGGACGTGGGGATGTCCGCCCACGATCAGGTCGGCCCCCGCATCAATGTAGAGGCGGGCCAGCTCCCGCTGATAATCCACCGGGAAATCCACCTTCTCCTTCCCCCAATGCGCAATCACGACGACGACATCGGCCTGCTCCTTCGCGCTCGCGACCGCCTTCGCCGCTTTCTCCTTCATTCCTTCATAGGTCGTCGCCAGCCCCGGCTTGTTCTTGCCCGCATACCAGCTCACTTCCGGAACGACACGGGTAAAGCCGAGGAAGGCGAGCTTGATGCCCTGGCTCTCGAGCATAACCGGCGCGAAGGCTTCCTCCGCATCATGCCCCGCCCCGACGTAAGGAAGATGAACTTCCTTCAGCGCGGCGAACGTATCCAGCAGCCCTTCTTCCCCTTGATCCATCGAATGGTTGTTGGCGAGGTTAACGAGGTCAATGCCCGCCTCGATCATCGCCTGCGCCATCCGCGGGGATGACTTGTAGACGAATTCCTTGTCCTTCGCCGGGACGCCCCGGACCGTCAGCGGCGTCTCCAGATTCACCGCGGCGATATCCGCTTCCTGGAACCACCTCTTGGCGTGCACAAAAGGAAAGTCATATCCATGCTCCTTCACGACTTCCTCCACGCGTCCAGCCGTCATCACGTCGCCGGCGAAGGCAAGCCGGACGCGCGGCTCCTCCTCCGGCCCGCTCCCCGGAAGCGGCGCACCCTGATCGGTCTGGTCCGTATCGCCGTCCGCCGCTTGACTGTCGGCAGGGCCGGGAGACTCGCCTTCCGGCTCACCCGCCGGGAGCCCGCTGGCCGGCTTCTCCTGCGCCGGCGCTTCCCCTTCGGGAGAAGCAGCCGGCGGCTGGGGCCATTCCGCTTGTTCGCCGGACAATAATCCCTGCTGCCAGCCGGCATAGGCCGTTCCGGCCACGATGACCGCCAGCAAAATATTCAGGACAAGCAGCGGGCGGCGGCGCCGCCTTCGCGCCCGCCCTTCCCGCAACTTCCGCGATTGTCTCAATGTTCCGCCCCTTCCGCCCGATTTTTGCAAATATGTCTCATTATAACGCGTTCCCGCCCTTTTTTTCCAATCGCACCATCAAGCATACATTACGCGCTGGTCATTCCCCCAGGCGGCAGCCAGCCCGATGCCACCCTCCGCTTGCCAGTTCGCGGCGAGTAGTCCGCCTTCAATTCAACCGTTCTCTTGACCCCCAACCGCCGAAGGAATATAGCCCAAGACACGCCAAAAAGCCGCGCTTCCGCGCGGCTACTCTATTGGCCATCTGTCCAGTTCCATCTCATTCAACGGGTCTGATTACCCTGCGGTACCGGTCGCGGCGTCATTGGCCGGCGCTTCGGTGCTCGCACTTATGGCTTGCAGGGCGCTGACCGCGGCTTCCGCCGCATCGCGGCCGCTGCGAACGCAATCGGGCATGCCGACCCCTTCGTACGGCTGTCCGGCAAGGAATACGCCCGGCAGCACGCGCCCCACCTCGTCCCTCAGCGAACGGATCTCCTGCACATGTCCGACCGGATACTGGGGCATCGAGTGGCGGAGGCGCGTAATCTCGACGAACTCCGGGTCGATATCGATATCAAGCAGTTCCCGAAGCTCGCTGCGCACCGTGCGCTTGAGCGCCTCATCCGGCCAATCGACCCGCTCCTCGTCTCCGGCCCGGCCAATATAGCAGCGGATGATCAGCTTGTCCCCGCGGCTCGTATGCGGCCACTTCACCGAGGTCCACGTGCAGGCGGTAATCGCCCGGCCCTCCCGGCGCGAGATGACGAACCCCGTGCCGTCGAACTTATTCTTGACCTGCTTGCGATCGAACACGCTGACGACGTTCGCGACCGATACATGACGGATTGCCTTCAAGGCGCTCGCGTCGACATGCTCCTCAAGCAAGGAAGCCGCATGATACGAAGGGGTGGTCACGATGACCGCATCCGCCTCCAGGCTGCTTCCATCCCCCAGACGGACCCGATATTTGCCGTCTTCCCGCTTCTCCAGTCCTTCCGCAGCGACGCCGAGGCGCAGATCGGCCCGTTCCCGCAGCGTCTCCTCCAGCCGTTCGACGAGCGAGGTCAAGCCATTGCGGAAGGTCAGGAACATCGTTCCTTTGGCGACATCCGGCAGCCCCGGAACCGATTGGCCCGCTTGGCGGCTCGCTTTCATTCCGCGTATCAGGCCGCCGTGCTGGCGCTCCACCTGCGCGAATTGGGGGAAGGTCGCTTGCAGGCTCAGTGCCTGCAGATCTCCGGCATAAATGCCGGCCAATAGCGGCTCGGCGATGTGCTCCGTCACTTCCCGTCCGAGACGTCTGTCCAGGAACGCGCCGACGGATTCATCGTCCTCCGACGGACGCGGCTTGATGAACAGATCCATAGCCGCGCGAAGCTTCCCCCACGGTGAGATGAGCCCGCTCTTCGCGAACGGCCCCAGCTCCGTCGGAATGCCGAGCACGAGGCCGGGCGGCATCCGGTACAGCTTGCCCCGGCGCAATATATAGGTTTTTTTGGCATGCGGATTCGTGGCGACCAATTCGGATTCCATCCCAAGGTCACGCGCCAAATCAATCATCGGCAGCTTCCGGGCGAGGAAGGAGTCCGGCCCTTTCTCAATGACGCACCCTTCCTTCCGCAGGGTCTCAATCTTCCCGCCGAGACGGTCCGATTGCTCTATGACGGCAACGGAGACGGGCTGGCCCTCTTCATCCGCCTGCTTCAGCGCGTAGAACGCCGCGCTCAATCCCGTAATTCCTCCACCGATAACGACAAGTTTCCGCAGAGCATTCATGTTGTTACCTTCTTTCTAGTTACTCGCTTCCGACATCGCCTTCATCGTAACGTCGGCCAATGTCGCCATATACTTCGGATCATCGTTCAGCATGCGAATGCGCTTGAAGCGGATGCCCAGACGCTCGGCCTCCTGCACCGCCTCGATATCGAGATCATACAGCACTTCCAGATGATCGGATACGAATCCAATCGGCGCCGACAGCACCCAACGAATGCCTTCCTGATGGACCGCGGCGAGCGTATCCAAAATATCCGGCCCCAGCCAAGGCGTTGCCGTCCGGCCCGCGCTCTGCCAGGTGAATCTCCACTGCTCTTCCTTCAGCCCGCAGCGCTCGGCTATCGCGGCCGATGTGGCGTTCAATTCATCCACATACGGGTCGTTCATCTCCAGGATACGGGCAGGCAGGCTGTGAGCGCTGAACAACACCTGGATCTCATGCCGCTCAGCCCCTTCGGCGACGAAAGCGTCCAGCTGCTCATCCACCCGCCCGGTCAACGCATCCAGCAGATCGGGGTGAAGATGATAGCTGTTAACGCAGCGAAGCTCAATCCCGTGCTTCGCCGCCGCTTCCTTCGCCCGCGCATTATAGCCGCCGACGCTCATCGCGGAATAATGCGGCGCCAGCACCACGGACACGGCTTCCTTGATGCCGTCCGCGGCCATGGCCTCGACGCCGTCCTCAATATACGGCTGCGCATGCTTCAGGCCTTGGTAGCACACATACTGAACTTCCGTGCCTTCGGTCCGGCGGTTCAGCGTCTCCTGCAGCGCTTCAACTTGGCGGTTCGTATGCTCCCGCAGCGGGAACACGCCCCCGACAATCGCTTCATACCGATCCGTAAGTTCCTTCAACTGCTCCTCGGAAGGCGGGTTGCCCCGCCGGATATGCGTGTAATAAGGCTCGATTTCTTCGAGGCTGCGGGGGGTTCCATAGGACATCACCAGCACGCCGATTTTACGCTTGGACACTCGCGTCCCTCCATTCCGTCTCGTTCTCGTTACATCCTGTTTCTTATTTCTTCGCCAGCAATCGACTGGAATATTCATGCACGAACTCGGTCAGCTGCCGCAATTTGTCCAGCGAAACTTCCGGGAAGAGCCCGTGGCCGAGGTTGAAAATATAGCCCGGCTCCTGAATTCCCTGCTCTATGATATGGGCGGCTTCCCGTTCGATGACGCTCATCGGCCCCGTCAGCACATAAGGGTCCAGATTGCCCTGGACGGCGAACCGGCCGTTCAACCGGCGGCGTCCTTCCGTGACGGATATCCGCCAGTCCAACCCGATTACATCCGCCTTCAGATCGCGGAGGACCGGAAGCAATTCGCCGGAGCTGACGCCGGGGAAATATATTTTCGGGACGTCCAGCTCGGACAGTTCCGCAAAAATGCGCTTCATCGTCGGCAGCACGTACCGTTCGAAATCGCGCGGAGACAAGGAACCGACCCAACTGTCGAACAATTGGAACGCTTTGGCCCCATTCGCCACCTGGGAACGCACATAGGCGATCACCATGTCTCCCAGCTTGTCCATCAAGGCATGCCATACGTCAGGAGTCTCGTACATCATCGTTTTTGTAAGAATATAATTTTTGGAAGGCCGGCCCTCGATCAAATAGCTCGCAATCGTGAACGGGGAGCCCGCGAACGTGATGAGCGGAACCTTCAGCTCCCGGTCAAGGATGCGAATGGTCTCGAGAATATGGCCCAGATCGCCTTCCGGATCGACCGGTCTCAGGCGCTCGACGTCGGCCGCGCTTCGTATCGGATTGTGAATAACCGGTCCCACATTGGCTACGATATCGAAGTCGATCCCCATCGAAGCGACCGGATTCATAATATCGGAATAGAGAATCGCCGCATCCACGCCAAGCTTGCGGACGGGCATCATTGTAACTTCAGCGGCCAGCTCGGGCCGACGGCATATTTCAAGCAGACTGTATTTCTCTTTAATCTTGCGATAGTCGGGATCATAACGCCCGGCCTGCCGCATGTACCATACCGGCACGCGGTCTGTTTGTTCCTGTCGACACGCTTTCAGAAAACGATCATTATAAGTCATTCGTATACCCCGCTTTGACGGTATTGTGCTTATAGACAAGTCGTCCGTTATTGGACACGCACTTTTTTATAGCTAACGCTTCCATTATGCCCCTTTTCCCTGCTTCTCACAACCTCGCCGATCCGGTTAGCTATGACAATCTGTTGACAAAAAACGTTCGCATATGATGATTTTTCGACAATTTCCCCACACAACCTGTAAATCTCGTTAACACGCGATTTCACACTCGTCTTGGAATCTAGCGGAGACGAGACGCGCTTCGCGTTCGCGCTGTTAACCGCAGAACGTATTTGGCTTATCTGGTCAGCGGAGCCGCTGCGCTTGCCGCCGTCCCGGCGGGGCTGGGGAGCTTCACAGGGACTGCGGGAGCCCGGACGCTCAGCGAATTCAAGCTGGCGACGCGCTCCTCCTGACGCCGACTGTGACAAAGAAGCCGAGCCTGTTCAAGGAGCCGCTTCGCAAGCCTCATCCGTAACCTTTCGGGACCCTGAATCAAGCCGGCCGCATCTGCGCAGCCTGTCTGTGACCATGCCGGTTTGGTTTGCGCTGCCGGATCTCCGGACTTTGCCTCTCCCGGGCCTCTTCTCCCCTTGCGTGAAATGACCAGACATTGCATAACCTATCCTGACTTGCTATCAACGGCATCCCTGCATCCATATCCCGGTTTTCATATGACAATTGATATATATCTATATGGTATAATAGAACCCGTTGCTGAACATTGTACGGACCGTGACAGAAAGTGGTGAGCATCTTATGCAGCAATGGAAACTGAATCTGATTATTCTCTGGTTCGGATCTTTTTTGGTCATGTCAGGCATGACCATGGTTACGCCGTTCTTGGCGCTGTATTTGCAGCATGATATCGGGTTAAGCGATCCGCATCAAATTGCGATCTGGACGGGACTTATTTTTGCGGCGAATTTTTTGACCTCATTCATTTTTCAGCCGATCTGGGGCAAGTTCGCCGATAAGTACGGCCGCAAAGTCATGATTATCCGTTCCGGCTTAGGGATGGCCATCGTGACGGTATTAATGGGCTTCGCGCAGACGCCGATGCATCTGCTGCTGCTTCGCCTGCTGAATGGAACCATCTCGGGCTTCAACCCGGCCGCGGTCGCGCTCGTATCGTCGACCACGCCGCGTGAACGGACCGGCTTCGCGATGGGGATCCTGCAGTCCGGCGTCGTCGCCGGCACGATTCTCGGTCCGCTTATCGGCGGGGGGCTGGCGGACTGGGTCGGCTATCGGCCGATTTTCTATATTACCGGAACTCTGCTGTTCCTGGCCACGATGCTGACGCTATTCATGGTGAAGGAATCGTTCGACCGTGAAAAAGCGGCGGAAGAGCCCCAAATCTCGGTTCTCGCCGGCTTCAAACAATTGTCCGGCATTCCGCAGCTGCTGTCCCTGTTCGCGGTAACCTTCCTGCTTCAATTCGCCATGCTGAGCCCGATGTCGCTGCTTCCGCTGTATGTGCAGGACCTTCATGGCTCGACGCAAAATCTGGCGTTTCTCGCCGGACTCGTCAGCGCGGTCACCGGCCTGTCCAACATGATATGTTCCCCGATACTCGGGAAAATGAGCGACAAGTACGGATCGCACCGGATATTGACCGTCTGTCTGATCGGAGCTGCGCTAACCTTGATTCCTCAGGCCTTCGTCGGCACGGTATGGCAGCTGCTTATCGTCCGCTTCCTGCTCGGAATCTTTATGGGCGGCCTGCTCCCGTCGGTCAATTCGCTGATTCGGAAATATACGCCGGATGGCATGGAGAGCCGGGCCTACAGCTTCAATACGAGCACGCTCGCCCTCGGCAATATGATCGGTCCCGTATTCGGGGGAGCGATGTCCGGACTTATCGGCATTCAAGGCATTTTTATCATCTCCGGCATTTTGCTGCTCGTGAACACGGCATGGGCCCGTTACTCCTTATACGGGAGAAGAAGAACGAGTCATTGACATAATTACTGCCTTCAGCAGGGTTTTTGTTTGCTTGCATCACGCATCTCGGGCGGACAGACGGCTGCCGTCTGCCGCCTTGAAGATGTGCCTATCCCCCCTCCGCATACTTCCGCCCCTGCCACCAAGCGCTAACGTTATAAAGACAACCATTGGATGAGAATATATAATTTTTGCAAAAAAGGCTTGATCTGAAAAGCATTTCATCCGGTACAGTATGAACATAGCCGCCAAGCGGCCGGCGTTACCTGACGACTCGTCGGGGCGTTACGGCAGGCGGCTTTCTTATTTTTAGTTATCAGCGCCGCAGACCCGATTCAAAAAATTTATCAGAGCCTTCTCCCTGTTTGGATTTCCGATATCGTGCGTATATATCCACTGAAAGGAGAGATTGTAAAACATGGTAAACCAATGGACGTCGCGTGCCTTGGCCGTCATGCTGTGCTTCTTTCTGACCTGGAGCACGGCAGCGGTATGGAAGCCGGGAGTAACGCAGGCCAAGCCAAGCTATCCGGAATTCAACAAAGTGGCGACCAAAGGTCCCGTCATTCCGGGATTAAACGCCAAAAATGAATGGGTGCCGCAAGGATTGGCGCTCGTTCCGGGGAAAAACTGGGTCGTCGTCTCGCATTATTCAGGGAAATCAAGCAGTCAGGCAAGCGCCATCTCCATTACCGACACGAAGACCAAAAAGCGGATAAAAACGCTCTACTTGTACGAGAGCGCCAAGAAGAAGCATACCGGACATGCGGGAGGTGTCGCCGCCAGCGCCAAATACTTATGGATTGCCTCCGGCAGAAGCGTGTACCAAATTCCGATGAGCACGATCTCCAGCAAAAAGGATTACAGCAATGTCGTCATGAAAAAATTCGCTCTAGGCCATAAAGCCTCCTATGCCTCCTATGCGGATGGGGTATTGTGGGTAGGGGAATATATGGATGGCGAAGACATCGGCAAAGGCATGTGCAAGCCGGGACCGAAGGGCAAGGCGAGAGGGTATAAGCTGAACGGGACAGGCCAACTGCCGTCCAATCCGAAGCCTTCATATACGTGGACGACCCCTGACCGGGTGCAAGGGATGGCCCTGACGAAAAACCGTGTCTTCTACAGCCAATCCTGCGGCCGCAACAATGACAGCACCCTGCTCGTATACACGCGCGGCGCCTCGGGGAAGAAGGTCAGCTCCTTGAAAATGCCTCCGATGTCCGAAGGCATCTCCCTAACGGGAAGCAGCCTCTACGTTCTGTTCGAATCCGGCGCGCGCAAATATGCGAACGGAAAATATCCTCTTAAAAATATGTACATCATCAACACCAAGAAACTGAAGTTATAGCGGTATACAACAACAGCCCCTCTCCAGTCGGCAATGACCGGATGAGGGGCTTTCAGCCATTATCCCATTCCTTCAGTTCAGATGCGTGGCACGGCCCTTTGCGCCACTATCCCATTCCGTCAGTCCGGATGCAGGCACGGCCCTTTGCGCCACTATCCCATTCCGTCAGATGGAGATTAACAGCGATGTTCTCCGCAGTCTTTTTTCCTCGCCCTGAGCGGATGGGAGAATGGTGATAAGGAGTGCCAGACCCATTTATATACTCCACCTGCGTCAATGGGAGACTGGGCAAAAGGGATTAACGCTCTCCAACCCCATTCCGAGCCTGAGTCAATGGGAGATTGCACAAAAGGAATGACTGGCGCCCATCTCCACCCCGAAAACTGAGTGAAGGGGAGTTTACACAAAAGAACGAGCTGCCCCCCATTCCTCCCGTTGCAGCAGGAATCTGCCAACAAAAAAGGGAATCGCTCCGCTTGATTCCATCTGAAGCAGTGGGAGACCCTACTCCCGACGCTTCACACTGGCGTCTTTACAATTTCAACAAACCAAGCACATGAAGGAATACGACGGCGATAACAACCGGAATAACGTAGCGCAGCAGAATGATGTAGAGGGCCAGGCCTTTGCGCCACCAAGCCGCTTCGCTTGCGAATTCCTCGTGCAGCCGCTGGCGCGGGAACCGGTAGCCGACGAATAAGGCGATCAGCAGCGCCCCGAAGGGCATGAGCACATTCGTCACGGCGAAGTCGGCTGCGTCGAACAGGGACAGGCCCAAAACGCGCGCATCTGACCAGACGCCGAACGACAAGGCGGACGGGATGCCAACGATAAAGATAAGGATGCCGAACAGCCAGCTCATCCGGGAGCGCTGTTGATCGTTTTTGGAAAATCCAGACACCAAAATCTCCAGCATAGAGAAGGCCGAGGTCAAGGCCGCGAACAGGAACAGCGCCAAAAACAACACGATGAACAAGCCGCCGAACGGCAGCTGCTCAAATAAAGCCGGCAAGGTGCCGAACAACAAGCCCGGGCCTTCCTGCGGCTTCATCCCCAGCGCAAAGATGGCCGGGAAGATCGCAAGTCCCGCCATCAACGAGGTCAGGACGTTCAGGCCGACGACAGAGACCGATGATTTGAGCAGCGATTCCCGGCGGTTCAGATAGGAGCTGTAGGTCACCATGACGGATACCCCGACGCTGAGGCAAAAGAACGATTGCCCCAACGCATACAGGACAGCCTGTCCCGTCAGTTTGCTGAAATCAGGCTGAAGGAAATAACGAAGCCCCTCGCCCATCCCGGGAAGAGTCAGCGAACGGATAATCAGCACGAGGAATAAGATGAACAAGCCGGGCATCAAGACGCGGCTTGCCCGTTCGATTCCCCCCTTGATTCCGCGCGCGACCACCGCGATGGTAATCAGCATGAAGACGAATTGCGCGGCAACGGCGTACCACGGATTCGCTACCGTCTCCGCGAACAGCGCATCGTAATCGCGGCCGTCTGCGAGCAAGCCCCCGACGATGCCGCGGCCTGCATAGAGCACAATCCACCCGCCGACAACACTGTAATAGGATAAGAGCAAGAAGCAGGTTCCGATGCCTAAGTAGCCGATCCAGTGCCATTTCGATCGAGGAGCAATGTCCTGATAGGCGGACACGGCTCCCCGCCCGGTGCTGCGCCCGATGGCGAACTCCGCCAGGAGCAGAGGCAGTCCGATGCCCAGCGTAAATAGTAGAAAAATAACAAAAAATGCGCCCCCGCCGCTCGTCGCGACGACATTGGGAAATTTCCATATGGCCCCCAGCCCGATCGCCGATCCGGCCGACGCCAGTATAAATCCAAGTTTCGAAGTCCACTGCTCTCGAGTCATTACTGCCTCCTGTTGTCAATCTGAGTACGAATGCCGCCCGATCACATCGGCAGCCAATTCATGCCGTGCAAAAATACGATCAGGACGATTACCGGCAAAATGTAGCGCAGCATGAAGACGTACACGGCCAAGCCTTTGTGCCAGCGGCTGCCGAGCGTGTCCCATTCCTCCTGCAGGCGCCGCCGCGGATACCGGAAGCCGACGAACAACGAGATCAGCAGCACGCCAAGCGGAAGCATTACATTCGTCACGGCGAAATCGGCCCAATCGAATATATTGCGCCCCAGCCACTGCAGATCGCTGCCCGCCCCGAAGGAAAGGGCCGATGGCACGCCCAAGGCGAAAATACCGCATCCGACCAGCCAGCACATGCGAGCGCGCTGCTCAGCCTTGCCCCGGGTAAAGGCGGCCACGACGATTTCCAGCAGAGAGAACGCCGATGTCAGGGTCGCGAATAAGAATAGCGCCAGGAACAGCGCGATGAAGAGGCTGCCGAACGGAAGCTGCTCGAAGACGGCCGGAAGCGTGATGAACAGCAGGCCGGCGCCTTCCTGCGGCTTCATGCCGAGCGCGAACAAAGCGGGGAATATCGCGATGCCCGCCATGAACGAGGTCAGCACGTTCAAGCCGACAACCGACAGAGCCGGCTTCCCAAGAGGCTCCCCTTTATTGAGATAGGAGCTGTACGTCACCATGCAGGACCCGCCGACACTCAGGCAGAAAAAAGACTGTCCGAGCGCGTACAGCAGCGCTTGCGGCGTCAGCTTGCCGAAATCGGGCTTCAGGAAATAGACGAGTCCTTCGCTCATCCCCGGGAGGGTAAGCGACCGCACGATCAGGACGAGGAACAGGATGAACAAGCCAGGCATCATAATGCGGCTTGCTTTCTCAATGCCCTGCTTCACTCCCCGGGCCACGATAACGATCGTAATGAGCATGAACAGCGCCTGTGCCAGCACGGCCGCCCAAGGGCTCGCGGCGGTCGATTCGAACAGTTCCCCGTAATTGCGTCCATCCCGCAGCAGCGAGCCGGTCAGGCCTTTGAGGAAATAGAGCACAATCCACCCGCCGACCACGCTGTAAAAGGACAGCAGCAAGGAGCACGTCGCCATTCCCAAATAGCCGATGCCATGCCATCTGCTCCCCGGCGCCAATTCACGGTAGGCGGATACCGCTTCCTTACCCGTATTCCGGCCGATCATGAATTCCGCCAGCAGCAGCGGCAGGCCGATGCCGAAGGTAAAGATAATAAAGACAAGAAAAAAAGCGCCGCCACCGCTGGTAGCGACGACATTCGGGAACTTCCAGATCGCTCCGAGCCCGATGGCCGATCCGGCCGAAGCGAGTACGAAGCCGAGTCTGGAAGTCCATTGTTCTTGCTGTGTCATCCGATCTAATCCATCCTTCTTTTTCGATTGCTGTCATCCATTATAGCATAGCAACGGAATAAAGAGTCTGCTTCCCTATATTTAGAATCTGGGCGAATTATTTCACGATAGCCAGCGCCAGACCGTCATAGGCCGGAAGCAGCGCGCTGATCAATCGTTCATCCTGGGCGATCGCGGCATTGAAGGCCCGCATCGCCTGCACGGACGGACCCTGCTTGTCCGGATTGAGCGTTCTGCCGCGGAGCATGAGATTGTCTCCCGCGATGATGGCCCCCGGTCTCGCGAGCCGGATCGCGTATTCGAGATAGGCCGGGTAATTTTCCTTGTCCGCATCGATGAAGAACAAATCATAACGGGCCCCTTCCCGCTCCAGCACCGCTAACGAATGAAGCGCCTCGCCCACTCTATATTCCACTTGTTCTCCGAAGCCGGCTTCCGCCAGATTGCGCTTCGCCAGATCGGCGTACTCTTGACGCAGCTCGAGCGAGACAAGGCGGCCTCCCGGTTCCAGCCCCCGCAAGATGCAATAACCGCTGTAGCCGCCGAGCGCCCCGATCTCCAGCGCATCCTTCGCATGCGCCAGGCGGGCAAGCATCGTCAACAGGCGGCCATACCCTTCCGGCACGGAAATATCCCGGATGCCATGCGCCCGGATCGACTCCTTGATTCGCTCCACAGCCGGATCCGCCGGATATAATTGTTCCAAATACGATTCTACTGCTTCACTCGACATTTTCCATCCTCCTTGCATTTTATGATATGATGAATGCCATACAAGTACAAGTAAGAGAAGCAGAACGGAGTGTTGTTATCGAATGAATCGACCTTGGACGTTAATCGCGACCGCCCCGATGGGACTGGAGGCTGTCGTCGCGCGCGAATTGAAGCTGCTTGGATACGAGGATACGCGGGTGGAGAACGGCCGCGTGCTGTTCTCCGGAGGGCCTCTCGACGTGTGCCGGGCCAACCTGTGGCTCCGGACCGCGGATCGGGTGCTTGTCAAGATGGGCGAATTCCGCGCTCGCACCTTCGAGGAGCTGTTCGAGGGGACCAAAGCCATCCCATGGCCGGATTGGATCCCGATGCACGGCGAATTTCCGGTTGACGGTCGATCCCATAAATCCCAGCTCTCCAGCGTTCCCGCCTGTCAGGGCATCGTGAAAAAGGCGGTCGTGGAGCGGATGAAGCAGCGGTACCATACCGACTGGTTCGAAGAGACCGGTCCGCTGTACCGGATCGAGGTCTCCCTGCTGAATGACATGGCTACGATTACGCTGGACACGACAGGGCCCGGGTTACATAAGCGCGGCTACCGCAAGTTGACCGGAGCCGCCCCGCTCAAAGAGACGATGGCTTCCGCCATCATCCTGCTGAGCCGCTGGAGTCCGCAGCGTCCGCTCTATGATCCGTTCTGCGGATCGGGAACGTTGCTGATCGAAGCCGCCATGATCGGCTGGAATGTCGCTCCCGGACTCCGGCGCTCCTTCTCTGCGGAGGCATGGGGCATCATCGGGGAACAGGCTTGGGAACAAGCGCGGGAGGAAGCGTTCGACGCCGTCCGCGACGATACGGAGCTTCAATTGACCGGATCGGATATCGATCCGGAAGCGATTCGCCTCGCGCAGGCGGCAGCGAAGAGCGCCGGCTTCGGCCGCGAGATCGAGTTCCGCGTCTGCCCGGCGAACAAGGCGAAGCCGGAAGGAGATTACGGCTGCCTCGTGACGAATCCGCCCTATGGCGAACGGTTGAACGAGAAGGACGAAGTGGAGCGGATGGTAAGAGACCTTGGCTTCATGGCCAAAACATTGCCGACCTGGTCGTTCTTCGCGATCAGCCCGAGCCGCCAGTTCGAGCATTACTTCGGGCGGCCTGCGGACAAGCGCCGCAAGCTGTTCAACGGCAATATCGAATGCCAGCTCTATCAATATTTCGGTCCGCTCCCGCCGCGCAGCAAGATGCCGGCTTCGCCTTCCGAATCCTAATCATGTCCTATCGAACACCATCTGCCTTTATACCGGCAGGCGGTGTTCATTTATTTTTAACATTTTATGAAAATCTGATAAGATGGGAGGTACGATTACAAGACAAGGAAGGGACATGCAATGAATCCAATTCGCCAAGCCCGGCCCGATACCGCCGGCAGGAAAAGTTCAGCCGCCTCCCTCTTCGGATGGCTCAGCTTCGTCTTCTTCCTCGCGGCTATGATGGGGAAGCTGATCTATTTCAATCGCACGCTGGCGATTCCGAATATGGCCATGGACCGGGACGACTATTTAGTTGCCCTGGGATCACTGCTCATTGCCGGCAGCTGGACGTTCTGGGCGAAGGAACGATGGCGCCCCCTGCTCCTGCTGCTGCTTAACGCCGCACTCACACTGCTCATTTTTGCGGATTTGATCTATTTCCGTTATTTTCAGGACTTCATTACGATTCCCGTCCTGCTTCAGGCCGGACAGGTCAGCTCGCTCGGAGAGAGCATCGCATCCCTCATTCACAGCAAGGATCTGCGGCTGTTCCTGGACTGGCTCGTCCTGATTCCGCTTACAGTCGGCCATGTCCGCATTCGGTCGCGGGAATATCGCTCCCGGCGCGCCTTCATCTCCGGCGGCAGGAACCCGAGACGCATGATGCAGCGGGCCGCGGCCGGCCTGCTTGCCATTATCGTCGGCGCCGTGTTGGTTGCCGTGCCGGTCAAGCATGCGACAAGCACGTGGGCGAAAGGGCTGTTCAGCTCGGTCTGGTGGAGCGCCTCCGTCTATAATATAACGGGCTTGCTGGGCTTTCACGGCTATGATGCGTACCGTTATGTGAAGGAAAAGATGATGGGAGGGTCTTCCCTCTCGGAAGCCGAAATCAAGGAAACGGAAGCCTGGTTCTCCGCCCATCTCCCGGATCGGCAGGGCCCCGCATCGTCATTCGGACGCTATGCCGGCAGCAATGTTATTATTGTGCAAGCTGAGGCGTTCGAAAATTTTGTCATCGGCGCCAAGGTGAACGGACAGGAGATAACGCCGAACCTGAATGCGCTGCGCAAGGAGAGTCTGTATTTCACCCGGTTTTTCCATCAGACCGGTCAAGGCCGGACCTCCGATGCCGACTTCGGGGTGAACGCAGGGCTTCATCCGCTGCCGTCCGGCTCTGTCTTCATCCGCTACCCGAGTCATGCCTTCGATACGCTGCCGGGCATGCTTCGCGCGGAAGGCTATCGCACCGGAGCATTCCATGCTTATGACGCCGGGTTCTGGAACCGCTATATCATGTATCAAAATATGGGCTACGACTTTTTTATGAGCAAAAAAGACTATGTTCTGGACGAGCCCGTGGGCTGGACGGTCGGGGACAAATCCTTCTTCCGTCAATCGGTCGAACGAATGTCGTCCGAGCCGAAGCCGTTCTACAGCTTCTTAATTACGCTGGCCAGCCATCACCCGTACAAGCTGCCGGAAGCAGCGCAAAAGCTCGATGTCGGACCGTACAAAGACACGATGTTCGGCGATTACTTGCAGTCGATGCATTACGTCGACGAAGCGGTCGGAGAGATGATCGCCGATCTGAAGCAACGCGGGCTGTGGGACAAGACGATCTGGGTCTTTTACGGAGATCATGACAACTCGATCGGCGGGACGGAGCCTCTCTCTTGGCTGCTAGGCCATCCGGTCAGCAAGCTTGATATGCTGGAGATGAAGAATCAGGTCCCCCTCTTCATCCATCTCCCTGACGGGGCCCAATCCGGGACGTATGACACGGTCGCGGGCCAATTGGATGTCGCCCCGACCCTGCTGCACTGGCTCGGAATCGATACGGCCGGCTCCTACATGATGGGCCATAACCTGCTTCAGCCGGATGGGCGGCTCGTCGTGCTGCGGAACGGATCTTACACGGACGGGAGCGTGTTCTACGTCCCTTCGGCCGACGGACTGTTCGAGCACGGCACCTGCTTCGATTACGTGTCGCGAGAGAAAACGGACGTTACCCGCTGTCAGCCTCAAGAAGCTGAAGCGAAGCGCCGCTTGACCGTCTCGGACCGCGTAATTATGCACAATCTGATCAAGCGGTTCCGCCAATCCTCTTATGCAGAACCGTGACATGATTGAGAGCCGCTGTCTCCGTGGACAGCGGCTCTCCGCGCCTCTGGCGCATATCGTCCCCCATTTGTCACTCCCCTGCGCGGCCCCGCTAGTCCCCTTCTCCTGTTCTGCCGCCCCTACCGATCCTGCAGCAGCTCGTCCAGCTTCCGGCGCCGCTTCTTCTCCTTCAGGCGCCGTTCCCGCTCTTCTCGGCGCAGCGCCTTGGCGAGAGACGCGCACATGCCGAGCAGAACAACCGCAAACGGCAGCGCCGTGAGGATGGAAGCGGTCTGAAGCGCGTCCAGCCCCCCGCTCAGGAGGAGGACGATCGCGATCAGCGACTGGAAGATTCCCCAGGTGAGCTTGATCGGAATGCTCGGATTCGGATTGCCGTCAGAGGACATCATCCCGAGCACGAAGGTGGCGGAATCGGCCGAGGTAATGAAGAAGGTTACGATGAGCAGCGTGGCCAGCACTCCGAGCACATAACCGGCCGGCAATGCGTCGAGCGTCACGAACAAGGCGGATGTAATGTCCTGCTGCACGGCCTGAGCGAGCTTGATGCCCTCGAACATTTCCAAGTGAAGTCCCGTCGCCCCGAAGACGGAAAACCAGATGAAGCTGAAGCCGCTTGGCAGCAGCAATGTCCCGAGAATGAACTCCTTAATCGTCCGCCCCCGGGATACCCGGGCGATGAACGAACCGACGAACGGTGCCCACGCGATCCACCACGCCCAGTAAAACAAAGTCCATTTCGCAATCCAGGAATTTCCGGTAAACGGCGACAGCCGAAGACTCATCTGGATAATATTTTGCAAGTAGCCGCCCAATGTTGTCGTGAACGTATCAATGATGAAAATCGTCGGTCCGAGCAGCAGCGTGACTACGAGAAGTCCGAGCGCAATAAGCAGATTCGTATTGCTCAATATTCGGATTCCCTTGTCGAGGCCGGTAATGGCCGATGTCAGGAAGAGTACCGTAACGACGATAATAATGATGATTTGAACCGTGATGTTCGACGGGATTCCAAACGTATGCTGCAATCCTCCGTTAATCTGCATAACGCCGAGCCCAAGCGACGTCGCGACTCCGAAGGTCGTGGCGATAATGGCCAAAATGTCAATCACTTTGCCGATGGATCCGTCCACGCGTTCTCCGAGCAACGGGTAAAATGTCCGGCTTATCAATCCCTTATGCCCTTGCCGGAAGGTGAAATAAGCCAGGGCGAGCGATACGAGCGAATAAATCCCCCACGGATGAAGCCCCCAATGGAAAAAAGAGTACCGCATCGCTTCGCGTGCCGCATCTGGTGTCATTCCGGCCGCGGTGGGCGGAATCAGGTAATGGCTGAGGGGTTCGGCTACCCCCCAGAAGACGAGGCCAATGCCCATGCCTGCGCTGAACAGCATGGCGAACCAGGACAGATTCGAATATTCCGGCTCATCGTCGTCCTGGCCGAGCCGAATATGTCCATGCTTCCCGAAGGCAAGCACGAAGCAGAACAAAAGCACGATCAGCGCCGTTATCAGATAGAACCAGCCGAACCGCTCCGTCGTGAAGGTAAGCGCCGCCTCGGATTGCTGGGCCATGCTGCCGGGGGACAGCAAGCCCCACAGGACAAAGGCCAGGATGATAACGACCGATATTCCAAATACCAATATCCCCACCCCCTGGTTGTTGCCTTGATAGCATGTAGTATGCGCAAAAAAAATCCCAGACGGCTGTCTGGGATTCCGGCATTATTTTCATAATAAATAGCGCAACTTCATTCTTCGCGATTTTCCCATTGCTCGCTGGCGAGAAGAGAGTTCAACCGATCCTGCTGCTCCTCGAGCATCGCTTCGGCCAGCTCCACCGGCTGCTGGTTCAGGCTCAAACCGGCCTGCTCGACGGCCCGTTCCGCATGCTGCAGCGATTGCTCAGCTTGCTCGATGGACTGGTCCGACGGATGAGACATCGCCTGGGATACCGCATTGCGTGCCGTCTTGACCGCATTTTGGGCCTGGGAGATCGGATTCTGCGACTGCAGGCTGGAGTCATACTTGTTCGGCATGCTGTAAGCCTCCTTCGTCTGTGTTATTTCATAATCAACGTTAGGATGTGCTTGACAGCATATTCTATACCGTAACTTAGTGCTTTACGAACGCCTTTGCCTTCTCGATCGCCTCGTCCTCCGTCGGCGCCGTGACGTATCTTCCGTTAATATAAATAAATACCCGCTTCAGGCAATGGCCGCAGTATGACTTGCACCCTATTTTAATTTCCGCCTCGGGATCCAGCTTCTTCACCTTCGGCAGGAACGACTTCATGCTGATATGGCGGCATTTATCGCATATACGTATATCATTAGCCATGATTGCTCACTCCATCTTAATCCCTTCATCTTGATATAAAAGAAAGTCCGATATTGCTATAGTTATTGTAAGGGAATGGCCCAGCAGAAGCAACCGGTATGACCCCAACTTCTAGCGAACAGGATCGTACTTCATGACCCGCTTGGAGAACCATGGCATCAAAATCATCGTGAACAGGATATCGTCGATCGGCATAAATGGCACGAAATCGGGCATTACCCAATACAACAGGACCAGTCCGGCAAAAATCCCCTTCTCCTTCAGCGGTACCCGGGGCGAGAGCAACAGCCGCGGCGCCGCTCGGAACAGCCGGATGATCCCGAGGACAGGACGCTTGCTTCCGGCCTTGGCAGACCTATGATTGCGGCCCATCCGCACACCCCCTTGCTTCTAGTGTGCGCCATCCGGCCCTCGTCATACGGCCCTCCGGAGACAGTCTATTCCTGGACTTGCCCGTTCAATGCTTCCCGCAAAATCGCCGACACTTCCTTGTACATTCCGTCGAAGTCATGCAATGGCAGCGGACTCACGCCAAGGCCAACCTCGACCGTGAAGCCGGGCTTGCGGAAGCGCTGAATGAACCAATCCTTGTACCCGGCGTCACTGCCCGACAGCTTGACGGCGCGGTAACCGCTGACCGCTTGGAACCGTTCCGCCCATGTGAGCGCTTCGGGCGGCTCATAGTCACGGTAGTTCCAATAAATTTCCTGTCCTTGCGTATGGAAAGACAGGGCCAGCTCGAACGAATTCCGTTCCGTATAGGAAGCGAGCGCGGCGGCCTCGGGCTCGGACAACGGATGCTCCCCGCCGTAATTGAGCGGCCCCGGGGAACGCATTCCGCGCCGCGCCCGTTCCTCCTCCCAATGGGCCGGGAACTGATCATTCAGGTCCACGCCGCGAATGTTCGCTTTCCAACGTTGAAAGTGCCGCGAGCCCTGATTCCACTCCATGACCGGGGAATAGAACGGATGTCGGGGCGAGATGCCTTCCTGCACTAATTCGATGCCGTCCGGATTGACCATAGGGACGATTTTCAAGACCGTGCGCTCATAAGCGGACCGTGCCTCCCAGCCAAGCCATGACTTTCCGCTGTCGCACGACCGCGCGTAATCTTCGATGAACTGCATGAGCAGGGCCGAAGTAATCCACTCATTGGCATGGACGCCGCCATTGGCATGAATCGGCACATTCCCGCGCCCCATGCTGACGGCCAATATCGGCTTGCCGAGAACGCTATGTCCGATCGTCTCCACCTGGACGCACGAATAGCGGCGGCTTAATTGATGCAGATCTTCCATCAGCTGCATAGGGCCATACTCCGCTTTTTTCCGAAGGGTCTCATTCGTGCAAACATAGGGAATGAATATCCTCTGCCCGGCCGCCAGCCGGTTCGGAGACAAGCCTCGATTCACCGAGCGCAGCAGCGCTTCCGGAACGCCATGCCGGGCGGCAATATTGCATAGAGTATCGTTCGGTTGCACGGCATAAGTATCGTATGGGCGCGCCGGTATCATGAGGACATGTCCGGGTAGCGCATATTGGTCGGGATCAAGCTGCGGATTGTATGCCAACAGCGCAGGCAGATTAATCCCATACCGGGCGCAAATGCGCAGGTAGGTGTCTCCAGGCTGTATGGTGTAAGGGATATGCATCGTTCGAACCTCCTTCATTTCCTCTTAGATGCATATGCCCTATGCACATCGGACATGACTGGGTTGCCCCAATACCAAAAGAGCATGCTCTCCGCGATACAAAACGCGTCAGGCATGCTCTTGGACAGAAACAAATACGTATAAATAATAGCTATAAGATTTGGGACATTCGCCACACGACAGGCACGGCGCATATCTGTTCGCCCAGCCAGGCGCGGGCAATCTTCTGGAACATTTCCGGATCTCCGCTGCAAAAAAATTGGTGAACCGGCGTTTCCAAACTATGGGCGAGCTCCCCTTTATCATGCAAAATCGTACTGATTTCCCTTGCGGTCTCTTCGGCCGAGTTGATAAGTTGCACGTCCGGGCCCATGACCAGTTGAATCGCATCGGTGAGAAAAGGATAATGCGTGCAACCCAATATTAATGTATCCAATGGTAAAGAGCGCAATGGTTCCAGCGATTCCCGGACAACGCCGAGCGCTTCACTGGACTGGAACAAGCCTTTTTCGACGAGAGGAGCGAAGGTCGGGCAAGCCTTGCTGACCGCCTCCACGTGAGGAGATAACCGCCGTAGAGCCTGCTCGTAGGCGCCGCTTCGAATCGTCCCGTCCGTGCCGATGACGCCGATGTAACCCGTCTTCGTGGCCGATAGCGCGGCCCGGGCTCCCGGATAAATGACACCGACGACCGGAACCGGAACATATTCGCGTATCTCTTCCAAGGCCACCGCCGTCGCGGTATTGCAGGCGATTACGATCATCTTCGGCTGAAATTGGATTAGATAGTCGACGATTTGACGCGTAAACAATCTCACTTCATCCGAGGATCGGGGTCCATAGGGCGATCGGGCGGTATCGCCGAAATAAATAATTTGTTCCTGTGGAAGCTGGCGCATGACTTCTTTGACTACCGTCAAACCTCCCACACCCGAATCGAGCATTGCTATAGCTTGTTGCACGAATACACCGCTTCCTTTGTCTCTTGATTGACTGACCTGTGATACCATATGTACGGAAAACCTAAAATGTACCTCGATCTTAACAGCAATGCAGACAAGGTTCAAGTCGGCTGCCGTTCCATTTTCACACAGCGCCAGAGACAACAGCTTCGGGGGGAAGGGCTCCGCGAACAGAAGCATCCCTGCTTCCTTTTGGCAAGCGCCAAGAAGAACAGGGATGCGGTGAGCCAAAAGGAAGTGCCGCCAAGCTTATCTGCGCGTAATTTCCAATTCCTTCTCCGTCTCCGCGGAAGCAGCATCCAATGTGTCGTCAAGCACCGTCAACTCCGCTTCGTTGTCTGCCTGACGCCATTGGTTCCAGTGCTGCTGAATCCCGGCCGCCTTCTCCCGCGCCGCTGCAAGGAAATTATCTTTTTGCTCCCCAATCTGCTTCGCCAGCTGCTGTGTCTTTTCATTCAACTGCTGAGCGCCCTCCGCAATATCGGCGCGCAGCTCGCGGCCCGATTTGGGGGCCAGGAGCAATGCCGCTACCGAACCGACTACACCGCCGACGATCGTCCCGATCCAGAACTTCTTGTTGCCGTTTGCCATGTTATTTCTCTCCTCCTGTCGGCATAGCCCCGGGTTCATGCTGTTGTCGGGAATCCGGCGGGGATTCGTGCCGGGACGAGCGCCGGTTCCATTCGTCCCATAGCGCCGCAGCCCATTCCAGCCATTGGCCGGAGGTCCGGCAGGAACGGAAGTCCGCCTCGTCCCGAGAGCCGCCCGCTTGCCGTTCCTTGCGCCCGAACCATCGCTCTGTCCTGCGCCCCCAGTCCGACAGCACTCTGCCGGTCTGGCGAAGCGCGCCGCTCCATTCGTTCAAGGCACCGACGACTCCCTCGGCAGCCTCCACGGCACGCTCTGCCTTCTTGGACAGAGCCGACAGCCGACGGATTAGACGCTTCGCTTCATGCGCACACTCCTCAGCCAGGGCCAGCGTCCTCCCCACGCGAAGCAGTACGGCTACTCCCGCACCGCACAGTGCCGTCCAGGCCACAGCAGCAAGCAGAACGCTCCATCCAATCATGACGGGTCCTCCCTATCTCCAGCATCAACCCGGGCAAATGCCCATGTTGTAATGACAGTATAGATAGATCGGTCTTGTCTTGACACACTTTTCACGTAAAAATTTGAATTCCACATCGTTGTTGATGAGCTTCCGCAGAGAAACAGCAAAAGAAGCAAACGGGGCAACCGCAGCCTGACCATGGAAATACGAAAAAACCGGGAGTTCCCTCCCGGCGTCAGATTTGCTTGCGAATCCGGTATGTGCAGCGCTTGCCCTGCTCCGCGATGCATTCGATCCGGGTCACATCCGCATCCAGCAGTTCACGGAACAGCGCCAGCTCGCAAGCGCAAGGCTGCTTATAATGCTGAGCGACCTGGGCAATCGGGCAATTGTACTCATGCAGCAGCCAGCTGCCATCCTCTTCGCGCTCCGTCTCGACCATGTATCCGTTATTATCCTGAATCGTCCCCAGGGCTTCGACGCGTTCATCCAGGCTGGATTGGCCCATCTGAGGGGCATACTTTTCGATTAGCGACTGCTTGCGGCTCTCGAACAGCTTCCCAATCCCCTCTTCCTCCGGCCAGACCTCCATCTCCCTTAGCAAGTCCAGAATCAGCTGATGGTATTGCTTCGGGAACTGTTCATCCCCTTGGGTCGACAGCCGGTATGTACGGAGCGGACGGCCCATCGGCTGGCGCACCATCTCGATTTCAAGCATGCCTTCTTCCTCCAGCGAATACAGATGCCTTCGCACGCCCATCTCCGTCATGTTCAGTTCCACGGCCAATTGGGCAGCCGACATCGATCCATTCGTCTTGAGGAGCATCAGCATCTGTTGGCGGGTCGATGTTTTCGTATCAGACTGTTTCAATAGTAACCACCTTTATTTGGGTTGTCTTCGTACCGACAATTGTATCTTATCCCGGGGGCCGAGACTAGATCATTTCTTTGGCAATGAACTGGCGGGCGGCTTCCGCGAATGGAGGCAACAGCTCCGAGAGCTCCGCCAGGACCGGATGAAGTTCGCCTCTCTTCCAAGAAGCGTAGTCCTGGACAAGCGGTTTGCGAAGCCGAACGAGACCAAGCAAGCCGTCATGCAGCCGTTCCGGGATGGCTCCCTCCTGGGATAAAATATCCACGATGTCCTCATAGCTGCTCGCGTCCCTCATCATAAATCCGTCGATCAGCAGACTGCCGACATCGGTAATCAGCTCGATCGCGATATGTATCGCCCGTTCTTGCGCATAGGATGCGGTTAGGCTACCGTCCCATCCGTGCCGTATCGCGTTCGCGGCTTCCACGATTTCGGGAACCATATTCAACCGTTGCTCGATCTGTGTGGTGTTCACATAATACATCGCTAGCCTCTCCCTTCTCTGTCAGACGCTGTCACAGACAGCATATCGAAGCTGGACATGATTCGCAAGCACAAAAAAAGGAGCCCGCCAGCCCCTTTTCCTGAAAAACCTGCTTATTCCACGATCAAATAAGATTTCATATCATCATGACCTGTACCACACATGACTGAACAGTGAATTAAATATTTCCCCGGTTTGTCGAAAACAAAGTCCTTCTCCATTTGACCGTCTTTCAAGTCGATCTTGAAATCTTCAATGGCGGCGCCATGAAAGCCGGATTCATTCACCAGCTTCAGGCGGACCTTTTCCCCAGCCTTGACCTTATATTCGGCCTGATCGAACGTAAAATCATTGCTCGCTACGATCTTGACAAGCTTAACGCCTTCTGGAGCTGCTTCTTCTTGCTCTGCCTTCGGCATGTTGAAGAGCAACAATCCGATGGCGAAAACGCACGCGATGCTGAACAATGTGAACATTGCCCATTTTTGCATAACTGTCATACGCCCCTTTGTCAGTTACATTCGTCACCTTTTATATTACAAAATCTTTCCTGAATCTCTCAACCCTAACTTGAAAATTTCTAAATCATTTTTGAACTTTGTGACGAATTGATGAACGAAAGCAATATTTTTGTTATTTTTGCCGTTTATTCACGATTTCATCCTACGGAAACGCTGGGTTCTTTCTTACATTTTCGTGAACACGCTCTATTGGTTATCCTCATTATTTTTGAGGGAGGCGATGAATTTCCGAAGCTTCGGCGGAAGGGGAAGCCCGAGTCGACCATAGTTTTCCACAATGGAGACGAGTTCGTTCGCCAGGTAAAAGCTGATAGCGCCTTCTCGTATCCAGACGGTCCCGAAGACCGTATCCACATGATGCGCCAAAATGACGATAAACAGCATCAACCCTTTGCGAGTCAGGCCCCAAAACCCGACTTCGCTGCTCAAACCCTTGCCTTCCCGCAGCGATGCGGCGATGCCGGAGATGTAATCAATAGCGATCGCAATGATAAAAAGCGATAACAGCGGGTTCCAGGTGCCGAACAGGAAAGCGACAATTCCCCCGAGGATCCCGCTTAAGCTGTTCAGAGCAAGCTGTCTCACATGACCAACCTCCTCTTGCTGCGTGATACATTATCGTATGCAAGGTCTTGTCCATCCCGCCACGGACGGATTCCGTTCTGATGAAAAAAATACGGACCGCCCCCTCCAGGAGACACGGTCCGTATCGCTCTTCGTTGTGATTCTTATTTGAAAAATTGCGGTAAATACGTCCGGTTCGCTTCCAGCATCTCATTCAGAAGCGCCTTCGCTACGCGGACAGAAGGGACAAGCGGGTGATGGACCATCGCTTGCAGCGCAATTCCCCGATCTCCGGTAACCGCGGCTTCTATTGTCAGCTGCTCATACGTCTTCACCGCATGCAGCAGTCCCTTGATATGCTCCGGAACCCAGCGCGGCGGCAGCGGAATCGGGCCTTGCTTCGTGACGACGCAATTCACCTCGATGCTGGCGTCGGCCGGCAGGAAGTCGTAAATGTTGCCGTTCAACACATTCAATGTCTGGATGTCGTGCCTGTCATTGTAGATAGAAGTCATCAGATTGACCGCCGCTTCCGAGTAATAAGCGCCGCCGCGCTGCTCCAGCTGCTTCGGCTTCTCCCGGAGCGATTCATCCTTGTACAGCTCGAACAATTCGGTCTCGACCCGGCTGACGACATCGGCGCGCGTTCCGTTCTTCGCCAGCGATTCCTTCATCTCCTCGAACATCTCATCCGTCTGATAGTAATATTTCAAGTAATACGTCGGAATCGCTCCCAAGGAGACGAGGAAGTCCGCATCCCAGCCCGTTGTCGGCACGTTCTTCGCATTATACGCTTTCCCTCCGGCTAACAGCTCCGGAAGCTTCTCCTCTCCCTTGACCGCAGCCGAAGTAACCCAATGAAGATGGTTGATGCCGACGAATTCCGGCAGCACCTCGGCTTCGGACACTCCATATTCCGCAGACAGGAATTTCTTGACGTTGATCGGCGAGTTGCACAACCCGATGGAACGAACCCTGCTATGCTTCGCGACCGCTTCGGTCACGATGCCTGCCGGGTTGGTGAAGTTGAGCATCCAGGCATGCGGCGCCAACCGCTCAATGTCACGGCAGATCTCCAGCAGGACGGGAATCGTTCGCAGCGCCTTCATCATCCCCCCCGGCCCTGTCGTCTCCTGGCCGATGACTCCATGCTGAATCGGAATATGCTCGTCCCGCTTCCGGGCTTCGAGCAGACCGACTCGCATTTGCGTCGTGACGAAATCGGCGCCTTCAATCGCCCGCTCCCGATCCAGCGTTAGGTGTACATCGATAGGGTACCCCGATTCCTGGACCATGCGCTTCGCCAGATTACCGACAATATCCAGCTTATGCTTGCCTTGTTCGATATCGACCAGCCATAACTCGCGGATTGGCATTTGCTCATAGTTGCGGATGAATCCTTCCACGATCTCCGGCGTGTACGAAGAGCCGCCGCCAATCACTGCAATTTTCAAGCCGTTGTTGTCTCCCATGTGAGTACCTCCCTCGTTTTGAAAAGCAAATCGCTTTAACTTATGATCGAAGCTTATCCGGGAAAAGTGAAAGACTTCAGCCGCGCATCCAGCTCCGGGCTGATGCGGCTTCCCGCTGCATCCATCGCGCTCAGCACCGCTCCCACGACCGGATCCGATTGCAGCCGGACGCAGCGTGCCTTCGGAGCCACTCGGCGCACTTCCCGGGCAACCGCATCCTGAAGATAAGCGCCCTTGCCACGCATTAACACGCTGCCGATAAGGACGACATCGAATTCGTCATCCGTCATGTTCAGCCTGCGAATGAGGGCATTGACCGCATTGCCGAGCTCCGTTCCTTCCTCTTCCAAAATTCGCTGCGCCACGGCATCGCCCTGAGCGGCCGCCTCGAACAAGCATTTAACCAAATCCCGCGGCACAGGCACGCCGTTGTCCAGCACATCCGTATACATTGCCTCCACGGTTCTGTAATTCATTTCCTTCAGAACAAGCGGTGTGAGTCCCGTCTGGTCCCCGCGGCCGTCCCACTCTCGAATGACCGCCCGGAACGCCAATACCGCCAGACTGGACCCTGCTCCGAATCCATCGCCGAACAGATGGCCGTAGCCTCCATACTGCAATTCCTCGCCATGGCGGTTGCGAGCGGCGCTGTTGAACCCCGTGCCGCTAATGATAACGCCGCCGTACGGACGATCCGTGCCGGCCCGCATGCCGATCATCGTGTCGCAGGCAATGGCGTGCCTGGCGAAGCCCAACTCCGCTATCATCGGCCGCAGGATCACATAATCCGGTTCGCGGTCCGCCCCAGCCAAGCCGAAGTAGGCATAGCTCACATCCTCATGCCTGAATCCGGCCGATGCAAGCGCCGCTTCACAGGCGGCCCGGATATTGCGGGCTGCGCCATCCCGGTCAATCTGGTGATTCCCGTTGCCGGATAGGCCTGTGCCCAGCACGTTCCCTTCCGCATCGACCAGCAAGGCGTGTGTCTTGCTTCCTCCTGCGTCGACTCCTAAGTAGATGCTCATCGGTTTCTCTCCCATTCATCTGCAAATGCACCTCTCCGCACCTTCGCGGGCGAAAACATCATCTGTGCTATATCCCTACTGTACAATTTGATTTACCCCATTAACTACTACTAACCTCGTGTAAACTAATATGATCTTACTGTTTTTTCTTTGTTCGCTGATTCCGGATTTCGCTTGGCGACACACCGAACAGCTGCCGGAACAGCCGATTGAAATTCGATAAATTCCGAAATCCGCATTCGGATGCAATATCAATAATTTTCTCATCAGATGATTCCAATAAATGAACCGCTTGGGTCAGCCGGAGTTGGATAAGATAATCAAGCGGCGATGTGCCGACGGCCTGCTGGAACAAGGCGCTGAAGCGGGACGGGCTCAAATGGGTCAACTCGGCCAATTCCTTCAGCGTCCACGGATAGGCCAGGTTGAGCTCCATCGTGACAATCAGTTCCTTCAGCGCATGAATTCCGCGGTGCTTCACCGGCGCCGGCTCGCCTTCCGAGATAGCGCCGTGGCGGTTCACGAGCGCGAGGAAGCGGGTCAGCTGCGCCCGGATGACCGATGCGTATGACGGAGCCCGGCTAGTCATCTCCTCCTTCATATTGAGGAGAATCGCAATCAATTCATCATATACCGGCATGTCCCGATTGAGCAGATTGGTGAACTGCACGCCCTGTTCCCGGAACGGGCGGAGCAAATCATGGTCATAGCGCATCTCCATAGCCAGCATTCCGGGATCGAACATATGAACGTCAATGATCAGATGATCCGTCTCGAAGGCGCGATGCAGGTCCTGTCCATTGATAAGGATAATATCTCCTGCTTGAAGCTGATATTTTACGCCATTGATCACATAAAATCCTGTTCCGCCCCGTATATAATTAATCTCCAGTTCCCGGTGCCAATGCAGCCGTTGAAAGCCTGGACTCACGCCTTCGGTCGTCGACACGAGGTACGGCATCGGGGTAGGCCAACTTACCGGATCAGGCATGACGGCCTTCGGCTTTTCCCGGGGTTCGGTATGTATATTCCGATCCATTCAAGCTTCACCTCCGCAATGGAAACGTTCTCCTTCTATTACAGCAAAAAAAGCCGTTTCCGCAAAGAAAAACATTTCGTGTGTTGTACACAAATAAATTGACAAATGCAATAAAAAGACATTAAGATGTAAAATGCAAAAAAACTAAAGGGAGCAGGTGACCTACCCGTGAACTACCAACCGATTGTAAAGGAAAAGACGTTGATTGAGCGCAATGATGAAGATAACCTGTATCAAGTGAAAGTGAAATTGCAGGATGGCACTCAATGCCGCGTCATCTACAACAAAGGAGCAATTACGATCAGCCGCTTGCTCTCCATTCCTTGTCCCGTATGCAGAAAAGATTTCATCTGCTCATGTCTGAACCGCTTCGCGGAACAAATTGACAGCCAAGTCCATTTATCCGACATGCTTGCCGAATAAATGAATAAATTCCTGTTGCAATTCCAGACATGTAGTGGTATAATGTAACAGGTAACGGGGCATTAGTTCAGGGGGAGAACGCTTCACTGGCAGTGAAGAGGTCAGCGGTTCGAATCCGCTATGCTCCACCATCATAGCTACACTCGAGAACATCTGGATGAAGATGTTCTTTTTGTTATGTCTATAAACAAAGAACCCGCAAGGGTTCTAAGATGCGGGTTCTTCATGAATGCTCCCCTAGAGAATTTTTGGACAGCAAGTGGGTAAGTTCCTTCATGAACATATTGATATCCTTGAACTGGCGGTATACGGAAGCAAATCGCACATAAGCCACTTCGTCGACCGGATACAATTGCTCCATCACTCGCTCGCCGATAATGCGGCTCTCTACTTCGGCATGAGCCGTATTCCTGAGCTGCTTCTCCACTTCCGACGCTATCATCTCCAGCCGTTCCACCGAGACCGGCCTTTTCTCACAAGCCCGGATCAGGCCTCGCAGCATCTTGTCGCGGCTGAACTCCTCACGGCTTCCATCCTTCTTTATCACAATCAGCGGTGTCTCTTCGACCATTTCAAAGGTCGTGAACCGCCGGCTGCACAGCTCGCATTCCCTTCTCCGCCGGATGGACTTGTTGTCATTGGCAGGCCGGGAATCCAGCACTTTCGTTCCAAGATGATCACAAAAAGGACATTTCAAATCGTGTTCCTCCCTTCTTCCCGATTACACTCGGTTGTTATCGAAAATACCAGTCGTTACCTGTAATGAACTTAGCGAGAATGCACACAATACAATTACCAACCGCAAGGAGGTGAATAGAAATGGCCCAAAACAACCGTTCCAGCAACAACCTGGTTGTACCTCAAGCAACTGCAGCTCTCGAGCAAATGAAGTTCGAGATCGCTCAAGAATTGGGCATTGCCATTCCGCAAGACGGATACTATGGCAACATGGCAACCCGCGACACCGGTTCGATCGGGGGATACATCACGAAGCGCCTGGTACAAATCGCGGAGCAACAACTCGCAGGACAATTCAAATAAGGCATTACTAGCATCGGAGCAAGCCGGTAACCCCCGGCTTGTCCGGTGCTTATTCATTTCATCCCATAGACGTCCGTATACTTATCATAATAATGGATTACGCGCTGTACGTACAGCTTCGTTTCCCCATAAGGAATCTGCTGCTTCACGGTCTCGTAGCGTCCGTCCCATGTATGATTGCGGAGCCATTTGCTTACATTGCCCGGACCGGCGTTATATGCCGCGATCGCCGCAATCCAGTTGCCATTGAACTGCTTATGCAGCGATTGCAAATACCAGGTGCCGATATGAATGTTCGGGTCGATCTCGTACTTCAATTCCTCCATCGTCCAATGCGTATCCAGATTGAGCTGCTCCATCGCCCACGAGGCGGTCTCCGGCATCAGCTGCATTACCCCGATAGCGCCCTTCCGGGATTCTTGTCCAGCCTGATAATTCGTCTCTACCCGGATGATCGCCGCCACGAGCAGCGGATCAATCTTATATTTGGCTGCGTGCTTCCGAATCTCTTCCTCATATGGAATCGGATACATCCAGCGGCCCAGCCATTGCGATTGCACGAATAGCAGAAATAGAAACCCCAGAAAGAGAACGAGCAAAAAACGCTTCTTCCGCATCAGATTCATGATTCGGCTCATAGCAAGCCTTTCTGAAGCAAGAACTGTTCCACCTGCTTCCGAGTCTCTTCCATTCCCTTGCTATTGTCGATGACATAATCCGCCCGTTCCCGCTTCATCTCAATGTCCCACTGAGATCGAAGCCGTTCGGATGCTTCCGCTTCGGTAATCTCGTCCCGCCGTATCAAGCGCTCCAATTGGATCTCTTCCGGCACGTAGACGACGACGATCTCTTCGAAGCGATCGGTCAAGCCGGACTCATACAGCAGGGGCACGTCCACGACAACAAGGGATTGCGGATGCTCTTCCTCCAGCCGGCGCATCTGCGTCATCATCTCCTGCCGGATGGCCGGGTGGGTGATCTCTTCAAGCGCTTTCCGTTCGGCAGGGTTGGAAAATACAACGTTTCCAAGCCGCTTGCGGTCAAGCGAACCGTCCGGCAGCAGCATGTCCGCTCCGAACCGTTCCGCAATCCGATCTAACGCGGGACTGCCAGGAAGCACGATCTCCCTGGCAATCCGATCCGCATCAACAAGCAGAGCGCCCCGTTCCACGAGCAGACGGGAGACGGTGCTTTTCCCCGACGCAATGCCGCCGGTTAATCCGATGTTCATGCCTTCACCTCATTTATTTGCCTGCTTACATTTCCATTCCGTTTAGGATATCAATTTTAGCATCCCCATCAACATTAACAACAAACCTGGCAGGAACGATATTCTCTGAATCCAGCGTTGATGCGAGAACCTCATTCCCAGATGCATGCCTGCCCGCAAAAAAGCGCCGCTGAATAAAGCGATCACAAGCGCCGTCAGCAACGACGGATAGCCAAGCAGGGATGCCCCGATCCCTGCGCCGAACGCATCAAGCGACAGCGCGGCTCCGAGCCATGCCGCTTCGGCCGCGCTGATGCTTCCCGAGCGATCGATATCGGCAGCGGAAGGCGTCTTCAATATTTGAATGACTAGGCCGAGCCGGCGCAGCTGGATGCGGATGAGCGGCTTCGATTCCGCCCGGCCGATCCATTCCTTCAGATCCTGTGGAGGAATCGGCTTCATGCCGCCCCCGCTTCGGCCCGAGTCGGGCGCATCCTCCTTCTTGCGGAGCAGCTGGACAATCGCCCAGGCCCCGATCGCAATCAAAATAACCGATCCGGTCCACTGCGCCGCGGCCGGCGATACGTACCGCACCAGGAGCCCTCCCGCCTGCATCGACAGCCAGATGAACATTCCGGAGCATATCGAAATGATTACGATCGAAAATATCGGGATGCGCACGCGGCGCAGACCGTAAGTCATTCCGACTCCGAAGCTGTCAAGGCTCAACGCAAAAGCCAAGACGAACATGGACGCTGCTTGGATTAGCATCGCATTTCCCTCCCTGCTCAGCGAGAACCGGCCGCGCCAAGGCGCGGGCTTCCCGCCGGTATATCCCATCATATGGGCAATAGCGGAGAGGGGTGAATGCTAATTGGGGCGTTGGGCATGCTTCTGGCAGCGCGGGCAATAATGCGTGCCTCTGCCGCCGACAACGCTCTTTTCAATGATCTGGCCGCAGCGGATGCACGGCTCGCCTTGACGCCCGTACATTTGAAGCTGATGCTGGAACATGCCCATCTCGCCCTGTCCGTTAACGTAGGACTTGATCGAGGAACCTCCGGCCTCTACCGCCTCGGTCAACGTCGATACAATCGCTTCGTGCAAGCGGACGCATTCCTCGTCGGTCAGCTCGTCCGCCGGCCGCTGCGGATGAATGCCTGCCCGGAACAACGCTTCATCCACATAGATATTCCCGATGCCTACCACGACATGCTGATTGAGAAGCACCGGCTTAATGAAGCTGCGGCGCTTGCGCAGCAAAGCGGCCAGCGCTTCGGGCGTGAACCGATCCGAGAGCGGCTCCACTCCCAGCTTCTGCAGCGGCGGCATCCCCCATTCCTCATCGCGCCGGAACAGATGCATCGTGCCGAACTGGCGCACGTCCTTGTACCGCAGCTCGCTGCCGTCCGTTAGATGGAAGATGACGTGGGTATGCTTCTCCACCGGCTCTCCCGCCTGGAACAGGCCGTAGCGCCCTTCCATTCGCAGATGAGACACCAGTGTCAGCCCGTCCAGCAAAATGCGGAGGAACTTGCCCCGCCGCTCCACTCGTTCAATCGTATGTCCGCTCAATGCGTCGCAGAACTCTTCTATGTTCGCAGGACGCTGGATGATGCGGGGAAGCGTAACGGTCACGCGCTCGATCGTCTTCCCCGCCACCAGCGTATTTAATGTCCTTTTGACAGTCTCCACTTCCGGCAATTCCGGCATGTCAATCACCTCTCGTTGTCCATTATACCGAATCTTGTCCTCCAGCGGAGTCCTGGTCTTAATTTACTTCGCTTCGTACCAATTGCTGCCGGAGCTGACATCGGCGCGAAGCGGCACATCGAGCTTCAAAGCCGCTTCCATGACTTCCGGCACCAGCTTCTTCATCGTGTCCACTTCCTCTTCCGGCACCTCGAACACCAATTCGTCATGCACCTGAAGCAGCATCCGGCTCTTCAGGCCGAGCTCCTTCAGCTTGGCATCCATCTGCACCATCGCGAGCTTGATAATATCGGCGGCAGTTCCCTGGATCGGCGTATTCATCGCCGTCCGTTCCGCGAACGAACGAAGATTGTAGTTCGATGCGTTGATATCCTTGAGATATCGTCTCCGTTCCAGCAGCGTCGTGACGTAGCCGTCCTGGCGCGCCTGCTTGACGATATCGTCCATATATTGGCGTACGCCGCGGAAGACATGGAAGTATTGATCGATGAACGCGGCGGCTTCCTTGCGCGTGATATGCAGGTTCTGGGACAGACCGTAGTCGCTGATGCCGTACACGATGCCGAAGTTGACAGCCTTCGCCTGACGGCGCATATTGGAATCGACCTGGTCGGCGGAGACGCCGAATACGTCCATCGCGGTCTTCGTATGAATGTCCATGTCGTGGATGAACGCTTCTTTTAGCTTGCCGTCGCGGGAGATATGGGCCAGGACCCGAAGCTCGATCTGGGAATAGTCGGCGGCGACAATGTGCCAGCCCGGCTCCGAAGGCACGAATGCCTGACGAATTTGCCGCCCTTCCTCGAGCCGGATCGGAATGTTCTGAAGATTCGGATACTGGCTGCTCAGACGTCCCGTCGCCGCAATGGTCTGACGGTAATACGTATGCACCTTGCCCGTGCTCTCGCGCACTTCCTTCAGCAGCCCTTCAATATAGGTGGACTGCAGCTTGGTCATCTGCCGGTAGAGCAAGATGAGCGGAATGATGTCATGGTACGGCTCCAGCTTTTCCAGCACCTCGGCATCGGTCGAATATCCCGTTTTCGTCTTCTTGATGACCGGCAGGCCCAGCTTGTCGAACAGAATCTCGCCCAACTGCTTCGGCGAGCCAATGTTGAATTCCGTGCCGGCCAGCTCGTAGATGCGGGCCATCGTCTCCTCGATCTGCTGCTTGAAGTTCGTTCCCAAATCGTGAAGACTTTGCTTGTTCACCCGGATTCCCGTCTTCTCCATCTGTGCCAAGACCTTGGAGAGCGGCAGCTCCAGCTCGTAATAGAGCCGATTCATCTCTTGCTCTTCCAGCGCCTTCTCCATCACCGGCTTCAGCAGCCGGACGAGCTTAGCCTTGCGGGCCGCATGCTCTGCGACGACGGTCTTCTCCGGCACCTTGAATTTGGCTCCCTTGCCGTATACGGCGTCATTATCCCGAGAGGACGGCAGCCCGTACTTCACCGCGACGGACTGCAGCGTAGCCGAAGCATCCTCCGGATTGAGGAGATAGGCCGCGAGATGAACGTCGAAGACGGCTCCTTCCAGCGGAACATCTGCCCAATGAAGCACCAGCTCATTATAGTGGAGATCATAACCGCTTTTGGGACGCTGCCCGTCTCCAAGCCAAGCGCGCAGTTCGGCCGCCTCTTCGCTCTGCAACTCATCGGACGTCACATACCAGCTCTCTTCCTCTGTGCCGACGAGCAGGCCAATCAGCTCCGCTTGATGCGGATTATCGCCATGGGCTTCGACAATCAACACATCAGCGGCGGCGAGCGAATCATTCAACCCGTCCCACCCGCTTTCTCCGGCGAGACGGACATTAAGGCGTTCCGCAGAGAGCGATTCATCGACGGCCGCAGGCTTGTCTTCCCCACCGACACCCGCTTTTTCAAGCCGCTCGATAACGGATCTGAACTCAAGCTTGCGGAGAGCCGTCAGCGTCTCCGCCTGCAAGCCGCCGAACTTCATCTGCTCCGGCGGCAGATCGAACGGAACCTCCCGGAAAATGGTGGCCAGCCGCTTGCTCATCCGGGCATCTTCCGCATGGTTGACCAGATTTTCCTTCATCTTGCCCTTCAGCTCATCCACATGCTCCAGCACGCTCTCGACACTCGCATACTGATGCAGCAGCTTCAGCGCGGTCTTCTCTCCAATCCCTGGAACCCCCGGGATATTATCAGAGGTGTCTCCCATCAATCCTTTCAGATCGATAATCTGTTCCGGCTTCAACCCGTACTTCTCCTCTATCTCGGCCGGAGTATACTTCTCCACCTCCGTCACGCCCTTGCGCGTGAGCAGCACGGACACATGCCCCGAAGCGAGCTGGAGCATATCCTTGTCGCCGGTGACGACATACATCGTCTGACCCGCTTCATCCGCCTGGCGGGTCATCGTGCCGATGATATCATCCGCCTCGTAGCCCTCCAGCTCGAAATGGGCGATGCCCATTGCCGTCAGCAGCTCCTTCAGCAGCGGAAACTGCTCGGACAGCTCCGGCGGCGTCTTTTCCCGGCCACCCTTATAATCCTGATAGTCTCCATGGCGGAATGTCTCCTTGCCCGCGTCAAACGCGACCAGCATATGCGTCGGCTGCTCCTCCTCCAAAATGCGAAGCAGCATCTGCGTAAAGCCGAATACGGCATTGGTATGCAAACCTTGTGAGTTCGACAATGGCGGCATCGCAAAAAAAGCACGGTAAATAATGCTGTTGCCGTCGATTACGATCCATTTTTCCTTCATTAATAAACACCTCAATCCCGTCTCATGTTTTCATGATAGCATAGCGAGAACCCGAATAGGAAATCCAATATGAACGCGGCCCGAAGATCAGAAGCCGATTGGAAGTCTCTTGCAAGAATTGCCGATCTTTATGTGCAAGGCTCGCTCATCAATGCCATGTCGTATATCTTCCGACAGGTCAAGCTCAACCCTCCACATCCTTATACTCACTCGCCCAATGGGTCAGGTCACTCTTCAACTCCTTATGGTCAGTATCCCAACCGGTCAGGTCAATCTTCAACTCCTTATGGTCAGTATCCCAACCGGTCAGGTCACTCTTCAACGCATTATGCTCAATCTCCCGACGAGTCAGGTCACTCTTCAACTCCACTAACCCAGGCTCGTAATTCCTCCTTATAATGATTTCTTCAATAGCAATCTTCTGTTCTAGAAAATTACCCTCTACGCAATCTGCGCCGATGGGATAGCGTTCATAAGCGGAGCTGACACCGATTCCATCGAGTTTCCTGCGCCGTAGGGATAGCGAGCATAAGGCGCTGCTGACACCGATTCCACCGAGCTTCCTGCGCCGATGGGATAGCGAGCATAAGGCGCTGCTGACACGGATTCCCCCCAACTTCCTGCGACGATGGGATAGCGTTCATAAGGCGCTGCTGATACGGATTCCACCCAACTTCCTGCGACGAAGGTGTAATGGAAGAGTACGTTGCAAGTCCGATTTCTAAACCATGGGGATAATCAGCAGAAGACAGAGCAAATATAAAAACCGCCCGGATTCAGCTCCGGACGGTCCCAGCAAGAGGGCATCAACTATTCAGATCAGGACGTTCGTTGGTGACGAGATAGACGACCGACTCGCCGATATTGGTGGCATGATCGGCAATCCGTTCGATATAGCGGCCGACGAAGGTGAGCAGCATCGCCTGGGAGGCGTTGTGCGGATTTTCCAGCACGTAGCTGAGCAGTTCGCGGAAGATTTGGCTGTACAGCTGATCGACTTGATCATCGTCCTTCGCCATTTTGTAGGCCAGATCGATGTCTTCCTGGATATAGGCCCGAATCGAATCGGTAATCATCTGCTGGACAATCTCCGCCATGCGCGGCAGGTCAATGAGCGGCTTCATCAGTGTCTGACCTTCCATCCGCAGCACGACCTTGGCGATGTCGATCGACAGGTCGCCCATCCGCTCCAAGTCGCTGGAGATGCGGAAGGCGACAAGGATGCGCCGCAGATCTTTGGCGACCGGCTGCTGCGTCAAAATCAGCTTCGAGCCCAGCTCGATAATATCATCTTCCATCCGGTTCAGAGTCGGATCCTCGTTGATGATTGCCCGGGCGCGCTCCGCGTCCATCGTCTTCAATGATTCTATCGATTCGAACAGCGCGCGCTCCACGTGACTGCCCATTTGTTCGAGCAGGCGGCTGAGCTCATCCAATCCCAGATCGAATTCCCTGCGCTTAATCATCCTGATTTCCTCTCCTTTTTAGCCGAAGCGTCCTGTAATATAATCTTCCGTCCGCTTGTCGCTCGGATTGGAGAACAGCGTCTCCGTCTGATCGAACTCCACTACTTCCCCATTGAGGAAAAAGACAGTCTGATCCGACACGCGGGCGGCTTGGTGCATATTGTGCGTAACCATGACAATCGTATATTGATGCTTCAGTTCCTGTACCAGCTCTTCGATCTTCAGCGTCGAGATCGGATCCAGCGCGGATGTCGCTTCATCCATCAGCAGAATCTCGGGGTTCACCGCCAACGCGCGCGCGATGCAGAGTCGCTGCTGCTGGCCCCCGGACAGACTGAATGCCGACCGCTTCAAATAATCCTTCACCTCATCCCACAGCACGGCGGAACGCAGGCTTTGTTCGACGATTTCATCCAGCTTCGCCTTGTTGCGAATGCCATGGAGCCGCGGGCCGTAAGCAATATTGTCATATATCGATTTCGGAAAAGGGTTCGGCTGCTGGAAGACCATGCCCACTTTTTTGCGCAGCGTCTCGACATCGACTTCATTGCTGTAAATATTGGTTCCGGCAATCTCTACCCGCCCCTCGATGCGAGTGCCGGCAATCATGTCGTTCATCCGGTTCAGCGTCCGGAGCAGGGTCGACTTCCCGCAGCCGGAAGGGCCGATGAACGCGGTGACCGCCTTCTCGGGAATCGTCATCGACACGTTTTTGAGCGCATGGTAGGTGCCATAATACAAGTTCAGGCTGTCGATATTAATGATAGGCTTCAGATCCGTTACGGTCGTTGCCGGATTCTTCGTTATCGCCGCCGTCGTCATACGATCGTCTCCTTATCTGTTATTCTGATATTTGTTGCGGAGCAGCACGGCTGACAGGTTCAACACGATGAGCAGCGCCAGCAGCACGATGATCCCCGCTGCGGCCAACTCATGGAACGCCAGCTGCGGCCGCGACACCCAGTTGAAAATCTGAATCGGCATAACGGTGAACTGATCCATAATACTGTTCGGAAGAAAGGCCACGAACGTCAGGGCGCCGATCATGACAAGCGGTGCAGTCTCGCCAATTGCCCGGGACAATGCCAGAATGACGCCAGTCAATATGCCGGAGATAGCCGATGGCATAACCGAACGAGAGACCGTCTGCCATTTGGTCGCGCCAAGCGCGAACGAAGCGTCGCGCCGCGTCTTCGGCACCGCGCGAATCGCCTCTTGGGCGGATACGATAATGATCGGCAGCACGAGCAAGGTCATCGTGAGCGAGCCGGAGAGCAGGCTGCGGTCAAGCCCCATGCCGCGCACGAAAATCGTAAGCCCGAGAATTCCGTACACGATGGACGGAACCCCCGCCAATGTGCTGATATTCAACTGGATGAACCGGGTAAGAGCGTTCTTTTTCGCGTATTCTTCCAGATAGATTGCCGCTCCTACGCCAAGAATGAATGAGATGGGCGCCATGATGAGCACCATATAAATCGATCCGACGATCGCCGACTTCATCCCCGCAGCGGCAGGCCGGCGGGACGGGTAGTTCGTGAACAAATCGGCATTGAGCCGCGACAAACCGTCCATCATAATGTTGACGAGCAGCGCCATCAGCGCCACGATTCCAATCAAGGTAGCAATAACAAAAAGAATGTGTAGGCAAAAATCGATTTTCCGCCGGGTGCTGATCTGCTTGCGGTTCGCGTCTTGTAACATCGCCATCTGTCAATACTCCTCCCTAAACCGGCGTGCAACCCAAAGCGCCAATATATTAAGCAGAAACGTAATGATGAACAGCGTCATGCCGACCGCGAAAATCGTGCCGTATTCAATGGATCCATGCGGCGTGTCGCCCAAGCTGACCTGTACGATATACGCCGTCATCGTCTGAATGCTCTCCAGCGGATTGAACGTCAGCTGCGGGGTCGCCCCTGCGGCGACCGTCACGATCATCGTCTCGCCGATGGCCCGCGAGAAGGCCAGCACGGCGGAGGAGACGATGCCGGATAATGCGGCCGGCACGACAATCTTCAGCGCCACCTCGAAGCGCGTGGCCCCGAGGGCGTAAGCCCCGTGGCGCAGGCTGCGCGGCACCGCCGTCATCGCGTCCTCGCTCAGGGAGGAGACCATCGGGATAATCATGATGCCGACGACGATTCCGGCGCTGAGCGCATTGAACACGCCTGTGCTCGGGAAGATATCCCGGATGATCGGCGTGACGAAGGTGAGGGCGAAATAGCCGTAGACAATGGTTGGCACGCCAGCCAACACTTCCAGAACCGGCTTGACGATCTTGCGGACGCGATCCGGCGCGTATTCGCTCAGATAGATGGCGCTAGCCAGTCCGATCGGGATAGCGACCAGGCAAGCGATGAGCGTAACCAGCAGCGTCCCGCCGATAAGCGGCAGAATGCCGAACTCCTTCGGCTGAATGAGCGGGCTCCATCGGGTGCCGAACAGGAAGTCGGCGATGTTGACGCGGGAGAAGAAGTTCCACGTCTCCGAGAATAACGTATAGACGATGCCTATCGTCGTCAGAACCGAGACGGCCGCGCACAGGAACAGCAGCACCGGCACGATTTTGTCCGACAAATGCATTCTGCGGTTACGGAACGTCAGCTTCGCTTCTTGTTGCGGGACATTCGCCTGCATATGCTTAACCTCACTTTTAGCTTCATTTACAATTCGTTAACAATCACGCTATGAAAATGTGATGTCCCTAATTCAAGAGGATAAGAGACATCACACGTTCATCATCGTGTATGACTGCTGGTCGGAATTCCGGCGATTACTTCAACTGGTTCAACTGCTCGTCATATTTCTCTTGCGGCAGCGGCACATAGCCGACTTCCTCGGCAATGCTGCCTGCCGTCTGCAGGTAGTACTCGACATAAGCCTTCACTTCCGGCTTCTCCAAATGTTTCTTGCTTACGTAAATAAGGAGCGGACGGGACAATGGCGAGTAGCTTCCGTCTTTAATCGTCTCCAGCGTAGGAGCGACTGTCGCCGTTCCGTTATCGACGGGAACGAGCTTCAGTTTGTCTTGATTCTCTTCGAAGAAGGAGTATCCGAAGTACCCGATCGCGTTTTTGTCTCCGGCGACGCCTTGCACGATGGCGTTGGTGTCCGCGCTGAACGTAATCTGGCCGTCGTTGCGGCTTTCTTGCGCCTTGCCGTTAATCTCTTCCGTGAAATAGTCGAACGTTCCATGGTCCGCGCCCGGAGAGTAGATTTTAATCTCCTCGTTCGGCCAGCCTTCCCGCACATCGGCCCACGTTTTGACCTTGGAGTTTGGTTCATAGATTTTTTTCAGCTCGTCGAGCGTAATTTTGTCGACCCAAGTATTGTCCTTGTTCACCACAATGGACAAGCCGTCATAAGCTACCGTCAATTCCAAATATTCGATGCCGTTCGCCTTTGCGTCTTCCGCTTCCTTGTCCTTGATTGGGCGGGAGGCGTTGCTGATGGCCGTCTCGCCGGCGATGAACCGCTTGAAGCCGCCCCCGGTGCCGGACGTTCCTACGGAGACGCGGACCGCGCTGTGCTCCTTGCCGAACTCTTCCGCAATCGCTTCTGTCATCGGATAGACCGTGCTGGAACCGTCGATCTCGATCGTGCCGGACAATTTGTCCTCGCTGCCTTGATTTTCCGTATTGTTAGCGGTATTCGTCTGCGTTGATTCTGTTCCCGAATTGCCGGCTGCGTTCGAGGTCTCTTCTTTTTTGCCGCCGCATGCCGCCAGCGCGAATGCCATGACTGCTACCAAAGTAAGCAGCATGATTTGTTTGCCCCACTTTTTCAAGTAAATTCACTCCTTTGAATTGGTTCTCACATTTTCCGATAATAAGTTCGCTTGCTGCCTTACAATCTGAATCTTACAGCTTGTTTGTAAAGCCTGATTTGGAAGTATGTTAACGGAGTGTAAAAATTCAAGGCGGTGACGAGCGGCCGCGGAATACACATTTCACCAACGCCTTTCAAATGAAGTCAGGTGAGATTATGGAAGAAGTTGCGCTTCAAGAATGTAAATCCGAAATTTCAAATCGGGAAAATATTAGAGTGATTTTAGAAAGTGATTTTTTAAGCACAAGGTCCCATAAGTGGTCAACCTAGACTTCAGTTAGGCAAAAATTATAATAAACGACTGGGAAATCGATATTAAAAAGTGCAAGTTTTTTTAGAAAAAAAGAGTACGTGATCGCAACCACGGACTCCAAGACGAAACTGATTCTATTTTCGGGATTACGCTTTTGATTGAGTCGAAAAAGTAAAATGACGCCTCCGCCCCCACGCTAAAGGGGATGGAAGCGTCTGTATCCGTCAAAGTGCCCGTCAGCGTGACGAGTTGAAGCCTGGTAAAACGGAAAAAGACCCGGTTTATCCGTTTTGATCGACACATAATTCGATTTCATTGAAATCACGCTCTTGGAGTATAGGGGATACATGAACAATGGAATGAAAATTAATATGAAGCGGTATTGTAGTAATAATAACGTCAATGTCCATGCTTTTTATATCGCCTTCAATCATTTTTCTATCCACTTCACCTATAATCTCGAGTTTTCCGTCGAACTTTTTATTAATCCATCTCTTCATATAGATTTCCCAGCTTTTCTCTTTCCCTGTAACCAGCAGCGCTTTTTTCTTATTCATCATTTTTAGCCGTCCGGTTGCCGCTATCCGCATCGTTACTTTTGCGGCTTCTTCATCGGGCACATCGATGATTTCCAGTTTCTTTGCCCATTCGTTGTATGCTTTCTTCACGGAGAGAAATGTTTTTTTATAAGTGTTCTTTATATACTTGCAAGTCTCCTTTTCCGGCATTATTATTTTCGGGTATGGCTAATTTGATCCCTTTTCCCTTTTTCGAATAGATAGAAGCGTTTTGCGGCAATAAATCATTGAGAACTGATCCTTTCGAATTGTTTTACTGGAGCAATTCAGTTTTTGTTCAAGTTCAGAGAGAGTAACTCACTTCTTTTCCTCAGCAAGTATCTTCAACAATTTGATTTTACGGCTAATATCCTTTTCCATCTTGATTCACCTTAAGCGATGTCGTCCAGCCGATCACTGTCGAATCAGACTTCCAAGGCCAGATTATATAACAGTTCGACTTCGATGAGTGCAACCGATTCACTCATACACTCGGTACCTTATCGTAACATACTTCCCCGTGCGCCAGCGACGTTTTTTCACAGGGCGCCGCTTCAATCCCGCTCCGCCATTCGCTTCAATTCCGCATGCGCTGCCTGCGCCCGCTGCTCCACGCGCTGCGCGCAAGCGGCAATCTGCGCTATCCGCTCCTGATTATGCGCGATAGCCTGGAGCAGCTGCCCGAACCGCCCGCATGCCGCCTCCACCCCCGTCGCGGTCATTCCAACCTGCTCCCGAGTGCGCTCCCCCGTATGTATCGCCTCATTCAATGCTTGAATCATCTGGACCAGCGTCTCCTCGATCTGTCCGGCAGCCGCCTTCGTCAGCATCGCCAGCTTGCGCACCTCGGCGGCCACGACCTGGAAGCCCAGCCCGTATTCTCCGGCGCGGGCCGCTTCAATCGACGCGTTCAGCGCCAGCATCTGACAGGAATCGGACCAGCCGCGGATGACGCCGATAGAATCGGCTACGGCATGGGTATATTGCCGCAGATGCTCCATTTCCGCCGCCTGATCGTTCACCTGCTCCAATACTTGCTGAAAGGAGGAGGATACATGGTCGAGTGAAGTTTTGCCGGCCAGCGTCTTATCCATCATCGCGGACGCGTGCAGCTTGCCTTCCTCCGCCGCCTTCTTGACATATCCGGTCTCGCCCTGAATCGAATCGAACGCTTGGAGCGTCGATTGCAATACCGCTCTCTCCTTGCGCTCCGCATTGCGGCGCACGCGGGTAGAGAGCTCGGACAGCTGCTTGGCGGGCAGCACGCCGATATACTCCCTATCGCGTGTCATAATGAGGCTGTCATACATCCGCTCCTCCGGACGAGCCCCCGCCATCTCAAGCAGTTGGACCGGATCCGTCCCCCATTCCGCACAGGCCATGTCCCGATCCATCAGCCGGGATACAGGCTTCTCATGGTAGAGTGCCGGAGAGAACCGCTTGCTCATCCGCTCATGGAACCGTTCCCGCATCACCATCCCGATCGGCTGCCGGGCACCGTCCACGACAATAAGACAGCGCAGCGAGGCATCGGATAGGAACATTCGCTCTACCTCCTCAATCGGAGTCTGCGGATCAATGGCCGGTGCGTCATGAACCAAATCGCCGTACTCCCGGGCGGCGGCATGATGTTCGATCATCGGGGAACCGGTGTTCATGAGAGAAAACATAGGCGTAGTCATATAGCAGCACCCTTTGCGATAGATTTGTAAATCTGCTTCTTTAGTCCCAATGTAGCACGGGATTGTAAACGGTTTGCCCTGGCTATGTAATGAATTTGTAAAGGTCAGGTTAAATGTGAATTAAATCACAAGAAAATGCATAAGCGGCAGGGGAAATCGGAGAGAAGATCCGGGAGCGTGGATCCATGCGCAAGCATGAAGAACAGATCGAGCGAAAAAAAATGAGAGCGGAAAAGGTTGGAACTCAGTTGGGGCGGGTAAAGCGTGCATAAAAATAAAAACGAAGCGGGTAACGTCGAAGAGATGATTTATGAATGGCCTGAAGGAAGCGCATCCTTGTTTTCCTGCTTGCGAGTCCAAGCTTCAGATTTAGAAGAAATTTGTCATTTCTTCTAAATCTGTTTTTAGTGCTGGGTCTTCTTATGATGGACCAATTTGTAGCCGACGCCCCGAATCGAGTCGATCTGGACGGAGCGCTGGTTCATCTCCAGCTTCTTGCGCAGGGAGCTGACATGAACATCGACCGTCCGCTGTCCGCCGATGTAGTCGAAGCCCCATACCGCGTTCATCAGGTCGTCGCGGGTAATGACCATGCCCGGGCGCTGGACAAGATAGAGCAACACTTCGAACTCCTTCGGCCGCAGCGGGATCAGCTCATGATGCAGCGTCACTTCATACTTCTCCGGATAAATGCGAAGATCGCCTATCGCAATGACTTTGTCGTCCGTGTCCTCCGCCGCGGCCGGCTCGTCGCTCGATGCGCGGCGCAGGACGGCGCCGACGCGCGCCAGCAGCTCAGCGACGCCGAACGGCTTCGTAATGTAGTCGTCCGCCCCGCGCTTCAAGCCCTGCACGACTTCTTCCTCCGCATTGCGCGCCGTCAAAATAATGACGGGCGTGCGGATGCCGGCTTGTCTCAGCTTGGACAACACTTCAAATCCGTTCATGCCCGGCAGCATAATATCCAGTATGATGAGATCGAACTTGCGGTGCAGCGCCACCTGCAGCCCCTGGGAGCCATGGTCGATCACCGTCGTATCGTACCCTTCCAAGGTCAGATTATATGACAATAGCCGCGCCAATGTCGGTTCGTCTTCGATGACTAGTACTTTTCGTTCAGACATGATTATCCTCCGAAAGTCAATTCCTATCCTTGTGACTATACCGGTTCATACTTATACTCGCAACCCTATCGTAACATACTTCCGCTTGCCGAGGCGACGTTTTTTTCATGGGGAGCCCGCCGGTACGGCGGGCTGACAGGTCATGGCCCGCACTTATTGCTCTGCTCCGCCCGGCTGCCACTCCTGAAGCACGGGAAGCTCGATCGTGAACGTCGTGCCTACACCCAACTCGCTATCCACCCGTATCGTCCCGCCATGCGCATCGACGAGATGCTTCACGATCGACAGCCCGAGCCCGGTTCCGCCCGATATGCGGGATCGAGCCTTGTCTACCCGGTAGAAGCGCTCGAAGATTCGCGGCAGATCCTTCTTCGGAATGCCGATTCCCGTATCGGCGATCGTCAGCCGGATCCGCTCCACCTGATCCGGGTCATGCAGCGCCACAGCCCCTATCTTCACCTGTCCGCCCTCCGGGGTATAATTAATCGCGTTGGAGAGCAGGTTGAGCATAATCTGGCGCAGCCGGTCCTCATCCGCCTCGACGTACAAGTCCGGCTCGGTATCCAGCCGGACGTCGATGCGCTTGCTGGCCGCTTCCTTGCGCAGCATCTCCACCGTCTGCTCCAGGAAGGTCCCAAGCTCCACCGGCGAAAATTGCAGCACCGCCCGCTTCGCTTCGATCTTCGACAATTCGAGAATATCGCCGATGAGCCGGTTCAAGCGCTCGCTCTCCTCCTGAATAATCTGCAGGAAGGACTTCGCAATCTCCGGATCATGCATCGCTCCGTTCAGCAGCGTCTCGGCGAAGCCCTTGACCGCGGCGATCGGCGTCTTGAGCTCATGGGACACATTCGCCACGAATTCGGTCCGCATCCGCTCCAGCCGCCGAATCTCCGAGACGTCCTGCAGCACCAGCAGAATGCCCGCCCATTCCTGATCCGTAAAATATACCGGGACGACGGTCACATCCAGCAGACGCTCCTCCGGGTAGTAAATTGTCAACTCCTCATGACGCAGCAGCTTCTTCTCCTCGACTTCGGCCATCATCTGCTGCATCTCATATGGAGCCCTCACGTCGCTGAACGGGCGCCCGATCCATTCCCGGCTGCGGATACCGAGTATTTGCTCGGCCTTCCGGTTCAGCAGGGCCACCTTGCCTTCCGCATCGACCATCACGATCGCATTGATCATATGCTCCATGACCGTCTGCAGCCGGCTCTCGTTCTCGCGGATTTGCGACATCTGCACCTGGAGGCTTTCCGCCATCGCATTGATGGCGGTCCCCAGCTGCCCGATCTCGTCCTTCCCCGCCGCCTGGGCCCTCGCCTGGTAGTCCATCTGGGCGATGCGCATCGCGACGCGAGTCATATTCTCGATCGGACGCGTCAGATTGAAGGCAATCCGGTAGCTGACGATCCCGGCGATAACGAACAGGGCCGCGAGGCCAAGCGCCAGATACGCCCACAGTGCCCTGACGCTGCTCTCGACATGCTCCAGACTCATCGCCAGACGGATATATCCGTCGAAATTGACCGTGCTCACGGGACTGGCGACATAGAGCATGTTTTGTCCCAGCGTCTCGCTGTAGCGGATATTCGAGCCGATCCCTTCCCGCCCCGCCTTCACAATCTCCTCGCGCGACAGGTGATTGTCCATCTCGGCAGCCTTATGATCCGAATCGCCGACGACCGTGCCGTCAGCGAGAATAAAGGTGACGCGCGCGTCCGCGCTGTCATGAAGCTTGCGCGCCCAGCCGCTGTAATACGCCATCATGTCATCCAGGCTGCCCGGCTTAACCCAGGCGAGCGTCTGCTCGATAAGCATGATTTCCCGGGACATATTCTCCTCCAGCTGGCGGATATGATTGTGCTTGAAGGTCGACGCCATATAAATGCCCGCTGCCGTCACGGATATCCCGATCAGCAGCACAAAGATTAAAGTCAAACGCGTGCGAAACCGCGACATGCGCATCTCTCCACTTCATTCTCGAGGTTGTAGGTCTATGTTCCATCCTACCGACCGTTGCGCCGTTTGGCTAGACCGTCTTATGTAAAGGTTTTGTAAACCTTCGCCCCGAAGGCAGCGCGTTCTAACCTATTCTTTCCTAACAGGCAACCTTATCATTCCGACGTCCCGGATCAGAGCGCGTTCGGCGCCACGCCGCTCTTCCCGCAACACGCCCCCTGCTCCCGCCCGGCATTGACGATCGAAAAAAATCCCCGGCCGCGACCGGGGATCAAACCATAATTGCTTATACAAAGACAGGGTCCTTGAACTGAGCCAGCTTCTCGAACGAGCTGCGATCGACGTCGGCGTGCAGGCTGTTGCCGTGCGCATCCATCGTCACGATCGCCGCGAACCCTTCTACCTCGAGATGCCACATCGCTTCCGGGATGCCGAATTCGAGGAAATCGACGCCGTTCACTTGCTTCATGCATTCCGCATAATATTGAGCCGCCCCGCCAATCGCGTTCAGATAGACGGCGCCATGCTCCTGCAGCGCGGCCAGCGTCTTCGCTCCCATGCCGCCTTTGCCGATGACGGCGCGGATGCCGAATTTCTTAATGATATCGCCCTGGTACGGCTCCTCGCGGATGCTCGTCGTCGGTCCGGCCGCCTTGACATGCCAGCCTTCCTCATCCTTCAGCATGACCGGGCCGCAATGATAGATGACCGCCCCGTTCAGATCGACAGGCGCATCATGGTCCATCAAATATTTGTGCAACGCATCGCGCCCCGTATGCATCTCTCCGTTGATCACGACGACGTCCCCTACCTTCAGGGAACGAATCTGCTCCTCGGAGATCGGCGTGTTCAGGACGATTCGGCGGCTCTCGCTCTTCGCGGGCGCTTCTTCCGCCGCTCCTGCCGCTTCATCGGCCGCGCTGTCCATCGGAAGCTCGCTGCCTCGCTCGTACACCCATTCCTTAATCTCTCCGCTCGCGCTGTCGAGCAGGACGCCCTGCCGCCGATAGGCCCAGCAGTTGTAGGCGACCGATACGAAGAAGCTGGCCGGCAGCCGGTTCATGACTCCGATCTTGCAGCCAAGCAGCGTGACCTCGCCGCCGAAGCCCATCGTGCCGATGCCCAATCGATTCGCCTTGTCCATAATATAATCTTCCAATTGACGCAGCTCTTCAATCGGATTCGTATCATCGACCCGGCGGAACAACTGCTGCTTCGCCAGCTCGTAGCCCGTCGTCCGATCGCCGCCGATGCCGACGCCGATGAAGCCTGCGCTGCAGCCCTGCCCCTGCGCCTGATAGACCGCATGCAGGATGCACTTGCGGATGCCGTCGAGATCGCGGCCCGCCTTGCCCAAGCCCTCCAGCTCCGTCGGCAAGCTGTACTGGATGTTCTTGTTCTCGCAGCCGCCGCCTTTCAGGATAAGGCGCACCTCGATATCATCCCGCTCCCACTGCTCGAAATGGATCACCGGCGTACCCGGGCCCAGGTTGTCTCCGCTGTTCGCTCCCGTCAGCGAATCGACGGAATTGGTGCGAAGCTTGCCTTCCTTCGTCGCGCGGCTGACCGCCTCCTGAATGTCCCGCTTCATGACGATCTGGTTCGCGCCAACCGGAGTATGCACGATGAACGTCGGCATGCCGGTATCCTGGCAGATGGGGGATACCTTCGTCTCCGCCATCCCAATGTTGCGGGCGATTGTGCCCAGGGACAGTCCGGCGCGCGTGGCGGCGTCCTCGCGCGTTTGCGCTTCCCGGATCGCCTTGCGCACATCGCCGGGCAGATTGGTTGATGTCTCCACGATCAATTCATATACGCTCTGCAAAAACGATTTCATAAGCAAACCCAAGCCCCTCTCTTCGAATATCCCGCTGTCTCTCTGCTATGATCTGGCTGTATGTCGGGTTCCTCTGTATCTTCTCTGCTTCGGCCGATTCGACATGCCGCATGCGGCGTGAATCCGCTTCCTATAGTATTATAATAGCATAATAGAAGCGTCTGTCGAAGACTTCCGGAGGAAGTTAACCGAAGCTCGATCCGATGCCGGAAAGGATGAGAACGTATGGATCCTATCAAGGACGAGGCCCAACCCGGGCGCCCGGGCGGACATCATTTTTTTGCCTACATGTATCGCTTGAAGCATATCGAACGCTGGAGCCTGATGCGCAATACGACGAAGGAAAATGTGGCCGAGCACAGCTTCCACGTCGCGCTGACGACCCATATGCTGTGCACGATCGGGAATGAGGTGTACGGCAAAGCGCTGGATACGGGCCGGGCCGTCATGATGGCGCTGTTCCACGACGCGACGGAAGTGTTCACGGGCGATATTCCGACGCCGGTCAAGCATCACAATACGCGCATTCTGGCCAACTTCCGCGAGATCGAGCAATTGGCTGCCGAGCGGCTTGTCGGCATGATTCCGGCCGAGCTGCAGGCGGCCTACGCGCCGCTCATTAATCAGTCGCTCGATGAGGAGCTGAAGCGCTATGTGAAGGCTGCCGATCTGCTCGACGCCTACTTCAAATGCGGAAGCGAAGCGGCGGCGGGGAACCGGGAATTCGATGTGGCCCGCCGGCAGACCGAACACAAATTGCGGGCGCTCGGACTGGAGGAAGTCGACTATGTCCTTGCCCATCTCGCGCCAAGCTTCGACATGACGCTGGACGAAATGTCGCGGTCCGACACCTAGGCTCCGGCAGTTCCTTCTTCCTATCCCACGGACTGTTATGGTTTTGGAAATCATCCCGCGGTCTGTTAAAATTAAGGTAAAAATACAGCGAACATTGTCGCCGTCGGATAGGAAGAAAGGAAGAACATCATGCCATTATTCAATGTCACACTGGTTCATCGCATTTTTCGCGGGCTATGGGTAACCATCGTTACGCTCGGGATTATTTTTCTCTTCTATTATGGCTTCCCGATTATTTATCCGTTCTTGATCGCCTGGCTGCTGGCCTATATGATGAATCCGCTCGTACGGTTTTTGGAGAGGAGATGGAGGTTCCCGCGCTGGATCGCCGTAGCCTCCTCCATTCTGCTGTTCGCATCGATTATCGGGTTCGCGATCTTCGTCTTCACGACCAAGATCGTGGCAGAATCCTGGCATATCGTCAGCCTCGTGCAGGAGCAGATCGCGGAGTGGAGGAATTGGCTGAATGACTACTATCATTCCGCTGAATTCCAGGCGCTCCTGACCGATCTGAATGAGACGCTGACATCGATCGACTTGCAATCGTCGCTCTCGAAATACACGAGCGCGATCGCGACGACCGGCTCGGCCCTCGTCGCCTATTTATTCAACTTTATTAAAGCGACCGTGCTGTTCCTGCCCAAACTGGCGGTCATCACTGTCATTATTATGGTCGCTACCTATCTGATCAGCAGACAGTGGAATACGCTGGCGGCCGCGAGCAAGCAGATGGTGCCCGAACGGGTGCGCACCTCCCTTGGCGCCGTCATCGGCGATCTGCAGCATGCCATTTTCGGATATGTAAAGGGCCATATTATTTTATCCAGCATAACCGCACTCGTCTTTTTCCTCGGGCTGCTTGTTCTTGGCGTCGAGTACGCCTTCACGATCGCCATTATCGGCGGCATCGTTGATCTGATTCCGCTCATCGGCATCCCAGCCATTGTCGTCCCATGGGCCGTGTTCTCCTTCTTCGAAGGCAACCTGTTCCTGGGCACCGGTCTTCTGGTGCTGTGGCCGATCATCCTTGTCACGCGGCACGCCCTGGAACCGAAGGTGTACGGGGCCAGCATCGGACTGAACCCGCTCCTGCTGTTAATCTTTTTGTTCGCGGGACTTCACCTGTTCGGAGTGATCGGCATTTTCGTCGGCATCATCGCCCTCGTCATACTGACGGCGCTGCAGCGGGCTCATGTATTCCGCGATATCTGGCGGTATATTATGACCGGCTCCTTCTTCCCGGCCGCGCCTCCGGCACCTAAATAAGCAGCGCAGCTTCGCAAGGACAAGAAAGAGAGCGCCATTTTCCGGAATGCGCTCTCTTGCTTGGCAAAGCTGCCGTATCTCTTCAAGCCCCTTCTTACCGGAAGGAAGTGACCAGTCCATTCAGCAGCGTTCTAATATCATATTGATATTCGTTGATCGGGGCGATTGGCTTGTTCACGCCCAGCAGCGTATATACGGCGATTGTTGCGGATCGGACCGAATATTCTTCCGTAAAGACGACATCGTTCGGAACATGGTAGTGAAAAAATAATGCAAAAGGCCGTCCCATACGTCAAACTGCATGACGTACAGGACGGCCCTCCCTCATCTGCCTTCCGGTCAAATGTTGCGGTAGACCATCAATATAACCATGATGATGAACAGGATAAAGACGAGCGTACCGAACATCTGCGTCTTGTCAATCGCTGCCGTATTGGTCTGGCCGGCCTTCGCCGACTGCAGCGCAACCTTGATCTGCTTGCCCATAATTCCGCCTAGCGCGGCAATGGCGAGGAACACTACCATCGTCAAGATAATCCACAGCATGGAATAGCTGCCTTTGCCAATCATATAGCCGCCTGTCAGAAATTGCGCGATGAGCGCATATTGGGCAATCCGGTTCGCGGAATGAACGCCAAGCAGCAGCCCCTCCTGTCCCGATGCCGATACAAGCTTCAGCTTATTGACGACAAACGGGATGACCGCATAAATCCCCATCGCGACTGCGCCCAGAATGTGCAGCAGTACAAGAGCCGTGTACATAAGGAACATTCCCTCCATAGTCATGTGAAGTATGTAATATTGTTTCCTATTATACTAGACTCTCCCTCTGAACACAAAGAAAGATGGCCATTTCCAGGCCATCTTTCTGCATCTCGCTATAATATTTGTCACAATTTCGATTTATCCGGAGACAACTTTGATAACATTCCGTACGGACTCGGCCGATTTGTCCAATGCCGCCCGCTCTTCCGTCGTCAAGTCAATCTCGATCACTTTCTCGATGCCGTCGCCGCCCAGTACGGCCAAGACGCCCATGAACAGCTGGTCGTAGCCATATTCGCCTTCCAGGTAAGCGATGACCGGCAGAATGCGCTTCTTGTCCTTCAGAATCGCTTCGGTCATCTGAACCAGCGAAGCCGCCGGCGCATAGTAGGCGCTGCCGTTGCCAAGCAGATTCACGATCTCGCCTCCGCCGACGCGGGTGCGCTGCACGATCGCGTCAATGCGCTCCTTCGGAATCAGCTTCTCGATCGGCACGCCGCCGACATTCGTGTACCGAACGAGCGGCACCATGTCGTCGCCATGTCCGCCCAGCACGACCCCGCGCACATCTTCCACCGACACGTTCAATTCCTGCGCGATGAACGTGCAGTAACGTGCCGTGTCGAGCACGCCGGATTGGCCGATGACGCGGTTCTTCGGGAATCCGAGCGTCTTGAATGCCGCATAGGTCATCGCATCGACCGGATTGCTCAAAATGATGACGTAAGCATTGGGGCAATACGTTTTCACATTTTCGCAAACGGACTTGACAATGCCGGCATTCGTGTTGACGAGATCGTCGCGGCTCATGCCCGGCTTGCGCGCAACGCCCGCCGTAATGATGACGATGTCGGAATCCTTCGTATCTTCATAATTGGAGGTGCCTGTAATCTGGCTATCGAACCCTTGCACCGGGCTTGCTTCCAGCATGTCAAGCGCCTTCCCCTTGGTCGGATTCTCGAGCTGGGGGATATCCACCAATACAACGTCTCCAAGCTCCTTTTGGGCAAGCATCAAGGCAGTGGTGGCGCCGGTAAATCCTGCACCGACTACCGTAATCTTGTTGCGCCGAATAGCCATTCCGGTGACCCCCTATTTCATATGGTTAATGATATGATCAGCGAATTGCGAGCATTTCACTTCCGTTGCGTCGTCCATCAGACGGGCAAAATCATAGGTTACGGTCTTGTTGTTGATGGCCGTCTCCATGCCTTTGTAGATCAGGTCGGCAGCTTCCTGCCAGCCGAGATGCTCCAGCAGCATGACGCCGGACAGAATAACGGAGCCCGGATTAACGACATCCAGATCGGCGTACTTCGGCGCGGTTCCATGCGTCGCTTCGAAAATGGCATGTCCAGTCACATAGTTGATGTTCGCTCCAGGCGCAATGCCGATGCCGCCAACTTGGGCAGCCAACGCGTCGGACAAGTAATCGCCATTCAGGTTCAGCGTAGCGATGACGTCGAAATCCTTCGGACGCGTCAGCACTTGCTGCAGCGCGATATCGGCGATGGCGTCCTTGATGATGATCTTGCCGGCCGCTTCCGCTTCCGCTTGGGCCTTGTTCGCCGCGTCTACGCCTTCCGCTTCCTTGATGCGGTCGTATTGGCCCCAAGTGAACGTCTGCTCAGGGAATTCCTGTTCGGCCACTTCGTAGCCCCAGTTCTTGAACGCGCCTTCCGTGAACTTCATAATGTTGCCTTTGTGAACGAGCGTCACGCTCTTGCGCTTATGCTTGATCGCGTATTCGATCGCCGCGCGCACGAGGCGCTTCGAGCCTTCGGAAGAGACCGGCTTGATCCCGATTCCGGAAGTCTCAGGGAAGCGGATTTTCTTGACGCCCATCTCCTGCTGCAGGAAGGCAATCACTTTCTTCACTTCTTCCGTTCCGGAAGCGTACTCGATGCCGGCATAAATATCCTCGGTATTTTCGCGGAAAATAACCATGTCAACCAATTCCGGACGCTTGACCGGAGACGGGACGCCGTTGAAATAGCGGACAGGCCGCAGGCAGGTATACAGATCCAGCTCTTGGCGAAGCGCCACGTTCAGGGAACGGATGCCGCCGCCGATTGGCGTCGTCAATGGTCCCTTGATCGCCACGATATATTCACGAATCGCTGTCAGCGTATCATTCGGCAGCCATTCGCCGTATGTGTTGTAGGCCTTCTCGCCCGCGAACACCTCGTACCAAGCCAGCTTGCGCTCGCCCTTGTACGTATTCTCGACCGCGGCATCGAGCACCCGCTTCGACGCGCGCCAAATATCGCGGCCCGTTCCGTCGCCTTCGATGAACGGGATAATCGGATGGTTCGGCACTTGCAGCTTGCCGTCTTGAATTGTAATTTTCTCGCCTTCAGTAGGTAACTCGAACTTTTCCAATTGAACCATGGACGTTCCTCCTTAAGTAAATTGCCGCACCACCACGCGATGCGGCCTCAATCTGCCATACGATCGGCGGGAGCCACAACTCCATTGTAGCAACCCGCCGTCTGGTAGCACAAGCCAATTCGATTATGCGCCGCTCCGTCCCGTGTCCGGCGGCGATTATCGATCCGCAAGCGGAACGTAGCGCTGGACGGCCGGTCCGGTATACTCGGCGCGCGGACGGATAATCCGGTTGTTCTCGTACTGCTCCAATATATGAGCCGTCCAACCGGATACCCGGCTTACCGCGAAGATTGGAGTAAACAGATCCCGCGGAATGCCAAGCAGCGTGTACACCGATGCCGAATAGAAATCTACGTTCGGCTTGAGCCCCTTCTGACCGGTCACAATCTCTTCGATGCGCACCGACATGTTATACAGCTCGAGATTGCCGCACTTGCTGCCAAGCTCGCGGGACATCGCCTGAAGATGCTTCGCTCTCGGATCTCCGTTCTTGTAGACGCGGTGTCCGAAGCCCATGATCTTTTCTTTGCGAGCGAGCTTTTCTTGAATGTAATCCTCCACGCGGTCAAGCGATCCAATCTCTTCCAGCATCTTCATGACGGCTTCGTTCGCTCCGCCATGAAGAGGCCCCTTCAAGGCTCCGATAGCCGACACGACGCCGGAATAGATGTCGGATAACGTCGCCACCGTGACGCGGGCGGCGAACGTGGAAGCGTTTAACTCATGATCTGCGTGAAGGACGAGCGCTTTGTCCATCGCCTTCACCGCGCTTGCCTCCGGCTCTTCCCCGGTCAGCATATACAGGAAATTGTATGCGATGGAACGGCCGGCTTGCGGCGCCACCGGCTCCTTGCCCGCGCGAAGGCGTGCATAAGCCGCGACCACGGCAGGCAGCTTCGCCTGCAGCTTCACCGCCTTGGCGATATTCGCCTCCCGGCTCATATCGTCTGCCAACTCGTCATACAGAGCCAGGGCGGAAATCGCGGAGCGGAGAACAGCCATCGTATTGGCGTTCGACGGATACAATCTCATCTGATCGATGACGGCGGGAGAAATCGCCGCATTCTCATCGAATTGCTTCTGTAATGCAGATAATTCGTCACGGTTCGGCAGCTTGCCATGCCAGAGCAAGTACACGACCTCTTCAAAGGCCGCGTAGTCCGCCAAATCGTCGATATTGTAACCGCGATAGGTCAGCGTGCCGTCGATAATCGAGCTGATTGACGATTCCGCTGCAACAATGCCTTCCAAACCTTTCGTCGCTGTCATCTGTCCTCTCTCCTTTGCATTACTAACCTATATCAATCCCAGCTTCCCTTTTCTCTGCCAATCCTGATGTTCCCTGACTATTTGGAAATAGGCAGGTTCTTTCTACTTTAAATCATAAAGGATTTTGTCGGAACTGTGAACGGTTTCATTACAGAATGTGGATAGAAATGCTTTATCACGTCTATAAATGCTTTTTGTGAAAAAAAAATGAAAGTCTTGTGATTTTAAGCATAGCATTACATATAGAGGTCTGTCCCACGTTCGGATCCGGGAAGCAGGAAGCCCGGTCACCCAAGCCGGAAAGGAGACGGAAAAATGAATCACATACTGTTGAAACGGCTGTGGAGAGGAAGCCTCGTCCTGGGAGGATCCATCCTTGTCTGCGTCGCTTGTTATGTTCTCTTGCCTGTGATGTACCCGTTCTTGATCGCGTGGCTGATCGCTCTCCTGCTGAACCCGATCGTCGATTGGATGAGCGAATCGCTGCGCTTCCCCCGCTGGCTCAGCGTCACGGTGTCGCTGCTTCTGTTCCTGCTCGGAATGATGACGATTGCGGCGGCCGTTATTACGCGTATCGTCAAGGAAATATATACGGTATCGTTAACGATGGATTACACGCTCAATCAATGGCGGGAGCTCTTCGTCCGTTTTTTCGACAGCGGGGAAGTGCAGCAGTTCATCCATTTGATCAGCTCCATCTACAAGGACAATCCAAATGTCCAGGATTCGATCAACCGCAATCTGGCAGATACCGCACAGACCGTAACAACCGCGATTACGAATCTGATCACGCTCTTCCTGGACGGCATCGTCCGGCTGCTGACCAGTCTGCCTAACGTTGCGACCATTGCGATCGTCGTCCTGCTTGCCGCCTTCTTCATCAGCAAGGACTGGCTGCGGTGGCGGCGCGCGGTCCTCTCCTGGGTTCAGGAGCCGCTCCGGACACCTGCCGGCACCATTTGGAACGATCTGAAAGGGGCCTTGTTCGGCTACTGCCGGGCGCAGTTCCTGCTCATCTCCATGACGATGGTCTTCGTCACGATCGGCCTTATTCTGCTCCGGGTCGAGTACGCGATCACCCTCGGGCTGCTGGTCGGCCTCGTCGATCTGCTCCCCTATCTGGGCGTCGGAGCGGTCATGGTGCCCTGGATAGTCTACAGCTTCGCGATCGGCAATACCTCCTTCGGCATTGGACTTGCCGTCCTCTATGCGATTGTCCTCGTCGCCCGTCAGGTGATGGAGCCGAAAGTGCTTGCCTCCAGCCTCGGGCTCGATCCGCTCATCATGCTTATGGCCACCTTTGCCGGTCTCAAGCTGCTCGGCGTACTCGGCCTGATCGCCGGCCCCGTCGCCGTCGTCATCATCGCCGCGCTGCACCGGGCCGGAATCTTCACGGATTTGCGCAACTACATTATGGCCGGAAGACATTGAGAGTCCGGGGCAAGGTTGGCGCACTCTCACTGAGGGGAGAAGTCTCCCTCTTTTTGTCGCTCTGGAGCTTCGGCCGCATGATTCCGATGTAAAGTTATGAATTTTACTGCGGAGTAGGTTATGAATATGACATAGGCCTGTCAAGTTCAATCCAGTAGAATAAATAGAAAACCTGATAAGGAGCGCCGCTATGGCAAGCTACGAATACAACTCGAAACAAGAACTGAAGGAAGCGATCCATGCCGCTTATCTGCTGCTGGATGGCGAGTTCGAAGGGATTGACGATAGGGAAAAAGACTGCAGGGTGCCCGAAGCCGATCGAACTCCCGCGGAAATCATCGCCTACCAGCTCGGCTGGCTGAACCTTGTTATGGGCTGGGACAAAGATGAACTGGCGGGAAAACCCGTTATCATGCCGGCCCCGGGTTATAAATGGAACCAGCTCGGTCCATTGTATCAATCGTTCTACGCGGCTTACGCCGAGCATTCCTTGACCGATCTCCGGGAATTGTTCCGGCGCACCGAGCGCCAGTGGCTGGACTGGATCGACAGCTTGACCGAGGAAGAGCTGTTCGTACAATCTGTCCGCAAATGGACCGGGGACAAACCGAACTGGCCCATGGCCCGATGGATTCACATCAATTCCGCCGCTCCCTTCAAAACATTCCGGACCAAGATCAGGAAGTGGAAAAAGGTTCAGGGGCAAGCATAGCTCAATATGTCTGTATCTGTCCCGTCGATACGGCTTCCGGAACCCGGAAGGGCGGGATGCGGCCCGCCAAGCTGCCGCAAATCGTTGAACAGATGGAGCGTGCCGGAGACCATCGGCGGTACGTGTACGAATGCAAGTTCTTATTCAACTGCTTGTCCAAGTGCTTGTAAGTTCTTGTTCATCGGCTTGTTCATGTGATTTTTTAAATGCTAGGGCTTGTACAGACTTTTGTCGAATGGAGATGTCCTATCGGGAAGTGCTTATAACCGCTATCCCAACAAGTCAGGGGCCGAAGCCTTGCCAACGAAGAAGTCTGGATAGATCTCGGCGCAAAGCCGGTTTCCCCGCTTCTGTTTTCCCTTCATGGAGGGGATATTTATAAGGCGGATGCTGGATACTCAACCGCCCTGACGCATTGGGATATCGTCTATAAGGCGCTCATTCGGGCTTTCCTGCCCTGACGCATTGGGATATCGTCTATAAGGCGCTCATTCGGACTTTCCTGCCCTGACGCAGTGGGATATCGTCTATAAGGCGCTCATTCGGGCTTGCCTGCCCTGACCCATTGGGATATCGTCTATAAGGCGCTCATATGGGCTTTCCTGTCCTGACGCAGTGGGATATCGTCTATAAGGCGCTCATATGAGCTTTCCTGCCCTGACGCAGTGGGATATCGTCTGTAAGGCGCTCATTCGGATTACCTGCCCTGACCCAACGGGATATCGTCTATAACGCGCTCATTCGGACTTTCCTGCCCTGACCCAACGGGATATCGTCTATAACGCGCTCATATGGGCTTACCTGTCCTGATGCAATGGGATCCCCGCTCACAGGTGTCCGGAACAAAACAACGACATGATGCATGCATCATGTCGTTGTCTGCTCAGGCAGACTTCATCAATACCGGCGATAGTAGATGAAGCTGCCGTCCTTCATTTTCTTTTCAATCCATTTGAGCAAATAATGCCTGTATAGGGGCCGGGTCAGCGGAAACACGAGCGTGAAGCCCACAATATCCGTGAAAAACCCGGGGGTCAGCAGAAGTACGCCGCCCGCCAATATACAGAGCCCGTCAATGACCGCCCGTCCCGGAACCTGTCTCGCTTGAAGCTGCTTCTGGGCATCTCCCCATACTTGGGCCGCCTCATAGCGCGCGATGACCGCACCGATCACACTGGTCAGAAGGATCAGGAGGAACGTGTTCCACCCTCCTATCCAGCCGCTGACGAGGAGGAAGCCATATATCTCCAAGGCCGGAATTAAGGTCAATACGATAAGTATGCCTATCATGATCGGGTTCATGCTCGCATCTCCTTCCCACTAAAGTTACATCCGCCGCTTCGGAGCAGCCTGTGAAGGAGCGTCAAGGGCACGCCCGCTTCAGCAACTCCCATACATCAGGCGCTTCCCGCTCGATCCGGGCCGGTCTCCAGTTCGCGTTCAGCCATGCCAGCGTCGTCTCGCCTTCGACGAGGCGCTCGCCCTCCGGCTCGGTATACCAACCGGCTTCGTCGGCACCCCCCTCGCCTGCGCGGCATACGCAGGAGGCGAAGGTAAGGCGCAGAGCCGTCCGTTGAACGAGCTTCGTGAATACGACCACCGTATCGTCGTATACCGCCGGGCGCATAAAATGCAGATGCAGATCGACGACCGGCAGCAGCAACCCCCGTGCTTCCAGTTCACGGTAGGTTAAACCTTGGGCCCGAATCCATTCGGTCCGGCCCACCTCGAACCAGGTAACGTAATTGCCGTGGAACACGACATCCATCCGGTCGGTCTCCTGATACCGGACGCGCAACGGAAATCCATGCCACGCAGCTTGCGGGCTCATTCCGGAATCGCTCATCCCCATTCCCCCCTATTGTATCCTATGGAGCCTCCGCTCACAAATGCAACAGAAGCAATGGCGGTTGCACCATTGCTTCTGCTCGTTTTTTATGAAATCGATGTCTGTCCGTCTCCAAATCTGCCGATTAGGAAATGCGGTGTTGACCGATTTGGCTAATCTTGATCAAGTTCGTGGAGCCTGCGCAGCCGGTAGGCACGCCTGCTGTAATGACGACGAGGTCGCCTTCGGATACGATACCCGTCTTCACGCCGCCGCGAACCGCTTCATCGAACATCTCGTCCGTCGAATTAGCCGCTTCGCTCTTGACGGTCACGACGCCCCAGGACAGGCACAGTCCGCGCATGACTTGCTCCGATGGAGTAACAGCGATGATTGGCGCCTTTGGACGATACTTGGATACCATCCGTGCCGTATAGCCTGTCTGTGTAGAGCTGATAATGGCCTTTGCATCCAGCTCCAATGCAGAATTCGCTACCGCTTGGCTGATCGCGTCGGTTACGGTCGCCTGCTGCTTCGAGCTTTGCTTCGCCAGAAGCTCATGATATTCAAGCGCAGACTCGGCTTTCTCCGCAATGCGGGACATCGTCAATACCGACTCTACCGGGTATTTACCTGCAGCCGTCTCGCCGGACAGCATGATTGCATCGGTGCCGTCGAAGATGGCGTTCGCTACGTCGCTCGCTTCGGCGCGGGTCGGACGCGGGTTGCGCTGCATGGAATCAAGCATTTGCGTTGCGGTAATGACCGGCTTGCCGGCCAGGTTGCACTTCTCAATCATGCGCTTCTGAACGAGCGGCACTTCTTCGGCCGGAATCTCAACGCCGAGGTCCCCGCGCGCAACCATCAGGCCGTCGGACACTTCGAGAATCTCGTCGAGGTTGTCCACGCCTTCTTGGTTCTCGATTTTCGAGATGATCTGGATATGGCCTGCCTTGTTCTCTTCGAGCAGGTTGCGGATCTCCATGACGTCGCTCGCTTTACGCACAAAAGAAGCCGCAATGAAATCGATACCCTGTTCAATCCCGAAGCGGATATCATTTGCGTCTTTCTCCGTAATGCCCGGCAGGGAAATCTTCACGCCTGGAACGTTTACGCCTTTTTTGCTCTTAATGGTTCCGCCGTTAACGATTTTACATTTGATCTCCGTGCCTTGAATATCAACGACAGACAGCCCGATCAGACCGTCGTCGATTAGAATCGTCGAACCGACTTCCACATCTTGCGGCAATTCTTTATATGTAACCGAGATGCGGTCCTTGTCTCCCAAAATTTCTTCCGTGGTCAATGTAACATATTCGTCCTGAACGAGGTCAATCGGCTCTACCGCCAATTTTCCCGTGCGGATTTCAGGGCCTTTGGTATCGAGCAAGATAGCAACTGTCTTGTTCAGCTCGGCACAAGCCTGGCGAATATTTTTGATGCGGTTGCCGTGCTCTTCGAAGTCGCCGTGCGAGAAGTTCAGACGGGCGACATTCATGCCGGCCATAATCAATTTCTTGATGTTCTCCAAGGATTCGCTGGAAGGACCGATCGTACAGACAATTTTCGTTTTACGCATATGAGTTTCCTCCAATGTTGTGCTCTCTTTTTATGTCTACTTTTGCATATCTTGCGTATGCTCTCATCTATCTAATTTACTATAAATCGGCAAGTTTGTATATGAAGATTATCATAATATTTAGTTTTGCCAGCATATACCGTTTTTATGATTCGGTACTTCCGACCTTGGTTTGTTCTTCAAAAACCCCGATGCGGCGGAATTTCTCGTAACGGTCCTCCCGCAGTTCATCGGCGCTCATCTCCAGCAGCTCTGACAGATGGCGGACAAGCGCTTCTTTGACTTCGGCTGAAGCGGCCTCCACGTCTTTGTGGGCCCCGCCCTGAGGCTCGGGAATGATCTCCTCGATGACGTCCATTTCCTTCAGATCGTCTGCCGTAATCTTCATCGCTTCCGCCGCCTGATCAGCCTTCGATGCATCCTTCCACAGAATGGAGGCCGCCCCGTTCGGGGAGATGGCGGAATAGATCGCGTTTTCAAGCATCAGCACGCGGTTGCCCACGCCCAGAGCCAACGCTCCGCCGCTGCCGCCCTCGCCGATAACGACACATATGACCGGAACGCGGAGCAGCATCATATCCCGCAAATTGCGGGCGATCGCCTCGGATTGGCCGCGCTCTTCCGCCGTATTGCCCGGATAGGCGCCCTTCGTGTCGATAAACGTAATGATCGGGCGATTGAACTTGTCCGCTTGCTGCATTAGGCGCAGCGCCTTGCGGAAGCCTTCCGGATGGGGGCTGCCGAAAAAGCGGGCAATATTGTCCTTCGTATCCTTCCCGCGCTGATGGCCGATAACCGTGACGGGAATGCCGTTCAGACGCGCCAATCCGCCGACAATCGCGAGATCGTCGCCGAACAGGCGGTCTCCATGCAGTTCGATGAAATCGGTAAAAATATGCTGAATGAAATCAAGCGCGGTCGGACGTTGATGATGCCGTGCCAAGTGCATTTTCTGGGACGGACTAATCGTGGTGTAAATGTCCTCGGCCAGCTTGGCGTAACGCTGCTCCAACCGGGCGATCTCTTCAGTAAAGTCTATGTTTTTTTCTTCGCCGAACCGCTTAAGCTCGTCAATTTTCTTCTTCAACTCTACCAAAGGCTGCTCGAACGGAAGCTCACCCGCCATGCGTCACCTCTCCTTTCACGGTATGCAGATCAATCAGCTTGATCAATGTTTGGCGCATGTCCTTGCGCGGGACGACCAGATCGATCTGTCCGTGCTTCAAGTTAAATTCCGCCGTCTGGAACTCGTCCGGCAGCTTCTGGCGAATCGTCTGCTCGATGACAATCCGCCCGGCAAAGCCGATTCTAGCGCCTGGCTCCGCGAGAATAATGTCGCCAAGCATCGCGAAGCTGGCCGATACGCCGCCCATCGTCGGATCGGTGAAGACGGAAATGTACAAACCGCCGGCCTCGTGGAACTTGGCCAGAGCCGCGCTCGTCTTCGCCATCTGCATCAAGCTCAGGATGCTCTCCTGCATCCGCGCTCCCCCGGAGGTGGAGAAGATGATCAGAGGATATTGCTTCTGCTGCGCCGTCTCGATCGCGCGCGTCACCTTCTCGCCGACGACCGAACCCATGCTTCCCGTGAAAAACTCAAAGCTCATGACGGCAACCACAACCGGAAAACCGCCAATGGTGCCTTCGCCGGTAACTACAGCTTCTTTCAAACCCGTCTTTGCTTTTTGAAGATTCAGCTTCTCCATATAATCCGGGAACTGAAGCGGGTCGACCGAATCCATTTCCGCGTCATATTCAAAGAAACGGCCTTCATCCAAGGTCATTTCGATGCGTTCCCACGCATTCAATCGCAGATGATGATTGCATTCCGAGCATACCTTCAGGTTTTTTTGCAATTCTTTATGATACTGAATCGTGCCGCATTTCGGGCATTTGTTCATCAACCCTTCGGGTATTTCACGCTTAGGACGATCATCGTTCATTATCGGCGAAGGTACTGTTGCGTACTTTTTCTTTTGAAATAAGTCTTTAAACACCCGTTACACCTCTTTAGGCGTGATTTCTCAACAAGGAGCAGCGTTGCGGCTCCCCAGAGATTGTCCTAACCGCAGGCAATAAAAATCGGCTGTCTGAACAATCTAGCGTTCATCCATCAGCCGTCTCATGCATGCAAAATCGAATTGAGCACCTCTTGAACTTCCTCGACTTCCCCGGAAGGTACCAGGATTTCAAATTGTTGTTTGGAGAGATGGACAGGTCGAACCTGAACGAGAAATCCTTCCTCTGTCAATCTGATCCGGATCTTCTCTGCTAAATTGGCAGTCGGTGCGATGTAGATGACTGTCCACATGCGCGTATGACCCCCCTAACGTCCCAAGTACGGCTCATATAATGCCATAATGATAACATAATTGACATTTTCACCGCAACCAAATCCGGTGTAATCGTTCGCCGTCATGTATGTCAGGGGAGTCCTCGGAGCATTCGCTCAAGCTACAACGCCTCATCTGCCGGATTATAGCTGCGCGCGTCCCGGTTCCGGTGAGCGATGCGGGCGGAAGCCGCCGCCGCTAATCCGGCGACGATATCGTCAAGAAAGACGTGCACCTGATCCCGGTTATCGTTGAGTTCGCGGATGACGCCGATCTTCGCTTTGTCCAAATAGCCGAAGCTCGTTAATCCAATCATGCCGTATACGTTCGTAATCCCCATCGCGAGCGTCTCGTCCACGCCGTACAAGGATTCATCCGCTTCCATAATCGATTGCAGCGGCTCGGGCAGCCGCTTCTGCTCCGCCAGCTCATCCAGGGCAATGCCTGTGATGAGCGTATACTGTACTTCCCGCTTGCGGATTACCGTCCGCACGCTCTCCAGGCACGCTTCCATCGTCAGCGACGCATTGTAAGGCGACTGAAGCCGATACACGATGTCCGCGATGCTGTCCAGGGTAACCCCCCGCCGGTTGAGCCACTGCTCGGCCATGTCGATCGGCATGGCGATCCCCTCCCTTCCCAGTCCTCCGTTCGGACTTGTCTCCTAATCGGAGGCGTATCTAAAATGTATGCGGAAGGGCGGGGAAATGTTCACCGCTCTATCATTATTTTACGCGTACGCTTCCTTCGCCGAACAGCGCCTCGATGCGCTTGAACAGCTCCGGCGAAGGCTTGAGCGCGTACGAGTCGTTCAACGCGAGAAGCTGCTGCTCGCGTTCGTAGAACAGCACGGTCGGCAGCGGGCCGGGCTGCGTCCGGAGGAGCCGCTTGAGCTCCTCCAGCAGCTCCGGCCGCTCGCGGTCGGCCGTGATTTTGATATAGACGCGCTGGCGCTTCGCCCCGCGCGGCGCGCTCTTGGCGCCGGAGCCCGCCGATGGCGCCTGCTGCGGCTGGCGGGCCGGAGCCGGGCGCGGCGGCGCGGCGCGATGCCCGGCGGCGCCGGCAGCTGCGGGGGCGGCGGCGTCGGGCGCGCCCCTTCCGGCCGCCAGCGGCTTCCTCCGTCGGGCGGCGGCGCGCTTCGCCAGGCCGGAGACGGCGCCGGCTTCGAGCGGCACCACCTCGTGGGCGAGCAGCTTGAAACCCTCGTCCTCAAGCTGCACCTTCGCCTGCACCGCCACGAGCGCGCCCTTGCCGACGAGCCGCTCCGCCCGTCTCCACACTTCCGGGAACAGCACGACCTCGGCCCGCTCCACGCGGTCCTCCAGCTCGGCGAAGGCCATCGGCTTGCCCTTCTTCGTCAAAATGGTGCGGAGCGACACGATCATCCCGGCGACGATGCACTCGCTCTCGTCAGGCGCTTCGTGAAGGTCGACAAGCCGGTCGGTGTCGAGCTCCTCCAGCAATTGATCATATTCGTCCAGCGGATGCCCGGACAGATAGAGGCCGAGCAGTTCCCGCTCCAGTTCCAGCTGCTGCGGCATCGTGAGCGGCTGAACCTCGGGATACTCGATCGTCCAGTTGTTCACCTCGACGAGATCGAGGAACTGGATCTGCAAATCTTCCCGATCCTTGCGCCATTTCGCGGCCGCCTCCAGCGTCTCGTCGATCATGGCGAGCAGTTGGGCCCGGTGCCCCGGCAAGGAATCGAAGGCTCCGCCCTGAATGAGCGATTCGATGACCCGCCGGTTGCAGACACGCAGATCGACCCGCTGGCAAAAATCGAGCAAATCCGTATAAGGCCGCTCCCGCCGCTCGCGAATAATGCTGTCGATCGCCAGCGTGCCGACATTCTTGATCGCTCCCAGGCCGAAGCGGATGCCGCCCGCGACCGGCGTGAACGGCACGAAGCTCTCATTGACATCCGGCGGCAGCACCTCGATGCCGAGCCGCCGGCAATCGTCGATATATTCCGCCACCTTCCGGTGGCTGCCCATATTGGCCGTCAGCATGGACGCCATGAATTCTGTCGGATAATGCGTCTTGAGATATGCCGTCTGGAAGGCGAGCACGGCATACGCCGCCGCATGGGCGCGCGGGAAGCCGTAGTCGGCGAAGCGGACGATCATGTCGTACACCCGGTTCGCCTCCTCCGAAGAGTAGCCCTGCCCCACACTGCCTTCCACGAAATGCTGGCGCTGCTGATCCAGCACTTCGCGCTTCTTCTTCGACACGGCCCGCCGCAGCAGATCCGCTTCCCCCAGACTGAAGCCCGCCATCTTCGAGGCGATGTGCATAATCTGCTCCTGGTAGACGATTATTCCGTAGGTGTCCCGGAGAATCGGCTCCAGATCGGGATGCGGGTATTCCACCGGCTTCAGGCCGTGCTTGCTCTGAATAAAATTCGGGATGAACTCCATCGGACCCGGCCGGTATAAGGCGAGAACGGATATGATATCCTCGAACGACGACGGCTTCAATTCCCGCAGGACGCGGCGCATGCCCGCCGATTCCAATTGGAATACGCCCGTCGTATCCCCTCGGCCCAGCAGCGCATAAGTGGCCGGATCCGTGTCGTCAAGCGCGTTCAGGCCGATCTCGTCTCCCGTATCCTTCTTCACCCAGCCAAGCGTGCGCTCGATAATCGACAATGTGCGCAGGCCGAGGAAGTCCATCTTCAGCAGTCCGACCGCTTCCAGATGCTCCATCGAATATTGCGTAAGCGCCGCATGCTCCGTCCCGGCCTGAAGCGGCACGTAATCCGTCAAGGGCTCGCGGCTGATGACGACGCCCGCCGCATGGGTCGAGGCGTGGCGCGGCATCCGCTCCACCTTCGCCGCCATGTCGAGCAGCTCGCCGATGCGGGGCTGGCGCTGCTTCCATTCGCGGAGCTCGCTGCTTGCGTTCAGCGCCTTGGCAAGCGTCATGCCAATCTGGTTCGGGATCAGCTTGGCCGCCCGATCCGTCTCGTTATACGGCACATTCAGCACCCGGCCGACATCCCGTACGGCCGCGCGCGCGGCCATCGTGCCGAAGGTGATGATCTGCGCGACCCGGTCATGGCCGTATCTGTCGGCGACATATCGGATGACTTCGTCGCGCCGTTCGTCATTGAAATCGATGTCGATATCCGGCATCGTAATCCGTTCAGGATTGAGGAAACGCTCGAACAGCAGCCGGTACTTGAGCGGGTCCACATTCGTAATGCGCAAGCTGTAGGCGACCAAGCTGCCGGCGGACGAGCCCCGGCCGGGTCCGGTCATAATGCCCTGCTCATGCGCGAAGCGGATGAAATCCCACACGATAAGGAAATAGTCGGAGAACCCCATCTTCTCGATCGTGTCCAGCTCATAGTTCAGCCGATCCTGCGCCGCCGCGCGGAACTCCTCTTCCGCCCAGACGGGCAGATCCGCGTAGCGCCGTTCAAGCCCTTCCTGGCATAGCTGCCGCAAGTAATCGGGGGCGGACACCCCCGGCGGCAACGGCCCGAAGGAAGGCAGAATCGAGGCGCCAAGGTCCAGCGTCACCTGACATTGCTCCGCAATGCGCGCCGTATTCGCCACCGCTTCCGGAACGTGGCGGAACAGCGCGTTCATCTCCTCCGCCGACTTGAAGTACATCTGGGTCGTCCCCATCTTCAGACGATCCTCGTCTTCCTTCGTCTTGCCCGTGCCGATGCAGATGAGGACATCCTGCACGGCGGCATCCTCTTCCTCCATATAATGGACGTCATTCGTTACCGCAAGCGGAATGCCCGTCGCCTCGCTGAGCGCGGCAAGGCCGAGATTGACCTTCTTCTGCTCGGGCAGCCCATGGTCCTGCAGCTCCAGATAGAATCCGTCCTTAAATATATCCCGATAGCGTTCCGCCGCCTCCCGGGCGGCCTCTTCGCGCCCGTGGAGCACATGCTGGGACACCTCTCCTCCAAGGCAAGCGCTCATCGCGATGATGCCGTCCGCATGCTGGCGCAGCGTGTCCATGTCCACCCGCGGCTTGTAATGAAATCCTTCCAAATGCCCGATGGACGTAATCCGCATCAGATTGCGGTAGCCTTCTTCGTTCTTCGCCAGCAGAATCAGGTGATAGATTGGCTGCTCCTTGCGGGAGCCTTTATCATGAAGCGACCCGGTCGTCACATAGGCCTCCATGCCGATTATCGGCTTGACGCCGTGCGCCAGGCAAGCTTTGTAGAAGGCGATGGTCCCGTACATGACCCCATGGTCGGTAAGCGCCAGCGCTTTCATCCCGTATTGAGCCGCCCGCGCGGCCAGATTCTCGATGCGGGCCGCACCGTCAAGCAGGCTGTATTCACTGTGAACGTGCAGGTGCACGAACGGTTCCATAGCCTTCCCCTCCCCTTCATGTGCCGTGCTATGTATGGGAACATATTTTCGTCTATCCTGTATTGTATCATATTTTTTCACGGAAATTCTATATATGTATAAAGGACATCTTGTCCGCCGTGCACCCGCGGGAGCAGGAAAGGAGAAACCATTCAATGGGTACGTTTCTGTCCAAAGCGCTCATCGATTTTTTCATCGCCTTCGGCGTCGTGCTGGGCGGATCAATATTGGCCGGCATCGGGGCCGTCGTCGCGCTGCAATCGCCGGTCGATACGATGCAGCATATTTCCGAGCAATTGAAAATATGGGCCGTCGTCGCCGCCGTCGGCGGAACGATCGACCCGATACGCGTCATCGAAAGCAACTTCCTGGACGGGAACCTCTCCCCGGTCTTCAAGCAGCTTCTCTACATCCTCGTCTCCTTCATCGGCGCCCATATGGGAACCGAGCTGATTCAATGGATATGCCGAAGCCGAATCTAATCGCAGACAAGCACCGGCCGCGAGAGGGGGCGGGGCTATGCGGTTGAAGGCAGTACCGAGATGGCTGGGCGACATCGCGCTCGTCCTCGTCGGAATCGTCATTGGCGCGGCGGTATATCATGCGATGCACTTGCACCAGTTCAACGAGCTGATGATGATGAACATCGACCTGCAGGACAGGCTCGCCCACTATAAGGCGGAGGCGGAGGATCTGCTTCGCTACAAGAACCGGCGGACGATTGTCAAGAGCATCGAGGTTCATATTTATGAGCCCGCCACGGGCACGGCTCTTCCCCAGGCCCATGAGACCGAGATTCGGCGCCGCCTTCTCAAGGATTTATCCGGCTTGAAGGGCAGGGACGTCTTCCAGATCGACGAGCATTCGAAGCTGGTCGAGGGGCTGCTGGCCAACAAAATTTATCCCGATGTGCATGAAAAGGATTATGCCGTACTGCTTCGCACGATGCTCGTCACGGAGGGCGTGCTTCACGTATGGGTCGATGTAAAACCTTATATTCCGGCGAAGGTGCCCTAAATATTGGGATGCGGCGGGATCTGTGATACACTAGGGACAGCCAGAACCTATGAAAAGCATGTGAGAAGGAGAGTTCTTCCTGATGGAATGGATTCAATGGACGCTGTTCCTGTTACTGTGCATTACATCCGTGCTGTCGGTCTTTTTCAGCATCCGCTCCCGGCGGCAGACGGACACGGTGCTCCGCGGCCTGTTCGCGGCCAGAATGAACATCTGCATGGGACTGATGCTGCTCTGCCTGGCCGGCATTCAGGCGATCGTGTACTCCGCCTCGACGATGCGCATCATTGTCGGCGCCGTCGTCATGCTGCTCGGGCTGTTCAATCTGCTGGCCGGCGTGCGCAACCATATGCACTTCCAGCGCATTCTTGACGGGGTCGGCTCCTCGAAATAAGCCGCCGCCCCCCGTGCGCCTCGCACGAAGGCGCATAAATAGCCCCTGCCCGCGACGGGCAGAGGCTATTGGCCGTGGAAAAGCGGCGATCAGTCGTGATCGATCGACTGCATCGTCATCATCGCTTTGGCCGCCAGCACCTCTCCATGCCGAATCTCGACCTCCAGCTTGCAGAACTTGCGGCTCATTTCGATCAACTGAGGCTTCAGCGTGACGGCATCTTCAATCTGGAGCGGACGGACGAAATACGTGGTGATATTGTCCATCACATGATCATAGCTCCGCATTTCCTTGACCGCCCGCAGCGCGGCTTGCGTCATCAGCGTCGTCAATATGCCCTCCGACACCGCGCCGAAGCCGTTCACCATCTGGGGCGTAATCGCCCCGCGGAACAACGGATTTCCTTCCTCGTCCCGCTGTTCCTCGAAGCCGTTCCATATCAGATCAACGAATGTCTCGCCCAATTGCGTCTCCTGGCGCGCGTCCCGCAGCGCGTTCAGCACCTCGCGGCGCGTCACGACCGCAATCAGCTTCCGGCTCCGATCGACGACAGGAAGCAGCTCCACCCCTTCCCACACCATCGTATGGGCCGCAGTAGCCAGCGTCGTCTGCAGCGTGGCTGTCAGAGGGCTTCGCGTATACAGCTTCTCGATTGTCTGCTGGGAATCCGCGCCGAGCATATCCTTGTACGTCATCATCCCGATGACGCGGTTCCATTCGTCCACGACCGGGAAGCGGCTGTGCCCCGTCTCTTCCCGCATCCGCTCGAAATCATGCACCGTGCTTGAAGGACGCAGCACATACATTTTCGATTTCAACGTGACGATATCCTCGATAATCATAATCTTCTTCTTGATTAAGCGATCGAACAGCGCCCGGTTAATGATCGAGGCGACCGTGAACGTGTCGTATTTCGACGAAAAAATCGGCAGATTCAGCGCATCGGCCAGCAGCTTGACCTCGCGGCTGGTGCCGAATCCCCCGGTGATGAGGACCCCCGCGCCATGCTGGAGGGCAAGCCGGTGCGCATCTTCCCGGTTCCCGACGATAAGCAGGCTGCCGGCATCGATATAGCGCTCCATCGCGTCGAGCTTCATCGCCCCGATGACATATTTGTTCAGCGTCTTCTCGAGCCCCTTGCCGCCGCCCAATACGTGCCCGCCTAAGATGTCGACCACCTCGCCAAAGGTCAGGTTGTCCGACATATTGCGCGGCTTCTTCTCCACGCGGACCGTGCCTATCCGCTCCTTCGTAATGACGATGCCGATGCTCTCGGCCTCTTTGACGGCGCGGTAAGCGGTCCCCTCGCTCACCGACATCTCCTTCGCCAGCTTGCGCACCGATATTTTCGTTCCCGGCTTCAAGCCCTCGATATGATGGAGCAACTGCTCATACTTCGTGACCGTCCCATCATTCCCTTCCATCTGTTACACCCCCGAACTCCGATCTGTTGTATGCTGTATTTATGATAGCACATCAAGAAAGAGCGATGCAAAAAAATCGGTTCCGGCGGCCTTATCCCTGAACATGCACAAGGAATCTCTCTTCACAGGCGCTGGCGCACCGGCGGACCGCCCAAAATTAGCGCATCATATTCCGGCGGCATATGAGTATAACAGCAGATTTCTGACCGAAGCCTTGAAGGATGAGCGGATTCAATAAAAATGAAGGGTCAACGGGTGAATGCGTTATTTCCGGTTCTGAGCCGCTGGGATATTGGCCATCGGAGGCTAACAAGGGGAATCGGCTTACGCGAAATATGGAACTTCCGGGGATACTCGCGTTCGCCCAAAATAATACCGCCCACGGTAAGGGCGGCCATTTGGGCTCACGTCAATGACTTATAGATCTTTTCAGTATACTTGGTGATGGCTTCATCGTAATCCGGATAGCGGTAGCCGAGACTCGCGGCCACAGCCTTGGCGTACGCGCGGAATAGTGCATAGCAAGTAAATAAAGACTGCCACATTTCTTTATAACCATTCTGGGAGTAGGTGGAGAGCAGCTGCTCCCAGTCTTCCTGAGGAAGGCAGCGATCAAGAAACTTATAGTTCTTCCCTACGCTGAAGGTGTATCCACGCTCCGAGCCGATCTGCCAAGCCATCATTCGCAGCAGGTTCGGCCGCGCAATCTCGTGGAAATGGTCGACCGCAAACAGGAGTTCTTTTCTCGCCAAGCCTTTTACCACATAAGTGGAGGTCATCCAGAATTCATTGCAGCAGTCATCAAATTCTCTTGCAGTCGGCCTTTTTATCCAATATTGACGGTCGTCTGCGATCACTTCGGTGTGGATGCGGGCATCCTTATCAAGCAGGACCTCCACCAATCCGTCGCTCTTGGCGAAATAATCCTCCACCTCTCGAACCGGAATAAGGGTCAGGTCTAATTTATTCCCGTCCTCCAACAGAATAATATAGGAAAACCAGCTCCCTAACTCCGATGGAAAAAGCTCCATATCCTCGGGTTTTTGCATCATGAGCCGCTTCCCGAATATGTCCAGCCACTGATCGTTTTCCTTGAAGGAATCGATATCGGTTACAAAGTAGGAAATGTCATAATCTTGGAACGAATCCGGGGGGATATTGCGGTTTGTACGCGAGCCCTCCAAGGTGACCAGTCGGATTCTCTCATCCTCTCCGGCGAAATCGACAAGCAAATTCATCATTTCTTGTTCACTTCTCAATGGATAGTCCTCCGTTCTGAACGTATAAGATATGAAGCCGCAAGCTGTATCTTCCATTTGAATATTCGACGTTGTTCTTTCATTTTCCTGGCTCTGTTCGCCACGGAACCATGTCCATCACCGGTTGCAGCGAACAAAAAGACGCCGGAACGAAATGTTCCAAGCGTCTTTCCTGTTGCCTTCCCTAACCTATCTTTTTCACGGTCTTTCTCTCTATCGGTTCAAGCTGCAGCGTCAGCCGGTCACGGCGGTTGCGTCAGCCGACGGCTCCGTCTTGGCCAGCTTCCGGTGGCTGCGAATGAAATAGATCCAGCTGCCGAGAAGCGACAGGACAAGGAAGATGGACAGCTTGCCGAGATTCAACCAGACGTATTGGATGTCGCCCAGCGACACGACGCCGCGGAAGGCCCGGATGGTGTAGGTCATCGGGAACCAAGGATGCAGCATCTGGAAAAATTTCGGCGTTAGCTCAATCGGGAATGTGCCTGCCGTCGAGGACAGCTGGAACACGAGCAGCAAAATGATAATGAAGCGCCCTACATTCCCGAATGAGGTGATGAAAAATTGGATCATGGCAAAGAATGTTAAGCTGGTAACGAGACAGACGACGAAGAACATCGGCACGTTCGTGACCGGCAAATGAATCACGTTGAGAACAACAAGTCCGGCAATGGCAACCTGGAGAACGCTCTCCACTGCCATGAACCCGTATTTGCTCGTCATCCAGGCCGTGCCGGAAGGCGGCCGGTTGTAGGTCTCCCGCAGCGGATAGACCATCGAGAACATCAATGCCCCGACGAAAAATCCAAGCGACAGGAAATACGGCGCCATGCCTACGCCATAGGTCGTGACATCATGATTCGCGACTTTATCGCTGCCAACCGGAGACGAAATCATTTCATATGTCTTATCGGTCGGGTTCTGCTGCGCTTTATCCGCGCCTTCCTGAAGCTTCCGGCGAAGCTCCGCGCCGCCGGATAACAGCTGCTCCTGCCCGTCCAGCAGCTGATCAAATCCGCCGTTGATCGCATCCTTCGCTTGATCCACCTGATTCAGCATATCGCTCATCTTGACGAAGATCATGTCCTGCACCTTTTTGGCGGCCTCCTTCAGCTTCATCTCCGCCATGTCGTGCAGCATGTCGCGCGCCATCGGCTCCAGACTGTTCACCTTGTCATCGGCCGCCTGATGAATCTTGGCGAGAATCTCCGGCGTCATCCGATTCAGCTCGTCGTTCGCCTTCCGATGGAGTCCTGCGACGACCTTCGGCTCATACTCCATCCATTTGGTATCGACCGTATCATGAAGCTTGTCGTTCAGTTGTTTTGATTTTTCCTGATATAGATCTTCAGCCACGAGATGCGCCTTGGCCAGCAGCTTCGGCGCCAGCTCATTCGCTTTGGACATCGCCGCCTGCTGGGCGAGCGAACGAACCTGCGGGTATACCTGATCGAATTTCTGGTCCGCCGCCTGATGCAGCTTGGCGAGCAGGGCCGGCTTCAACCTGTCGAGCTCCTTATTGACCATGTTGCTCAAATCCTGCTTCACTTTGTCGCGCAGCTGCTCCAGATTGGCCTGAGTCAGGTTATCTTCGATCTGGGTTCGAACCTCTTCGAGCTGCTTCTTCACCGCTTCCCACTGCTGCTGGAGCTCCGGAGGCAGCTTCTCGCCGATCGGCTTCAGCTTCTCTTCCAGTTGATCGAGGTTCGCCTGGATTTTACCCAGCTGCTCCTTTCCGCGCTTGATGGCGCCGTCGAAGAGCTGATCCACTTTCTCATCAATGTAATGGTTCAGCGTCGCACGGAGCGAGCTGTCTACATTCTCGTATTCCTTGTCGATAATGCTGTGCATTTTCACCCGGGCAGCCGGCTCCATCTCGGTAACCGACTTGTCGACTTCCCGGCTGATTTTGCCCAGCACCTGATTCAGATTGTTGTTGTACGCGTTGTCGATTTCCTGATGCAGCTTCTTGCGGATTGCCGCTCCATAGATAACGGACTGTTTGTCGATTTGATCGTGAAGCTTTTCCTTGGACAATGGCGAATACTCATTGACCATGTCGTCGATCCGCGTATGCACGGTATCATAGACAACCTTGGTATACTTTTCGGCTTCCGTATCGATGTCTTGGTGGACTTTTTTCATCAGCTCCGGCTTCTTCGTATCCATCGTTTTGTCGATTTCGTCATGAATCAGCCGATCGAGCTTCTTCTCGTTCTCGGCCAGCATCTTCTCGACCATCGTCTCCGCTTCCGCCGTCTTCGAGTCGACCTGCGCATTCAACTCGTCCCGGAACATCTCGATTCCGTCGCCCAACTGGCTCAGACCGTCTTCGATTTTGCCGGCCCCTTCGCTGGCGGCGCCCAATCCTTCCGCGACGCTGTCGATCGCATTGAACATCTGCTCGACATAGGTCTCCGTCACCTTTTGCGACAGCTCTGATTTGATGCTCTGCACGACCTTGTCGGAGATTTGACCGGATAAGAAATTATAGCTGCTGTTCTCCTTATAAATCAGATTCATCGGCTTCGGATGGGGGTCGAGAATCGTGGTCGCATTATGCGACATCTCCTCCGGCACGATAATAAGCAAATAATACTTGTTCTCGCTTAATCCGCGCTCGCCCTCCTTGCGCGACACGAAATGGAAGTCGACCGCATCGTTGCTGTGCAGCTTCTCGATCAGTTCGCGCCCGATCGCAATCTCCTTGCCTTCATACATCACCGGCCGGTCCTCATTAACGACTGCGACAGGCATGTTTTTGACATTGCTGTACGGATCCCAGTTCGCTACCAAGTAGACGCCGCTGTACAGAAGCGGGATAACCAGGAGACCGAGTACCGGAACCAGGACATCCTTCGAACGGACAACTCCCATGAATTCCGACCAAAAAAACCGAAGACTCTTCATGCTGTCACCTCCTTACTGACCGAATGACCATTTTGTTAAAATAGTTCTGATATCGCAGATGTTTGATATTATACATCCCGCCTTTTCAGAATTCAAACAGATTATTTTTGGCAATTCCCCTTAAAATGGTTCAAAAAAGGTTTAAAATTTATATAAAAACAGCGGTTTTCTCTTGTTTTAAAAAAATCGCGCATGGTCCGCCCGGGACATGGATGAAAGGGAGCGCGCAACCGGCTTATGAAGCTGCGAAGAATGTATGCGGCGGGGAATCCGAACATGAAAAAACCTCCCTCTTCCCGTTGGAGAAGAGGGAGGCATAGGCCCGCCCGTTCGATTGCCAGATATTACCGCTTGCCCGGCTCGTACGGCGCGCCAAGCGCAGACGGCGAATTGCTCTTGCCGGCCGTGAAGATCAGCACGAGAAGCGTCAGCACGTACGGCAGCATATAGAACACTTCCGTCGGTACCGCGTTGGCGAAGGAGTACAGCTGAACCTGATCGCGCAGCGCCTGCGCGAGGCCGAAGAACAAAGCCGCGCACGTCGCGCCGACCGGATTCCAGCGGCCGAAGATAACCGCCGCCAGCGCGATATACCCCTGGCCGGAGATCGTGTTGGACGCGAAGCTGCTGTTCGCCGTCAGCGCAATCGTCGCTCCGCCGAGCGCGGCAATCGATCCGCCGACCATAACGGCCCAGCCGCGCAGCCGGTTGACCTTCACCCCGGCCGTGTCCGCCGCTCCCGGGTGCTCGCCGACCGCCCGCAGCCGCAGGCCGAGCGGCGTCTTGAACATCACGTAATAGACGATGATGACGAGCAGCAGCGCGATATACGTCGTCGGGTAAGACTGGAAGAACGCTCTGCCGACGAACGGAAGATCGCTCAGCCAAGGAATGTGAATCCGGTGGAACACATTGCTGATGACCGGGGTCTCGGCCGCTCCGTCGAAGATGAGCTTCACCAGGAAGAAGGTGGAGCTGGCGGCGAGCATATTGACCACGATACCGCTTATGACCTGATTCGCCTTGAAGCGAACCGAGGCAATGACATGAATGCCCGAGAAGATAACGGTAAAGATAAGCGCGGCCAGACAGCCCAGCCATGGAGAAGCCGCGCCTAGTCCCGCCTGTTCGGCATAATAAGCCACAACTGCGGAGGAAAACGCGCCTGACACCATAAAGCCTTCCAATCCGAGGTTGATAACCCCCGAACGCTCCGCAATGAGTCCGCCCAGCGCGGCGAAGACGAGTGCTGTTGCAAATACGAGAGTCCCGTTGATTAAAGATCCGAGCAATTCCATCTGTTATCCCTCCCGCTTCGCCTTTTTGGAACGTGAAAACCGTGTCAACAACCAACGGATAATGCCCGGTGCCGCGGCGAAGAAGATGATGATGCTGATAACCATCTTAATGACCTCGCCGGGAACGTTCGCTCCGAAGCTCATGCCCTGCGCTCCGTACATGAGCGCCCCGAACAGCGCGGCGGCCAGCAGGACGCCCAGCGCGCCGTTCATGCCAAGCAGCGCGACGGCGATGCCGTCGAAGCCGATGCCGGACGTGACGGAGGAGATGGCCATATATTTGAAGACGCCCAGTACTTCCAGCGTACCGATCATGCCGCCAAGCATCCCCGAGAGGAAGAACGTGCGGGTAATGACCTTGGACACGTTCATGCCGGCATATTCCGCCGCATGTCTGTTATTCCCTACGGCGCGGGTCTCATACCCCCACTTCGTCCGGTTCATATACAGGTGATACCCGATAATGGCGATGATGACGATGAAGAATCCCCAATGGACGCGGGCCCCGCTCATCAAATCGCTCAGCCATCCGATCTGGATGCTGGCCGATTCCTGAATGTTCTGTGAACGGGATGTCCCCGACTCGGCCATGAACGCCTTGATGACCATATGGCTGATATAGAGCGCGGTCCAGTTCAGCATAATGCAGGAGATAACCTCGTTGATGCCCCGCTTCGTCTTGAGCAGACCGACAAGCGCCCCCCACAGACCGCCCAGAATCGTGCCCGCGATAATGGCCACGATGCCGTGCAGAATCGGCGGCAGCGATATCATATTGCCCACGATAAGCGCTCCGAGCGATCCCATTACGATCTGGCCGTCCACCCCAATGTTGAACATGCCCGCGCGGAACGCAAGCGCAACGGCCAACCCGGCGAAAATAAGCGGCACGATCGCTCGCAGCGTCTCTCCCATGTCATAGGCGGAGCCGAAGATTTTCTCCACCAGAGACTGATAAGCCAGCAGCGGATCGTAGCCTCCGGCAAGCATAACGAGAGCGCCAATCATAATACCGAGGATGATGGCCACGAGAGAGATGATAACCGATTCTTTGGCTAGCATCGATTTAAGCTTGTTCATGACGTTCCCCCCCTTGATGCTTGCCGGCCATCATGAGACCCAGCTCCTGGTCTGTCGTTGTCTCCGGCGTCGTCTCCCCGACAATGCGCCCGTCGAACATGACGAGAATGCGGTCGGCCACATTCAAGATCTCTTCCAGCTCGAACGATACGAGCAGTACGGCCTTGCCTGCGTCGCGCTGGGCGATTAATTGCTTATGCACGAATTCGATCGCGCCGACGTCCAGCCCCCGCGTCGGCTGGGCGGCGACGAGCAGCTTCGGATCTTTGTCGATCTCGCGCGCGATAATGATCTTCTGCTGGTTCCCGCCGGACATCGCCCGCACCTGCGTATGGATGCTTGGCGTCCGGATATCGAACTGCTCGACATACCGCTCCGCCACCTGCTTAACCGCCTGCTGATCCATGAAGCCTTTGCGTGTGAACTTCGGGCTGTCGTAGGATTTGAGCACGGAGTTCTCGCTGACGTCGAAGTCAAGCACCAGTCCATGCTTGTGACGATCCTGAGGGATATAGGAAATACCCTTGTCCGAAGCGGCCCGCGGCGACGCATCCGTCACATCCTGTCCCGCCAGCCGAATCTGTCCGCCCGCGGTCCGGCGCATGCCGGTGATCGCCTCGATGAGTTCATTCTGACCGTTGCCGTCAACGCCGGCGATGCCGACAATCTCTCCGGCGCGCACGCGGAAGCTGACGCCGTCCACGGCATGCTGCCCGTGCTCATCCTTCACGATCAGGTTCTGGACCTCAAGCATGACATCCTGCGGCGTTGCCGCTGCCTTGTCCGTCTTGAATTCGACATGCTTGCCGACCATCTTCTCGGCCAACATCTCCGGATCGGTCTCGGACACGAGGACGGTGTCGATGACTTTGCCCCGGCGGATGATCGTGCAGCGGTCAGCGACCTCCATAATTTCCTTCAGCTTGTGCGTGATGAGCAGAATCGACTTGCCTTCCGCAGCCAGCCGCTTCATGATGTGCAGCAGCTCCTCGATCTCCTGCGGCGTCAGCACCGCGGTCGGCTCGTCGAAAATAATAATCTCGGCGCCGCGATACAGCGTTTTCATAATTTCGACGCGCTGCTGCATGCCGACGGAGATCGACTCGATGACCGCCTCCGGCTTCACATTCAGCCCGTACTGCTCGGACAACTGCCGTATTTTCGCTGCAGCGCCTTTCAAATCCATCTTTATGCCTCGCGTCGGCTCCATGCCGAGCACGATATTTTCCGTAACCGTAAAGGGGTGAACAAGCTTGAAGTGCTGATGCACCATGCCGATGCCGCATTCAATCGCCTTGTTCGGGCCGTCCATCACAATCGGCCGGCCGTTCAGCTCAATACTGCCTTCATCAGGCTGATATAATCCGAATACGATATTCATCAATGTCGATTTGCCGGCGCCGTTTTCGCCGAGAAGCGCGTGAATTTCGCCTTTTTTCAACTGCAGGCTGATTTGATCGTTTGCTACTATGCCGGGAAAGCGCTTTGTAATTCCTTTCAGCTCCAGTACGATATCTCCCTTGTGCATATGGCGTTCCCCTCCGTAACACATCTCCCCGCCGGTCAAGCGGGCGGGGAGACGGTATGGTGAAATTAAGTCGTCGGCACTTCAATCTCGCCGTTCATAATCTTTGCACGGTATTCTTCGACTTTATCCAATATGTCCTTCGGCACGTTTTTGTCGGAAGTCGGCGCAATATCGACGCCTTTTTCCTTCAGACCCATCGAGGTCACCTTTCCGCCAGGGAAGTTGCCGTCCGCCAATGCCTTGGAAATCGTGTAGACCGCTTCGTCGACCTTCTTAATCATCGAGGTCAGCGTGACATCATCGCCGAACTCAAGCGACTGGTCTTTGTCGACGCCGATAACCCACACGCGGTCGCCGCGCTTCACGCGCTCTTTCGCTTCATTGAACACGCCGTTCCCCGTCAAGCCCGATGCGTGGAAAATAATATCGACGCCATCATCATAGAGCGTGGAAGCGGCCGATTTTCCCATATCGACGCGGGTGAACTGTCCCGTGTAAATCGCTTTGAAGGAAGCATCCGGATTCACGGCCTTGACGCCTTCGCGGAAGCCGGCTTCGAAGCGCTTGATGACCGGAATTTCCATGCCGCCGACGAATCCGATTTTATTCGATTTCGTCATCGAGCCGGCGATAACGCCGACCAGGAACGCGCCTTCGTTTTCTTTGAAGGAGACGGAAGCGACGTTCGGCACGATGATGTCCGAATCGACGATACCCAGCTTCGAGTCCGGATTTTCCTGCGCAATCTTCGTTACCGCCTTGTCGAGCGTGGCAGCAGTCGCCCAAGTCAGGTCATAGCCGCCCTTGACGAATTGATTCAGGTTTGGCTCCACTTCGCCGTCGTTTTTCGGTTCCAAATATTTGACTTCATAGCCAAGATCGTCGCGCAGCTTCTGCAGTCCTTCCCATGCGCTCTGGTTGAACGATTTGTCGTTCACGCTGCCCATATCGGTAACCATCCCGACCTTGAGCTTCTTCCCGCCGCCTTCAGCGCCTTCGCCGCCGCCGGCGTTCGTGCCCCCGGATTTGTTGCCGCAGCCGGCCAGAGCGAAGGTGAACAATAGCATCGCTGATAAGACCAACAACATCGATTTTTTCATGACGAGTTCCCCCTTGAGATTAATGAATCCTTCTTCGTCTTGCATCTATCTGAAGCGAGCACGTCAGCGGGCCGTCAACAGCGATAAAAAGCTGGTCCCGTGACCTGTTCCCGTGACGCCGAAGTTTTCGGCCAGCGTGGCGGCCAAGTCGGCAAAGGTCGAGCGCACTCCGATGGAAGCGGTCTTGCCCGCAAACGCCGGATTGTAGATGAGAATCGGCACATACTCGCGCGTATGATCCGTCCCGGCATGAATCGGGTCATTCCCGTGATCGGCCGTAATGATGAGCAGGTCTTTCTCGCCGACCCGTTCCATCATCTTCGGCAGGGCCCGATCGAACTCTTCCAGGCAGCGGGCATAGCCCTCCGGATCGCGGCGGTGGCCGTACAGGGAATCAAAATCAACCAGATTGGTAAAGATGAGCCCTTTGCCGGCGTCCCCTAACCGCTCGATCGTCGTCTCAATCCCGTGCGAATTGCTCTTGGTAGGATAGGAATGATTGATTCCGCTTCCCGAGAAGATATCGTTGATTTTCCCCACCGATACCACATCATACCCGCTCTCGGAGATGGAATTCAGCACCGTCTTCGCCGGCGGAGCAAGCGCGTAATCATGACGATTGGCGGTCCGCTTGAAGTTGCCCGGCTCGCCGACGTACGGCCGCGCGATCACCCGTCCGACAGCATACGGCGCGGTCAGCGTCATCTCCCGCGCAATTTTGCAGGCCGCATACAGCTCATCCAGCGGAATGATATCCTCATGCGCCGCAATCTGGAAGACGCTGTCCGCGGACGTGTATACGATCCAGGCGCCGGTGCGCATCTGCTCTTCGCCGTACTCATTCAGCACATCCGTGCCGGAAGCCGGCCGGTTGCAGAGCACCTTGCGTCCCGTCTTCTCTTCGAAAGCCTTAATGAGGGGCTCCGGAAATCCTTCAGGGTAGACCTCGAACGGAATGTCGACATGCAGGCCCATCAGCTCCCAATGGCCCGTCATCGTATCTTTGCCGACGGAAGTCTCCGCCATTTTGCCGTAAAAGGCCAGCGGAGATGCGGCCGGAGGAATATGCGGCAGATCCGCGATATTCCCAAGACCGAGCGCCTGCAGATTAGGCAGCTGAATCGTCGGTACGCGCTCCGCGATATGGCCGAGCGTATGAGAGCCGGCATCGCCGAAGCGTTCCGCATCCGGAAGCTCCCCGATTCCTACGCTATCCATGACGACCACACATACTCGTTCAAACATGTTTACCACTCCTCTTCTGTTCTCCAAGTTGTCTAATCGGACACTGCCGCCGGCACTTGGTTCTCCGGCGAATGTCATGTAATATATAGATGTATAAATGTAATTATGGTTTTTGGACAGGCAATATATCCATATTCCTGCCGAGAAAGGAGAATCCATGCTCAGCAGTTTGCAGCACGTTTTTTTATTACAGGATTTATCTCAGGAGGATTTCGACCAGATCCTTCCCTTGGTCAAAACCCGAACCTACAAAAAGAACCAGATACTCATCCATGAGGATGATGATAGTTCCGATATATATATTCTGCGGGAGGGACTCGTAAAAGTATATCGCCTTTATCACGACAAGGAAATTATTTTGAACTTCCAGTTCCCCGGAGATATCATCGGCGAGATGGAGACGATTGCCACCTACCCTCGGCGCGTCGCGACCGTAGAAACGATGGAAACCTCCCATTTCTGGATTATGAACCGTTCCGATTTCATCTCGATCATGGAAAGACACCCGTCGGTGCTGAAGCGGGCCTATAACCGGCTGCTCGATCACTTGAGCAATATGAACAACAAAGTCCGCTACCTCTCGTATCTTGACGTGCGGCTGAAGCTGGCGAACTTGCTCCTGGACCTGTATTACAATCTGGGCAAGCCAGCTGAATCCGCTTACAAGATCGACTGTAAAGTAACGCATCACCTCTTGGCCAACATGATTGGCGTGACCCGCGAATCGATCTCGAAGGTCATGCGCGAACTGCAGGATGAAGGCGTGCTGATGATGAATCAGAAGTACATTTACATCACCGATCTGGAGAAGCTTCAGTCGATGTGCGATGATATGGACGATTCGCCCGCTTACCGCAAATGGCGTTCGCAAGATATCTCCCAACCGTAAAAATCCATGGTCCAACTATGCGCCATGCGAGTATGGAACGAATGGCGGCTGCCGACGATAAGGTCGGAGCCGTTTGTCATATCTTGATTATAAATGGCGAAGAAGGCGCATTCAGTTACCGACCCGTCAATAATTTGGTGAAATTGTTCACAGAATATAAGGGCACGCCATTACGGTTTTTGCATCCGCGTTCATGGTATCGTATAAAGACAAGTAACCGTTTTCATATTAACTATAACGGTTCCAAATTCATTTGTGAAGGACAATGGAGGGATTCAGCATGAGTATTCATTTGGAAGCACAAGTTGGAGACATTGCGCCCGTCGTCTTAATGCCTGGCGATCCGCTTCGCGCGAAATACATCGCGGAGACGTTCCTGGAGAACGCCGCTTGCTACAATCAGGTGCGCGGCATGCTCGGCTACACGGGAACCTATAAAGGACATAAAGTATCGATTCAAGGCTCCGGCATGGGGATTCCTTCCTTCTCCATATATGCGACGGAACTGATTAAAGATTATGGCTGCAAAACCATCATCCGCATCGGGACATGCGGCGCGATTCAAGAAGACGTGAAGCTGCGCGACGTGCTGCTGGCGCAAGCGGTATGCACCGACTCTTCCATCAACAAGCATTACTTCCCGGATGCCGAGTTCGCCCCGATCGCGACATTCGATCTGCTTCGCACCGCCTATGAGATCGGCCAGGAAAAAGGGCTTCATCTCCGGGTAGGGAACATCTTCTCCTCGGATCATTTCTATGCCGACAATGTAGAGATGCAGACGAAGATGGGCAAATACGGAGTTCTCGCTGTCGAAATGGAGACGGCCGCGCTTTATATTTTGGCGGCCAAGTACGGCATTGACGCCTTGGCGATGTTCACCGTCAGCGATCACATTCTGACCGGAGAGCAGACGACGGCCCAAGAGCGGCAGACCACGTTCAACGACATGATCGAAGTCGCGCTGGAGACGGCGATTCGCGGTAAATAAGACAAACGTACAGACAGGAAAGAAGGGGCAGCCTGCGGTCCATGCCAAGACCGGGCTGCCCCTTTTCTTCATGCTCATTCACTTCATCCGCACGATTTTGCTGCTCAGCCGTTCCTCCCAACGCCGCATCTTCTCCTGCTTGATGCGCTTCAGCTCCTGCTCGGTCTCTTCATCCACGCCCAGAAGGCGGTGCAGATGGGCGGCAATGATAAGCAGGGCGAACGCGCACCAGACGATGCCGAACCAGAAGGACGGCGTCCACCCCGCCTTGAAAGACAGCTTCGGCAGGACGATCACGAGCATGACAAGGGCAGCTCCTATCGACAGGACATGCTTCCATATCTTACGCTTCGAAGAACGGAAATAAGACATTCGGTTCATCATGGCAATCGCTCCTTCATCGTCAACGATGTCAGCCAGGGGCGCCATCGTTCTGTTCTCCTATAGCTTGGCTATAGTAGAGCGTATGCCGCATCAATAGATAACATGCCAGATCGTTCAAGCCGCAGCACTTGCGCAACTGCCTGCCGTGCCGGGCTCGCGCGGGACGCGGGCCGGATTAGCCGTACAGATGGCCGAGCGCATCGGACACGATCTTGTTCACATCCTGAATCACGACCGCGAGCCGCCGTTCCGCTTCGAACAGCTTCGCGATCTCGGTATTCATGCTGATCACTTCATACAGCTTCTCCATTTTGTCAAGCTCCGACTGTTCCGGCATCTCGCCGGTCATCATCTTCTGCTGCATCTCCATCTGGCGCAGGCGGAAATCATCCAGCATCCGCTTGCTGTCCGCGTCGGCCTCAATCGCCTGCATCGCCGTCTCGACGTCCTTCGCCTCTTCCGACTGCTGCAAGGCGCGCGCCAGTTCATGGGCTTGATCGTATACACTCATCATTTCTCATCCTTTCCGTTCTTCCTCGTTAGTCAGCATACCATACGGGAGCGGCCGCTGTCGCGGGCGCTACGAGCCGACCGCAAGCAGAATCAGCGACTGGATCAAGCCGATAATCCCCCCAAGCAGCGCCCCGAGCCATGTGATGGCGCGGAACTCCTTGCCCGATACGCTCAAAATAATCGTCTCCAGCCGCTCGATCGGGAATTGCTCCACCTGCGAACGAACCACATCCTCCAAGCGGGCGGCGCGCATCACTTTGTCCAGATTGCGATCCAGCAGCCCAATCGCGCAATCGACGAGCCGCGGCACATAAGGCTGCCACGTCTCCCGGCTCTCCTCCAGCCAGCGGCTCGGCCTCGCGTCCCCCCAGCGCTCCAGGCGGCGGCTCCACTGCAGCCATGACTTCGCGAGGCCGGCAATCAGGACGGCAGGCTCGGAACCATCGCCCGACCAGGCGCGCAGCAGATCGGCCGGCGGCTGGCTCAGCCATTCCTCCAGCTTCCGCTCCAGCATTCGGGTCACGGTCTCATGGACCTTGTCGGAGCGGAGCTGCTCCGCCAGCAGGGGCGTAATCCGCGTCACCAGCTTGTCTTCATCGACGAAGATAGCCGCCATCACCCCCATGAAGCCTTTCGACCGGTCGACGAACTCCTTCGCCATCCGAAGCAGCATACGCTGCCCGCTGGACGACAGCAGCTCCCGTTCAATCGACAGCAGGATGGCGGAAGCCGCCTTGCCTGCCAGCTGGTTCAGGGTCTCCTCCTGCCCTTCCGGCAGGAACTCGGACAGCGGGCGCTCTTCCCAGCCGCTGCCCGCCAAGCCGCGCCGGATTCCCGACTCGGTCAGCTTGTCGAGCCGCTCCCCCCATGCCTCGCACAGCTCAGGCCAGCTTCGGCCGGGGAAGCCGATCGAGATCCATTCGCGCAGCGTTCGCTCATCCGCCAGCAGCCGGTCGGCGAAGCCCGTCAAGCCGGCCGCCGCCCGCTCCCGTACCTCCGGCTGGCGGAGCATCGCCCGCAGCCCGTCGCTGGTCACCAAATATTCCGATACAACTTCCCCCAGCGATACCGCAATATCCGCCTTCCGCTTCGGAATGAGACCGGGCGTGAAGGGCACTCTCCGCCCGAACAGATGAATCGGCTGCCGCGGATGGAACAGCATCTTGATCGCAAAGTGATTCGTAATGCCGCCGACGAACGCGGCCACAATGACGCTAAATAGAATAAATAACCAATTGGGCACGCCGAATGCCTCCTTTCCTGATGTAGGTCAATCACCAAGGGAAATATGTCCTCATATGATGAAATTACGTATGCGGTTCACCTGTATATATATCGACCCCAGCCCGGTGCATACCGTGATTCATCATGCAAGTCGTCGTTGGAAGGAGAACCAACATGTTGAAATCAAAAGTGAGGCTCCACGTTGTGAGCGCCGGCATCTTGCGGGAAGACATGATCATGTTGGGCGACAGCTATGTCAAACAATGGAAAATTCCCGTAAACCATCCGATTACGATCCGCTTCGGTTCCTTCAGACAGAGCGTGACCGTATCCTCCGTTCCCAAATCTGACGGGCTCCGGATCAGTCACGCGCTTGCCCGCAATATGGGACTGTCGAACGGCGTTCCTCTGCGGTTGACGTATGCCCAACAGACGTTGAAAATCGGGCCGCTCATCGGCGTCCTGATCAGCCGGGATTATCCCGCCGTTCCGGATCGGCCGTTCGGCACGATTACCGCCTTCTGCCGGGAGATGGTCGATGCCTGCCATTCCCAAGGAGCCGTTGCCTGCTTCTTCACGCCGGAACATGTGAAGGACTCTCAACGGATACAGGCATGGGTGTATACCAAAGGATGCTGGCAGCTTACCAGCATGCCGATCCCGGATGTCGTGAACAATCGCTTGACGTCGCGATCTCTGGAGAACAAACCTAGCGTACAGCATTTCATGAAAGAAGTAAAATCGCGTTACCAGTCCCATGTGTTCAATGAAAAGTTTCTGGATAAGACCGAGGTGTTCGACGCGTTAAAGGCCAGTTCGGAGTTGACCCGCTACTTGCCGGAATCGCATCTGCTGCGCAGCTACTCTACCCTCAAGACGATGAGCGGACGCTATCAGACCCTCTTCCTGAAGCCGGCCCGGGGAAGCCTCGGCAAAGGCATCATCTGCATCAACCGTACCTCGGATAACGGGTTTCAAGCCCTTTATTCCAATATTAGCGGCACCAAGCGCCAGAACTTCAGCAGCTTAACCAAGCTGTTTTCTACCCTGTCCGGGAAGCTGAAGACGAACCGCTACCAGATTCAACAAGGCTTGAATCTGATCGATTATGCCAAGCGTCCAATCGATTTCCGGGCCCTCGTTCAGAAAAACATACACGGCCGCTGGAGCATCACGTCTATCGTCGCCCGAACCGCGAGCACACAGCATTTCGTGTCGAATGTGGCGCGGGGCGGAACGCTCAGCACCGTCAAGGAAGCCGTCGGCCGATCGAATCTGCCCTCCGGGGCGAAGAACGATATCGTGGGCAAGCTGCAGCGGGCGGCGCTTGATATCGCGAAGGGGATCGATACGCATATTCCCGCTCACTTCGGTGAATTGGGAATTGACCTGGCTATCGACACGTCAGGGAAAGTGTGGCTGCTTGAAGTCAACTCCAAGCCTTCCAAAAATGACAATACTCCACTGAACGTCAACCGAGTCCGTCCCTCCGTCCGCAAAACAGTGGAATATGCCCGGTATTTATCCGGATTTTGAGGAGGTGACAGCGAAATGATGAAGAAGCGAACCGAGCAGCCCGTCATCGGCGTTCTGCAGAATGAATCGACCGGAACGCCTCCCTTCACCGAGCCTCAATATTGCCGGAGGCTGTGTCAAGCCGGACGCAAACACGGCGTCCGGGTCATCGTGTTCTCGCCCGAATGGGCCGATCTTGCTTCCGGCACTGTGAACGGCTATGTCTATGGCGACCACCGCTGGGAGCCCTGCACTGCCGCATTGCCTCCCCTGGTGTACAACCGGTGCGTATTCTCAGGCGGAAGCGCCGGGGCCAGAACGTCAGCCGCCCTCGCCAAGCTGCTCCGGAGCAGACGCACCGCTCCGTTGGGGGTAGGCTTGCGGGGCAAGTGGGACATCTACCGCTCCTTATCCGCCGAGTCCGGCCTGAGCGCGATTCTTCCTCCCACTCACCTGTACCAAAGCAAGCGCAGCCTCGCTGCGGCGCTGTCCCGTTACGGCGGAAGCCTGTTCCTGAAGCCCCATGCCGGGTCCCAAGGGAAGTCTGCGCTCCGGGTTCAGCATCACCGGAAGGCACAGCGCGAAGCCGGAAGCGACGCCCCCGTGCTGCAAATCGCAGGACGCGATCAGCGCAACCGCCCGCTAACGAAGCAATTTGAAGATGCCGAGGATGGATTCGACTGGATTGCCAGCTTTATCGGCAGACGAACCTTTGTGATGCAGCCCTGCTTGTCCCTGCTGACGCAGGCGGGCGAGCCATTCGACATTCGTGTGCTGATGCAAAAAAATGACCGGGGCCGCTGGGCGATGACCGGCATGGCCGCACGCATCGGCACCCCTGACAGCATTACTTCCAATCTCCATGGAGGCGGGCGGGCCGTGTCTGTCCTTCCATTTTTGAAGCGCGAATACGACCCGGAGCGTGCCGAGCAGCTCATGGAGCAGCTGCAAGCCTATAGCGAGCGCATTCCCCCTCTACTTGAAGCGCGACACGGGCGTCTGATGGAGGTCGGTCTGGATTACGGCATTGATCGGGAAGCCCGCATGTGGCTGCTGGAGGTCAATTCGAAGCCGGGCAGGACGGTTTTCCGTCAGACAGGCGAGCGGGAAGCCGCTGTGAAATCCGTGGAAAATCCCATCTTGTATGCGCGCTATGTATTGGGTCGACATCTTAGGAGGGTAAGTCCATGAGTTTGACGGTATGCAACGTCCACTTAACACCTAAATCCGAAAAAACAGTGTATCTCTCCAGCACCTTAATGAGGCAATTGAAGCTAACCGGCAAAAAATCTGTCCGGCTTCGATTGGGCAAGGCGTCAATCCCCGCTACGGTGAAGCCGGTGAAGCGTCCAGGCAACCATGTCATTATACCGGCCGGCCTTCGTTCCTTTGTCCGTGTGCCCAAATCCGGCATGGTCTATTTGCGCAACGATCAGGAAGGCGATCTGCAATTGGGGCCGCTCATCGGCGTCTTATCGGATTCCGCGCTGCGCACGCAGTCGCATCCATTTGGCAGCCGAACCTCGTTCATTAAGCAGATTTTGCGAACCGGCAATAAGAAAGCCTTCGTCTTTGCCTTCACTCCGCGCGATATCAATTGGCAGAACGAGACCGTCTACGCCTACTTCCTATCGGAATCCGGAAGTTGGATCCGGCGAACCGTACCGCTCCCGGATGTCGTATATAACCGGCTGCCGAGCCGGAGGGCAGAGACCACGTCCTCGATCCAGCAGCTGCGGGAACGGTTCGTTCGCCGGAATATCCCTTTTTTCAATTGGAGCTTCTTCAAAAAATCCGATATTTACGAGTTGCTGGAAAACGATCTGGAAGCGAATCTCCACGTGCCGGAATCGGTGATGAACCCGACGCCGGATACGATTCGCGACATGCTGGAACGCCATCACTTCGTCTACTACAAGCCGACTTCGGGAAGTCTCGGCATCGGCATCTACCGGCTCACCTTCCTGCCGAAAAAAGGCTATTTCGTACGCTACACCGTAAACGGCAAAAACACGCTGCTCCGCTTCAAGAATTTCTCCAGCCTCATCCGCATGCTGCAAGGAAGGCACGGCCGTTCGCTGCGCAATTATGTCGTGCAGCAGGGCGTCCGGCTCATCGAGATCGACGGCTGTCCGATCGACTTCCGCTTCCATATGCACAAAAACGGGGAGAATGACTGGACGGTTGTCGGAATCGGCGCCAAAAAAGCAGGCAAAGGCAGCGTGACCACCCACGTGAAAAATGGCGGACAACTGATGACGCCGGAGCATGCTCTCCAGCGGATGTTCGGTGACAGAGCCGACGAAGTGCTTGTCAAAATGAAAATGGTAGCGGTCGATCTGGCCAAGGCCATTGAACGGAACTATCCTCATCTGCTCGGCGAGCTCGGCTTCGACCTCGGCATTGACAAAGATGAGCATGTATGGATGTTCGAGGCCAATGCCAAGCCTGGACGCTCGATTTTCAAGCATCCATCCTTGCGCATAGAAGGACAGTCCTCGATTGAACATATCCTGGATCACTGTCTGTTCCTTAGCAAATTCCGCAGGAGGGATCCGATGTGAGTGGCATAGGGCAAGATCATCTGCCGATCGTCGCCATTCTGACGATCGAGGATGCCAAGGAGAAATTCCGGGGCAATCGCGACAACTTCCTGGATATTTTGCGCACGGGCAAGGATCTCGGCTTTACCGTATATATCGTGACCGTGAAGGATCTGAAGCTCGGCGCCAAGCGAATCGCGGGCTACACTTACAACGAAGATAAACAGACCTGGGAACAAGAATGGTTCCCGCCTCCACGCATCGTCTACAACCGCATACCGCTCCGGGAGGATGAGAATCAGCCTGCCGTCCGCCGCAAGATCGAGGAGATTTTGGAGCATCCGGGGATTCGCCTGTACAATCCTTACTTTTTCAACAAATGGCAATTGTTCGAATGGTTGAAAAAATCGAGGGCCACCCGGCCCTTCATTCCCGCCACGCGGCGGCTGCGCACCGCTGTCGCTCTGGCCAAAATGCTGAACAAACATCCCTATCTGTTCCTGAAGCCGGAGACGGGAAAAGCGGGCATGGGCATTATGACGCTGCGCGTCAACCATACGAAGGCGATGAAGTTCCGCCTCAAGACCCAGGACAGAAGACGAAGCGCCCTGTTCAAGTGCGCCACGATCTCGAAGCTGTGGGGCCGGATACGCAAGCAGGCCGGTACCCATAATTATATCGTCCAGCAAGGGATTACGCTGGCTACGGTGAACCGGCGGCCGTTTGATTTGCGGGTTCTGGTGCAGAAGAACAGCAAAGGCCAGTGGGATATTACCGGTGTCGGCGCGCGCGTCGCCGGCTCTTCCAGCATAACGACCCATGTTCCCCGCGGCGGAAGCATCGATGATCCCGAGAAGCTGCTGAGCGCGAATTTCGGCGTCGAACAAGCGCGGAGAACGATGGCCCGCACCAAAAACGCGGCTATCATCATCGCCCGGCAGATCGAACGCGGCTCCGGGCATACGCTTGGCGAGATGTCGATGGATTTGGGCGTGGATACGAACGGCAGCATCTGGTTCTTCGAAGCCAATGCGAAGCCGATGAAATTCGATGAGCCCCATATTCGGAGACGCTCGCTGGAACGTATTTTCCAGTATTCGGCTTATTTATCCCGAACCAGCGGATAACGTCAAAGAAGGTGAAGACGCTTGGATAAACCCGTTCTTGGCATTTTGACGCTTTATTTAAATGAGCAAAAGCACTTGGAAGAACGGCATATTTATCAGAAGATGATCGTGGCAGGGAAAAAGCTGGGGTTGACGGTCTTCGTGTTCACCCCGCAGGATGTCGATGAACAGCACAAGCGAATCAACGGGATGTGGTACCACCCGGAGAGCAAGCGCTGGATACGCAAATGGACCCGCTTCCCGACCATGATCTTCGATCGGTGCCGCATTCAGAAGAGCTACCGATTCGAGCAGTTGAAGCGGTTCCGCAGCAAATACCCGAAGCTGCTGTATCTGAACCGTCCGCTCCGCAATAAATGGACGATCTACCAGGTGCTCTCCACAGTCCCATCCCTTAAGAAATATCTTCCCGACACAAGACTGTATTCGGGGATACAGGATGTGCAGCGCATGCTGAAGGAGCGGCCGCTGCTCTACCTGAAGCCGGTTAACGGCACGGGAGGGCGCGGCATTCTTCGCATCCAGCGCATTCGCTCCTCGGACGGCGTGGTCTATGTCGAGGGAAGAGATCATCAGCGGCAGGTCATCCGGCCGCAAAAAATGACCTACTCCCAACTGGCTTCACGGCTAAGCTCCTGGAAAGCGAACGACCGCTATCTCATCCAGCAAGGCATCGCGCTCAAGCTGCCGAGCGGCCGCGTACATGATTACCGGATGCTCGTTCAGAAAAACGGCTCCGGCGTCTGGTCGGTTACCGGCTGCGCCGGACGCGTCGGACCGGTCAACAGCATCACCTCGAATCTTCACGGGGGAGGCCAGGCTGTGCGAATGGAGGAGCTGCTGTCGCAATGGATAGGCGACAAGACGCGCATCCTGCACATCCGCAGGGAAGCCGAAGCCCTCAGCCTTGAGGTGGCCGCCTTCCTCGAGAAGCGATATGATGCCCTGTGCGAGCTGGCGCTCGATCTCGCCATCGACCAGAAAGGGCGCATTTGGCTGCTGGAGGTCAATCCGAAGCCGGCGCGCGAAGTGTTCCACCGCATCGGCGACAAGGAGACGTACCGCAAGTCAATCATCCGCCCGCTCGAATATGCATCCTGGCTGTATCGCAAAAAGGCGGGCATCAAGCTGCCGGATTCCGGCAAAGCCACACAGCCTCAGGAAGAGAACAAGCCGGCAGAGAGCAATCCGGCTGATAAGAAGGACGCTTGAATTCGGGAGCGTCCATCACATACGACAGGCGCAGACTCGGAGAGCTGCGCCTGTGGCGGTTAAGAAGCTGTAGAGCGGTATAAGTCCAACAACTCCTCGAATTGGCGGATGATGACATCTGAACCCTGGAGCTCCTGCTCCTGTCCAAAGCCGGCATATTGGCAGCCGATGACGGACAGCCCGTTCTCCTTTCCCGCTTCCACGTCAGAGGAGCGGTCCCCGACCATCCAGGCCGAGTCGATGCCGTGCTCCGCCTTCAGGAGCCGCACCAGTTCCACCTTGGTCGCGGTGCCTCTTCCGCCCGCGCTGTACAAGCCGGCGAACAGCTCGTCCAGGCCGAAGGTCTTCACGATCGCCTGTATATATTCCTCCAGCCCGTTGCTTGCGACGAACAGCTTCACACCTTCGCGCCGCAGCTCGGCCAAGGTCTCCTTCACCTGCGGATACAGCTCCGCGATGCCTTCGTTCAATCCGGACAGCTCATATTGCAGCAGGAGCTCGTCCGCGCGGCGGTGCGCCTCCGGGCTTCCTTCCGGCATAACCCGCTTCCAGATATCCGCCAGCAGCATGCCAAGCGATCCGAGCATCAAATCTTCCGGCGGCGTCGGTCCCTCGTGAAGCTTCTCGCTCCGCAATGTATCGAATACGCGATGGTATGCCGTTATCAACAGCGATTCCGTGCGGAACAACGTTCCGTCCATATCGAAGATCATCGCTTCCGGCCGCGGCAGCCGGTCTGCCCGCACTATGTCCATACTCACAGCAAGTCCCTCCATTTGTCGTCATAAAATAAACGGTCAGTGAACCCACTATACCATACACGGCGGCAGAACTGGAGCGTTTTCCCTTATTCTTCTCTTTAAAATTATGTAACGGCTGCTGCCCGTTCACTTGTGGTACGGCTTCATTTCGGATAACATCATAGTACAGCATGTTACACGGAGGCGAACCGATTTGGAACAAGTGATTATTATAGGCGCCGGACCTTGCGGGCTATCGGCCGCGATTGAATTGCAGCGCAGCGGGTGGGATCCGCTCATCATCGAGAAACAGTGCATCGTTCACTCCATCTACCGTTATCCGACCCATCTCCAATTCTTCAGCACGCCGGAGCTGCTGGAAATCGGCGGCATCCCGTTCGCGACACCGAATGAGAAGCCATACCGTCACGAAGCGCTTGTCTATTACCGCAGAGTATCGGAGCAGTACGGGCTCCGCATTCGCTCCTATGAAGAGGTCAAGGATATCGCCAAGGGGGAAGACGGCATCTTCACGCTGCATACGGAGACCCGCAGCGGGGAAGCGCTCGCCTACCGCAGCCGGCATGTCGTCATTGCGACCGGCTACTTCGATTATCCGAACCTCCTGGGCATCCCGGGCGAGGATCTTCCGCATGTCACCCATTATTTCCAGGAGGCGCATCCATACGCCGGCATGAAGGCCGTCATCATCGGCGGCAGCAATTCCGCCGTCGATGCCGCGCTTGAATGCGAGCGGGTGGGCGCCCAGGTAACCATCGTCTATCGCGGAACGGAGATCTCCGGCAATATCAAGCCATGGGTCCGCCCGATTCTCGAGAGCAAGCTCGCCAAGGAACGAATCCATATTCGCTACGATTCTCGCGTCGTCCATATTGCCCAAGATCGGGTACGCATTGAGCGGGGCGACGGCTCGACAGAGGAGCTGAGCACTGACTTCGTGCTTGCCCTGACCGGCTTCCGCCCGGATCGCAAGCTGCTGGAATCGAGCGGCGTCCGCATGCAGGACGATCAGGACAAGCCCGTCTACGATCCGGAGACGATGGAGACGAACGTCCCTGGCCTGTTCGTCGCGGGCGTTATCGCATCGGGCCGCAATGCCAACGAAGTCTTCATCGAGACCGGCCGCTACCATGGCCGGCTGATTGCCGATTATATCGGCCCCAACCCCGGCGCCGCGGAACCCCGCGCGAGCCACTGAGCCGTTCGGCCCCGTATCGGACGGAGTGCCTCGGTCCGCCAACGGACCCGCCTCCGTCCTCTTGGACGGAGCCGGCCCATCGCCCTTTCATGAATACTCGTCCATCTCACTGCACCAGGACCTTTTGGGAATCATGCGGTCGTCGTTGGTCCAGGCATCGTCCGTGAAAGCACACGTGTGATCTCCATGGGCTAGGCCGCCTTGCAGGCCACGTCCGTGAATCGTGAAGAGACATGTTGCTGTGCCATGCGGCCAGGAACTTTCATCGTCAGGGGAAGCCTAACTTGCCCCGCTTTATCCCAATATCCCCTCCAGTCAGTGTGGCCGTGTGGTCCGGCTTTTTGCGCCATTCTCCCAATGCTTCAGGACCTCCTATTCTGCGGCTCTTTGCTTCAATATCCCCTCCAGTCAGAGTAGTCCTCTTCCCGGCTCTTTGCGCGATTCTCCCATTGTCTCAGGCTGATGCCTATCATTATTACAATCCATCTGTACTTTTTCGAAATCAAAGACACTCGTACCCGTCACACCTTGTTCCCATTTTCGAGCACGGCCGTAGACTTGACCTGAATCATTTGGAGATTGGTCAAAAAGCAAGGCCAGTCCCATTCCAATGCCCTGAACAGCTCATCCAACTTCCTGACTGACGGGGAGAGCAGCTATAAAGAAGCCAACACCCATACCCCTTCCCTGAACCGACCGCATCCAGCTTCCCGATCGACTGAGAATTTGGTATTATGCGAGATCATGCTCTCTCAAATAAAAAAAGCGGATTGCCAACTGGCATCCGCCTGATCGAATCGAAATATAATCCAAGCTGCGGCCTAATCCGCCAAGGCTGGCATGTGGGCCGTTCTCGCCTTGAAGTCGACGCCCTTGTAATACATGTCTGCGACGAGCAGGTTCGGTCCGCAGCAGGCGGCCGCCGGGCAATGGCAGTCGACTGTGCGGGAGAGCGGGTGGTCCTGCAGCCAGGAGTTGAAAATATCATCCAACCGGCTCTCGTAAATGCTGCCGAAGGCCGGGATGTCCGCGAAGTCGGTCACGAAGACATCGCCGCTGAACAGGTTGACATTCAAGCGGTTGCGCCCGTCGGGATCGTTCCGGAGCGTGACCATCGGCTCGGAGCGGAGGCGCCGAAGGAGCTTCTGGTCTTCTTCGTTTGTATTGCAGGCGAAGAAAGGAAGCGTCCCGAACAGCATCCAGATATCCCGGTGACGGGTATCTAGCAGCCGATGTATCGACTGTCTCAGATCGGAGAGCGGGAGCACCGGAAGATTCTGCGCGAACGAGCTTGGGTACATCGGATGCACCTCATGGCGCCGGCAGCCCATCTCGACGATAAGCTGATGAATCTCGCTCAGCTTGGTGTGGGTGCGGTAGTTGATCATCGATTCGGCGGAAATATACATTCCCGCCTCGCTCAGCCGCTTCGTGTTGTCGATCATCCGCTCGTACAACCGGGATGCGGCCCCGGACTTCACCTCATGGCTTGTATGGGTGAATCCGACGGCATGGAAATCTTCCATGCACGTATAGTTGAACGAAATGTGCATGACGTCCAAATAGGGAGCGACCAGTTCATAGCGGCCGATGTCGAAGGTCAGATTCGAGTTGATCTGTGTCCGTATGCCTCGCTCGCTGGCGTATTTCAAAATCGGAACGATATAGTCGGTTACGGTCTTCAGATGGAACATCGGCTCTCCGCCCGTAATGCTGAGCGTCTCCAGATGCTCGACCTCGTCGAGCCGCTTGAGCATGAGGGAGAGGGGCAGCTTCGGCGGCTCGCTCATCACAAGCGTGTGTCCGACCGCGCAATGCTCGCAGCGCATGTTGCACATCTGCGCCACCGTCATCTCGACGCTGGTCAGGACATGGCGGCCGTACGCCCGCAGCGAGCGGATGGGATCCCAAGGATCGTACGCCGGGCTGATCTGTTGCTTTTCCTTGACTCGTTCCATTGCTAGTTGATTCATGCTACATTCCACCTTATTTTTTCCATTAACCTGTTGTCTTGGATATCCATCTCCACCGCGTGCAAACAAAGACCATCCCCCGCCTGCCGCTCAGCTAGAGGCCAGCGCATGCAACGGGAGCGCATAATCCGGGCGAAGGGGGCCATTCGTCCGGCCCATAAGCGATTAAGCCGCATTCTTCTCCCTGCGCCGGAACCGCTTGGGCGCCCACCAATTGGCCCGCCCCATCAGCTTCATCAGGGAGGGCACGAGGAAGATGCGGATCAGGGTCGCATCAAGCAGAACGGAAGCGGCCAACCCGAGGCCTATTGCTTTCATCATCTCATTATCCGTGAAAATGAAGGCCCCGACGACGACAATCAGAATGAAGGCGGCACTCGTAATGATTCCGCCGGTCTTCATGAGTCCGTCGGCCGTGCTGTGCTCGTTATGTCCCGTACGCTCGTATTCCTCGGCAATCCGCGACAACAGGAAGACTTCATAATCCATCGATATGCCGAATACGACGCAAAATATGATGACCGGCAGCATCGCAACCACCATGCCGGTCGAGGTGACCTGGAACAGATCGGCCAAATATCCGTGCTGGAAAACAAGCACGACGATGCCGAGGCTCGATCCGAGACTCAAAATGTTCATCAGCACCGCCTTCAATGGAAGCAAAACCGAACGGAAGGCGATGAACAATACGAGGTAGGTCACGATGAGGATGAAGACGACGACATAAGGAAGCGCCCCCGTGATGCGCTCGATGATGTCAAGTTGGACCGCCGGTCCGCCGGTTACATATTTGGCGGTCATTCCGCTCTGAAGCTCCCAATTCCGCAGCCTGTGGACGAGATCGCGAACTTCCTGCCCTTCCGTGTCGCCATCGGGAATCACTTGCATGACGATAAGCCGCTCCTTCGCCAGATGGCTGGCCTCCAAATGAGCGCGCAGAGAAGGATTCTTCAACGCCTCCGCCTTCGCCTCCGGGCCTGCGAGCCCGCTCATCAGGCTTGCGTAACTGTCGACGCGCCGCACTCCCTCCATCCGGCTGAGCTCGGCCTGCCAGGCTTCCGCTTGCCGGATCGTCCCCGCCTCCATATAGGGCCGCTCCGTGCGCAGCGCGACGAGGATCGGATTAAGTTCCCGCTTGTCATATGCTTCGTTAAGCAGATCGGAGCCGGCGCGCGACTCGTACTTCGGCGGCAGCATTTCCGCGTCCGGAATGCCGATATTCATGCCGGCCATCGGCAGCGCCAGGCCGCTCAGCAGGACGAACAGGAGGAGGACAACCGTAATCGGCCTCTTCATGACGCTATGCGCGATTCGCCGCCAGAAGACGCTCCCTCCGCCTTCATCCCGGCTTCGGAACCGGGCCGGAATGACCGGAAAGCGATTGATGCGCTCGCCGAATACGCCCAGCAGAGCCAGCAGCAGGGAGTTGCCTACGATGACGGACAACGTCACGACAAGTACGCCGCCCAGACTCAAGGAACGGAACAAAGCCAGATCGATGAATGCCATCGCCACCAGCCCGATCAGCACCGCCACCCCGGAAAAGAAGATCGAGCGCCCCGCCTTCTGGGCGGTCATCGCCACCGCCGCTTCGACCGAGCTCTGCCGCCGCAGCTCTTCCCGGAAGCGGCTGACCATGAACAGCGCATAATCTATCCCGACGGCAAGCCCAAGCATCGTGACGACATTCGGGAGAAAGTTGCTGAGCGAATCCGTCGCGAACGAGATGAAGTAGATAAGACCGAGGGTCGCGGTCACACTAACGACACCGACGATGAGCGGCAGCAAGCCGGCCAGCAGCGTGCCGAAGACGGCAAGCAGGACGACGAGCGCAATCGGCAAGCCAATCAGTTCCGACTTGACAATGTCCCGCTTGCTTGCCACCTGCATATCGTAATAGACAGGGGTCGCTCCGCTGACATAGGTGTCGGCCTGCGGAAGATCCGGGATCCGGCTGCGGATCTCCGGATATTGCTCCAACGCTTCGTTCGTATCGAGATCGAGTATGACATGGACGGCGACGACATCCTGCCGCGCATCCTCCTTCCGCCCTTCCTCCCGAACGCGCACGTCACTCACGTACGGCTCCTGCTTCAGTCCGGAAAACCGCTGTTCTATCTGCCTCAATATGTCTTCCGTCATCAAGGAGGAGCCATCCCGGCTCTCGTAGACGATATCCATGGTCGTCGAAGAGATCCCGACCTCGCTGCGCAGAAGGGACAGCCCCTGGTCCGATTCGCTGCCGGCTGGCGTAAACCCGTTATCCTTGAGCATCGAAGGAACCTGCAGGGCCAACAGAGACATGGCCAAAAAGAATACCGTCCAACCGATCCACACAGCGTGCCGTCGACGGTATACCCATTGTCCCCATGTCCAAAAAAAGCCGCGGCTGTCCGTTTCCCGCACGTTTGTCGCCCCCTGCCCACTCTTATTATAGCTTCATTGTAAGCTTCCCGAGTGGCGGGGTCAATTTTGGACGTGCGAGCCGACGATCGTCACATTCAGCGACCGGGCCAGATCGACCTCGTACGGCACGGCGAGCTCTTCTCCCTCGGGCCCGGTCAAGATTCGCACGATCGGCCGCTGAGGATATTCCGAATGAATGCGGGCTACGACGCCGGTCTCCCCGGTGCTCAGGCGGACGGACATCCCGATGGGATAGACGGCCAGCCGATCGCGGAATACGGCGAGCATCGATGCATCATAGAGCGTATCCGCCCCCGTGTACAGCAATTCCAACGCGACATGGGGCAAGGTAGCTTCCTTATACACCCGATGCGATGTCATCGCGTCATAGGAGTCGGCAATCGCGACCCATTTCGCATACTCATGAATCTCATCGGAACGAATGCCGCGCGGGTACCCGCTTCCGTTCAGACGCTCATGATGCTGGAACGCGCAATGGGCGGACAGCAGCGGAATATTCGGCTCCTCCTTCAGGATGAGGTAGCCGAGCTCGGCATGCCGCTTCATCTCGGCAAATTCCTCATCCGTCAGCTTGCCGGGCTTGTTCAAAATATTCAGATCAATCTGCGTCTTCCCGATGTCATGAAGCAGCGCGCCCATGCTCAATACCCGCTGCTCTTCCTTTCCATACCCGTGATGGATGCCAAGCAGCGTCGTATAAATGCAAACATTCAACGAATGCTGGAACAGGTAATGATCGGTCGTCTGCATATCGGTCAGCATAATCATCGCGTCTTCGTGACCGGACAGCTCGTCGATAATCGAATCGAGTATGCCTCCAAACGCTTTGCCGATCGGCGAGGGCGGCCGCGGCTGCTTCCGGGATGTCGATTCATTCATCATCTGCTTGAACTGGCGCCGGATCATGACCGCCGCTTCCCTGCGCGTCTTCTCGCTCAACAGCGAAGGAGCTTCGATGCCTTCCGTCCGGTTATCCTCAATGTACACATAAGAGATGCCCATCTTCGCGAGCCGGTCAATATATGCTTCGGACAACTGTACCGCCTCGCCCAGCAGGACGAGGCCTTCTTCATTGAAAATTTTTTTCGCTAGCCGCATGCCGGGACGGCAAGCCTGAATTGGCATCCAACGCACACATGGTCAACCCCTGCTGTTTTCTGATTTGGCAACCTCGATTTCCTCTGCTCGTACGACTCTATCAGCTACTCTATCATAGCAAAAATGCCGCCGCGCGCGAAGAGGCGAATGTTGTTTTCTGTCGACTCCAGGAGCTTGCCGCCGGCAGAAGCTGCCGGACGGTGACCGCCGGTATTTGGCATCGCCGGTTTATCGTAAAATGAAGAACCAGAACAGTCCGGCAAGCACGAAGCGGTAGATGGCAAAATGGCGGAGCCGAATGCGCTGGATATGCTTCAGAAAGGTGACGACCACGAGATACGCCACGATGAAGGAGACGATGAAGCCGAGAGCGAAAAATCCGATAATATCGAGGCTGAGCATGCGATACCCGTCGATCAGTTCGTAGCCGCTCGCCAAGAACATAATGGGAATCGCCATCAAAAAGGAGAAGTCGGCAGCCGCCCGATAGCTGACCCCGCTCAGCATGCCCCCCGACATCGTCGAGCCCGAACGGGAAAAGCCCGGAAAGACGACAGAAAGTATCTGGTACAGTCCGATCAGCAGCGCCTGCAGGTATGTAATGTCGTCCATCGTCTCCGCGGCCGCCTTGCGCCGGGATCCGAACCATTCCGCGACCCACATGAATACGCCTCCGCCCACGAGGGCCCACAATATGGTCGCGGTATTGTCGAACTGGCTCTTGATGTAATCCCTGGCGAAGTAAGCGACGATGAGCGCCGGGCCGATGCCAAGCGCCACATGCACCAGATTGAGCTGCTTCGTGCGGACATGCCCCTGCGCCACCGTTCGGCTCCGCAGTCCGAGCATGCCAAGAATCCGCTCCCAGTACACAACCGTAATCGCGAGAATCGCGCCCAACTGGATGACGATTTCGAATGTCTTCAGAAAATCCTCCTGTTCGGCAATGCCCATAAGCCGGGTCGTCAAAATCATATGCCCGGTAGAGGAGACCGGGATAAATTCCGTCAAGCCTTCCACGATGCCCAAAATAACCGCAATCCAAATATAGACCATGACAGGTGTCCACCTTTCCCGACTAACGATAATGGACAATCGTGAGCCGCTCCTCGCGGCAGCGGAGCACTTCCTCCGCCTTCCGCAGCTGGACGGCCAAAATATCGCGCAGCATCTCCGGCAGGAAAAATATGATATCCTGTCCATTTTTCAAGCTCGGATAGCCTCCGCCAAATACAAACATGTCGATCGTGCCGACGACGAGCCGATCGGTATCCGCTACTTCCCGTCCATCGAGCCGCAGCCGAATCCGCTCCTCGTCCGGGCCGCGACTCCATTCCACCTGCAGCCGGTCGACGCACAGCGTGCCAAGCTGGCCACCGCGGAACCCGTAGCCGCGGACGACCCGGCCGTAAGCATCCTCATGCAGGCTCTCCCGGATGGCCTGCTTCACGTCCGCGCCGGATAGATGCATCCGGACTGGATTGATGGGGGAAGGACATAGCTTATGCAGCATGCCCGCGGTTACCGTTCCGGCCGGCAGATCCCCAAGCAATTGACCGGCATTGACGAGGCCGATATCCGCCCCGGTATGATCGCGAAGCGCTTGAGCCAGCAGCTGACCAAGAGGAGACGGCCGATCGTAGCGCACGGCGAGCGGCTCCGCGACCTGAGCGACAGGGACGGACAGTCTCCGGGCTGCCTCGGCCCTGGCCTGGAGCAGTTCGCCCTCCACGCTCGGATCAGGCAGCTCTTCGGTCACCGGGATGCAGCGCACCGCCAGCTCCAGTTCGCCCGAAGGGGCCCGACGGCACTCGGCCACGCCCAGATGGCCGCCGTATTTCCCCGCCGCCAGCAGCCAGGTCCGCCCCACTCTATGGCCGTCCGGAAGCAGATGATGACTGTGTCCGCCGAGAATAAGATCGATTCCTTCCGTCTCTTCGGCCATTTTCATATCCGTCGTCAGCCCGCAGTGCGACAGGACGACGAGCAGATCGACGCGGGGACGGAGAACGGAGACCGCCTCCTGCACCGCGGCTATCGGTTCGCCGACCTCCCAACCAAGCAGGCGGTAGTAGTCGGCGTAGGGCGCCGTAACACCGACGATGCCAATCCGAATCCCGCCCCGCTCCAGCTCGGCCCACGGCTTCAGCCATTCCGGACGCTGCCCGGTGCTCAGCGCGGCGACGTTCGCTCCCAAGACGGGAAAACGGGCATTGCTCCGGTATACTTCCCCAAGCCGATCGGGCACGAACGTCAGCCCTTCATTATTGCCGATCACGGCGGCATCGTACCCTAGCCGGTTCATAAGCCGCACATTGGCCGCGCCATAGGTCCCCTCCGTCTCCATATAAGCCCGGTCCATATGATCGCCGCCGTCCAGCAGCACAATCTTCTCCGGGCAATGCCGACGGTAACGGTTCATGAGCGAAGCCAGGCGGGCCGCCCCGTCCCAATGGCTGTGAATATCGTTCGTATACAGCAATAGAATCGAATCTGATGTATTCCTTGGTAGCGACGGCATCGTATCCCCATCCTTCCCTTATCTCCAGAATGGCGTGCACAGATTAGAATAGCATGTGTCCGATTCGCGTGGCTACAGGGAGGTGAGGCGGAAGAATGACAGCAATCGAGGCCGAACGGAGCGGTTATACAAGCCCTACTACTCTGTATACGAGCGGGGGGCCGATTTCATGACCGATAATTTTTAAGTAAAATGGGAAATGCTGTTGTCACGTTTCGATGAAGTTGATATGATTACGGTACATATGTTGTCTATTTTTGGCTAGGACGGTGAATGAACGTGAAGGTTCATGTCTTAAGCGTGACGGACGGCGACATCGTGGCGAAGGATATTTTTAATTCCCACGGTCTTCTTGTGATCTCCGCCGGAACGAGATTGAAGGAGAAGGACATCGCCCTGCTCCTGCGGCATCATCTTGATTATATCGACATTGAAGAAAAAAAAGCCGAATCGATGACAACGCTTCCACAACTCGCATCCGCATCCGGATCGGATCGGCTGCAGTCTTCCTACAGGGAAGCGGTTGGCGGAGTCGAGAATTTATTTTATGAGGCGGCTGCCCATGGTCATATCCAAGACGAGCAAGTGGAAAAGACCTTGACGCCGCTGATTCATCAGATTAAGGCGGAACGGGATGTCGTCTCCCTGCTCCTGATGATGGGAACGGAAGAGGATTGCGCCTACCAGCATTCGGTGCAAGTCGGAATGCTGTCCTATTATTTGGCGAAGTGGCTCAATTATAATGAGACGGATGCGGTGCGCGTTGGCAAGGCCGGCTTCCTTCATGATATCGGCATGGCCCTGGTGGATGCGGATACTTCATCGCCGGCGAGGGGAATTCCGGGCGAGGAAGAAGCCGAGAAGCGGAAAAAGCACACCCGCTTCGGGTGCGACTTGCTTCGGGGGACCTATGAAGACGAATGGCTGTATCTGGCCGCGCTGCAGCATCACGAACGGATGGATGGAAGCGGTTATCCGCTGGGCCTGAAGGAAGACGAGATTCATCCCGTCTCCCGTATCGTCGCCATCGCCGACGTGTACAGCGAGATGACCTCGGCCTGCAGCGGCCTGCAGAAGCAGAACCTGTTCTGCGTATTGCGGGAACTGCACGCGATGAGCTTCGGCCAGTTGGATCCTACGATGACCCATACCTTCATCCGGAACATGGTTCCGAACTTCCTCCACAAGCAAGCCCGGCTCAATGACGGCCGGACGGGTGTCATCGTGATGTCGAATCAGACCGAACTGTTCCGCCCGCTCGTGCAAATCGATCAGGAGTTCGTCGATCTGGCGCAGCGAAGACAGTTGGAAATCGATCATGTGTACATGTAACTTTTATACTTTTTATTTGCGGGGCTTTTTCACTTCTCCCTTGACCCGGTGCGCCATCAATTCGGAGACCGTGACCATGGAGTAGCCCCGCTTTTTGAGTTCCGGCAGAATCGTCTTCAAGGCCTCCACCGTCTGCGAACGGCCCTCTGCGAAATCATGCATGAGCACGATGTCCCCATTCCGGGCCGAATTCAGTACTTTATTGACGATGCGCTGAACCCCGGGCGAACTCCAGTCCTTTGTGTCCTGGTGCCATGACCACATGACGATGCGGTAATCGTTGGCACGGGCGACATCGACGAGCTCTTGATTATAATAGCCTCCAGGCGGTCGATACAGGTGAGGGGCCGTCCCGGTCACCTGCTTGATGAGGCGGTGCGCCTTCATCATATCCTCCTCGATCTCGGCGGCCGATATCCCGCGGCGAAAATATTTATGGTAATAAGAATGGTTCCCGACCTCATGTCCTTCACGTAGGGTGCGCTTCACCAACTCCGGGTTATCCTTCACCCGCCATCCGACCAGGAAAAAGGTAGCCTTGGCTTCATGCTTCTTCAGGAGCTCCAGAATGGCAGGCGTATTTTTCGGATCAGGACCATCGTCAAATGTGAGGGCAATCCGCTTGCCGGCTGACGGCACCTCCCAGACGATATCTCCCCGTTCCTCAAAATAAGCCCGATCTTTGCGTATCGGCTTCCCGGCGGCGTTCGCCGGCATTGGCTTGATCGTCCCTCTCGCTCCGGCACCATGCTGTCCCTGCTCGGCAGCCTTACCGCCGGCGGCTCTCCCCGCAGCCTCCCCCTTATGTACATTCGTCTCCGCCGTAATGAACAGCAGGGCCATTGCCGCAAAGCAGATCATCCCTGCTCGTGCCGCTCGTTCCAGGCGTTTCCTTACGCGATTCATGTCGCTTCCTCCTTCATAACAGCTGTCGAACATCCTCTGCGGTGCCCAAAGCGCCGCAAGCATTGAAGATTCACTTATTATGCGCCGGCGGAGGGAAGACATTCATGGGGAACCGAATTATGAAGGATTCTGCGTCTGCGGATGGAGTTTGGGAGAGATGGCTGCGCATAGGCTTTCCTCCCAAACATAGCATTTCCAGTTCCTGTGCGTTCGTCATGCAACGGGAAAAAGAAGAGTTGCCTCTGCCGTGAGGGGGAACGCGTTTGAATAAAGCGAGCGGCTTGTGTGGTTGCAGGCTTGTCCGGTATCTTCCCCTGCTCTCCCGCCTTCCGTAAATGATGCAAAAATACAGGAATTCCACAGGGTTCGATCATTGGAAAAAGATATCCTGCAAAAGTGCGGGAATTTAACACATTTTCACTTGTTTAGGGGTCGTCTGGGAGAAAATGATGTATTGACGCAGTATTTTTGTGAAATCTCGGATTCGCTAGCTGAAAATGCTGCCTTTTTGCAGGATTGGGGAGCAAAACTCATAAGGCTATAGGTAAGTAGCTTGAAAATTGGCGGCTGGTTCATCCCTTTAGAACTCATTTGTCCTATCAACCATCCCAAAAGGATGATCGGGATTGCATCTCCAAAACAGACCTCCCTTTACAGATGTCGAATCGCATAATATGTGCTGCGTACATCTGCCATATAAAGACAACCCTTGCCACAATCACTGCTGTGACATCGTTTATCACATGAATCCCATCACATACTTATGCGGGCAAAAAGTGGGCTGAATTATGGGCTGAACCGCGGCGAAACTTTGATATTGCTCTCCCTGCAGCTTTCGCCCAATCATTTAAAGTACTTTCTCATATTGTAATTTAGCAAAGGGGGTGGCTTGAATGAGACGTCGTCGGAGAAAAAACATCACTGTTATTCTACACCGTGGGCAAAGAGTATTGGTGGAGTGCAAAAAACGTAAAAGACATTTTTGGTAATTCCTCATTTTTGTGGAGCACCCGTCGAACCACAGCTCCACCCCGCATAACCCGCAAGAAAAAAGCCTCGGAATCGTCCAGGGCTCTTACCGTACTACGTTTGATTTGCAGTACTAAATAGCCCTGCTGAAGAGGCAGGGCTTATCATTAAGTTTCTCCATGGGTATAGACGCAGGTCTTACAAGATACATGCACGAGAAACGATTACAAGCAAGATAAACAGCACCAAGATTACCCCCGTGGAAGTCCAGAGACCTCCGAGGCCACACGAACCTCCAACAACACCGCTCATAAGGCAACCTCCTCTCTTCTAGGTACTCATGGACTGAGACGGGTTTTGACTTGGCTTAGACCCGCAAGTGAACCATGAGCGCAGGGATGCAACGCCGATGTTCATCTTAGTAGATAAATGCACGAGAAACAATAACAAGCAAGATAAAAAGCACCAAGATTACACCAATAGAAGTAAATCCTCCGAATCCACAAGAGAAGCCTCCAACTTCACCCATTCCAGCAACCTCCTTTCGCTAGGTTCATACTCATAGTATTGAAGTTGCGGTCGTTGTGACTTGGCTCTACCCCATGTAGAAATAAATAGGCTTTGTCCGTTGAAAGGACAAGCGGTGCCGATCGAAAACGCCCGTCACGGAATCGTAACGAGCGTTGGTTCGATGTAACGACCAGATAGATCGGTGATATATGCGTAATTGAAGGGGATTCGTAGTCACACATGATCCAGAAAATAGAAAAAGACACACTTGACCTGCATGCCCGTTATCTGGCGAGATAAAAAATACGTGGGCAAAACATGGCCAAGTGCGCCTTAATTCCTCTAAAAACCGCGTAGCATAAAAGGTTAACCGATAGATCCTTCCATCTCCAATTTGATGAGACGGTTCATCTCAACCGCATATTCCATTGGCAATTCTTTCGTGAACGGCTCGATAAAGCCCATGACAATCATCTGGGTCGCTTCGTCTTCCGTCAATCCGCGGCTCATCAGATAGAAGAGCTGATCCTCCGACACCTTGGATACGGTCGCCTCATGCTCCAATTGAATATTGTCATTCATGACTTCGTTATACGGAATCGTATCGGACGTGGATTGATTATCCATGATGAGCGTATCGCATTTGACATTGGCCTTGGAGCCTTCGGAATTCCGGCCGAAGGACGCGATGCCGCGATACGTTACTTTGCCGCCGTGCTTCGAGATCGACTTGGATACGATTGTCGATGTCGTGTCCGGCGCCAGATGCAGCATTTTCGCGCCTGCATCCTGGTGCTGGCCTTTGCCCGCTACCGCGATGGAGAGCACCGAGCCTTTGGCTCCGCGGCCCTTCAAAATAACGGCCGGGTATTTCATCGTCAGCTTGGAGCCGATGTTGCCATCCACCCATTCCATGTTCGCGTTCTCTTCGCAGACCGCGCGCTTCGTAACCAGGTTGTAAATATTCGGGGCCCAGTTCTGAATCGTCGTATAACGGACGCGGGCGTTCTTCTTCACGATAATCTCGACGACCGCGCTATGCAGCGAGTTCGTGCTGTAGATCGGAGCCGTGCAGCCTTCTACATAGTGCACAAAGCTGTCTTCGTCGGCAATGATGAGCGTGCGCTCGAATTGCCCCATGTTCTCGGAGTTGATGCGGAAATACGCCTGCAGCGGGATTTCGCATTTGACTCCCTTCGGCACATAGATGAAGCTGCCCCCGGACCATACCGCGCTGTTCAATGCAGCGAACTTGTTATCCGCCGGAGGAACGACCGTGCCGAAGTGCTCCTTGAAAATTTCCGGATGCTCGCGCAGGGCCGAGTCGGTATCCATGAAGATAACGCCTTGCTCTTCGAGATCCTTTTGCATGCTGTGATAGACGACTTCGGATTCATACTGCGCGGATACGCCGGCCAGGAACTTCTGCTCCGCTTCCGGAATTCCCAGCTTGTCGAACGTCTCCTTAATCTCCGCCGGCACTTCCTCCCACGTCTTGCCCTGCTTCTCGGAAGGACGAACATAATATTGAATATCATCGAAATCCAGTTCATTCAGATCGCCGCCCCAACGCGGAAGCGGCATTTTCTCAAATTGCTTCAGCGACTTCAAGCGGAAATCAAGCATCCAGTCCGGCTCCCCCTTAATCTTGGAGATTTCCCGGACGATTTCCGGAGTCAATCCTTTGCCGGATTGGAAAATCGATTGGTGATTATCGCGAAAGCCATATTTATATTCCTCAAGTTCTGGCATTTCTTTCGCCATGGTGCATTACCTCCTCCGTACGTTATCCACGTACATTCTCGCCGTTATTTCGTCGGCTCTTCAATCCCTTTGCGCAGCGCGTTCCAGGCCAGCGTCGCACATTTGATCCGGGCCGGGAATTTGCATACGCCAGACAGTGCTTCCAGATCTTCATATTCGTCGAATGCCACGTTCTCGCCTTTCACCATGGAGGAGAACCGTTCAGCCATCTCAATCGCTTCTTCCAACGTTCTGCCCTTGACCGCATCGGTCATCATCGAGGCGCTCGACATGCTGATCGAACAGCCCTCCCCGGTAAAGCGGGCATCGACGACTTTATTATCCTCTACCATCAGCTGCAAGGAAATGCGGTCGCCGCAGGTCGGATTGTTCAATTCGATCGTTACCGCATCGGAATCGAACGTACCGCGGTTGCGCGGCTTTTTGTAATGATCCATGATGACGCGCCGGTACAAATCATCCAATTGCATCGCTGAAATACTCCTTTGTTGCCCGCAAGGCTTCTGCCAGACGGTCGATGTCTTCCTCCGTATTATACAGATAGAAGCTTGCCCGTGCCGTCGCGCTTGCCTTGAGCCAGCGCATCAGCGGCTGACAGCAATGGTGGCCCGCGCGAATGGCAATTCCCTTCGAATCGAGAACGGTCGCCACATCATGCGGGTGAACATCATCCAGATTGAAGGTAACGAGACCGATCCGGTTCTTCTTCGGACCGTAAATCGTTATCCCTTCAATCGCGGAGAGCTGCTCGACCGCGTACTGCGCCAGCTCATGCTCGTGAGCGGCAATCGCGTCGAGGCCGACCTCTTCGAGGAACTTGATCGCCGCGGCCAAGCCGACGGCTCCGGCAATGATCGGCGTGCCGCCCTCGAAGCGCCACGGGATCTCCTTCCATGTCGACTCATACAAGTCAACATGGTCAATCATTTCGCCGCCGAACTCGATAGGCTCCATCATGTTCAGCAGCTCTTTCTTGCCATATAATGCCCCAATTCCTGACGGACCGCACATTTTATGCCCGGACAGCGTGTAGAAATCGCAGTCCAAGTCCTGAACGTCAATCCGCATATGCGGCGTGCTCTGCGCCCCGTCGACTACCATCACGGCGCCGTGACGATGCGCGATGGCCGCGATCCCCTTCACCGGATTGATAACGCCCAGCACGTTCGAGGCATACGTGACCGTGACAATCTTCGTCCGATCCGTCACGGTCTGTTCCACGTCCGCCAGGTCAATCGTTCCATCCTCTTGCAGAGGAATATATTTCAACGTAGCGCCGGTCGCTTTGGCAACCTGCTGCCACGGAATGAGATTGCTGTGATGCTCCATCGGCGTCAGCACGATCTCGTCGCCTTCCTTGCATACGGAGCGGGCATACGAGGAGGCTACCAGATTCAACGCCGTCGTCGTGCCGCGGGTGAATACAATCTCTTCCGAATGCCGGGCGCGAATGAACCGGGCTACTGTCTCGCGCGCTCCTTCATAAGCATCCGTTGCCCGGGAACCGAGCGTATGCACGCCGCGGTGGACGTTCGCATTGTCCCGTTCGTAATAGTCCTGAACAGCACGGATAACCGCTGCCGGCTTCTGCGAAGTAGCCGCATTGTCCAAATAGACGAGAGGGTGACCGTTAATCTCCTGATTCAGTATCGGAAACTGCTTACGAAGCTCGCGCCCTATCATTGTCCTAACTTCCTTTCGATGTAGCGGCGCAGCAGATCCTGCAGATGCTCATTCGGCAGTTCGGCCACGACCGGAGCCAGGAACCCGCGAATAATCAGGTTCTCCGCCTCCTCCTTGGATACGCCGCGGGACATCAGGTAATAGACTTGCTCCGGATTGACCTGCCCGGCCGAAGCGGCGTGTCCTGCCTTGACGTCATCCTCATCGATGAGAAGGATCGGGTTGGCGTCGCCGCGGGCTTTCGGGCTCAGCATCAGCACGCGTTCGGTCTGCTGTCCGTTCGCTTTGGAAGCGCCCTTCTCAATCTTCGTGATTCCGTTGATGATGGAAGAGGCGGATTCGCGCATCACGGCCCGGGTAATCATATCGCTCTCGGAACTGAGGCCGATATGGACGGCCTTCGTCGTAATGTTCAGCTTCTGGTCTCCGTTCCCGACGCAGATAACCTTCGCATCGGAAGTGGAGCCGTTGCCCTTCAGAATCGAGCAGGTGTCGGAAGCTCCATTGCCGTTGTTCATCTCGCCGACGACCCACTCGATCCGGCCGTCATTCTCTACGATGGCGCGGCGGAACGAAATATCGGTCGCCGCTTCGCCGAGATGATGGATCGAAGCGTAAGTCACCTTCGCGCCCGGCTTCACGAACACTTCAACCACGCCGTTGTGCATCACCGGTTCGCTCAACGCGCCGGACACGTAATTATCAACGTAATTCACCCGGCTGTTCGCATCGGCCACTATCAAGACATGCGGCGCGAACGTAGCCTTTGAATCATCGGTATAGAACAAAGCTTGCACCGGTACGTCCACTTCCACATTTCGAGGCACGTACAGGAATACGCCGCCATTCCAGAGCGCCGCATGCAGCGCCGCAATGCGGTGCTCGTCAGCTTTGACGGCCTGCATCAGATAGGGCTTCACCAGATCTTCATGCTCGCGGGCCGCCGTATGCAGGTCCGTGAAAATGACGCCTTTGGCCGCCAGCTCGGCATTCAGCTTGCTGTACGCGACCGCGGAATTATGCTGCACCAGCACATTTTCCGGCTCCGCGCCTTCGCCGAATACGGCTCGGGCGCCTTCCGGGAGGGCTGCAAAGCTGTCAGCCGCCGCGCCTTCCGCATACTGCCCGTATGCATCGAGATCCCAGCGGTCGATTTTCGTTTTCTCAAATATCGGGTTATCCAGTGCTGCCGCCTTGTCCAAGGCCTGCAGCCGGAACTCGGTCAACCATGCCGGTTCATTATTGCGGGCGGAAAGGTTGGCTACCGCATCCCGGTTCACTGGTAAAGTTATTTGCGTGCTCATCGGTTCCATCGCTCCTCCTGTCAATCGAATTGCTGAATGTCGTTAGGCGTCTTGTCCAACCGTCTCGTCGGCGATGCCAAGCTCTTCCTTAATCCAGTCGTAGCCCTCTGCTTCAAGCCGCTCGGCCAGCTCAGGTCCGCCGGATTTGACAATGCGGCCCTGCATCATAACGTGGACGAAGTCAGGCTTAATGTAGTTCAGCAACCGTTGATAGTGAGTGATAATCAAGAAGCCGCGATCTTCGCTGCGCATCGCATTGACGCCGTTCGCGACGATTTTCAGCGCGTCGATATCCAGACCGGAGTCGATCTCGTCAAGGACGACGATCTTCGGATCGAGCATCATCATTTGAAGAATCTCGTTCCGCTTCTTCTCCCCGCCGGAGAACCCTTCATTCAGATAACGGTGAGCGAACTCTTCGTTCATCTCCAATTCCTTCATCTTCGATTCCATCTGGCGGATGAACTTGATGAGGGAGATCTCGTTGCCTTCCCCGCGGCGCGCGTTGATGGCGCTGCGAAGGAAGTCGGAATTCGTGACGCCGGCAATCTCGCTCGGATATTGCATCGCAAGGAACAGCCCGGCGCGTGCGCGCTCATCGACTTCCATTTCCAGCAAATCTTCGCCGTCAAGCGTGGCGCTGCCTTCGGTTACTTCATATTTAGGGTGGCCCATCAGAGCGGATGCCAACGTACTCTTCCCGGTTCCGTTCGGCCCCATGATGGCGTGCACTTCCCCGCCCTTCATCGAGAGGCTGATGCCTTTCAGAATCTCTTTACCTTCAATGGTCGCTTTCAAACCATTAATGACGAATTCAGTTGCCATGTGTCGTAACCTCCAGATTGATGGATTTGTTGAAAAGATGTATACTTTAAATTAAAGATTAATCTTTTGCAAGATCCTTTCTTACTTAGTAATCATTATAAAGTGATTATCAATGATTCTCAATATATAATATTAGTACATCGGGATATATAAATCAACCTTGCAAAAGACAAGCCGACAGCACCTGAGCAATGAAATTCGCGAACCTCTTCTCCCTTCCGTTCATTCCGTCCTTGCCTCCTTCTCCGTCCTTCAGCTCCTGCCTGCAAGGACTCTGCTCGAATATCGGCAGCCGTTCCGCGCTAACCTATTGGATAACGGTGGCACCCTTTCTCACCAGTGTCGCATAAATCAAAAATATTTATGCAAACAAAGCCTGGGACGCCTTCGGCAGAACGGCAAAAATAACTAAAGCGCGCATACGCGCCATAATTGTTTACCTAGGAAACAAAATCATTATACCATTATTTGATAATGATAATCAATATCATTATCGCTTTTAGCGAATCCCGCCCTCTTTCAATTACTCATAAAAAAGAGGGTCGTCCCTCAGTCATCTATGATGACTTTTTGGGACACCCTCTTCACCTTCAAGCTATACTTCTTCGGCCGCTGACAGATGCCCACAGGCCCATCCCCGGCTTACGCCATCTGATGAACGGCCTTGGAGGCATTTCCAAGATAAGAGCTCAGCATCCAGATATGCTTCTCCAGATCGCCCTGCATGCCAATCAGCATATCGTTGGTCACGTTGTCTCCGATGCGGTCGGCTTCCTTCAAGGCTTCTCCGAATTCGGTAATCAATTGATTGAAATCATCGATCAATTGCTTCACCATCTCTTCGGCACTCTCGCTGCCGCGCGCTTCCGGAATCGTCGCGTTCGCCGCATACTCCTTCAATGTCGCGTAAGGCTTCCCGCCGATCGTAAGCAGTCTTTCCGCCACTTCATCCATTTTCTCCGTGATTTCATTATAGAATTCTTCGAACTTCTCATGAAGCGTGAAGAACATATCGCCTTTGACAAACCAATGATAGTTGTGAAGCTTCACATACATCAGATTCAAGTTAGCCACTTGCTGGTTCAACATTTGCTGCAATTTTTGGTTCGACATAAGTAAAACGCCTCCTGAGTTTTGATTTATTTCTTATTGATAATAATTCTAATATAATAATGAGTTAATTTCAACCCCTTGACGGAAATTTTGCATCCTTGATTCCGTCCCGGAGCCCGGCATCCCTTATCCCATAAGTACCCTTAGCCGGCATTTTTGAATCCTCGGGCCTGCCCCGCTCATCCTCCAAATTTAAAGTTTCCATAGGAAAAAAAATCCGTTATACTAAATCGAAACAGTCTTGGAGCGAGTGGTTAGCACAACCTCTTAGATGGAAGATTGTTCATGTACATTTTAGTACCGGGAGGTGCCTGTCTACGATGACTTATCACACAGCTTACCGTCCGTTAAGCCTGGAGGATGCCGTGGCTCTGGCCCGCGGGATCGAAGGGCTGTTCCCGTCCGATCTGCCTCTTCATTGCGAGGAAATCGGGGACGGCAACTTGAATTTGGTGTTTCGTGTATTCGGCGTTGCGGAGGAAACCGATGAATCGACTTCCCCTCGACGTATTATTATCAAGCAGGCGCTCCCGTATGCAAAAGTGGTGGGAGAATCGTGGCCGCTCACATTGGATCGGGCCCGAATCGAAAGCGAAGCCCTTTTGAATCAAGGAAGGCTTGTCCCCCATCTCGTTCCCAAGGTTTATGCGCATGATCCCGAGCTGGCGCTCACCGTCATGGAAGATCTGAGCGACTACACGATTATGCGCCACGGGCTGATGCAATCCGCTTCGTATCCGCTGTTCGCCGATCATATCGCGGAATTTATGGCGCATACGTTGTTCTTCACCTCGGATCAGGGCTGCAATCAGCAGGAGAAAAAGCGAATCGCGGCTTCGTTCACCAACCCCGAGCTGTGCAAAATAACCGAGGATCTGATCTTCGACGATCCCTATACCGAATCACCGAATAATAACTGCGAGGAAGCGCTGCGCGAGGATCACCGCAAGCTGCGGGAAGATAGGGCGCTTCATCTGGAAGTGATGCTGCTCCGGGAGAAGTTCCTGACGCAGGCTCAAGCTCTGCTGCATGGCGACCTTCACACGGGAAGCATCTTCGTCACGCCCGAATCAACCAAAGTAATCGATCCGGAGTTCGCCTTTTACGGCCCGATCGGCTTCGACATCGGCGCGGTCCTGGCCAATCTGCTGCTCAATGCGGCCGGTCATGAATATTGGAGCGCAGACGAGGCCGCCCGGAAGCGGCACCGCGCCTATTTGCTGGCCACGGCTGAAGCGGTGTGGAACGGGTTCGACTCCCGCTTCCGATCGCTGTGGAATGAACACGGCATCGATCGCTTGTCATTTACCCCTGGATATCAGGATCTATATATGGAACGAATTTTGCAGGATGCGGTCGGTTATGCCGGCTGCAAAATGATTCGCCGGATTGTCGGCCTGTCCCATGTCGCCGACATTGATCGCATTGAGGATGATGCGATTCGGCTGCGGGCGCAGCGGATGGCATTAAGCATCGGCAAAACATTCATCCTGTCCAACCGAACTGTGCGCTCCATTGGAGAAGCTATCTCGGCAGCGGAATCCGCCTTCGGGGATTACGTGCATGACCGTTGCTAGCCAGCGCAATACGAGGACGCTTGTCCCCTATCGCTGGCGCTTGACGGCTTAAGAGCGAAGGCGAAAAGCTGCCCGCTTTTCGCCTTCGGCATTCGCGCGCTCCGGCGGGAGGCTTCCCTTCAGCCTACGCCATTCGCGCGAGGGCATCTTTTCCCGTCATTCCGGCGTGGATGCCCCGGTTCTCCGCCTCGGCGGTCACCGACTCGAGTGGCGCTTCCAGCAGCTGCTCCAGCGTGCGCACTCCGACGGCACGCCCTGCAATAATGCGGCGATCCTTGAGCTTCTCATTCAGCAATCCGACATCGAGCGCTCCGCACATAATATATCCTTCCTCTGCCGTAATCGCGAGCAGCGTCGTCTTTGGAAGTTTGACTTCAATGCCTAGAACGGTCATGCCGTCCACAGCCATTGGCACCATACGCATCATTTTGAATTCCCCTTCCGCCCAAGATGATATCATGTTATGCATCACCTGCCCGGAAGGTCTCCCAAGGAAATGAAAATCTTTTTGCCAATAATAGTACTTAAGGACTATGCTATGATTTTTGTCCCGTATTATAATGGGTTCATCTAGGCTAATTGTCCAGGTTGGAGGAATCAACATGCTGTATCCCATAACAACATCTAACGTGTACAAATTTAATGTCGACATCCTGGTCAAAGGCGAATCCAATGCTGCCACCTTGGAGAAGCTGCTCCACCTGCTTCATGCTTCGCCGGATGTGCTCGATCTCCGAATCCAATCCGGTGCGCAAATGGGATCCCTGTTGAATCTGATGGAAGCCATGCAGCAGAACAACATGGATGAGACGCCATTTGGCAAGCCAACCGCGACTAGAGGGCGGAATCAGCCACTCAATGCGGGGGATACCGGGGGAGACAAGAAGGCCGAGACCGCAGCGGTGCGCTCCATTGTCCCTGAATCCCGTCCGGCGCATGCAGCAGAGCCGAATCAGACGGATACCGAGTCCCCGGAGCAAGAGATGCAAATCGTTGCGAACGCCGACTGTCCGGAGAAGAAAAGCCACACTCCTTCCGCGACGCGAATGAGACTGGTTTTGACAGAACTTCAGATCAAGCGTTACATCGAGCAAAATTCCCTCGTCCGGCTTACCGTCAACAAAGGAAAAGGAAAAATGTTGAGCATTCCTTGCCGTATTCTGAATTATGACCCCGTCAATCAGCTGCTGAATGTGTACCATGTCGATGAAAAGAATGTCTACGCTTACCAACTGTTCGAAATCGAATCGATGGATGCCCATAATTAATGCAGATACAAGAACAGCCGCCACGCAAGTCCCTACGACTTCGCATGGCGGCTGTTGTATCGCAAGCCTATCCTATGTATGTCTCGCAATGTTCGCGGAATAACTGCTCGAACCGCTGGCAGGACAACGGCGGACTGAAGTAGAACCCCTGAATTTCATCGCAGTTATGCTTCTGCAGGAACTGGAGCTGCTCCTCCGTCTCTACCCCTTCGGCAATGACCTGCATATTCATATTGTGCCCCAAGGCGATGATCGCCGACACAATCGCCGCATCATTCGGATCCTGCTGCAGATCGCGGACGAATGATCGGTCGATTTTCAGGCGATGAATCGGGAAATTTTTGAGGTAATGGAGCGAGCTGTAGCCGGTGCCGAAATCGTCAATGCTGATGGCCACCCCCATATCCTTCAATTGCTGCAGCACGGGGGACGCTCTGGGCACGTCCATCGTCATGCTCTCCGTAATCTCCAGGTCGAGGCAGGCCGGATCCAGCCCGGTCTTGGCCAACACGTCCTGCACGGTCTTCGACAGGTTGTCCATTTCGAACTGCCGCACGGACAGATTGACCGATACCGGTATCGGCGGAAAGCCTTTCTCCTGCCATTCTTTATTTTGGCGGCAGGCCTCTTCCAGCACCCATGTGCCAAGCGCGACAATGAAGCCGTTCTCCTCCGCGATCGGAATAAATTCCCCCGGCGAGATTAATCCGCGCACAGGATGGTTCCAGCGGACCAGCGCTTCCATGCCGACAATGCGCTCCGTGCTCATATCGAACTGCGGCTGATAATACAGTTCGAATTCCTTTTGCTTTAACCCCCGCCGCATGTCATTTTCCAGAGTCAGCCGTTCCAGCGGCCGATCATTCATCTCCGGCACATAGAACAGGAAGCCGTTCTTGCCCTGCTCCTTGACGCGGGACAGCGCCAGATCCGCTTGCTTGATCGCCTGGGCACCGTCTGTCGAGCCCGGGTTGTCGACCATCGCAATGCCGATGCTCATCGTCACATGAACCGGCACATCGTTCAGGCAGAACGGCTCTTCCAAGACGGACAGCCATTGTCCGATCCGCTTATGCACTTCGGCCTCCGATTCCACGAACGTGAAAAAGCAGGCGAATTCGTCGCCTTCCATGCGGGCGACGACGTCATTGTCTGTCATCGTCCGCAGCAGCCGCTCGGCAATCTGCATCAGCAGCATATCGCCGAAATCCGTGCCGAACGTATCATTAATCCGCTTAAACCGATCGAGGTCCATGTACAGAACGGCGATCGAGAAGCGTTCATTGACGGCCATCCCGATAGCTTCCTCCAACCGCTGCATGAACATGCGCCGGTTCGGCAGCCCGGTCATGTCATCGTAATAAGACATATACCGGATCCGTTCCGCCATATGGCGATCCGGGCTCGGATCCTGCAGACAGACCGAATAGAGCGGCCGGGCCGATTGGGGACCGCCTCCGTCGGCCAGTCGGACAACCCGGGCTATCCAATCCTGGCGAAAGCCCTCCTTATGGAACCCGGCAAGCGCGAGCTCCTTCTCTCCGCCCGGTTCGAGCTCCTTCATCGCATCAAATAATTTCCGCCTGGAGCATTCATCCATCACCTTCGACAATGCCGGGCTGTCTTCTTCATATCCCGTTACGCCCCGGAATGAAAGATTCACTCCAGTAACCGCCCCATCCCTCTCTATAAAAAAAATCGGAACAGGCACATGATCAACCCAATCTGCCCACTCCGAACCGGCCGGTGCTCTGTTGTCAGGTATACACCGAGTCTGGAGGATGGCCTTCCGCCGAAGCGTCTTCGCCCGCCATTCCGATAACGCAATGTACGCCATGGCGGCCCCCCACAGGATCCCGCTGCCGATTCGGAGAGCCCCCTCCGACAGCAAAAAGACGACCGCGCCTCCGATGCACGTGATGGCCGCCAATAACGATGTAACGAGGAACAGCGACCTTCTCCGCGGTTCCGCCCTCGGTTCTTCTATCTGCTTATTCACCTTGCACTCTTCCTTCCGGCCCCTAGTCTCAACCCGTCTGCTTGATGCTATCTTCGCGCTGCCAAGGCCAGCATAAGCCAGCCGATAAGGAAAGCGACGCCTCCAATCGGCGTAATCGCACCCAGCATGGAGAATCCGGTGAAGCATAGCAAATACAAGCTTCCCGAGAAGATGATCATGCCCGTGAACAGGAGTCGTGCAGACCACTGCACCTTCTTCCGGTCCGCCAGCTTATCCGCCAGGATTGCAATCAGAATCAATCCAAGCGCGTGCGCCATATGATATTGAACCGCCGTCTCATAGGTCGCCATCCGCTCCGGTGTCAGTCTTGCCTGCATAATATGCGCACCAAACGCCCCCAGCGCAACGGACAACAACATATTCAGGCTTCCTATCATTGCGTAGCGTCGCAGCATGTTGCCACTCCTTTATGGATCATTTGGTGATCTATACTATTTTACGATTCTATCTTATCTGAATCCGCCGCCTTTTTCCACAATGAAATCGAAGGATGCCTTTATGAACCGGTGAATAGATGCCAATAGTCGACAAGGCTTGATATATAAGCGGATACCTAGGGGATGACAAAATGGCCGGCCTTAAAAGGTATCGGATATTTTTTTAGGAAAAAAGGATATTCACAGGAAAACGGGCCCGCATGGAGAAGTTATAGAAAGCGTTATCATATGAATCAAGAGAAAGTTATTTTTCCATGTAAAGGTGGCATGACATATGGCGAATCACGTGCTGGACACCCGCATCATCAGCTCCTTAGTCAAGGTTTTTGCCGACGAGCCGCTTCAGGCTCCCCGCTTCCGCACCGCAACCGCCCTGCAAGGGGAAGCCCTGCACTTCCAGCTTGCCTACCGCGGGGAAGAGCTATTGAAGGAAGCGGCCGTATCCGTTCGCGGCGGCGTGGCCGAAGCCATTACCGTCCGCAAGGTTGAACTCGTTCCGTCCGAGCTGCCCGTTTATGCGCAGCATGACGGCAATCTGCTCCGCACCGCCCCCGGCCTCTATCCCGATCTGCTGGCGCCCGTAGAGCCCCGGGAGGGCATCGTCATCTGTCCCGGACAATGGCGGGCGCTCTGGATTACCGCCGAGATCGATGACCGGTGGGCGGCGGGCGAGCATCCGCTCACGGTCAGCCTGACGAGCAGCGGCGGCGATCTGCTCGCCGAGGAGACGTTCACGCTTACCGTCCTCCCGGCCGCCCTGCCCAAGCAGGAGCTCATGCATACCGAATGGTTCCACTGTGACGGCATCGCGACCTATTACGGCGTGGACGTGTTCAGCGAAGCGCATTGGGAGCTGATTCGGAAGTTCATCCGGACCGCCGTCCGGCACGGCATCAATATGATCCTGACGCCGCTGTTCACGCCTCCGCTGGATACCGAGGTCGGCGGAGAGCGGCCGACCGTCCAACTCGTTGACGTCGCCAAGACCGGCGATGGCTATGCCTTCGGCTTCGCGCGCCTGGAGCGGTGGGTGAAGCTGTGTCTGGAAGAGGGCGTCGAATATTTCGAGTTGTCCCATCTGTTCACCCAGTGGGGGGCGAAGCACGCGCCGAAGATTATCGCGGACGTTGACGGCGAACCGCGGCGCATCTTCGGATGGGAGACAGACGCGGCCGGTCCGGAGTACCGCGCGTTCCTGCGCCGGTTCCTGCCGGAGCTGATCGCCTGGTTGAAGGCGAACGGCATCGCGGACCGGGCTCATTTCCATATCTCGGACGAACCGCGCCTCGAGGAGATGGACTCTTACCGCAATGCGGTGGAAGCCGTATCCGGACTGCTGGCGGGGTTCCCGGTGATGGATGCCTTGTCCGATTATGATTTTTATCAGAGTGGGCTCGTCCAGGTGCCGGTTCCGGCCAACGATCATATCGAGCCGTTCATCGAAAACGGGGTGAAGCCGCTCTGGACCTATTACTGCTGCTCCCAGTACCGGGAGGTGTCGAACCGCTTCTTCTCGATGCCTTCGGCGCGCAACCGCATTCTCGGCTGGCAGCTGTACAAATTCCAGGCCGACGGCTTCCTCCATTGGGGCTATAATTTCTACTACTCGCAATATTCGCGGAAGCCGATCGATCCGTTCCGCACGACGGACGCGGCGTACGCCTTCCCGTCCGGCGACGCCTTCCTCGTCTATCCCGGCCCGGAGGGGCCGCTCGAGTCGATCCGCCTCGATGTGCTGCGAGAAGCGCTGCAGGATCTGCGCGCCCTGCAGCTGCTTGAATCCTACATTGGCCGGGAGGCGGTCATCGCGCTGATCGAGGAAGACTTGGATGAACCGCTCACCTTCCGCACCTACCCGCACAGCGCCGACTGGCTCCTGAACAAGCGGATGCAGGTGAATGAACGGATTCGGGAAGCGGCCTGCGGCAAGCTGTCCGCGCCATCATAAAGGTGCGTCACGTAGCAAAGCGGCGGCAAGACCCGTCTGGGGCGATAAACATAACCGAAACGGAAATCAGAAGCCGGCTCGCGTAGAGCCGGTTTTTTGATTGCATGGGAAGAATGATAGGAGTAATATATATATTATCAAATAGTAACTTATATGATACTAATATTCTGATTTCTATGGAGGTGCAATGATGGCGGCTTCCGCACCAGGGTTGAGCAGCGGGCTTCGCATTATGGAAGCGATCGTCGAATCCGAATCCGGCATCGGATTCAATCAATTGAAATTAGCGGCCGATTTGAGCGCGGCCAGCCTGAACCGGTATTTGAAGGTCCTGCTGGAAGAGCACTATGTGGAGAAGGACGGGAATCAGCAATATGTGGCCGGGGCCAGGCTGCTGGCCCTGATGCAGCAGGCCGAGCATCATCACGGGCTCCGCGGCGCGAGCGGCCCGGTGCTGGACCGCATCTCCCGGGAGGCGGGCTGCACGGCGCTCTGGATTGACTTCCGGCACGGCCGCATGATCTGCCGGGACAAGCGGGTTCATCCGGAAGGCGTCGCGATGCAGCAGACGGGCGAGATCCGGACCGATTACCCGCTTCACCCGTGGGGATTCCTGCTGCTGGCGCATGTCGATGAAGCGACGCGGCGCTTATATCTCGAGCACGCGGAGGACGGAGCCTTGGCGCCTTATCGTCCGGATGCTGCGGCGCTGGACCGGTATATTGCCGATGCCGCGGAGCGCGGCCTGGCGGATGATCAAGGGACCATCCTGCCCCATATTCGCCGCATCGCCGTTCCGGTCTATGACGGGGAGCGGCTCGCCGCCGCGATTGCCGTCGGCATGCCGGGGACCTCCTTCGACGCTCCGTTTATTCGCCGAATCTATGATCTTCTGCAGGATGAGGCCGCGCAGGTCATGAAGCTGCTGCAGCCCGCGATTCAGGAAAGGAGAGGGGAAGCATGAATATGGATGTGAACAAGAACTTGAACCGCAGCAAGACGAAGGCGGGCGGCAGAGGCACGCTTCCGAATGTCATTTACATTTTGGCGGACGATATGGGATACGGCGACATTTCTTGTCTGAACCCCGGGTCCCGAATCGCGACGCCGCATCTGGATCGGCTCGGGCGGGAAGGCCTCATCTGCACCGATGCGCATTCCTCCTCAGCCGTCTGCACCCCTTCGCGCTACAGCATCCTGACCGGACGGTATAATTGGCGTTCCGAATTGAAGGAAGGCGTCCTGTGGGGGTATTCTCCCAGCATCCTCGAAGAGGGCCGGATGACAGTCGCATCCTTGTTCAAGCAGGCCGGCTATCGTACGGCATGCTACGGGAAATGGCATCTCGGGCTCGATTGGCACCGGAACGGCCCCCACGCCGAGGATGTCGATTTCAGCCAGCCGATTCGGCGCGGTCCGGTCGATGCCGCTTTCGACGAATTCTACGGCATCAGCGCCTCGCTCGATATGCCGCCCTATGTCTATATCGAAAATGATGCCGTTGTACAGCTTCCCGATCGGCTGACCCGCAGCGATGACCGCAAAGGATTTTGGCGGGAAGGCCCGACGGCGCCCGATTTCCGCCATGAGGAGGTGCTGCCGCGGCTGACCGAGAAAGTGCTGGAGCGGATTGAGCGGGGCAGCCTGGCGGGGGACAGCAGCCCGTTCTTCATCTACTTCCCGCTGCCCGCCCCGCATACGCCCATCTTGCCCGCTCCGGAATTCGTCGGGCGCTCGGGAACCAATCTGTACGGGGACTTCGTCCTCATGATCGACGATGTCGTGGGCGCGATTATGCGCAAGCTGGAGGAATGCGGGCTCGCGGAAAATACGGTGGTCCTGTTCACGAGCGACAACGGCTGCTCCCCAAGCGCGGATTACGAGGAGCTGGCCCGCTGCGGCCATAACCCGAGCTACGTCTTCCGCGGCCACAAGGCCGATATTTATGAAGGCGGCCACCGCGTTCCGCTGCTCGTCCGCTGGCCTGCGGGCATCGCGGCGGGCACCGTCTCCGACGAGCCGGTCTGCCTCGTCGACTTCATGGCGACGGCCGCCGGCTTGACGGGCCAGACGCTTCCTGACGATGCGGGCGAGGACAGCGTCAGCCATCTCCCCCTCTGGCTCGGGACAGGAGGAACAGAGCCCCTTCGCGAAGCGATCGTGCACCATTCGATCGACGGCTCCTTCTCGATTCGCAAGGGCGAATGGAAGCTGGAGCTGTGCCCCGGCTCCGGCGGCTGGAGCGATCCGGCTCCTGGACAAGAGCCTCCCGGCTCCCCATCGTTCCAGTTATACCGGCTGAGCGACGACATCGGCGAGCGGAAAAATGTAATCGATCGCTTCCCTGACATCGTCCAGGAGCTGACGGCGCTGTTGACCCGCTATATTAAGGAAGGACGAAGCACGCCGGGCGCGCCGCAGCCCAATACGGGCATGCCGCGCTGGAGCCAGCTCCACTGGATGGAATAAGCGGGGCGGCCCAAGCGGCCGTCTCCGGCGCCCGCCGCCGCAGGCAAAGAATCATCGTCATCCTCCCTCATCAATCCCGGCCCTCCTGAATAAAGTGAGTAGAAAGCGATTCATCTGCTTATTCAGGGCATTTCACTTGGTTAGTAAGGAGGGCCATCTATGACCAACCCGTTGTTTATCGTGTCCCGCGAGGACTGGTCGCTCCATCGCAAAGGATATCAGGATCAAGCGCGCCACCAGCAGAAGGTTAACGATGCGATTAAGCAGAACCTCCCCGACCTCATCACCGAGGAGAACATTATCATGTCCGACGGCAAGCAAATCATTAAAGTTCCGATCCGGAGCCTGGATGAATTCCGCTTCGTCTACAATTTCAACAAGAAAAAGCATGTCGGCCAAGGAGACGGCGACAGCCAGGTCGGGGACGTCCTCGGAACCGACGGCTCCCAAGGCGCAGGCAAAGGGCAGCAGGCGGGCGATCAGGCCGGGGCGGATGTCATCGAAGCCGAGGTCAGCATCGCGGATCTCGAAAATATGCTCTTCGATGAGCTCGAACTGCCTTATTTGAAGCAGAAGGACCGGGATCAACTGGAGACGACCGACATTCGGTTCAACGATATTCGCAAAAAGGGCATCATGTCCAACATCGACAAGAAGCGGACCATTCTCGAAAACCTGCGCCGCAATGCGCTCGCCGGCAATCCGGGCATTCACCGCATCAGTCCGGACGATCTGCGCTTCAAGACGTGGGAGGAGATCGTAAAGCCCCATTCCAATGCGGTCATTATCGCCATGATGGACACGTCCGGCTCGATGGGCTCGTTCGAGAAGTATTGCGCGCGCAGCTTCTTCTTCTGGATGACGCGCTTCCTGCGCCGCCAATACGAGAAGGTCGACATGGTCTTCATCGCCCACCATACCGAAGCGAAGGAAGTGAGCGAGGATGAATTTTTCACCCGCGGCGAGAGCGGGGGCACCATCTGTTCATCCGCTTATATCAAGGCGCTGGACATTATCGACAGCCGGTTCCCGCCTTCTTCCTACAATATTTATCCGTTCCATTTCTCGGACGGCGATAACCTGACCAGCGACAATGAGCGCTGCGTGAAGCTGATCGGCGAGCTGCTGCAGCGGGCCAACCTGTTCGGATACGGCGAAGTGAATCAATATAATCGCAGCAGCACGCTCATGTCCGCGTACCGCCATATTCAGAACCCCCATTTCATGCACTATGTCATTAAAGAAAAGGCCGAGGTGTACCGCGCGCTCAAGCACTTTTTCAAAAAACAGCCGGAAGGGGTGCCTTCATGACAGCCGACGACATGCAGGCTCTGCACTATGCTATCGACGAGATTACCGAGATCGCGGCCGGCTTCGGTCTGGACTTCTATCCGATGCGCTACGAGATCTGCCCGGCCGACATCATCTACACATTCGGCGCTTACGGCATGCCGACCCGCTTCAATCATTGGAGCTTCGGGAAAACTTTTCATAAAATGAAGATGCAGTATGACTTCGGGTTGAGCAAAATCTACGAGCTCGTCATCAACTCCAACCCATGCTATGCCTTCCTGCTCGAGGGCAACTCGCTCATCCAGAATAAGCTGATCGTCGCGCATGTGCTGGCGCATTGCGATTTCTTCAAGAACAATGCCCGCTTCTCCAACTCGAACCGCAATATGGTTGAGAGCATGTCGGCGACGGCCGAGCGCGTCATGCAGTATGAGCTGGAATACGGGACGCAGGCGGTGGAGAGCTTCATCGATGCCGTGCTGGCGATCCAGGAGCATATCGACCCGCAGATCGTTCGGCCGCGGACGCTCGACAAGCAGCGCTATATGGAGCTGAAAATGCGCGAGCAGCGCGAAGGAAAGCCGCCCGGGCCGCCGGGAGCCTACGACGATCTGTGGGCGCTCGAGGAAATGAAGGCGGCGATGCGCTCCGCCTCGTCCCGGGCGGAGATGGCCGACCGCCGCTTCCCGCCGGAGCCGGAGAAGGACATCGTCTGGTTCATCCAGGAATTCTCCCCGGTGCTGGAGGATTGGCAGCGCGACATCATGACGATGCTGCGCGATGAGATGCTCTATTTCTGGCCGCAGATGGAGACCAAAATCATGAACGAGGGCTGGGCCTCGTATTGGCATCAGCGCATCCTGCGGGAGCTGGATCTGACGCCGGAGGAGACGCTGGAGTACGCGAAGCTGAACGCGTCCGTCGTGCAGCCGTCGCGCCACAGCCTGAATCCCTATTATTTGGGCGTGAAAATATTCGAGGATATCGAGAAGCGGTGGGATAACCCGACGCAGGAGGAGCGCGAGCGGTTCGGCCGCCAGCCGGGACAGGGCCGGTCCAAAATTTTCGAGGTGCGCGAATTCGACTCTGACCAATCGTTCCTGCGCAATTACTTAACGAAGCAACTGACGGAAGAGCTGGACCTGTACATTTTCGAGAAAAAGGGCCCGGAGTGGAGAATTACGGATAAATCCTGGGAGAACATCCGCGATCAGCTCGTCTACTCGCGCGTCAACGGCGGCTTCCCTTACCTCGTCGTCGAGGACGGCGACTACCACCGGAACGGCGAGCTGTTCCTGAAGCATCACTATGAAGGGCTGGAGCTCGATCTGAAATATCTCGAACGGACGCTGCCGTATGTCTACACCTTATGGGGCAAGGCCGTCCACCTCGAGACGAAGGTCGAGGAAAAGATCGTTCTGTTCACCTATGACGGGAAAAAGGTGTCGCGGAAGTTTTTGTGACAGTCTAAAATTTACGTTCGCTATCAAAAGAAGCTGGCCTCCCCTTCTTCAAGGGAACCAGCTTCTTAACGCATTATTTTCAATGGAGATTTGAATCTCTGCCTAATACTCATGGCATCCACTGCATAACTATTGGATCTCATTTCATTGTGGTAAAATAGAAATGAAGGCAGGTGATGAACATGTCCGTCCCAAAAGATACTTTGGATCAAAATTTTAAACATAAATCAGTCGTAGAACTCGAAGATCTTGTACATTTCATCGAAGATCACTTCGGATATATGTAACCCTAAGCAAAAAAGTTGACACCGTCCCACTTTCTAAGGAACAAAAACAGAAGCTGACATCCGTTATCTTCAAGGACCCAGGTGTACTTTATCAACTGAAGCAAGCCCGCGATGATCGTCAGAAAGGAATCTCAACTTACAGTGACAGCGAAGAAGAATTTGCTCAATAACCCTCGTACGTGCGCAATGAACTCATACGGCTCTTCACATCAATCATTTGCAACGTATAGTTTTTTGACTCTTCCACACTTGCGATGCTACCAGCATAATATAATCCATGAAATTCCAGAAACTCTTTGAATTTCGGACAAGGGGATTGCTTCAGATGCGAGCGATGGGTGGCTCCAGGCTGATGCCAATTCTTTTTTCATTTCAAAGCGAAATTGAGCTTCCCTGCCAGTACTTATACCATGATGATGATGTTTTTCTCAGTAACCTCTTGCCTTTCGTTTGGCCACTTGGATAGGCTATTCACACCTTCCAGTAAACCGTTATTCCAGCTTGGATTTAAACCATTGAATGACGCCGTCATTCGACCATAAATGTAAATTTACCCCATCTCTCCTGCATAATCATTCAACACGTAAGCCAACCAATTATGTACAAATTTGTTCAGTATCATGTCTTTGTCAGTTATGTTCTTCGCTCGAACAGCATACATGTCCTCTAGTGGGCCATTTCTAAACGGAAAGTTTGTTACGCCGTGCTGGTGGCATAGCTCCTCGATTATTCAGTACTTGTGTTGTGGATGGGAACGACCTCCTGGACCAGATTGGGATCTTGCTTTTAGATTGTCTACCTGTGCCTTGAGTAATTTATGTTCATCACCGATCGTAGCGAACTTCATGTGGGTGTTCTTTATCCCTTACAAGTGTCGTAGGCCTCTCCAGCCCATCCGGTTTAAACTCTTCTCCGTATGTTTGAAATGTCTGTCCTTTTTTATCCATACCAAGATCCCCTCCAAGTTCACTCTATCCTCATGATATCATCTGGACTTTTTTGAGTTCTACTTAAAGGGGATAATACCAAAGTAACAAAGCTAATCAGAATTTCAGTAATCTTTCTAACTTAAAAACCATTCAAGCTGCGTAATCATTATAAAATGCCTACAAAAAATCCTGCGAATATGCCCATTTTAAAGAAAAGCATTAATTACAAGACAATTTTATCTCAACTCATCATCCAATGGTATGATGACTTCATCTAATGTCTTTCTCCACTGACGTTTCATTTCTGGTCCGTATTTCAATGGTTTGGCATCTGGATGTTCGGCTTTGTACTTATCGAATTGCTTGCTATTAATAATCCCCCCAATATTCGGAATTGGGTCTGTTCCTATCACATATTGTATCGCAGATAAATGCAGTTCATTTTCTTCCACAAACCAAGTTTCCGCAAATTCTTTAATCGCCATGTTACGTGCTTTAGTGAAGAAGCGTCGTTTCACTGCAAAAATATCTTCCTCTGCATCTATTTCTTTGGTATCGATAGAGTTTAAAATCGCACGGTATATTTTTTTGACAATTTCTAACTTTTTTAGTTTTTGAAGTGCTTTTTCGATCTCGTCACGGATATTCTGATTATTGGCTGAGTACGTTCCTAGTAGCCGGTCAATATAGGTTGAGTCAATATCATAGATCTTAATCGCATTCTCTCCATAGAATTCAATATCTGAGAAATCTGGACTCGGTCCATCATGTCCCCCTTCATCTACTAAAGAACCCTTGATCGTATTGTATACGCCAATATATTCTTCTAAGGTCTTTACCTGTTCTTGAAGTGCTTTTGACTGCTCTATTTCATCGTTGTAATCATCATATGTAACTAAAGCCTCGTAGGCATTATTTAACTCTTGAAAAGCCTTTACAAATTCCATCCGCGTTTCGAGCGGAGAGTGCTCGTTAATATCAGTTGGATTTGGCACCAGCTTTTTCAATGTCTTGTGAGCCTTTTGTAAACGCTTCTTCGATTCATCATAAGTTGGATAAACAAGATTAGATTCCTCTTGTGCTTCAGAATATAACTTCGTCGCATCCTTTACATTTTGCTCCATTGTTGAAGGCTTTCGGAATGTCACAATCAATCCTTTTGTCTTTCCGGGATAGGTACGATTGGTCCGAGAAAAGGCTTGAATCAAATTGGCATAACTTAAATTTCGATCTACAAATAACGTTTGAATCGTGGGTGCATCAAATCCAGTCAATAGACGTTCTACGACAATGACAAGATCAATTTGTTTCCCAAATTCTTTGAATTCTGCTTTCTTACGAGCTAAACGATTGTTGATGTCACCATTATATCGTTCAATATCTTCTATCGACCAAGCTGTATTATAATAATCGTTATAATCCTTAATAATTTCTTTCATTTCGTCTTGAATTTGTTTGGAATTATCTTCGTTTTCTTGTATCGAATAGGTGACGGCAATCCGAGGGAAGGCCGGATCTTCAATCGTACGCCCTGTTCGGATCGGATATCCAGCAAATTCTTTCGTTAACCATTCTGGATCTTTGGTCATTTCCTTGATTGCCTGATAATAGCGTTTCGCCATATCAACGGAGCTTGTTGTTAAGATGGCCGACTTTTGCGGGCGACCGTTTTGGAAATCAAATTTGGTATAGGCATTATCAGGCCGAAAAATCTTATGAATGACTTTTTGAATATGTTCATCTCTTTCAAAAGTAGATGGTTCAAGATATGCTTCCTTTTCTATTGCATCCATTTGATCGATCATATCGTTAATTTCATCACTACTAAAATCGGCGTATTTTTCATTTAGACGAAGTTGATTAAAAATATAATTATTTAATGATGTGGGTTCAATCGTATCTTCATGCTCTACTTGGAACCCTAAAACAGCCCCATCATCCAATGCATTCTTAATTGTATAAGTGTGCAAAACTTCTCCATATTGATCACGAGTGGTGCGAGCTAATTGGCCTTTAGCTTGTTTTTTATTTTCATTAAATATCGGCGTACCTGTAAAACCAAACCACGTAGAATTTGGAAAGAATCCCTTAATCACTTCCATCCCTTCAGCACTTAACGCTCGATGGCATTCATCTACAACAAAGACAATATGTTGCCCCAACAGTTTCTTAAAACGTTGGGTGCCTTTTTGTTCCTCTTGCCTTTGGGCATAGCGCAAGGCAGTTTCTAGTTTTTGACGAGTGGTGATAATCACTGTATTCGAATTGGCATCAGATAGTAGGGTATTACTCAGCTCTTTCGCACTTCCGGTTCCGACAATCAAGCTATTGGACTTGGCATTACCAGAAGAAAGACCGGTATTAAATTCAGAAGCAAATTTGGTGAATTCTGTCGTCGTTTGATTGTCCAAGTCTTTCCGGTCAATGAGCATAATGGTACGATCTACACCTGGTTTGCGAGCTAATAACTTCGTAGAAACAAAACTTGTCAACGTTTTTCCTGACCCGGTCGCATGCCACACAAATCCAGATTGATGTTTCATAGCAGATGTAAATAAAGCCTCAATCGCATGAATTTGATAAGGCTGCAATACCATTAAGGTTTTGTTGTCTTGGTCCTCACTCACAATTGTATAATTGGCAATCAAGCGATGTGCATCTGGAATATTTAAGACCTGCTTCACAAATTCATAGAGATTTTCTACTTTTCGATTGTCCGTTGTCCGCCAACTAAAGACAAATTTCTTATGCATGTCTTTTGGCATCGCATTGGCAAAATAGCGAGTCGTTTGTTCGTTGGAAATGACAAATACCTGAAGAGTAGAAAAGATATTATTTCTAAACATCCCTTCTTCTGCGTATTTCTTAATTTGCTTATATGCTTGGAATACGCCGTCTTTGGCACTGACTTGCTTTAATTCAATTTGAACAATGGGCAACCCATTGATTAAGAGTGTCACGTCAAATCGGCGATCACGATCATCAACGTTTGCCTTTTGCTTTGCAATCTGATGAACGACTTCATATGTAGAGATTCCGCCGCCAATGTCTTGATTGGAATATAGGACTAAAGACATCGAACCTAACGATACATCTTCACGTTCAATCGTAATACGAGCAATTCCATTCTCCCCTTTGAGCCATCTAGCCGCGTCAAAGGGTGTCTTTGTTTTCGATAATAATTCTGTTTTAATAGCATCAAATTCTTTATCAGAAATTGGATGATCTCCAATTTCTGATAAGTTATTTTGTGTAATTTTTTGACGCAAATTCTTCCATAGGTCTTCTTCTGATTTTAAATCTGGACGATAATTCCATTGATTACGCCCTTCCCCTAACACTTCAATCAGGCGACGTTCTACTTCAGCTTCATTGTGATGTGGTATCTTTGTCATGTTTCTTCCTCTCTTCTATTCGCTTAGACAAACATCTTTTGCAGGAATGCTTTTTTTGTTTCTTTCAAGGCATCTAGTTCGCGTTGATGGAGAGCGATAGTCTCATCAAATCGTTTGAAGAATTTAGATATCTTTTCTTGTTCTTCTAAAGAAGGAAGAAAAACATTTTGTTCTCTTACTAACTCTGAATTGATATTTACCTGTGAACCCGGCTGACCATATTTTTGCCATTTTGGACGAAACATTTCTAACCACTGAAAAATGAAGTCTATGTTAAATTTAGGATTTATAAACACAATAAATCCATCGTGAACACCTGTTTTAATATAGTTAATTACAGGCTTTCCAACAGTTGCTGCTATACTTAAAATTAAATGTGGTTCATTCAATACTAAAGTCTTTTTTTGGCCTTCTTCAGAAATATGTTGTTTAACATGATGAATCAAACCATTCTGTTCTGTTACATCTGAAATTCTTAACCATCCTACATCACTTTCATCATCAAACCATTTTGGGTCTTCTATGGGTCTTGGGCTGGCCCCACGACGTATCTCAGATAAATCTCCTAACTTCCGCTGTTCCCATTCTCCAGTAAATCCTGGAAAGCGAACTTCCGGCACCGACTCCCCTTCTTTTGGGAACATTTTTTGTAAGAATCCTTGTTTTGTTTGTTTGAGGATGGTTAGTTCTTGCTGATGAAGAGCGATCGTGTCGTCTAGTTGTTTGAAAAAATTACCGATTTGGGCCTGCTCTTCTTTTGATACTGGAACACTAGTTTCAATCTGAGCTAAATCATTGGAATTAATTGCAGGGTAACTAGTACCTGTACATCTATCAAGAACGGTTGAAACGAACCTCTCATCTTGTAGTCTATTTAATAGAAAATAACTATCCACATATGGACGCATCTGTGCATAACCCGTTGAAAAAACGTAATTATCATATGGTAAATCAAAAAGATAATTATTCTTTTGATATGGTCTAACCGTTTGATAAAATACATCTCCTCGTTTAGCCAATCTTTGGGCTCTTGAAGGTGCTGTTTCTTTCTGCTCAGTACGATGCGAAATTAAGTTTGTTCCTAAAACTGATTCTAAGTCAACATATTCAAATTGTTCAGGAAGTTTTGATTTTGGATTGAATTCTGCTACTTCCTCCAACCTATGCTCTTCCCAATCTCCAGTAAATCCTGCAAATCGAATATCTGGTGTACGTTTATTTTCCACGATTAAACACCTCTAATGCACCCTTGATCCATTCTGCGTTTTCTTCATCAAATTGTAACGAAGAAATTATCTGATATATGCTAGATTCTAGTTCTGCTTTTTCTTTTCGGATTTCTTGGATGGTTGAGCCAATTGCAGCCATATCCACGGGCGCTTCTTCCTCTAAGGTATCAACGTACCGAGGGATGTTCAAATTGAAATCATTCTCTTTGATTTCATCAAAGGAAGCGACACGGGCATATTTCTCTACATCTTCTCGTTTCTTATACGTTTCGACAATCTTATCAATATTTTCTTTGGAAAGTTTATTTTGGTTCTTTCCTTTAATAAACTCCTTACTTGCATCAATAAATAACACATCACGAGTGCTGCGGTTTTTCTTCAAGATGATGACTGTTGTTGGAATCGATGTCCCAAAGAATAAATTTGCCGGCATGCCAATTACGGCGTATATACTGCCATCTTCTAATAGTTTCTTCCGAATCACACCTTCTGCAGCTCCACGGAACAGTACCCCATGCGGTAAGACGATAGCCATTGTTCCCGAATCTTTTAAATGATAGAACCCATGTAAAAGAAAGGAAAAGTCTGCTTTTGATTTTGGCGCTAATTTCCCGTAACGATTGAAACGAGAATCATCTAAAAAGGTTTCATCTGCGGACCATTTTGCAGAGTAGGGTGGATTCATAAGGACCGCATCAAAGGTATAAGGCTCATCAGTCGGCCAATCTTTGTTCAATGTATCCCCATTGCGTAAACGCATATCTTCTTTACCAACGCCATGCAAGATCAAGTTCATCTTTGCCAGATTATAGGTCGTTGTATTTAGTTCTTGTCCATGATACTTTACACTATCCGGATGGTTAATATAGTTTCGAATATTCAACATCAAGGAACCTGATCCCATGGTGGGGTCATATACACTAAACAATTTTTTGTCTTCTTGACCGATTGCGGCAATACGAGCCATCATGTCAGATACTTCATGAGGTGTATAGAATTCTCCAGCTTTCTTGCCAGCCTCTGAGGCAAATTGACCAATTAGGAACTCATAGGCATCCCCAATGACATCACCATTATGTCCCATCACATCGATATCATTTAGTTTCTTCAGTACTTCTGTAATGGTAATGTTTCGCTGTTGATCATCTGATCCCAATTTTTTTGATTTCAAATCCACATCATCAAACAATCCATTAAATTGATCATATTTCGTAGACAAATCGATAAAGGCTTTATTCAAGTCATTTAACTGAAACGTGTTTTGTTTCGCTTGAGTGGTTAATACATTGAATAAATACTCTGGTTCAATATCATAGCCCAATGTATCCACTAATGTTTCAATTAAGTCATCTTTTATCTCTTTATCTGCTAATAAATTTCTATACAATTGAGTTTGTTTCTCTTGTGTGTTGTATTCTTCTAGGGATTCATCGGCTATTTCAACTACTTTTTCTAATAACTTATCAGATAAGTACTTGTAAAAAATCAATCCTAATAAGTAGTTTTTGTATTCTGATGCATCCATTTTGCTTCGCAGGTTGTCCGCGGCACTAAATAATTTTGTATTTAATTCAGCCATGTTGCGTTCCTCACTTTTTCTATTGTTGGTCTATTTGCTTCAATACTTCTAAATAAAGTCGCTCTTCAAGTTCTGCTTGTTTCTTTGCCAAAGCGTGACGCTTTCTCAAAAAGAAATAAGCTTTTCCAATTGTCCGTTGTTTCTCAATACTCGGTAACTTGATTTCCAACTCTTTTAGTATCGCTGGGGTTAATTTTGGTACAGTACTTCCTTGCATAGATATTGCCATTTGCTTTTTCATTGAATAGGATTCATTCAATGCATAACATAAATAGCTGCTATCCAATTGATCATGTTCAATAATAAGTTTAGCAAAGTTTTGGTTAATAATCTTTCCTTGATTTAAGTTACTTACTATTCCGGCTTTCGAACTAACAAAGCTGAACACAACATCTCCAGCACTACTTAAATAGCCTTCTTTATGACTTGAAATTGCAGTATAAGAACTAGCTTGTGAGTCTAGAAATGAGCCATCTAAGTCATTTATTAAATCCTCAAATGAATAGGCAACTAAAGTTAGATCATTTTTCTCGCTTCCTCTAGACAGGTTTCTCCCTATTTTAATCGTTACAATATCTTCAAGTTTCATATCCCGTCCTCTTCATAATAAGTATTTCTTTAAAATTACTTATTTCTCTTACAATCAAAACATATCAGTCTGGAAATACTCAATCAATAATTTATGTAACTTTTATGAATTACACACATAATTATCGGTGTGTACGTAAACCTAAGCAGAGGCCTCCTTACGCATCGTTCCGATCGGAGTATGGTTCGCGTGATGAAAATACAGGCTTCTGCGAGCTTTTCTGCAAATAACTTGCCGGTACTTGTGATAGGTTCAGCTTAACTGGTCTATCGGCGAAAGAAAGCGAAAGGAACATGCCGCAGCATGCCTCCTTAGTTAATTATATGTTCTTCAGAAGGATTAGCATAGGAAAGCCGCTGAAACCCAAAGCATGAATACAGTGTTATGCCATACTCGTCCTTCTCTGATAAAACCACAATGGAGCTGTTCATTATGAAGGATACCACAAAATAACGTTTAGAAGCTCTTCGCCGCTAGCGATGCTACCAGCATAAGATGCTCTATGAAATTCCAGAAACTCTTTGAAAATCGGACAAGGGGATTGGTTCAGATCCGAGCGATGCGTGGCTCCAAGCTGTTGTCAATTCTTTTTTCATTTCAAGGCGAAATTGAGTTCCTTGCCAGTACAAATACCATGGCGATGATGTTTTTCTAAGAGCGGTAACCTCTTGCCTTTCGTTTGGCCGCTTGGAAAAGGCTATTCACACCTTGCCATAAACCGTTGTTCAGCTTGGATTTAAACCATCGAATGACGCCGTCATAATGCTTCTGTAGCATTTTTGCGGCTTCAACCATCGGATCTAAACAGCAGTGTAGCCCCCACTGAATCCAATCCTGAAGGACTATAGGTACAATCGAAGCTGGATACCTGCAGGATCAGCCTCATCCTGTACGCCTTGGCTGTATCAAGATCGAAGTCTTTAAGCTTATCCATTGTTTTTTTCTGGGCATGACTTAGGTTGTCCTGGATTTTTCAGCCAGAGATAAAGCGTATTCTTTAACAAGGACTGCTTTCAAGCGCAAGGAAGACGATTTAGTATACCGGGTGAAGCTGCTATTTTACTTGTTGTTGGAAGTGCAGTCCAAAGTGGATTTCCTCATGCCATACCGCCTACTGCTTTATCAGGTTGAGATCTGGTGCTATCTTATGAAAGATCAGGAAAAGACGAAGGGCAAGCCAAAAACATTCCGGCTGCCTCCCATTGTGCCGATTGTGCTGTACAATGGGAAGAGACGCTGGACCGTCAGTCGCCAATTTCGCCAGTTGTTAGCAAATGAAACGATGTTCGGTTCGGAACTCCTGAATTTTGAATATGTCCTTATTGATGTTGCCTGATATACAGAAGAAGAGTTGTTGGCTCTTTCCAATACGATTGGTTCTGTGTTTTTGCTTGATCAGACGGAATTACTGAATCGGCTCGGCAAGCTGATGAATACCATACAGCAATTACCAGAGGAAAGCCAGCAGCAATTGGTCGCCTGGATGGCGAATATATTAAGTCAGAAATTCACCGGAAAATGAACCCTATTTGCGCGAGCTTATTCAGAACGTAAAAGGAGGCGTATCGGATATGGGCTTGAAAAAACCTTGGATGCCATTAAGCGTGAGGGCAAGCTGGAAGCAAAAGAAGAAGTTGTCAAGCAAATGATTGCCGAAGATCTGGATCCTGAATTGATCGCGAGGGTAACAGGCTTCCCAGTAGATATTATCGCAAAGTTAAGGGAACAATCCCATTAATTCATTTTGTTAGCCGTTTCAAGACGAACGGCTTTTTTATTTGTTCCCATAACATTTGAGTGTGATCGGGGACGGTTGAATAAAAACTGCCGATTACCCGTTTCCTGCTCGTATAAATCGAGATAGTCATAAAATCAAAATACAAGAGCAGTGAAGCGTTATGCCTCCTGCTTGTTGTTGTGCCGTTTGCATCCGCGTAGGATGCGACTCGATTTTGAATCTAAAAACCTTTCATTTCAACGAATATCCATGTTCAGAATGGCTGTGCCCCCTCCCCATTCCACTTCATCACATCGCCTGTCTGAATGGATGTCCAAATGTTGCCCGTGTCTTTCCAAGGAGAACTTATCATCATACCGCTGGACTTTATATCGACTTGCGGCATTCTTTCTCTTCTGATATTCCAAAAGGTAAATATCCAGCTCTTGGCTCAATTCTACGACCGTCTTATCGGTGAAATTCTTCTTCTCTGCGGCCACTTGTATCATTTGCTGCCGTACGCTCTCGATTTTGTATCTCAAGCAATCGACTTCGTCAAGAAAAAAAGACATGAAAGTTGCTCCCTTCCACGTATTGTATAACGTTGGGTGCCTGCATCTACATGTTGCTCTTGGTGCAACTTTATCACGTTTTTCCTTTAATTCCCTTATTCTCTTTCAAGGAAAATTCGACAAAATTTATCATTTTTTTCAATAATAAAAGAGACGCTTGGTATACGGCGTCCCTTGCGTTACCTCAATTATTTATCTTTACCAACCAACGTCATGAACATAATGAGTAAAGGTGGTAATTAAATCTGAGGGGCCAATAATAATAGTAGTAAATAACACGACAACAAATATTAAAGATTTTGTTACCCGTTTCATATTTATCCCTCCAATGTAAAGTAACCATCCGGTCTAATCGGAATCTCTATTATAATAGTAAATTACTTCATAAAGAGGAACTGTTGCCCCAATCATTACATTGATTATAAAGTAACTGAAGTTTTTTCAGGGTTTCAACATCCATCATTTTATCCCTATCAGTATATAATTTTATAATTAGACTACAACATTCGCGTTCATTTAAAATATCGTTAACTTGGGAATATCGTAACGCACTTTCCAAATAACACTGAATTCCGTTTTCAATGTTCCCTATAGAAACGCAGTAGTTGCCTTTTAGTTTATAGAAATGGGCCAACTCAGACTTCTTATACGGTGTAATGTATGGAATAGAGACAATTTTATTTTCCCACTTTAATAGCTTTTCAATAGATGCCCAATCATTCATTTCAAGGTATAGTATCATGAGTTGGTTGATAACATGCAACAAAGCATTCTCTCCGCAACTCTGCAAACATTCTTCAAGCTGCGACAAGGCAAGTTCTTTATCCCCTTTTTTCACATTCAGGACAGCCATCATTAATTTTGCATTATCTTGAATATGAGGATACGGAAAAGTTATGTACTGTTTCAAATAAGACTCACTCAAAATATACTCGCCTATATAATAGTAAGAATTATGAACGACAGCTATGGATTCCGCCTTGATCAAGCTTACCGGTATATCCTCGGTTACATTATTCATGCATAAGTCAATGCTCTCTTGAAAACGCCGCAAATTATACGCATGAACACCTAGCTTATAAAATAAGGTTGTTCGTTCTTCTGCTGATAGAAAATCTATGTAATGTAAAACAAATCGCCCCGAATCATAGGTTGCATGTAGTTTAGTAAAGTCATTTCTTTCAATAAGATATTTCTGAAAAAGAGCTTTGGCAACAAACTTATTGATACCGTAGCCACGGGAGTGACGGATAATGAGATCGTACAAGGCGAGTTTGAGCGAGTCGTTGTTCACTTCCTGATCTACAAACTGGTACAGTTTTTCCATCAAATCGATGCTGTCCAAATCCTTGCTATGTAAACAGGCAGATGCCGTTTTAATAATTAAATCCGTTAAATCCGCTCCATCTCCCTTGATTACTTCTCGTAAGATTCCGAACAGAACATCGGATTTTTGCCCTATTTCAAGATATGGTTGTATGACTTCACGAATAGGTATATGTAATGCGTTAGCTATGGGATTAACCTTTTCAAATGAAGGACGTTCTACCTCATCATTTTCAATTTTGGAGATATAGCCTGTGCTGACGCCTGACAACTCGGCAAGTTGGCTTTGTGTAAGATTGGCTTTATTTCTGTATTGTCTTATGCTGTCGCCAATAGTGGAATATTGTAGCGACGATGCTTCCATATCATCACCCTTCCAAGACATCTTTATTTGTACGTTACCATAATATTCAATTGATGTAAATAAGGTGGGGAGAGGTTGAAAAGCGAGGTATGGTGACCTTCAAACAGATAACATGCTCTCATGCCTGACGTCCTCTTCAGCAGTTTCCCCACCCGCTAATCGACGTGCTCACGTGAGATTAGACATTTCAATCCACGCATCCGCGTAAGATGCGACGAGGAGGACTCGTCGGAGGGAGTATGTTGGTTATATTTCAATCCACGCATCCGCGTAAGATGCGACTTGTTGACCTGTGGCGATAAGCTACCTTCCAGTTGATTTCAATCCACGCATCCGCGTAAGATGCGACGTGAGGTGGACATGATGAGCCAATTGACAGCACAGATTTCAATCCACGCATCCGCGTAGGATGCGACGGTCGGTGTGCTGTTTGCCGAGCTGGATATGCATCTCATTTCAATCCACGCATCCGCGTAGGATGCGACACCGGCGTGCTCACCGAGCCGAGATGAGGCAGCTTATTTCAATCCACGCATCCGCGTAGGATGCGACTGCGAAAATTGACTGAATGTGTAAAATATCCGTTCAAGTATGATTGAATAAAACCATAAAATAGATATATGAACCAAAAATTACGTTAAATCCATAACTCTTCTTCGGTTTATTTGGATAATAATGTAAAAACCATGGTGCGAATGTCCCGGGGAATTCATGTGCGCTTCACATTCGCACCCGTCGTGTGCCTAATCATCAAAATCGCACGACTCCGCTTTCCTCGCCGGGCCGAAGGGGCCGGATATTATCCTCATTCTGTCCGCTTCCTCAACTTGTTCTCTCATTAAGTATATCATGAGTCACGGGATAAGGTAACGGCCGTTGCGCCACGAGTAATCCATTCCTTGGGGGGCACTAAGGCGAGGGCAAGCCCCGGTTGTTGGCCTGGGGCCTGGCAACACAGGGCAAAGACGAGGAAATACATCATTGCCGCTGACTCTAACGGGTTATAGGGTTTGGGGGCAGCCATTCGGCACCAGCAGGTCAGCCAGATGAATGATGCCCCGCTCCCTTCACCCCAGATCCATCTCCGGCAGTTCGTCGAGAGCCCCCGCGGCCGTGTTCGGCGGGACAGGCTGACCATTGGCGCGGACCAGGGTGTAGTATTCGTAGTCGCCGATGACGGTGAAGTCGCCGTCCATGACGCCGGGATAGGCGCGGTTCACGGAGTAGATCTGGCTCCGGTAGGCCTGCAAGGCCCGCCCCTTGTGATGGCGGAAGCCGCGGATATCGGCTCGCGCCGTGATCGGGCAGGTCTGCGCTGGTCCGGAATCCGGACAATGGTCGTAGTAATGAGGGATCGAGGTATAGTAGAGCGATGGCTTCCTCCCCTCCGGGTAAGGCGCCTCGGCCCGTTCGACCGCTCTCTCCGTGGCCCGGGAAATCGCGATATGATCGGGGTGTCCGGTCACCCCGTCCGGCGGGAACGTAATAATGATCTCTGGCCTTCGCTCCACAATCGTGGACTGAATCCGGTCCGTCAGCTTAGACAAGTCAAGCGACTTCAGTTCGCCGTCCGGGTACCGGTACAGCACGAGCTCGGCGACGCCAAGGATGGAGCAGGCGTTCCGCAGCTCCTGTTCCCGGTACCGGGCCAATTCTTCGCGACTAGCGAATCGAAATTCCCCTGACCTTCCCTTGCATCCCGAGGTGGCGCACGCGAGAATGACGTCATGGCCCGCCCTGCTCAACCTGGCTATCGTCCCTCCGGCCGCAAAGGACTCATCGTCAGGATGAGCGAACACGAAGAGCCATCTTTTCTTCATTTCCCTTTAGCCTCCCGCCGTTCAGCGGTTCCTCGCATGTATGGAGCATCGTTTAACGTTATCATTCGCACGTTTCCCCCTTCCCTTTTTCTCTAAAGTAGGATAATCCCATGGCTATTACCCCGTAGATCGGCTCCCGGCGGGCGTCGTCCCATTGGACATGCGGAGCGTATGCTTCAATCCGGCGCATCAGCGCTTCCCGGACGCGCCCTTCATGCTGCAGCACTCCGCCCTGCATAATCGCAACAAAGGGGTCGCGGTGGAAGGATAAATGACGGATCACCGCGGCTGCGGCGTAAAACAGTTCGTCAGCGGCTGCCGATAAAATCCGCTGCGCTTCCTTATCTCCGGCAGAGGCTGCCTGGCCGACGGCGCGGGAGAGCCGGCTAACGGTCTGAATGGAATAGGCTGATCCGTACATCCAGTCGAACAACTCCTCTTCCCGCTCCATGCCTAAATACGGCAGCACCCATTCCTTCAGCCTCGTGTCTGCTCCCCTTCCGTCATAGGCCCTCAGAATCGCCAGCGCCGCCTGCTTGCCGATCCAATAGCCGCTGCCTTCGTCGCCGACACGGTGGCCCCAGCCGCCCGCCCTGGCCGTCCTTCCGTGCCCGTCGATGCCGTATATAATCGAACCGGTTCCGGCAATCACCAATATCCCCGGCTGACCGCCGGTCCCGCCGAGCAGGGCGGCATAACCGTCGTTCTCCACGATCAGGTGCCTGGCTTGAAGCGGCAGCAGCGCGAGCGCCTCCTCTACCAATCGGGTAACGGCGCGCCTGTCGGACTCGGTATCCAGGCCGGCCAGGGCGAACACGGCACATTCCACTTCCACATCCGCTTCCCGTTCCTTCTTCGGTTCCGGTATGACAAGACATCCGCCGCTCCGCTCCAGATCCGCGATCGCTTCGCGGATCGCCGCCGCCAGCTCGCGTATCGCTCCCTTTGTCCCGCTGCCATGGTAATTGGACGGTCCGCCATGTCCTCGTCCGAGCAACTGGCCCTGCCTATCCGTGAAGACGGCAAGGGATTTGGTCCCCCCGCCGTCGACGGCCAGCAGGGGGATGCGGCGCACAGCCATCAAGTACCACTCCACTCCAGAATGACTTCGTCTAAATGCCGCATCGCCCGCCGAATCTTGTCCTGCGCCTGCCCAACCCATTTCAAATGCGCCTGCTGCTCATTCATCCGAATTCCGATCATGCGCTGCACTTCCTTCGGGCTCGGTCCTCCAGGCAGCGAACGAATGTCCACAAAATGCGCGGGGTCGAGCGCCTCGCGCAGCGTTTGTTCGTTAAGTGTCGTCTCTCGCCCGATATGGCGCCGCGCGCTCTCGTTGACGAGGGAAAGCGTAATCTGATCGGCCGCCTGTCCTTGCGCCAAGGCCTGCCGCACCACGTCGCTGACGATATGATGGGCCTTGCGGAACGACAAGCCATCCGTTCGGACCAGGGTATCCGCCAGTTCGGTCACCGTGGCGAAGCTTCCCTGCGTCCGCTCGCGCAGCACCTCCTTGTTCACTTCCATCGTGCCGATGACGGCGGCGAACAGGCGGTATATATTATCCAATATGGCGAGGCTTTTCCAGGCATATGGCTGCATGTCGTCCTCGGTGTCCACGATGTCGCCGAACGGCGTATTGTGAATCATCGTCAGCACCGTGTTCGTATTGCCGGCGCAGCTCGACAGCAGGGCGCGCATATGCTCGAACGAGACGGGATTGCGCTTCTGCGGCATGATGGAGCTGATCTGCACATAAGGGGCCGCCACATGCAGCGCGCCGAACTCCTGCGTACACCACAGCAGCATATCTTGAACGACCCGGCCCAGATTGATTGCCGCAAGCTGCACGGCCGCCGCGATCTCGCCCAGATAATCGGCCCCGCCGATGGCGTCATAGGAATTATCGATAAGTTCGTCGAAGGCGAGCAGCTCCATCATCTGCTCCCGGCTAATCGCGAAGCCCGATGTCGTGAGCGCCGCCGCGCCCATGCTGCTGCGGTTGCAATTGGCGTAGGACGCCATCATGCGCCGGATATCCCGGTTGAGCGAATCGGCGACCGCCATCATGTAATGCGCAAGTGTCGTCGGCTGCGCCTGCTGCGTGTGCGTGTAACCGATCATCAGCGTGCCGGTGTGGTCGCTGGCGAACAGCAGCAGTTGCTCTTTCAGCTTCAGCGCGGAAGCCAGCGTCTCGAGCAGCTTCTCCCGCAGCACCATCCGGTAGATCGCGATGCCCATGTCGTTCCGGCTGCGCGCCAGATGCAGGTTGCCGGCGATCTCCCCCGCATGCTCCAGCAGTTGATGCTCGACCTGGAAGAACAAATCCTCGAACTGTCCGGTATAACTGGCTTGGCGAAGCGCCTCCGTGTCGATGGCCCGAATCGCCTTGGCGATCTGCTTCGCTTCGTCAAGCGACACCAACTGCTGCCGCTGCAGCATGATAAGATGGGCCTTGTTGATCGCCATCATCGGTCCGAGCAAATGGGTTTTCGCTTCCTTAAAAGCCGGCTCCAGCACCACCTCCGCGTACGTTTTGCCAGGGAATGAAGTTCCTTCCGCTTCCATCCATTTTTCACGATATCCCATAGCGCAAATATCACTCCTTCGTCTTGTCTGTTCTCCTCGCCAGCCACTCCTGGAGGAGCAAGTTCATATGGCGGCTCGCTTCCTCCACGAAGATCTGCCCCGCCTCAAGGGAGCTCTGCCGGATGCGGCCCGTATAGCCGTCCCAGCCTTGCGGCCTTCCTTCCACTAATACATAAGGCACGGAAGATAACGGGGGATCCGCGTCAAGTTCAAGGTCGGATTCCTGTACGGTTACCATTTCCGGGCGGAAGGCCTTGATGGCCGACATCTCGTACGGTCCCCCATGCCCACGGCCAGCCGTTCCTAGAAAAAGCCCCATCCGCTGCGCGAAATCGGCGCTCGCCATCTGCCACCAGTTGATCAGAAGGAAGCTGGCGTCAGGATAGGCGCCGGTTACCTGCTCGGCTGCGGTGTGGGCCGGCCCCATATTGGCATCGTGGGCGTTCAGCAGCACGATATGGCGGATGCCGAGCCGGCATATGCCTTCGGCGACATCGGCGAGATAATCGATAAAGACTGTGGGGCGAACCGGGATCGTGCCCGGATAATGCCGGGTCTTGCCGGGACAGGCCGAGTATGGAATGGCCGGATAGATCAAAGGATGCAGGGATGCGTCAATCCGCTCCGCGAAGCTCTCCGCCAGGATCGTATCCGTTCCGAGCGGAGCGTGCGGACCATGATATTCCACCGAGCCCAACGGAACGACGGCGAACCGGACGTCCATTGCCACTTGCTCGATATCCCGCCCGTGAATTCCGAGTGCCTTCAATGCTTGCACCTCCTCATGCAGTGAAAATGGGAGAGGGTCCCGAAGGGGCGGAAAGCTGGAGCTTTTCACTTCCATAACGAAAATTGGATGCTTGTGCTAGATACCGTCTTCTGCGGTGTCCGTTCGGGTTGGCGACTTATGCTGCTGTCTTGTCACGGTAATCCGTTCGGGTTGACGCTTTTGCTGCCGCCTTGTCACGGTAATCCGTTCGGGTTGACGCTTTTGCTGCCACCTTGTCACGGTAATCCGTTCGGGTTGACGCTTTTGCTGCCGCCTTGTCACGGTAATCCGTTCGGGTTGACGCTTTTGCTGCCGCCTTGTCACGGTAATCCGTTCGGGTTGACGCTTTTGCTGCCGCCTTGTCACGGTAATCCGTACGGGTTGACGGCTCACGCTCCGCCCTTTCGCGGCAATCCGTCCGGGTTGACGGCTCACGCTCCGCCCTTTCGCGGTAATCTGTTCGGGACCCTCGCCGTTGGTGCCATGCTGCGCAGATAGCCGTGTCAGGCGGCAGTTGTCAGGCAGCTTTCAGGTAAATAAACCGGCAGCGATTAAAGCCTAATGGTTGTGAGTGCAAACGCCTTCCTACTGATGCTGGCTAATCATATTGACGAACATCCGCATGGAGCCCGGAACGAGCGCCGGAATCTGGCGGTACCAGACCAGGGAGCTGTACGTATAGACCCCTTTGCCATAATGCGCGGTCAGGAACGTGCCCGTGAACTCCTTCTCCCCCGGGTCGCCGTTCGAGATGAGCTCCGTATATTCCTTGCCCCATTGCGACGGATTGTAGGCGGAGCGGTCTTGAATCCAACCTTGCCAATCCTGATTCGTAATCTTGTTCGGCGTGTTGAACATCGGGTGATCCGGGGCCAGCATCGTCACCTTCGAATTCTCGTCCGTGACGCGCCACTGAATGAGCGGCGTTCCGATCGTAATCGGATACGGAGCCAGCTCCGGCGACCATTTGTCCTCCGGCTTATGATACTGGACGACCAGATTGCCGCCGTCCTTAACATAGCTGAGCAGGCGCTGGTTGCTTGGAATCAATTCCGGGCGGAAGGCATAGGCGCGAATGCCGAGCACGATGGTGTCGTACGGCGACAGATCGCCGGATTCGATATCCTTCGCCTCGAGATTGACGACATCGACGCCCGCTTGGCGCAAATACTGATCGATGTTATCAAAGCCGCTGGACACGTAACCGACCTTTAATTGGTCCGGCACCTTCAGATCGAAGGCCTGGATGCTGAGCTCCGCCGGCTGCACCAGGTACGTCCTGCCGATATGCGGGTATTCGATGACCTGCGCCCCATGTGTGCTGAGCACGGCGCCGTTCTTCGCGATCGCCTTCACGGAAAAGGCGCCCGGCGCCACGTTCGATGCCGCCTTGACCGTAAATGCGGCGGACTTCGTTTCGCCCTTCGCGGCGAAGCTTAGCTCTTCGACGGCCGGCTCAACCGTCCAGCCTTCCGGCACGTTCAGCGAGACTGACGCTTTGGAAGCGCCCGGCGTGTAATTGCGCACGGTCACCTTCACCGGAATCGGCTCTCCCGCCCGGAGCGTATTCAGAATCGTGGCCTTCGGGCTCAGCGTCATCGAGTACGGCGGCAGAACAGCCACGGCGTTCTGCGGCGCAACGTCCAGCGTCGTGGCCGTGCCGTACGCCTCATATTCGGCCTTCCCCTGGAACACCGCCGGGTCATAAGGCTTGAACAGCGGGGCGTTCGCGGGGACCGTCACCTCGAAGACGGCAGATGCCGTCTCGTTGTAGCCCAATTGCTCGAAGCGGGTCGCCCCGGCCGGAGCGGCCTTCCAGCCTGCGGGGACGCGAAGGCTCAACTTAACGTTGCGCAAGGTCGTGGAGCCGCCGTTGAAAGCCGACACGACGACCTTCGTCGTCTGGCCCGCGACCAATTCACTGTCGGCCGGCTTGACCTTCGCCACCACGGACGCCGCTTCCTTGCTGGCTATATTCAGCTGCGCTTCCTTGACCCGAAGCCGGTGAAGCAAATCCTCCTTGACTGCCGCCTCCAGTCCGGATGCTTGGACCTCAGCCAGCGCGGTCTGCACATCGGCTTTCATCTTATGAACTTGCTTCAGGACGCCGGCAAAGCTGGGATAGGCGGCAACGACTTCATTCGCGTCCTTGTGCAAGGCGCGCAAATCACGGGCCACCTTGCCGTCTTTGTCCTTCGCCTCGATCTCCTTCGCCAAATCCTCGAAGGTGAAAGCAATGCCGTCGAAGAAGTCATTCTCTTTCTCCTTCGATGTGACGGTGCTCAGCTCGAGCTTGTAATACTTGCTGAACAGCTCGCCTTGCCCGGGGCCTTCGTCATACACCCTGCCCATCCCCTGGCTGCGGTGCATGAAGCGGGATTCTTCCCCGAGCTGCAGATATGACGCGCCGTAGATTTCATCGTAGTCCCCAACCGGAATGTTCACGCTGTAATCCGTGGCATGGGCCGGCACGTACAGCTTCTTGATTTGCCAGGGGCGCAGGCCCTTTTTCAGATGTTCAGGAAAAATGTCCGGATTCGCCGCATCCTTGAACGCCCTCACGGTAAGCACGTTGATCGTGCGGTGATGTCCATGCGTGGAGGCTTCGTTCAAGAACGAAGGAATGATGACATCCGGGCGGAGCTCGCGAATTTTTCGAATCAAGCGCTCGTAGACGACGGAGTCGCCCCATTTGTCCAGCGTCTCCTCCACGCTCTTCGAAAAGCCGAAATCGTAGATCGGATCGTCCAGCTTCTCGCCAAGCATGCCTAACGTCACGTTAGTGATGCGGGATGCCTCCTGCAGCTCACGGGTCCGAATGACGCCGAGGGCCTGCCCCAGCTCGCTCCCGATCTCGTTCTGACCGCCTTCCCCTCTGACCGCGATGACGCTGGAGGTGCTCACGCCTCGCCCCAAGGACAGGTAAGCCAAGGTTGCGCTGTGCTCATCATCGGGGTGGGCCCCCGTGTTCATGGCGCTCGCGATCGTCGTCAATGGCCGAATCGCCTTCCACAGATCGGCAATCCCGCGATCCGCATATGCGGGTTGGGCTTGAGCGGACAGCAGGGCGCCGCCCGCCAGCACCATGCTCATGAACAAGGAACAGAACCTCCAAGCTGACTTGCCTCTGATCATCAAATCCCTCCTCGAATGGTGGATTGTTTGTCAGCAGGGAATGGCCTGTTCCCCGCTGCATATCATCACGTGGTTGGCGAACCCCTAGGTGTTCCCACGAAATGACCTTCCTTCCAATTAACCGCCCGTTACATGGCTGCGCTGTCGCCCGTTATTTTGCGCGATACGAAGAGCACGATGATGATCAAGGAAATTTGCAGCACGCCGTACGCGCAGGCCGTGCCGAATTCAAACGAATACATCCGCTGAAAAATCTCGACGGATAGCGGAGTGCTTCTGGCAGTAAAGAGCAAGATGGAAGAGACGAATTCCCCGATGCCCTGCACGAACGCGAGCAGAGTTCCCGCCAAAATCCCGCTGAGCGCCATCGGGAACACGACCCGCCGGAAGCTGTACCACCACGATGCGCCCAGATTGCGCGCCGCCTCCTCGACCGAAGCGTCCATCTGGATCAGGGTGGCGGAGGTGGAGCGGAACACTAACGGCAAATGGCGGACGAAATACGCCAACGGAAGTATCCAGAAGCTGCCGATGAGCACCTGATTGAAGCTGAATACGGTAGGCTCGCTGAAGGCCGCGATCAGGTTGACCGCGACGACCGTGCCGGGCAAGGCCCACGGAAGCATGATCAGCGCATCAAGCAGCGTTTTTCCCCGGAAGGACAAGCGCACCATCGCGTAAGCGGCAGCGACGCCGAAGATCACATTGCCGATGGTGGCCACGAAGCTCATCTGGAAGCTGTTCGCAATCGGCCGCCACGTTTTGCTGTCGGTGAACAGCTTTACGTAATGCTCCACCGTATATTCAGGAGGCAAAATTTGCGTCGTCCACCTGCCGTCCGCCGAGAACGAGATGAGAACAAGCACGAGAATCGGAAGCAGCAGCACGACGATCCCCGCGATAGACAGGAGCATGGCGACATATTTGCCCGCGGCGCTCTTCACTTCCGTCCGATGCACGCTGACCCCCTTGCTCATGTTCTGGTAATTGCGCAGGCCCTGATACCAGCGCATGACGAGCAGGAACGCGATCGACACGACCGACAGAATGGTGGACTGTGCGGCCGCCATATCGAGATTGCCGTTCGTCCGGGACAAGTAAATCTGCATCGTCATCGTCCGCTCAATGCCGAAAATGAGCGGAGCCGTATAGGAAGCCATCGCGATCATGAACACGAGCAGCGACGACGCGACCAAGGCCGGGGTCAGCATCGGCAAAATAACGCGCCGCCATATGTAGAGCCGTCCCGCGCCGAGACTGGCCGCCGCCTCTTCCAGCGACGGATCGAGATTGCGGATCGCCGACGATGCCGTCATGTAAAAGTACGTGTACATCGTGAACGTATGGACGACGAGCACGCCCCAGATGCCTTTTAACGCAAACGGCACCTGTTCAAGCTGAAGCAACTCCTTGAGCGCCCGCGGAATAATCCCGCTCTCTCCATAGAGAAACGTAAACGACAGCACGCCGACGAGCGGCGGCAAAGCCATCGGGACAAGCACGAGGACGGCCAGGATTTTGCGGCCGGGGAATTCGTAGCGTTCCAGCAGAAAGGCCATCGCAACGCCGACAATCGCGCAGGTGATCACGCTTAACACCGAAATAAAAATGCTGGTCCAGAGCGCTTCCAGATTGGAGGTATGCTCCAGGCTAAAAAAGCGGGCATAGTTTTGAAGCGAGAGTTGATCCTCTGTCTGAATGCTTTGCATGAACGTCTGGAACAGCGGATATACGACATAAGCCAACAGCACCAAAAACAAGGGCGCGACCAGGACATAGACAAAATAGGGCGACTGCGTAATGGGAACGGGCCTGAATGGAGCAATCCCCGGTTTCCTCGGTTTTATGTTCCGTTTCGGTATCATCGTTCATCCCCTCTCTATTCCAAAAAATAAATGCTTTCTTTTGGAATAAACAAGGATATGGATTCCCCTCTTCCGCGCACCCGATGCCCCTGATTGACGAACATCGCCTTCAATTGCCGCCCCGCCGCTTGCGACACATAGTTCACGCTCACGCCCGTAAATTCGGAGATGATCACGCTGCCGCAGACCACATTGTCCATGGGCTCCCCTGGCAGGGACTCGCGTATCGATTCCGGACGTATGGACATCGTGACGCGTTTGCCCGTCTCCAATCTGCAGTCCGGCGAGGCGTTCGCAGCCAGTCCCGTCAACGCCAGATCCGGAGCGATCCGAATGACCGCTTCTCCGTCTGCGATTCGTTCCACGGTTCCTTCCCACAGATTGGATTCCCCGATAAAGGACGCGACAAACCGGTTGACCGGACGATGATAAATGTCCGCCGGGCTTCCTATCTGCTGCACCACCCCGCCCTGCATCACCATAATCCGGTCCGACATCGCCATCGCCTCGGCCTGATCATGCGTGACATAGATCGTCGTGATGCCGAGCTCCAGCTGCAATCTTTTGATTTCGATTCTCGTTTCTTCTCTCAGCTTCGCATCCAGATTCGATAACGGTTCATCGAGGAGCAGGATTTGCGGCTCGATCACCAGGGCGCGAGCCAACGCGACCCGCTGCTGCTGGCCGCCGGACAATTGATCGATTCGGCGGCTGCCGTAGCCCTCCAGATGGACTTGCTTCTGCGCGCGTTCGACGCGCCGCACGATCTCGGATTTCGCGACCTTTCTCACTTGCAGGCCGAACGCGATATTTTCGAACACCGTCATATGCGGAAACAGTGCATAGTTCTGAAACACCATGCCCGTGTTGCGCTTGTTCGGGGGAAGTGTGGTCACATCGCTGCTGCCGAACAGGATCCGGCCCGCGCTCGGATAGTAGAAGCCCGCGATCATTCGCAGCGTCGTGGTCTTGCCGCAGCCGCTCGGCCCGAGAAAGGTGAAAAATTCCCCCGGTTGAATCCGGACATTGACATCCGCGACTCCCTTTACGTTTCCGAATTGTTTGCTCACATGATCCAGGTTGACCTCTATCAAGTTGCTTGCCCCCTTGGTAAAATGATCAGGCGGAGGAGCCCCCGCCCGAATGCGTTAGTTGGACCCTTTGCCCTTGATGTTCTCGTCCCAATGCTGCATCCATTCCTTCTCTTTCTCCGCCATGACCGCCCAATCCAGCGGCAGCGGCTTCAACTCCAGTCCCTGCAGCCATGCCGGGAGTGTGTCCTTGCTGATATCCGTACGCGTCGGAATCTGGTACAGCTTCTCCGCCAGCTCCACACGCAGATTGGAATCGAACAGGAATTCATAAAATTTCTTCGCCGCTTCCATGTTTTTGGCGCCCTTGACTACGCCGACCCCATCGACCAGAATCGGCGCGCCGCTGGCCGGATAGATAAAATCGAACGGCTGCTTCTGCAATTCCTTCTGAATCATGATATCCTGCAGATTCCACAGCGACAGCGTGCCTTCCTCGCGCGCCAGCTTCAGATACAGGTTGGTCGGATCCTGGGCGTATTCCTTCGTATTGGCGTCGAGCCTCTTCAGCCACTCATACCCTGGGGCAGGATCGTTCGCGTCTTGACGGTAAATCATGGCGGAATATATCGTCCTCATCGTTCCGGAAGCAAGCACGCCCCGTATAATGATCTTTCCTTTGTATTGGGGATCGAGCAGGTCATCCCAGTCTTGGGGCGCTTCTTCTTTTTTCAGCGCCGCGGAGTTGTACATGATGACTTCCGGCAGCAGCATTTCGCCGTACCAGCGATCCTCGCTGTCCTTGTAAAGCTCCGGAACGCTGTCGGCGAAGCTCGGCTTCACGCTTTCGAGCAGCCCTTCCTCCGCCGCCGTCATCAGAGCCGATTGCGTGCCGCCCCACCAGAAATCCGCCTGCGGGTTCGCTTTTTCGCCGCGGACGCGCTCCAAAATTTGCTGCGCCCCCATCGTAAGCACTTCCACCTCGACCTCGGGATGCTTCGCTTCGAACTTCGGAATGATCTCCTCGACGACATTCTTGTCTCGCGCCGTATAAATAACGAGCTTCTGCTTCTGCGAGCCGTTCGTTCCCGCCGGCTGGCCGCCTTCGGATGCGGTGCTGCCGCTGCAGGCCGTCACCATCAGCATAACCAGGCTAAGAACTGCCCCCATCCACCACTTGAGATCCTTTTTTGCGTGTCCCATTATTGACCTCCAGTATAATTTTCATTGTTTTTCTGAAAAATCATCACTTTCGCCAAATCGTTTGATCTGTTACAAAATGACTAATGAGTTAATTAATAACATTTTCAATAAATAGATGCAGTGCCCGAGAAAACTCAGAAAAAAGCGTTGTCCCGAGCCGGACTCCATACCTGGTTGAACTGTCCTTTCAAGCTATCCCTTTATGCATTTTTGAGTCTTGGTGTTTTTTTTCGTCGGAGTGTTGTATTTAGGTTGCTGCTCTTATTTCTTGGAGGATATGTCTGAACCGCCCCAATACAAAGGCGGCAGGCTGAAGTAAAAAGAGCGGATATGGTTGGTTGTATTTGTGTTTGTGTCATTTTTTTACGTTTGCAGATGATGAAAAAGCTTCGAGCGCGCAATGGATCGCCCCGATAAGTCCCGCCTGATCCCCAAGGGCCGCCATTTTGATCGGAGGAACGGAAGGAACCCAATCGTTGAGCCATTGCCGGATGGCAGCGATCCCATCGTCCCCGATATGCAGCATTTCTCCGCTCAGAATCAGCAGCTCCGGATCCATGACGCTCGTCAGATTGGCAATGCCATAGGTCCAGTGCCGGCAGACGTCGTCGAGCAGTCTTCGGGCCCCTTCATTCCCGCGGCCCGCATGGTCGACGATCTGCTTCATAATGCTCGTATCGTCGTCGATCGCAGGGAGGACGCCTCTAGCCTTGTCACGGATCGCGCGTACGGAATAATTCCGTTCGAATACGCCGTACTCTCCTTTGGCCTGCTTCCCGACGGGGCCGATGACCATATAACCAATCTCGCCGCTCGCTTCCCTGGCTCCCCGGTAGAGCTGCCCGTCGATCATGATTCCGGCGCCGATGCCGGTGCCCGCATACATATACACCAGATTGGAATGCCCGACTCCGATCCCCTTGTAAAATTCCCCAAGCGTCATCAGATTCACGTCATTCTCAATCGCGACGGGCAGGCCCAGGACGGCCTCGATTTCCCGCTGCACCGGCAGTCCCATCCACCCCGTGCTCGGCGCGTAGCTTACCGTTCCGGAGCTTCGGCGGGTAATGCCGGGCAGTCCGAGCCCCATGCCCAGCAGCCATTCCTTGCGGAATCCGCTCTCGTCAAGCAGGGCCGCTATTCCTTCCTCAATGCTCCGGATGGCCGCTTCCCCATTCATCGGAGGCGAAAGGCATGTCGTGCGCTGGACAAGAAGTTCTCCTCGCAGATTGGCAACGGCCAATTGCAGGGTGCTGCCTTCGAACACCGCGCCGATGACGCCGTATGCTTGAAAGTTATATTCCAGAAGAATCGGTTTTCTGCCCCCTGTCGATTCTCCGAACCCCACTTCGTTGATTAACCCTTCCGCAATCATCTCATCGACCAATGCGGAGACGCACGGACGGCTCAGCTCCGTTAATTTGGCCAAATCGGCTCTCGATACACGCGGATGCTCCCGCAGCTGATGAAGAATGCCTTCCCGGTTCATTTGCTTCACCAGCTTGGCATTTCCCGTCTGGCCCTTGCCAATCAATTCACTCCCTCCTTTCTGCAAGACTGGTAGTTTGTTAAAGTAATTAACAAAGTTTGGATGCCTCCATTTTATTGTATCCGCTTACAAGGTGTCAACCCTATTTTTCCTGCTCAGTTACTCCGTTCATCGTTCCTGTTCTCATCCGGTTGTTCGTCCGGCCGTTCAATCCTTTCCCGAAAAACAGCCGATGACAGCGGTCATCGGCTGTTGCATCCTGCGAGAAGCAAACGAAAGGCAAGGATTAGCGAGTCTTGCCCGTAATCTTAATTTTGTTGACATTGGCCTGATCGATGTAATAAATATGCTCGTTGCCCTGAGCGTCCTCGGCCAGCGTCATGAAGGCGATCTCCTGGAATGTGCTGCCGTTATCCTCGGAGAGCGTGACATGCTCCAGCGTCTCCGGATCGATGACGGTAATCCGATCCGCCAGATCGATGTACAGCAGGCCATCCTGCCCCCAATGCGGATGATATGGACGCCAGAAGCCGTAATTTTTCACATGCGGATATATGTTTTTATAATCAAGAACGCGGTACGTCACCGGGTCGAGCTTGAAGATGATCCCGTCGACGCCTCCCCATACGTTCCCGTCCGGCCCGATCGTCAAGCCGCTAATCATGACGGGCTGATCCAGTTCGGGAATATCCAGCGCAAATTCCGTTATCTTTTCTTTTTTGGCGACGTCCCAGACGAACATTTTTGCGGTTTTTTCGGTTGCCCCGATGCCAAGCCCGCCAAAGACGGTGGTCGACCCGAATATTTTCCCGTCCTTATAGGCCAGACCGTTAATGCTCTGATTGCGGACGATATTCCGGTACACTTCCTTCTGACCCGTACCCGGATAGTAGAGCGTAAGCGCGCCGCCTAATTTGCCGTAATCGGGGATCGTGCCGATCATGATAAAATCATCCGCCGCCCGCATCACATAAGGCCGATCCTGTTCCGAGCCGATCTGGAATACCGTCTTCGCTTGGGGAACCGGCTGTGTCGTATCCACGGAATAAATATGTCCTCCCGGATAAATGCCGAAATACATATCGGTGCCGTAAGCGGCCATGCCCTCCGCCTGCCCGAGGCTGAACGTCTTGAACGTGTCGGTCCGCGGGTCGAACTGAACGCCGATCCCGCCCGGATAACCGCTCATGTATACGTTGCCGTCCGGTCCGTTCTCCATATTGTGAAGCGGATTGGCCGAGCCCTGGACGACGGAAGGAAGCGTCTTGCCCGTCTCCGCGTCCACATTGAATACGGAGGTCTTGCCGTCGCGCTGCATCGTGACGAACGACTTACCCGGGAAGGCCGGATCGTCGCGGAACTCGACCCAGGCGGCGCCGCGGAAGGAGGTGCCGTAGCGCATCGAGGTCATCCGCGCTTCGAACGTAGTCAGATCGATCTCGGTGATGACTCCGTTGGCGGGAACATACACTTTGCCGTCCTTCGTCACGAGCTGGTTGAAGGAGAATACGCCAGCGCCCTGCGTACCGCCGATGTTTTTGCCGACGACATGCGGCAGCCACTCTCCCCGATCGAGATCATAGAACAGCAAGGCCATCTGCGGATCGCCGAACTTCACCAGCAAATAACGATCGACGATCGCCATATCGTAGGCGAACGGCACATCTGCCGGATTCACGCCAAGCAGCCCCGCGACCGGTCCGGAAATGACCTCCTTCTCGCCGCTCTCCGCATTGAGCTTGACGATCGCGCCCGTGGATCCGATCCCCGCGTAAATATAGCCGTTGTGATAGGCCATCGACCGCACATATTCCTGATTGCCCATCATGCGGCCATAATCGCGATAAGTTTTCGCTACCGGATCGTACTTGAATACTTTGCCTTGCTGGAAGGTGCCGCCATACACATTGCCCTTCTCGTCGGTGACGAGCGACCAGATCGATTTCTCGCCCGGTAGCGGCTCGCCCAGGCTGCTCACCGTCTTCGTCCGCGGGGAGTAGCTCCACAACTCTCCCCGGTTGCTGCCCGTCATTATCGCCGCGATATAGACGGTTCCATCCGGGGCGATCGTATGGCGCCACACCGTATGAACCCCATCCAACGGGAACGACCGGAGCAGCTTGTTGCTCTCGATATCCACGACGCTGAACACGGCCGTATCGCCCTGCGCGGTCGAGTACATCGTGGCCCGCCCGTCCTCTACGCCGGCGACGGCATCGTTGATCGCGACCGTGAAGACGGGAATGCCCAGATCAACCGGCTGAGCAAAGGTTCTGCCCTTGAAGCTGATATCTCCGGCCGGCGGCTCGCCCGGCGATGTCTTCGGATAGGTCACCTCGAAGTCATCGTAATAGACTTCCGCCATCTGGTACTTGTTGACCGAGGCGAAAATGCGGGCCGTCGCCGCACCCGCAGGCGCTGTGCCCGACACTTGCACCTTCTGCCATTCGCCGTAGCCTGTTGACACATGCTGAAGCATATCGTCGCCGACCTGTTTGCCGTTGGCATCATAATAGCGGAACAGCAGACTGGCGCTGCCGCTCTTCAGCAGCATCATGACCGAGCCGGTATAGGTCGCGCCCGGTTCGACAGCCAGCGGATCGCTCTGGACCGCGACGGCATGATCGCGGCTCGTATCGGTAATCTTCAAGCTGCGCTTGCCGCGGTACGCTTCTTCCCTGCTGATCTCATGGCTGACCGCGCCTTCCACGCTGGCGAATATCGATGTCCAGCCCGGAATCGAGTCCTTCGCTGTCTGCTGCTCGAAGCCGGGATTTTTCAGAGGCAGCGCCTTCGCCTCGGAGCGGGTCTCTCCCTTGCCTTTATTGCCGGTTGCGGCTGTGGTCGCTGTCGCTTGATTATTAACAGCTCCCACTGCTTCAGCCCCGACGGCATCGCCGCATGTCAACACAGCCATCAGTACGGCCAGCACGGCGCTAATTCGGCTGAACCGCTTGCTTCTCCACGGTACCATCATTATTCCCCTCCTTCATGTCTTGACTTGCTGCCGCGACCGCATTTGCGCTTTGTTGTAAGCGTTATCAAGAATGCGGTCGGCTTTAACTCGGGATACCTACTACTTTCCGGTAACATGTAACCTGGCAATGAGCCGCCATTGACTCACGCGCTCTCCTAAACTATAACCTCTCCCGTTGGAACGGCCCTGACCTTACCTTTACCTTCTCCGCATTTGTCTTCCTTGCCATCACCCGCTAGCTTCGACTCTCAGCGGCCGGATCACCTCCTTTTCATCGATTCAGGTTCTTATGTAGTGCATATACTCCCGCATAAAAACAGATGAGCAACAAATGAAATGGAGTATTAGATTACAACTGGTTCATGTCTTCTATATTACTTCGGTTGATGGCGATGTCAATTCGCCGGCGATTTATAGACAGATTAAAGACAGCGTGAAGGAATCGGGGCAGTCTTAATCCCCGATTGAATGTTCGGGCTGGAAAAAAAAGTATACGAGGAATTCGGCAAAAATATCCAGTGAGGAATTTGGGTATTAACTCATATGTCCACCCAAAATCGGCTTCAAATGGAGGAAAATACAGGGAAACGATCTCAGAATCCTTGTTCCGGACAGGGCTGAAACCAAACCCTGCCGTAAGCTTTACGGCTTTTCTTGAAAATTTAAAGAATTGGACGAAATCACCTCCTCCAACCCGGCACTCCTTGAGCTTATGTTTATTTGTGTAACCGATCCATATTGAGGGGAGCATGCAAAATGTATCGGTGGCTAATGCTAATTCGCACTTGCATATCTAGAAATTCCACACTTCCACTGAAAACGAACAACAATCCCGAATAAGATGAGAAAAAATAGATAAAACACGAAATAGTTAATAGATAAGCTTCCCTTAAGATACTCAGCAGGCAAATTTACAGCCGTGATAACCGGGAATACTGTTGATAAAATTATTTGAAGAATTCTTGGATACACCTCTCTTGGACGTGAGGCGAAATCCAGCATATACTCAGGCACTCCTGCTATCTTTTGCGGCCTATCAACCCAAAATGCAAGACAGATAAACATCTGGTTCAGTAAATAATAGAAAATAACCCCAAGTGCGACAAACAATATGTAAATGAACACATTTAACAAGTTCAACTCGATTTTTATATAAGGAAGGCAGTAGAAAAATATGAAAGAAGGGATAATCATATTGATTACACTCGGAAAATCCAATTGTTTCATACTACATAAAAACAGTGAATCAACAGGGCGCAATAAATCGTAATCAAGTTTCCCATTTAAAATATTCTCCATTAAGTTCTCATGAGAAGCAACAAAAAAGAACTGATACAGGTAACTAATAAATTGAAATGTCGATAATAGAACCAGGAAATCATAGATTTCCCACCCTGCAATTGATTCTGTATACTGAAAAAAAACAACCGTTCCTATTATATCGGCAAATGCGAATAACGTACCAAATATGATAATAAATGTGGAAGTCATTCTATAAGTAAGCATTTGAGCAAGGCTTTGCTTGCCAAGGAGCTTAAGAAGCGCTATATACCTGGTTGGGTTCATGCGTTTACTCCTTCATATTTACGTAATCCTTTCATGAATAACCATTTATATCCAATCGAGAACACAACTAGCCAACAGCATGATAACAGTACATAGTACTGTAAATCATGATACTCTAACTTTCCTTGCAGCAATTTTGTATTAACATATCCAAACAAAGGGAAGGGAGTAAAATGAATTACCCGAAACCATATAGCAGGCAGTAAATCGAGAGGATACAAATTTCCTCCCAGTATAGCCATCATTGCGTTATAGAGTGGTTTCAACGGCCACATCTGAATGAGCCAAAAGCTAAAACAGCTTAAAAAAGCACCGAACATAAACAGTAGCAAAAAGTTGCTTAAAAACAAAAATAAACCGAGTATGTTCAGAGAGGGCCAAGTCGCTAATCCTGTCGCGAGAAAAATGAGGGTCAGCATTAAAGTGAGTAGAGCATCAATAATTTTACTCCCTAAAAATTGAGCCGCACTGTCGGCTAGAAAAGAGTAAGGCCGAATGAGATACATATTAAATACTCCATTTCTTACTAAAGAAGACAGTCGAAAAAAATGAGAAGAAGAAAAAACGACACTTATGAACGCGCCGAGCAAAAAATAAGTCACCATATCATCATGATAATATCCATTGATTGGGCCTGATTGATCTATAATTACTATCCAGACAAATAAACCTACTATCATTTGAATGATCATCAGTACAATACTAGACATGATGTTCCATCGATAAGCGAGCGTTATCAACATATTATTTTTTACTATTATCCAAAAGGTTTTCATTCGCTTCTCCATCTGATAGTAATCTTGTAAATAGCGTATACAGCTTCTCTTCAAAAGGAATATCGTATGTCTGGATATTAGTTACAGTATATAACTGTGTAAGTTTTGATAACAGTGTATTCAAATTTTCAGATGCAAGGTGAGTCTCCCATTGTCTATCGCCCGTTTTTTTAAAACCCAAATCAGCTAACGATTCATATTGTTTAATTTCTATTTTTAGTGTCATTTCGTGATGATTTTCTTCTTGAAGATGGCCAAGTAGGCCATCATAATGAATCGAGCCTTTATTGAGAATGATCAACCTTTCTGCAATTTCTTCAATATCTTTTGCATAATGGCTTGTCAGAATAACTGTCGTTCCATATTCACGATTAATTTCCTTAATAAACGAACGGATTGATTTTTGACTTGCCATATCTAAACCTATTGTAGGTTCGTCCAGAAGTAGGAGCTTTGGGGAATGGAGAAGGGAAGCTATGATTTCAAACTTCATCCGTTCCCCAAGCGATAATTTTCGTACAGGAACTTGAATACAATGTTCAACATTAAGTTTATGCACTAATTCATAAAGCCGCTTTTGAAATGTCACATCATCGACTTTGTAGATTTCTTTTAGTACTTGTAACGTATCAATCGGTGGTAAATCCCATGTTAACTGACTTTTCTGACCTAGTACGACTCCTAATTGCCGTAGAAAATCCGGGTTTTTTTTAAATGGAACATGTCCCATCACTTCAACGGTTCCACTTGTCGGATGAATCAGACCGGACATAATTTTCATCAAGGTTGTTTTACCCGCCCCATTTGGCCCAAGTAACCCAATCAATTCACCAGCTTGAATGGACAGATCGACCGACTTAATTACTGTTTTGTGTTCGTATTTTCTAAAAATAAAATCTTGAAAGGCCCCTTTGAGTCCTTGCCGTTTTCGGTAAGTAATGTAATCATGATTCAAGTTTTGGATATTTATCTCCATAATGTATCTACTCCAAATGGCTTTATTAAGCGTTTACTAAAATGTTGCGTCCTCGTAATGAGGGTAAAACAAGTGAGCCATGCCTAACCAAATGAAATCTTTCAAGCCCTGGTATAATACAATTGACACAAGTTATATCACTCTTGGAAGAGTATAGTACATTAGCATATATTTCAAAACCATTATTAGTAACTTTATTAATGAGAATATTAAGATAATCTTCTAAGCTGTCATTATTTATTTTTTCTTCATTTATATTAATCATAATATTATTATTTTTCTCGAATAGACCACCACTAATATCGAAATCTACGCAGTTTTTATATTTTTTCAATGTTGAAAATTTTTTCAATATTAATTCATCTTCTTTTTTTAACACTTCATAGTATTCGTTATATAGATGATACACCTGTACCAGTTCAAGCAATGCTCTTTCAAGTGCATAATATGGAGATAACGAAGCTCCACATCCAATATAAGGTGGCAGGAGGTTTTTGTTTTCCATAACACATAAAAAAACCGGTATTTGAAAGTCACTGGTAATATCCAATATATAAAAATCTCGCTCTAGCTCACTATGTACGTTATCAATCAAGTATTCTAACTTTTCAGGCAATCTTTTTTTGTCAACAATTTTCATAGGTTTTGGGTTTCTTGATATAAATGACTCTAAGAGAAAGCATGAAAAAGCATCACGTTCTATCAATTCACAAATTGAATGAACAAGTGCCTCTTCTTTACAGCAACCTATTGCGGTTCCGTTATTAGAAGAATATTTAGAGTAGTTTTTATAAAAAAGATCATCTGGAGGTTGATCGATACAATGTGAAGGATTAGTGAGAAAGCTTGGGTAATATATTACATTGCCTTCCTCCCTAAGATCGAAGTACTCCTTTACCGGTACACGATAATCCGGATAACTTTTCATTAAAAGCTCAAATACCTTTTCGTCCCTTATTGCTTGAGATTGTTCAACTACATGCTGAATTTTCATTTTTTTACTACCGTCTAACACTTCATTCTCTGAAATGAAATGTTCTAAAGCTTCATAAAGTGCACTGGCTTTCGATTGATTATCAATACCCTTTCCATTTCCTCTGGTCAGTTCATCGCCATTTTTGTATAAAATGCAAATATGGGTTTTGATATATCTTCCAATATCTTTAATAGAGAAATCTAATCCTAACTCTCTAATTTCTTTTAAAGCTGCTTGAATTGCATAATCAACGGAAGTGCTTCGCTCAATATTTGTCATAAAAATCCACCTCATATTGTATTTCTTGTGGACCTAACATGAGCCCCTGTTTTTGGCAATCGAAAAGTCCCGAATTTTGCAGCCAAGAAATTTTATCAATATACAGCAACAAGTAAGGTTTATGCATAGGTTTGACATGGAGCCTCTATGGGCATGATTCACTGCGAAGGGGCGAAGCCATAGGCTTCGCAGAGGCCAATAAGCCTATCATGCCCATCTCTCCATATATAAAACCAGTAGCTTTTTCTACATAAACTATTGCTGCAAAACTAAGCATTCTTACTCAACAAACAAGCCCCTGCATATTCTTTTGGAAAATAGAAATATCCCCTATAAGTTTCGCAAGTTAGATAGTGGAAAAAATGTATGGATAAAGGGGAGGGTCTAGTCTACGTGGTTATTCCAACTATTAAGGTGTCTTTAAGGAGGATCCTTTTTATCACTTGATTAACTCTCGAGACTTACTCAAACACTTCTAAGAATTCTTAATGAAAGCAATATTTTTATAATCTGAATAATACTTTCTTGTTGTATTCTGAAAATACTATAGAGTGTTTCGATCTCAACATTTCTTAACTTATTAATATATCTGAGCACTGGTATTATAGTTAAATCAGAATGTTCTATTGAGTTGCCGTTTCCATAAATCCTTATTGTAGACTTTGTTTTATGTATGCTCCAATAAATGACTGAGTCTCTAATGAACTCTTTACCATTAATCTCACGAACTTGTAGTAAGGGAAACCCTGATTTATACCCACAAGCTGACATTCTTTCAATCCATTTTTGTTGGATATATTCTTCTATGTATGTATTGTTAATTAAAAGTCTTAATTTATTTAGATAATCTTGCTCCTCTTTTGGAATTTGATATTCTGAATGTTTATCTGGGTAAGAATACGTTTTTAAGTCAATATAATTTTTGGTTGCTGTTTTAATACACTGGATCCCGATTTCTGATAAAAAGCTGGAAAACTCTTCTCGATATATACCTACATTGCAAATCACTGAAGGATGATTATCGCTATCAAAAACTGAAATATGCCAATATGATGATGGCCAGTAGAGAATTTCTCCAGGTTCACCTTCTAATAAAATTGCATCTGAAGCAACCCTAGAAAAATCAAAATCAATTATTGTTTTTCGTAACCGGGATCCAACTATTTTTATTTGAGACGTATTTTCTAATTCTTGAAAATATTCTGGAGGCCATACTAACATCTTCTTTTTTCCCTTGATGATATGCATAAATGTGCTTGCTTGATCCGTATGCACCCCTCGTGGGGTTGATTTATAATTTCCTAAAAATGTGTCAATGTCAATGCCACCACTTGGTATCCCAATGATATTTAAAAGTCCTTCAAGGTATTTAGCGCCTTTCCGCCAAATATCCAAATGATTGCATTGTAGGTTATATTGGGAGTATGTGAAGTCTTTACTCTTGGGCGAACCAACAATTCTGTTTATATAACAACTTATGCATTTGTCATTCTTGTTTGGTATATACTTTTCAAAATTGTTAGTAACCAATTCATTGTCTAACCAAATACTAAACGTTCTCTCACTTCCTTTCCTCCACATTTCAATACCATTTAAAATTGATTCGAATAGCTCTTTTTCAGTTACCAGCATGTTATTATTTTCGCTTTTAAATACACCTGGTTTTTTTTCGAAATATTCACTCACAAACACTTTCCAACCAGGAAAAGGTATAGAGGCGACAGGGATACACAATAATTCTCACCTCGCAAATTATGGCAAGTTAAAATCATAATCCTCTAGTATATTCGAAATATTATAATAACTATTCTAAATACTGCACCTCGATAAAGCAGAATTACATATGTCTTATTCGTAGGTCAACGATTGGGTTGAAAGTGTACTTTCATTCATTATCTTGTTGGCGGTAAGCTTTTAAACCTGAAGGTACCTTTGATAAAGGGATAATAGAATCGATTGTATAGGGAGTTAGATAGCTATATCTAACTCCCTATTTTAATAACCTTGTGCCCCATCAGACTACTATAACCCGTTTTTGAAGGCGTAGAATCTCCTCCGATTTGGCATTTTTGTTTCTCCAACGAAGGTAGCGTTGAATCGGAACAGCAAGTTCGTCATGATTTTGGTAATTCGAACCTGAGAGAACAAACGAACCAACGGGGAAAAAAGGCATTCAATCCGATTGAGCCATGAAGAATAGGTTCTAGCGACGTCGGAGGACTTTGAGGAAGGCCGGAAATCACGGCTTGTCTTTGGTTGCAGGTGTTGATCTTCTTGGTCGGGGGCACTAGCTCATAAGTGTACTTAATCCTTATTGAGTGCTTTTACTTCATTTAATTCATCTTTATTTGAGGATAGATGAAGTAATAATTCTTCCAATTCGGTGTTGTTAGCAAGTTTGAATTCAAATGGATCATGTCCGTTTTTTTCGGTACGTGCATTCCCCATATTTTATCACCTCCTTCCTGAAATTATAATACAATAGTAAATATTAAAAGTAAAGGAATAACTTTGAATTTATATGTTTTAAATTTTTTATAAATATTCTTTATCATCCGTGTTATATAGGTAGAAAAGAATAAGCGGACAGTATACCCCAGACAATTGAATCCTTATTTTGTCCGCCCAGCTATTGACGAGTTTCGGTTTTTGCTTTTATCCTTGTCAGTTCCAGTTTCCGCAAATACTGATTTCGCATGAGTGTGACGATATGCTTATACGGTTCTACCCGAATGGTGTCCAGAGAGTCTAGAGAGAGTCGAAAGCAACCACGAGATAACTCCTCCCTACGGGGCTTCTGCTTCGTAGTTCATCAGCTTTCGACCAATCATTCGATTCAACTTGAAATTTGTGTCTTATCCGATGTTCCACCATTTTCAACATTTTGTCGTACAGGATAGTAGGTGGATAATGGCCCAGCTACCTGCTAGTACTATGAGCAGCCTCGTTCGGACTTGCACCGATTAGTTTTACCTAAGTAAGCTAACCGGCGAATTCGTCATTGCACGGCGGAGATGTGCTCCGACTCGCCCCAGATCACGTCTCGCGCGCTTCCGCCAAAGCCATCGATAACATGGTCATCCGATGTGTCGGTATGCTCCAGCACAAGCACGCAAATATGCTTGTCCTGGCGGTTGCCGCCCAATCTGGCGATGACGGGCGCTTGAGCCTGCCGCAGCGCTTCATTCACTGGCTCGATCAGCTCGGACGTAAAAAGCTCCAGCCTCGTCGCGTATGTTCCCTGGGGAATGCTCGCCTCGTACTCGGTACCGTCTACCTGGAAAATAAACGTGTTATTCGTCCCCTTGATGACAATCGGTTCGGTATGCAGGGCCGCCGAGCCCCATACCTGCGTTCCTCTGCTGCTCATGTGATCATCCTTCCTTTCTGATTGTTGGCCCGTTACCCTGTTCATGCTGTCTCTGATCGTTATTCTGTTCATTCTTCTCGTTATCTTGTTCCTGTTGCCGCTGCTGCTGTTCCCTCGTTTTCAAAATCGCAATAATCTGCTTGATCTGCGGCGGCAAAGGCAGCCCAATCCGCCCGGAGTTCTCCGCAATGCTGATCACCTCATTGGAAATGTAAAACCATATCGCGCCGTACATGAGAAAATCGCTCTCCAGCGCCACATCGGCCCGATGAGCGAGCAGCACGACGACGAACATCAAGCCTTTTTTGGCCAGTCCGGCAAAGCCCTTCTTGCTGCTCAACCCGGCCTGCGGCATCCCTCTGGCCGCTTCCATTACGGAGGCTGCATAGCCGCTGATGTAATCCATAAGCGCCAACAACGCCAGAAACTCAAGCAAGCTGCTCCCTCCCCCATACAAGTAGCTCATCAAGCCGCCGATGAATCCGATACTGCTGTTCACTATTTTGTCGTACACCCGATCCCTCCTTGCTCATCGACAGCCATCTCTCGGAAAAAGAAAGGAGCCATCCGGTGAAGGACGGCTCACAATATGGGTTCCTGCTACAAAATATAATAGTATGCGCCGCCTGCGCTGCCGACGGTAATGACACCATGCAAATCTCCTGCATCCCGCTGTCGGATCAGGGCTGCCGCATGGCAGTCCTCCTCCGCAATGACCCTTGGCGCGAGATAGCCGTGAAGATCCGGAACGCTGACCCGAAGGGCGCCCTCCACCTCATCAATCGCGTGTACAACGAGGAAGGCCTTCAGCTCCGACGGCAGCTTAATCAGGACGGTACTGTCCAGCGTCTGTTCATGCTTCACATAGAGATGCGTCTCGATGGAAGAAGCATGCTTCACGTCCAGAGCGGCTGGAACCTCTGGGCGGGACGCCGCAAGCGAGGCGCGATGATCCTCATAGTGCGGCACCTCGATCTGGCCTGCCATCTCCCGCTCACCCAGCGCCCGAATCATCAGCCCCGCATGCATATCCGGCTTGGATACGGTTGCCCGGGACTCGATATCCGAATCCCTTCCTTCACGAATGCTCAGGCTCGCTGCTGTATCGCTGCTATGCTTATGATAGAGCGATACTTCCACATACGCAGGCAGCGCAGGGACAGAAGCCGTAATGGATGATTCCGGCCCCTCGGATTCCTTCTTCATAACCGTAAGAGAGCAAGCCAGGCTTATGTTCGGATCAACCGTGATGCAAACGGGCTTGTCCGGAGTGCTGGCCGCCATGATCACCCTGCGCTCGCTTGCCCCGTCTCTGCGAATCGTGCAGCTTGCCTCTAGCTCTGGATATTCCCGAATCGCTACCGTCAGCGCTGCCGGGTGAACCGGCCTGGACACGAGCAGCAAGCCTTCCTGCCATTCGAACATCGGATCGGCAGGCTGATGCACATAGAGCGCCGCTGTCCGATCGTCCGCGCCGCGGTCGCTATGGACCGTAAGGCTGGCCCTCCGCTCGGATCCTCCAACTCCGTAGACGAATACGGAGGCGTCAATCGCGCTTCTGCCGATGCTGTACACTTGGTTCGGGATATAGCGGAGCTGGAGCACGGGCGGCTTGTGAGATTCCCTCGTATAAAATGTGACCGCGTAATCGTCCTGCGTTTTCACAATAAATCCGAAGTTGTCCAGTTCGCCCTGAAGCCAGCGCTCGACGATCCGAAGCACATCCACCTCAATGCAGCGCTCTGCCGGGTGAAGCGTGTATTCATCCGCGAGCAGTTCTACCGAGTGGGGCTTGTTCGCGTGGGTAATCCCAAGCTCTCTCCAAATGCTGTGCGGCTGATGCAGCTCAATGCTCGTCCCGTTCGGGAATGTGCCGGCATAATACAGCTTCATCGTCGCCTTTTCCAAACGGTACACATCGGGAAGCCATTCATTCAATGGACCGAAATGAATAAAGGCCTCGAACGATTCATTGCTGCCCTTCCCCGTAACCATGCTCTTCATGTCGCCGTAATTCAGGGTAACAAGCTCCGGATCGCTGCGGGTCGTCGAATCGGCCACCGGAGGCAGGCTGACGTCTTTGCGCGGCGTCTCCAGCAGCTCCACCCGTCCAACCATCCGGTTATGGGGCCGAACCTCGATTGATGCAGGCAGGTAGCTGGAAGCTCTCGCTTCGATCGCTGCTTGCACCTCCTCATTGCCCCGGTACTTGATATCCAGGACGGCCGGCAGCTCGCTCTCTCTCCGCACTCTCGCGGAGATCGCGGCGTCGATGCCCTCCCTTACCCGAGCGGCCGTGACGAGGGCGGCTTCCACCTCGCTCCTTCCGGAGCCATACAAATAAAAAGCCCCTCTCATGCGGTTGGAAGGGGACGGTTCGTCTACTATTTCGTTTCGTAATCTCTCATCTTCGTGAATCGTAATCACTTCCAATCTCATTGTATTGAGACTGTCTATATCCGATTGGCATAGGCCCGAATCTCGAAGCGGCCATCCGGCGTCGGCTTGGCGTCAATCTCCGTGGCAATCCGGACATAAAATTCAACCGTGTCTCCATGATGCAATACTTCACTGTACAGCAGACTATCGACGGGAATGAACGGGCTCGACTTCCGGGACAGCTCGATCGCTACGCCATCCGGTAGCGACTCATTGACCGTCTTCAGTGTCAGATTCGTAATCGAGTAGCCCAACTGGTTTTTGACGACGACCTTCTGATCCAGACTGGTCTGCCCGGCAATCAGCATATCGAAATCCAAGTATTTCAGAATCCCGCCGAACGTGTCGGAGTAATAATTCCCCGTCTCATCCATGAACATCAAGCCGGAGTAGCTGCCGATGAACTTCGTCTCCCAAGACTCAGTCTCGCCCCAATAATCCTGATATTCGACGCGAAGCTTATTCTCCCGATTGAACACAATATCCCGCTCCGAGATCGACAGATTCATATCGAGCGGTGAAGCGGCCAGGCGCGTGAATTCCCCATTCGCCGGAAAGTAAGGCTTATCATTCAGCAGCACCCTGTACTGAACTTTTCCCTTATCGGCATCATCCAAGCGGCCGGTTAACTTGTTGCCCGTCAGCTTGAGCTCAATCGATGCCTTCGTATTGAGAAGCGTTAGCGACAGGTCCTTCACCTTGACGTCGTCCAGAGCAGACCTCGCCAACAACCGCGTATGATCTAGCTTCACTTCCTCTTCGCGATGAATGCTATCGTCCAAATAATAGCCAATCCGAAGCTGGCAGCCCTTATCTTGGAAGTTCGCCTCTTTAATTTTGCCAAGCGCTTTGAAGCTCATGCCCAGCTCGCGCACCTTCGCCATATCGCTTGCATTCACCGTTTTCCATCGTCCATTCCGGAACACTTCCCACGTCACGCCGCCATCGAACGACAAAATAAACCGGCAGCGGCCCTCATAAGCATTCACAGGAATCTGATTCGCAATGATAGCGAGAAGACTGCCATGCAGCTCAAAATCGCCCGGCTGCACGACAAGCTGCTCGAACGGTAAAGCCTTCATATCGATGCGCAAGGGGATGTCCCTATAAGTCTCGGTGACAGACTTCACCTTGTTGCCCTCCGGCACATAGGTCACGATTTCGACTGTGGGAGAGAGCTGGGCCAGCTCCTGCCAGGCCTCCGGCGGGATGATGGAGAGATCGGTCATGCCGTGTTGGGCGAATACTTGCGAAAATACCGGAGGGCTTATGACTTCCCATCCAGTGTCTCTGTATGTTCGATACTCGCCGTTGTTTAGTTGGATTAGACTTTTATTTGGAGTTATGCTTTCCGCATACCACTCGTTGAAAGCTACATAATTCCCCATTGGAGTAATTTTATATTTCCCCGCTGTTAAATTTGGGAATAAAAGATACCAATCATTTGAGGATGTAGTGTTGTAAACTCCAACATCTTCATACTTTTCCCCATCCCACTTTTGAAGCTTGATTTGTTTTCCCGCACTACCACCACTGTCCGAATAGCTGCCGCCAACAGCCCATAAGTTGCAACTTCTATCTACAGAAAACTCTAAAAAATATAAACCACCGGAGGACATAATAACTGCGTTGTAGATACCCTGTTTAATCGTAATGCCATCAAACAATGCCGAGGAATCTGATGCATTATGAGTATCCACAGATGAACCTCTGAAGGAGATAAGTTCAATTTTTATCTCATCTCCTAAATCCGGCACATCAGGTTTTGCATTACCTGCCATAACATCATCTCCTTTCAATAATTTCACAAAATAAAAGAGACAGCCTTTGATAACTGCCTCACTTAATATTTATCGTCCCTTTTGATAAATCCACCGTTACACCGTATAGATCTCCATCTTCAATTTTTTCTTTAAATATTCGTTTAAGTTCCTCTTGAACTTCCGCCTCTTCTTCCATTGTCCATGTCACCAATTCAAAGTCTCCATCCAATTCGTCCAGCGGCGAATAATTATGGCTGACTTCAAGTTCAGCTTCCGTCTTATCTGGATCGTCGGTGTAGTACAGTACATCAAAACTGTCACCAACCTCATCGTAAAAGGTGAATGGTTCGGTTTCTAAGGTGATGGTTGAATCTTCTTGGTCAGGGTTTTCGGTATATTCGATGATTTTGATTGTTTGAGCATCAAATTCTTCAGCAAGGGTAAATGGTTCGGTTTCGATGTTGAAGAAGGCTTCAGGTTTGTATAGGTCATTCGTCCAGTAGCCCACTTGAACATCACCAGAAAGTTCTTTCCACGCCGATTCGGGAATTATCGAAATATCATCCATGCCATGATTAATATAATCTTGTTCTGTTGGTGATGAATTAGTTACTCTTTCCCATCCGATGTTGCTATATTGCCAGTAAACTCCATTCGACAAAACTAATACTTTTTCTTGTGTTTGATAGGGTAAAAAACCAAGTGGAACTTTGTATTTAAAAGGAGTCGCACCGAAATTCGCTGTTACCGTACTTTCTTTAGATGCTGACTGTGGAGCTGAAACAGCAGGAAAAACTTCCCCCATTGTTTTGATATTGGTATGAGAAATCCCTTGACTAGCTCCATTTTTCCAAAATTCTAACGTCCCACTTTCCAAGTCAAGAAGGACGCTTATAGTATCACCGACATCAAAAGTTTCCCCATATGGGGTTGCTTCCGGATGTCTATACCCATTTTCTCTATAATACCTAACATCTGGTGTAGAACCATTGCTCATGTTTATATATGCATTTTTGTTCACTATTCCTATGAGCAGCCAATTATATACACTAATTGTTATTTCCCAATACCATCTTCCATAGTGTTTCCCGTGCGTTGCTCTTACAGTATTCTTGTAATTAGGGACTTTTGCTGTTAGGTTCGCATTGCTTAGAATCACATCACTGCCTTTATTTACTGTATCCCAAGTAACGTCTATAATCCCCATCTTCCTCACCATCCTCTCTGAATTGATCCCTCATTCAATCGACACTTTCTTGATAGGAATTTTTGATGTGTCGATTTTTTGTTTGAATACTTTTCCTGATCCTAAAGGTGTCGCTTCATCTGAAACATACATCTTATTTTCCAATTCTTTAGTAAAATCAACCGATTCTCCTTTCCAAAATCCATATCCAGTGAAACTATTTTTATTTATATTATTTCGCAAATAAATCAACTGGGAGTTTGAAATGCTGTACAAATAAGAGTCTGTTTCTGGTTTAAGCAACATATAGTCATTAACTTCTACTCCATAGACTTCGACTTCGCTTATTGTAAGATAGGTTGAATGGGCACTTTTATATATGATAATTCTTATCATTGGTGTTATGACTGATGTTGTAGGCCTAATTTCTATAAAATCTTTTTTTGAGTTCCCGTTTATTGAATAGATAGTTTCCCAATTGGTGCTCGCAGATGGATCATTTATTAATGAGGAACTATTTTTAGAAATTTGAACTTCAAAATCAGAGGCTGTTGTATTTCCACTCCAATCAGAAACACCAAATGCAACTCTAATTTTATTTAATTTTATGGCAGAACCATTTGGTTTTAACATAAATATTACTGGCGAGTTATGTGAAGGACTTGCGAATTGTATGAATTTTCCGGATGTCAGTATTCCATCTCCCTCTATAGCCTTGTATAAATCTTTTTCTGTTGTACCTAGAAATCTTCCCATTGCACTGGGGAGCAATTTTGGAGCAAGGTTTTTATAATTCCCCCCATTTTCTGATAAAGACATAGTGTTCACAATCGTAGTAATCTTATTTACTTCATATTTCTTCAAATCAATCTCGTGCTCAAATATTTTTCCTTCATTTAATTTGCTTTCTTTATTGGATACTAGACGCACCTTATCATATTTATTTTTAAAAGTTTCTTGTATTAACTTGTCACCCCCATACGTAGTTACGTATTTTTCATTTATTGTCGGAATATGCGAAACCATACTAGTACCGCTATACATCTTTAGTTCATTGATGCCCGTATACCCCGTATGTCCATTGTTTGCTGTCCAATTCAAGCGATACATTTTAAAAGATTTAGGATAGCTGATGTAGTAGTATTTATCTGTGTTTGTTGTACTCCAAGATTGATTTCTCTGAGTATCTAAAATATGCCACCTTTCTCCATCGGTACTACCTTCAAAAGTCCAATCTTTCGGCATAGTAGTAAGCACACTAGAGTTACCCATGCTTCGTAATGCATATTTAAAAATAGGAATTGGTTGAACAAACTCATATCCCAAATATCCAACTCCGCCACTTCCACTTTTAGAGCAATAACCATCATTATCATCCGCTTGATTAAATGCGTACCAAACATCATATGAAGAACTCCATACGTCTTTAGCAAATGCGCGTCCACTAGGAGATGTATTTGATGTCATTTTTGGGATGGATGTTAGCCTATCAATTTTATTCTCAAATGAGAGATACTTTCGTTTTGCAGCTTGAATTAAAAACTTGTTTTTTTTCCATGCGAATTCGCCATAATATACTCCAATCTCATCATAAGGAACCTTATAATCCGAATCGTAAATAGGAGTACTCGTGATTATATTATTACGTTTATCCCAATTACTATTGTTAGTACCGTATCCACTAGTGAACCCTCCATAACAATTGGTCAGTTCAATAATTCCGTAAGTAGTCCTGAGTAAATTATTAGATGGGCTAATATTTATGCAATTGTATATTTTGAGTGTTCCACCATCAGGTACAAAGACCGCATAATCATTTGACGGTACTTCAACTATTACAATATTGTACATATTCCAAGTAAATTTAAAGTTGTTCAGATTATGCTGTGTTAAAGCAGCGTCTATTGTAAAAATTAGCTGTATAAATTCAAGTGTAAAAGTGCCGCTACCACCACCCTTATTTGAATATAAACCTTGGATTTGTTTCAAAGTCGTTCTAGCTTTATTCCCTACAATAGTTACTCTGCAATTTGCAAATCCATCTGATATGTCTTGTCCAAATGTATACTCGCCATCTTCCAGTTTAATAAGACTGTTTTTATCTTTTGGTATGAATTGCAACAATTTAGACAAAGTTTTAAACGGTTTTTTTATGCCATCTCCTGAAGCGTCATCTCCATTAAGAGCATCTACAACATATTTTTTATCATAGGTAAAATTATTCCATACTATCGCCATCTTCCTCACCATCCCGTCCAAATCAAATCGGTATTCAAGACAAAAGAAGCAGAACCAATTCGGTTCTACTTCACATCCATGCTATTGATGTCAAAGTACTTCTTGTAATCAATTTTTGTTTTAAACACTCTACCTTCACCCAATGCAGAGGATATCATAGGAAGAGAAACAATCTGCCCTTTTCTCTCTAGAACAGATAAATCACTCATGCCATCATTCATAAAAGTGTCTTTTGAGGGTAAAGTTGTTGAAATTGGTTTCCAACCATTATTATATGTTTTGTATTTATCATCATGGTAAATCAAGGAATTCGTTAGTGGAGGTAAAAGAAGTAACACCGGACGAAATCCGCATGCTGTACCCGAAACATTGAACTCTGACAAGGTAGCAGAATCACTATAATATCCTCTTAATCCACCTGCCCCTCCTCCTCTTCTCACCCTTCTACTGGCAATAGTTTGAGTTGCACTCGTCCAAGATGGCGTGTCTGATTTCCAGTTCCAGATATTATCATCTCCGGGCGTGATTAAACCGTTCAACGTATCATTCACAATATATTTGTTCCATTCGTTATCTTCATCCTCAGGACTAGTACCACCAGTTAGCAGCCTAAGAACTGATTTGGTTTGGCGGTTTGTTTTAATAAGCTCAATTTCTCCAATCCCTAGTGACCATCCTGAACCAAGATAACTGTCTTTAAGTAAGATCGAGAAATATCTGGCACGTGCTTTTGCTTTAAAAAAGTGTTTAATTTCATTATTTGGCAGCACCGCGTTCATAATAAAATTCCAATTATTCTTATCATTTGACCAACTAAAACCAAAGTTTTTACAACGATAACCCGATGTATATAGTAAATTGGTCAGAGCTAATCCATCTATCTCTTCTTCTTTCCCCAAATCAATAATTATTCTTGTAATTTTCCCTTTATCTCCATCTGATTGCAAAAAGCCGTCAGTATGAATGTCAATGCCATCAACCACTTTGGATATTGAAAAATTCTCAAAATGATTAGTATCAGTCTCGACGTGCTTGTTGAACGCGACATTCTCATAGTCCAATTCAATTGGCAATCCGCTTCCATTGGCTATTCCAGCACTATTTAAGGTATCCCATGAAATGGAATGCTGTATGTTTCTATCAGCGATCAATTTCCATCTGCCCAGATAATCCCTATCGACACAAATAAAATAAAAATCACCGTTTGGTGCAGCAGATGATGTTGTAGGTGAAATGAAGCCGGATGTTTCTTTCCCAAGTCCTGAAAAAGTACCGAATGTATTTGATATTGCTTTGTAGTGGCATCTTATTTTTTTTCCAATTTTTAATTGTTCAACATTTTTTACCTCTTCTAGCACTTATATTCACCTTCTTTCTATTCTTTATATTCGAATACAGGTCGAAAACCATTAAATTCCGATGCAGAATCTGCTGCTATGTGATACAAGGCCTGAATCGTTTTATACCCTCTTCTTACTCTTTTTTTAGAGTCAGTCGTGTTAAACCCGTCATATGTGATAACCCCAAGAGCTGGAGTCTCTTGACAAACCGTTATTTTTTCATTCCAATGGAAAACATCATTTATAGTGTGGTCTTGTTGTATCTTGCTTGAAGGAAAGTTAACTATATATTTATCCCACTCATTATTAGCAGGCCACCCACCATAGCCTTGATCGGTTAATGATTTATTTCCGTTAGCATCCGCATAAGCAACGCCGCCAGTAAGGGAACGAAGAATTCCCTCCACCGTAGAAATTGTCGTACTAACCCCTTCGATATACTTCACACTATTCAAATAGTCCCATGACCATTGGTTTCTAAGAACTCTGTCTGAAATAATTAATCCTTTGTCGACTTTAACTCCATACCAGTACTTACCTTTTGAGGTTTCCCCATTTGGAATTCCTTCTAATGGGCATTCTGTATATCTTGACGTGTCTGCGCCGAACTCAAAATAGCCATCAGGCTGATAACTCCAAACGATATAATCCCCAATCTTCATATCCTTCACATGTTTTCTCAATTGTCCCGTAGTCGCTGGAACTGGCATCCTTAACCCTCCACCCGTAACGAATCAATCTTCTTCAACTTCCCATTCGGTATCCTCTTCCTCAAAAGCACACCTTCATCTTCCCAAGTTTCGTCCCGCTCGTACTTGTAGCGATAGTGCTTTTTCAGCTCCAGCACGCCCTCGTCGGAGTTGACCCATTCGTTGGTGTATTTGGCTGAATCGGTGAAGTCGTCTACGGTAAAGGTCGCGCCGTGCAGGGCGGGGATGAATTCGATTTTGAGCTGAGCGTATTTGGCGAAGGGGGCGCTGTCGAGATTGCCGGCCGTTTTGTCGATGGCTGCGTATTCGGTCCAGGTGATGCTGTCCGCAGAATAGCGGATGTATAGCTTATAGTCTGCCGCACCCTTCATGTCTACCGCCTGTGTCATCCGTTGAAAGGAGGCGAATCGGTCCTGGATGATGATCGGCAGCGACTCCCAGGAGCCGGAGGGAGCGTAGACGATGTTTCCCTCATCGTCTTTCTTGAGTTCCTTCAATTGCAGTTTGCCGTCTTTTATGACGGTGTTCGTAAAAGTGCCTGCTGCCAAATCGACGGGAATAATCACTTCATGCGTTGCGTTTGTCATCGAATCACCTCATCGTATCGTCCAATTGATCTGCCCGGCATGCTTCGCCTTCAGGGGCGCTTGAATCTCATCCACAAGATATCCGTTTCTGCGAATGTGCATTGTGCCGTCCAGATCGATGTCTGACGTTATTTTAATCTGCATGAACGCCGCATCATTATAGGGAATGGAGAGAATGCACTGAAAATCGATGTTGGCGTCGTGGAGCTGCATTTGTTTTTTGTAGCCGATGTTGTACTGGGTAATCGAGTCGGAGAAGGCCCCTCCCTTCCCGCCCGCCGTGATCAGCTTGGCGTCGGAGACGGCGTTTTTGTACGTAATTATGTCGTTGTACAGGAAGGTCCGCCCGGTCAGCGGATATTCCCGCGAGGAGGCCGAGTAGGACAAGGACAGCCGGTGGCCGTTCATCGTGAAGACGCCGTTGCCGACATCGAAGTAGATTTGCGAGCCTTCCCCGATCAATCCGAACCGGATCAGTTTGGTTTTGTCTATATGATAAAAGCTGTTTGCTTTTCCGTTGTCGAAGTTATATTCAGCGAGATGCGTGCCGTCGGCATATTCCGCCACCCAGATGAACGACTGGGCGACAGGCGAACGCGTTATGTGCTTGTCAAAAATCATGCGTAACCTCCCATTGTATTGTGAGATGAATATTTCCATAAAGCAAAACAGACGGGACCCTATCGGCCCCGCCTGGATACAGTGTCTTGGTGTACATTGTTGCTCTATTCAACGTTATACATAGCGATAGGACACGCGCAGCTTGAATTCTTGCCGGCCGCTCGACGCGTCCAGCGGAATTTTTGGCTGCACCGTCACGGTCACATAGTTGCCGGCGGCGTCCATCGGATTCCCGTTATTGTTGACCCCGAGAATCTCCTGGCTGGCCGGAGTCAGCGGAATCGACAGCGGGTTGCCCTCATGATCCTTCGTCGTCTTGCCCGTCGTGCCGATCGGCTTCATGCGAATTTTGCCGACTGCCGATGTCTCCTCCTCGATATCGGTCTCGCCGAGGGAGTCCACCTGAACATGGAACCAATTGTTTCGGACGGCTTCGACGTCGTTTTCAGGCGTATCGCCGGTACCCCCGCCCATGTCGCGCGTCGTGAACGTGCAGTCCTCCATCTTCGAGACGTCGGTCTCGCCGTTGCGGTTGTTCCAAATGTTAAACGTGCGCAGCGGCCCCAGATCTCCGGCATCAATAACGCCAAAATCAAACGGAGCCTCAATTTGGGCAGTATGCGTGTCGTTGAACCAGCTTACGATCGGTTTGGTCATCTTTTTTCCTCTTTTCTCGTTATCGTTATATGTTGACGATGAGCTGCAGCGTGACATGCTGGATGTTCACGCCTTGCTTCACGACATGAAGCCGGAACATATCGCCGGCATTCACAACCTTGTTATCGATGACGGCGCTGCGATCATCGACATGCTGATGGGCCTTGATGCGAACCGGCTGGGACATAATCCCGCTCCAATTCACCCCGTCCAGCGATTTTTCCACTGTAATCTCGGTATCGGATTCGCCGGCTACCCCGCACAACGCTTCGATGCCGACCAGTTCTCCCTGAAAAGGGAACCTCGCAATGACGCTCTGAACGCCCTGATATAAGGAATTCGGCAGGCAGAACACCATCACCCGGTCCTTCACTTCCAGCGGGATGCTTTTTAACTTCACATGCTCGGCGACCGTCATCAGGCCGTCCGCATGCTCGCTCACCGGCTGAATGCTGCGGCCGAAAATGTCGATGAGCACCCATTCCTTGCCGTCGAACCGGTAGCGGTTGCCATCCTTGTACGTCTGCACGGTCCAGCCGATATGCGGATACGGATAGGTCGCGATCAGCTCCTTCCTATCCGCCACGGGAGGCTTGAACACCAGAAGCGTTGACTTATAAGCCAACAGCGCCTGCTCGGCAGCGAGCTTCGCCTCATCCGCGGCCTGATTCGCCTGGTCGGCGGACCGATCGGCCGCATGAGCCGCCTCCTTCGCCATCGCCACGGCCTCGTTGACCTCCGCGATGGCCAGATTCGTCTCCCGCAGCCGCTGCAGCATCTCGTCAATCATGTCCTGCAGCGTCTTGACGACATCCGGATGCCGGCTGACCATCGCATAGATGCGGGAAGCCGGATAGAGGATCAGGCCTCTGCCCTTATATTTGCACAACAGCGTCTTGCCTTCCTGGGACGGATGGAACTGAATCGTTCCGTTCGCATAGTTGACCAGAAATTCATGCGGCGACAAGGCCAGCTTCTTATCGAAACGTTCCGGGTCGACCTCGGTCAATCCCTCGATGCGGACCTTGTCGGTCTGCGAAGGAATCTCCAGCAGCGTAATCTGGTTGTTAATGACGGGGAGCGAATCGATATGCTCCTTGTAAGGCTCCTCTGGCGTGCCTTCCCGCCAAATAATGGTCACCGGATCATGCAGTTCGAGATGCGTCCGTAATTGGGCCATCCTATCACCTCCTTAATCTATCGATGAATTCGAAATGCAGGCCATCATTGCAACCCAAAAACGCCTCTCGTTGAAGAGAAGCGCTGGCATGCCTACATATTGATCAATGAATTTCCTTCGCGAATCGTCGTCCCATTTCCGAGACAGGTCGTCACGCTTGACCCCTGGACGGCAATCAGCTTGCCGTTCAAATACACCCGCTTCGCGTTGCCGCCCGTTATCGTGCCTTGCCCGCTCCCCGACGTGCCCGGAGAAATGTTGATGTACCGTGTCCTAGCGGTATCCGAAGGAACCGGCGGGCTCGCTTGCCAGGCTTCGTTCACCCGATCCCCGACGACGGCGGCAGACACGCCGTTCACATAGAAGCGGGAGCTCGCCGCAATGCCGCGGCCGGTAATCAGCGCGCCGGTGCTGCCTGAGCCGGTCGTGTGCCATTCATCGCCCCTAGGATCGTCACACTCTCCGGTGTCGGGATCCCGATGCGCGCACCAAGGCTCCTCATAAGTCTGTATCGTATAAGTTACATGCCCATCCTTCACGACCGGGGCGGTTGCGCCCCCATGCAAGGCGATAGCAGCCATCGCATCCCCTCCCTTCACGGTGAACCGGCTTGCCCACGAACGGTTCATCCTTATTTACAACTATCAACTGTTCACAAAATCAAACTGGACCGCATGGAAGATCATGTTGCCGTCAGCGGTCATCTCAATATAAGCGCGTTCGGTGCCGAAGCGGCCCGCGCCTCCCTTGGCGATCGCTTCGATGTCTCGACCGTCCAGCACGATGCCGCTCTCCTTCGCGGTCACGTACACGCCTTCGTCCCTCAAGTCGAAGCTGCGTTTTTTGCCCGTGGCGCTGGCGCCGTATTCCAGCATATAACCGCCGGAATACTTTTTCTCGACCGCCACGCCGTGGCCGTCCCCGGTGCCGTCTCCGATACCGAGATAGCGGACCGGCTGGGCGCCGCCGCCAGGCTTGTCTCGCTCGAACGTAATTTTTTGCTTCACATTGATGCTGTCAAAATTGTACGTGTTGGCCACAATCCCGGTATTTTCCGTCGTCAACACTTTCTTGTCCGCATCCTGCCAGTAGAGCGGACGGCCGCGCGAATCCTGCGCCGGCTCGCTCTTCGACACCCTGGCGGTGATGAACTGAATCGCATGCTCCTGGATCTCGATATAGTCGACATATTCTCCTTCTTGCGCATCCTTCGGCAGCGTCTTCACCTTATTCACCGTCAGATCATTCACATACGTCTTGTCGGCCAGAATCGTGTTCACCTGGATCATTTCCGGAATGAGCTTGCCCACATTGATCATATCGAGATGATCCATATCGATGTAGCCGGCTTCCGTATCGATCAGCACATGGCCCGCGGGGCCGACGAACTTTCCTTTGTAGGCCGTCAGATTGCCCTTCATGTCGACGCGGAAGGGGGCTTTCCCGAATTCATCATGCCCGGCCCAGATGCCCAGGCTCGGATAGACCTTGAACACATCGTTGCCTTCGCCGATGACCAGGCTGGAGCCTTCGATATGGCCGTTTTTGAACAAGGAGCTGTCAATCTCGGCGTCCTTCGCGAACAGCTTGTTCATCCAGACATTCCCCAAATAATCGGCGTGAAAAGGAGCCTGCGACCATACGGAGGAACCGAGCGCAAGCCCCTGCTTGTCAATCGTAAACACTTGATCGTCGACCCCGGCCTTGACGAACAGATCGCCGTCCAGGGAGGTGCCGAATGTCTTCTCATACACGCCGTGGCGAATGCGCTCGATCGTGAAGCCGTCATCCGCAGTTATCGAGACCCGGTTCACCTTCGTGCCGCTGCCGCAATCGCCCGAAGCGTACCGGTTCACGATCATGCCGAACCGATCGGGTCGCTCCGCCAGCAGCCCGAGCTTCACGACCTCCCGGCCGCAGCGGTCGTCGATCATGAGGCGGGAGCCCTCGATGGTGAACACCCCGGTCGTATCGCCGATGACGACGCGCTGCCCGAGAATGATCTTGCCGAGCACCGTCTCCGCGATCAGGCCGTCCGGCGTAATCGCCGTATCATAACGCAGCCCGCCCGAGCGCGTCAGGCCCAGCGCGCCATGCGTCGCCCGCAGGAAGCGGTTCGGATCGTTCGGATCGGTAATCGTCAACCCTTTCCGATCCAGCGTCACGAACTCATTCGACGCCATATTGATGTCGTTCGTGACCTTGTTCCAGAAATGGTCGAACAGCCGGCTCATGTCCGACGTATCGACAACGGCCTGCCCCCATTTCTTCTTGTTGGTGTCCACGACAATCGACGTGTTCTTGCTATCGTAGATGAATTTCTCCAGCCGCTTCTGCGCATCGGATACATCTCTGGCATTGCTGATCGTCAGGCTGATATTGCCGTCCTCATAGTCATAGATCATCTCCGCGATGCGGGCTTCGATCTCAAGCTGAAGCCGCTCATGCTTGATCGTGACCCAATCGCCGACGACCAGCTTGTCCCAGTTATGCTGCTCCTCGAGGATCTCGAGGAAGTTCACGATATCGATGCGGAATGTCGTCCGGGGGCGCTGCAGCTCCTTGAACTTCTCAAGCGCCGCCTCATACAGATCTTGCTCGTCAATGTACTTGTCATCGCTGAATTCCCTCTCGATGACATACAGGTTCAGCTCCTGCAGCAGTTCGGGAGCGAAATTGCTGTCGGCGGACAGCGTCTTCTGCAGCTCGGCAATGTTCGCCTTGACATTATCCAGCGCCTGCTCCAAATTGTTGATCTCGATTTCCTTGGCGGCAATCTGCATTTGCTTATTATCGAGGCTGAACTTTTCAATAATGTCCGGCCCGTTGTTCGCCCCGTTCAGCTCGTCAAGGGAGATGAGCGCCACCTGGAGGAACACTTCGGCCTCGGCGCCGCCCCGCACCTCGACGACCGCCCGGTCCGCATGATGCCGCTTGCCGAGCAGCATCCACCGGCCCGGAGCCGCGGCTTGATCCGCGCCGTCGAGCGAGACCGTGACGCCCCCTTGGCTGACCTTGCACAGGACGGCGTACGGATATTCCGGATTCAGCGCGAAGCTTCGCGAGCTGCTGCCGCGATGCGCATACTTCTCGAAAAACATCTTCTGCTCGAACTGCTGCGAAATCATCGTGTCGGTAATGACCGCTTCGTTTTTTTTCAGCTTATCCAGCTCAACGCTACGTTCGTTCAGACTGTCCTCGATTTTCTTGCGTTCGGCCAGCAATTCCCGGAACTTGTCCCGCCTGCTCTCCACCAGCTCCTCATAATCAAGCAGCGCATGGCATAATTCATCGGACATATATTGGCTGTGCCGGATCACCCGCCGCTGCGCGTCCCGCTCGAACGGATACAGAAAATAACGGAAATTCTCGATGTAATTCTGCCCCGTCGGGTTGACCTTTTGAATCGTAAGCCCGTCCTGTCCGAACGCCTTCAACCGGGTGACCATCTCATCCGCTCGCGCTTCCTTGCCGATCGACTTCAGGTACTTGCCATAGGAAAAAGAAAGGCCCTTGTTCACCCCGAACAGCTCCGGCTTGAGCAGCGACACGGTTCGCCGGTGCGTGTCCCATTGGACGACCGCATTGTAGGTCTCGGCCACTTGATAGACCGCATCCAGCACCGTCGTGTTCCCGAACTCGAAGGCGCGGTACGTCAGCTTGAAGTCGGCATCGAGATAGCCGATATTCCAGATCGTGTTGCGCAGCAATTCCGTCAGCACCTGCTCGGCATGATACGACTCGACGCTGTAATCCCGAATCGATTTGTCGCTCAGCTCATAAGGAAGAGCGAAGCAGGCGACCTGCCGGTACAGCCTGTCGTCCTGTCCGCTGTCCTCGATCGAGTGAATCATATACCATTCGCTTTTCGATCCGAGCGTTACCCGGATATGGTACCGTTCGCGGAGCAGGCCGATATTTTTGTTCGGCACGAGCCGGTGGTTTACGTCCAGGTACAGCGGAATTTTGAAGGTCAGCTCGTTCACGGAGGACAGCGAGATGTTCTGGCTGATATCGTACGCTTCGCTGATCTTGCTGATGACGCTGCCGTTCGGCTTGGCGAGGAACAGCTGCGGCCGGTACGGCTTCTTGAGATAATCAATATCGCCCAGCAATCATCATCGCCTCCTTTATTGAATTCTCCGGAATTGATAGCGGAACTGGAACGCGGCGTTCCCGCGCACCTTCAACACATTCCTTCCGGGCGGCAGCGACAGATACCCGTCGTTGAACTCGGTGTAGCGGTACGTGTTCACCAGACTGGTCTCGATATGCTGCCGATCATTGTTCACATACACCGTTTCCTCATCCAGCAACTGCTCGAAGCGAAAAGCGGCGTCTCCCCGCGACGTGTTCACGATCGCGAACTCGCCGCTGCCTTCCTTCGTAATCCAGATTTCCGGGGAACAGTTCACATCTCCCTTATTGTCGAACACGACAACCGGTTCCAGCCGGAAGGAGATGGACTGGAAGGCAGGAGTGACGCCATGGCGCCCGGACTGCAGGATAAGCCGGTACCGCAGCATCGCTTCGCGTAGGGGCGTCCCGGCTTCGATATCCGGAATGCCGCCGCCGTTCACGCACGTTTTCCAATCGCTCCAGGTCCGTCCCTGATCCGGGGAAAGCGAGGTCTGGACCGCAGCCCGGCAGGAGGGCGGAACATCGCATTCCCAGGCCAGCTTCGTTAGGGCGCCGTCTCCATCGAGCGCAATCGACAGCGGCTCCGAGGTGTACACCCCGAGCAAATTCGATAATGCAAGCCAATTTGCCATCCCATCCACCTCTATTCGATCTTCCCGAAGGGACGGAACAGAGCGGAGATGCCGCTCTCCTTCCACTTGGCGATGCGATAGCCGAGCCATACGGCGGCCCCGTCATAGATGCTCGTTCCGTCCGTCAACGCCCATTCCGGTTCGGTTCCCCCGGATTCGCCCGCCGTGATGCAGACATAAAAACGGCCGTTATCGACCGCCGGAAATACGATATCGTGCTTCTCGTACCGCTTCGAGCGCTGCCAGCGCCGCGCTCCCCGCGTGTCCTGCACTTCCTGGCCGGACGCGGTCGGAAAGACCGGCTCCAGCGCGCCGGAATGTCCGGCTTGAATGCACACATAGACATGGGCGTTATCCGTCTGCGGGACGACATAATCCCCTGTCTTGTAAGAGGTGAGCTCCGTCCAGGAAGGAGCCGTGCGGCCGGTCCGCGTATTCACCCAGCCGGCATAAGCCCCGATCGCCGGCTCCGCATTCCAGACGATGTCCCGCTGCTGCCACGTTCCCGCCACCGGCGGGGCCGTGGCGTAGTTCGGCGAGGCCTCATCCAGCTTGGCGAAGTTCTGGCCGAGCTGCTCGATCGTCTCGTAAATCTCATCCGCATAGTCTGGAATATGCAGCGCTAGTTTTTCCGTTATTTTTGCCATCGTATACTCCTCTCTCCTTTCCTTCACCCGATGTCGGACCATCTCGTCCCCGGGGCGTAATCGCTCCAGCGCGGCCTGCGCGAATCGAGCCGCAGCTCTCCCTGCGGACCGAGAATCAGCGCTTCCCGGCTTCCCTTCGCGAAGTCCCGCTCCGCAATCTCCGCTACGGTCTCCTTCCATTCATACCGCGGAGAGTAATAGACCGGGGAGTAAGAATACGGAGAATCGCATTTAAAGGTCACGTTGATATACCCTTCGGCTAATCCGTTATGGATCAGCATCGGCTCGTCGATGACCAGCGCGTAGAAGACCCGCTCCGGATCGGAAGAGAAGACGAGCTCCCGGTAATAGCTCTGCTCGGTCAGCCAACGCGCCGCTTCGCGAATCCGGTCCGAGTTCCATGTTTCTTCGAATGCGCATGAGACCTGGAAGCGCAGCGGTTCTTTGGCGATGTTTTGAAAATAGGGCCTATCCCGTCCCGCGATGCTGACCTCGCGAATTGAACGCGGGGCCGCGAAGCTCTCCTCCAGCATGCCGGAGCTGATATTGACGTTCCGGATGCCGAAATCGATGCTGGATACCCCGGCATAGACGAAATAATCCGCGTCTCTAATCGTCATGTTGCCATTCACCTGCCTTTCCTATAATCGATGTCCCCGGGCCCGGAGCGCCGTATCGAGCGATTTGGCGATATCTTCCCCGTCCTTCTGCGCGAAGTTCCCCGTAATGGAAATGTGGAAGTTCTGGGTCGGCGCTCCCGCCAGGGCAGGCTGAAGCGCGGGAACGGAAGCGAACGGCCTTTTGATGGAATCGATAATGTTTCTGGTAATATCGACCACCTTCAGCAGATTGAACGAATCGGCTTTGTTCAGGATCAGCTCTTTTTCATGGGCGAGCAGGAATTTGCCCTGCTTGCCGCCCCACGCCGGAGTCATGCCGCCGGATTCGGCGGAGAAGAGTTTTTTGTTTTTGATCTGGTCAGCTGCGCCCGGAAGCATGGTTCCCGAGGACGTTCCCGGCTGTTTGACCGTACCTGAAATCGACGGAATTAAGCTCTTCCCGTACTGCTCCAGCTCGTCATAATCCTGCTTGAAGCCATACTTGATGTTGTCGGCGATCGTCTGGCCAAGCCGTTCGCTAGCCTTGGCCAGTTCCTCGAAGAACACGCCGTACTTGACTTTGATTTCGTCCAGCGCCGTGAACACGACGTTCTTGTCATTGCTGAGCAACTGCTGCTTTATGCCATAGAAGTACTTTTCATCCTCCAAAATTCCCTTATAATGCTGCTCGATTTTGCTCTTCTCGATGTCCAGCTTGGCTATCTTATCGTTATGCTGATTATCTTCGAGCTCTTTTTCGTTCTCGATGATTTTGCGCCGGTCTTCCAACTGATCGGAGAGGGCCTGTTTCCGCAGCTCCCGTTCCCGATCCAGCTTGAACTTGTCGATCTCCTCGTCTTTGGACTCGAGCTGCTCCTGAAGCTGCTTCTTCTTCGCTTTCGCTTCGAAGGAATCGTCCAAGGCCAGAACGTTGAGCCGATCCTGGATATCCTGCCGCTCCTTCATCAGCTTGCGGAGCTGTGTATCGTAATCCTCCTCCGCATTGGCGCGGTCCAGCCCCTTGAGTTGGGCATTGATATAATCCTCGGTCTTCTTGAGCTCCGCATCCAGATGCTTCATCTTCGCGTCGTGGCGCTTGTTCTCCGTCCGAATCTCTTCCTCGATTGCCTGGGTGCGCAGTTCTTTTTCCCGCTGCAGCACTTTTTTCAGGTTGTCGATCAGCTTGTTCGCGTTATCGAGCCTTGCTTTTTGTTCCGCTGCCTGATTATCCGCGATTTGCTTCAGCACGGTGCGCTGGTATTCTTGCAGCGCTTGCCGCTTCGACTCGGCGCGGCGCTTCTCGGCCACTGAGTCGGCGGCAGCTGCCTTGCGCGTCAATTCGGCTATCTGGGATTCGATGGTCCGGCCCGACTCTTCGTAAATGGAGATGATCTGATCGTCGATTTCTTTGGCTCTGCGCTGTTTCTCTTCGGTGTCCAGGCTGCCAAGCAGACTTTTCTCGAATTCGAGCTCGCCGATTCGCTCCTTGTACCCGGCAATCAAGGCTTCGGCTTGCTGTTGACCGGCATGCTCGGCTTCGGCCACGATCTCCTCTTGCTTGCTCCGATCATTGTCCCGCAGCCATTCCAGATAGATCGTGGCGGCCCGTCTCTGCTCCGGCGGCGTCTTGCTGTTCCGGATAAGCTGCTCCGTATCGTCGATCTCTCCGCGGATGCGCTTGCCCTCCGTCACCAGCGCGTTCATGTTCTCGGCCGCGTTCTGCGCGGCAAGCCGCTTCTCTTCGGCCGTATTGATATCGCCAAGCAGCGCCAGTTGATGCCTCAGCTTCTCCCTCTTCTTCTCGCTCGGCTGCTGCCGGCTCTCGAAGCGGCGCTTATAGGCATCGGCCAGTTGGATGACGTTCTGATCGATTTTGAGGTCGGTGTCGCCGATATTGCGGGTCAGCTCCATATATTCTTCGACGAACTTCTCATAGTCCGCTGCCGAATAGCCCGTCTTGCTCCCGCGCTTGCTTATCGACTCGAGCCGAGCGCGGACATCCCCGACGACTTCGCCATTCTTGACCAGCCCGGCAGATCCGAGCAGGGATGCCAGCTCCGAGCGGCGCGATGACTGCGATTGCCGCAGCTTCCGCAGGGCCTCCCCCATGTCATTGTACAGACCGATCCGCTTCTCCAGCAGTTTGTCGTACTGGCGCCCGGACGCCATCGCCTCTTCCATTTGCTGCTGATTTTTCTCCAGGGACGCATTGACCCGCTGAATCGCTTCCTCGAATGGGTTGAACCGCAAGCTCGGCTGGTAGGAATCCTTCTTGCCGGAAGAAGAGGAGGAAGTTCCTTTGCGGCTGACTCCGTAGTAGGCGTCATCGAGCATGGCTTCATATTTTTTGTAGTACTCTTCAGTATCTTGGATTTTCTGTTTCACTTCATCCAACTGATTGTCTTGGAACCGTTGAACCGGATCCAGGAGGACCTTCGCGCCAGGAACAATACTTGTGACAACGTTCGCTAACTGCTTCGTCGTCTCCCGGTTCTTCTCGATTTCTCCGATTGTCTTTTTGGCATCGGCGAGATCCTTAATGCTGCCCATCTCGACGCCGTAGATGCGAATCCGGGCCTTCGATTGGAAATAAGCCGCCAGCGTCGAACGTTTTTCGTTCTCCAGGTCTTCCTTCGCCTTCTTCAGCTTTTCTTCCCGTAATTCTTGAATGCCCTCTTTCTCCAGCCTCCAGCCGTCGGCCGCCTTGCTGATATGCTTTTGCAGCTCCGGATATTGGGCCATCAGATCCAGCATCGCCTCGGTAGACATCGATTGGCCCGCCTCCAGATCGGCCAAAATCTGATTGAACGATTTCAGCTCGTCCTGCGTGCTCTTGATCCGGTTGCGAAGCTCGTCGCTTTCCTGCTTGCCTTTCTGCAAAGAAGAAGCCAGGCCGTCCAGCCCGTCCGCCGCGCCGCCGGCGCCGAACTTCATCTGGTTGAATCGCTGCTCCAAATCTTTCAATGAGCTTCCGGTAATTTGGATGTTCCCGGGCAGCTTGGCGAATAAGTCGACAACGTCTTCGACCTGCTGAATGTCGCCCTTCTGGAAGGCTTGAAAGATCGCAGCGAAGTCACTCTCGCTAATCTCCACCCGATTGGTGGCGGCCCAGGAGGCCAGCACATCAGTCAAGAAGCGGGTATGCTCATTCAGTTCCTCTCCTTTGGATTCGAAGGCGTCGACATAGGACTGGAGCCGTCCTTTGATCGCGTTCTCTGCCGTACTGACCGCTTCCGTAAATTCGGTGTTGGATTCTTCCCATTTTTCTTTCGCTTTTTTCACTTCTCCAGCAAGCTTTTCTCTTAACTCCTTGACCGTATAAATTTTGTCCGAGGCATTTGGATCAAGATCGAACTCCGGGAACTCTTCGAACGAATAATAGACATTTTCATTGTCCTTGCCCTTATATTTTGCAAGGAACTCTTCATACTTTTTCCACTTTTTATCAAGTTCCTCTTCCGCCCTGTCCCTTTTCGCAGAGGTTTCATCGATTTTGCGATCGATTTTCGACTTCTGACTTTCGTATTCCAACTGCGCATTTTCCCGCTCGCTCTGAATCTGTTCCTGAAGCAAGGCGATTCGCTGTTTAATCAGCTCGTTGTTCTCCTTTTGCGCATCGGCATGCTCATCCAACGACTTTACGCTGATGCCGAATTGGGACCGAAGCGTATCCTCAATCTGAGCAAGACGTATCTTCGCCTGAATCGATTTCTCCTCGAGCGCCGTCAATTCCTCATATTCCGCAGCTAGTGTCTTAAGATAACTGGCTTGCGCGACGGATTCCTTTACACGCTCAAACGACTGGGCGACATTCTCCGCGCCCTCTCCCGCATCGCCGAATAGCCCGATCAGCTCGGATACGCCCCAAGAGATCAGGGCAACTAGTGCTCCTATACCTGTACTGACCACCAAGCTTTTAATGGCTCTGCCCAACATTTTCGTTGCAGCAGCCAGTCCTCTCAGTCCGGTAGCTGCCGTAGCCGAAGCCGGAGCAATACCAAGAAGACCGGCCGCTGTCTGGGAGATGCTCCCGATGAAGGAGGCAATCGCCGTACGGACCACTTTTACCGTTGCCGCCATCGTCCCGAACAGTAGCGGCAGCGTACCGATTCGCTCCGCGAGCCAGACGAACGTCTGTCCCAATGCTGTCGCGGCGCTGATCAACGCAATAAGCGAATCGCTGATGAAAGCCTCGCCCATCGTGAGGGCGAGCTCCTGCCACGCAGTCCGCATATTCGCGAGCCGGGCCTCGAGCGACTGCATATGCGCCTCATTGTCCCTCATCGCCGCGCCTTCGGAATAAAGCGCCGCGTTCGCCGCATCCAGCGCCACGGGGTAATTCGCCATCAAGGCCATAAAGCGCTGCATATGATCCTTGCCGGCGATCGTCTGCGCGATATAGCGCTGCGTCCCTTCCGAGAGCTGATTCCATTTGCCGGCCAGCTCCTCCGCAATGCTCGAAGCCGATTTTAACGTCCCCGACGTATCCTGCAGCGACACCCCCGCCTCCTGCAGCGCGGCGGCCGAGGTATCGGCCTTCATGATGCTCTCATATATCGCTTCCAGGCTGCTTCCGATAACAGCGCCCGATTCCTGCGTGATGCTGCCGATAGCGGCAGTATGTCCGATCAGCTCTTCCATGCTGACGCCATAGGATCGCGCCGCTGCGCCGGCTTCGGTCAAGGAGAGCGCCAAATCCCGCGTCGAGACGGCGTAGGCTTGATCGACCGCCTTGAGCGAATCGAGGATCGTCATGCTTCGGCCCGCCTCGATCTGGAAAGCGGACATGGCGGCGGTAAGCGCTACGATCGCTTCATCTCCGCTTAGACCCGAAATATTCCGGGCCAATTGCACCGTCTCCGCCAGCGCCATAACCTGCTGTTCATTCCAGCCCGAACGGGACAGGCCGTGCATCGTATCGAGAACATCGTTCAATGATCGGCCCAATTCGCCGGCCAGCGTGACGGAACGGTCCAGCATGCGGTCGAAGTTAGTATCCGCGTCCATTTCCCGCCGAAGAGCGGCCATTTTGGAATCGATCTCGATAACCGTCTGCACCGCCTGCCGTGCCCCTTCGATCGGGGCATTGACCAGTTGTTTCGCTACATTCTGAAGCACAGATTGTTTCGCATCCTTCAAATAGCTGCCGAAGCTTTTCTGATCTGATGCCCCCGATTCAGGCTGAGCGGCAGCCGGTTCACCAGACCCGCCCTTGCCCTTGGCCGCTTTTTGATTGGCCTCCTCGATCTGCTTGCCCAGCTTTTTATAGCTGTCGATCGCCTCCTTGACCGACTCGTTCTGCTTCACGATAGCCGTGCTGCACTCCTTGAGCGATCGAAGCATGGCGGGATCGATGGCGGCTCGCAGTTGAAGCGTTTGGAGCGACGGGCTCTTTTCGAGCGCCCGAATCGCTTGGTTAATCGCCTTGGTCGAGCTCCTCATATCGAGCGACGCCGACAGCCGCAATGTTACATCATTCACTCTCTTCCCCACTCCTTTCTGTCCATGCCAAAAAGAGCGGTTCTCCCCGCTCTTTTGCGCACCTTTTCCTTCCCGGAGATGTACTCTCCGTCTTGTCCCGCTTCATGCTCGATTCCCTTCCGTTCTATTCCTTCGGCTCGTCTTCCTCAAGCGGCTTCGCCAGCACATACCGAATCTCATACATCGCATCCTGCTCGGCGAAGCCCTCTACTGGCGTCCGGTTCAAAAACTGCAGCAAATTTTTCACCATATGATCCGATAATTCATACTTGGCCATCTTAATTCTCCCCCTTTGCTCCGCGCGCCGATGCCCGGGAGGAGGATCGCGTTAACGGGGATGCCGCTGCCGGCTCCGAGTCTCCCGTGCTTGCCGCGGCCTCCTTGCCTTCCTGGTCTGCGCTGCGTGACTTGCTGCGCTTGCCCGCCTTCTCTTCCCTGCCCGCTCTATAGGCTGCCTTATCCGTCTTATCGGTCTTATCTGTCTTATCGGTCTTATCTGTCTTATCGACCTTACCTGCCTTGCCGGCTGCCTTCACTGCCTTGACTGGCTTGCCCGCCTCGTCTGCGGCGTCCGCTCCCTTCGCCTTGGCCAGCTCCGCTTCCATCGCCCGGTTGAACAACTGCAGCGCGTCATTCAACTCGCCGTACAGCGCAGCCAGTTCCTCCCGGTCGAAGGCTTCCAGGATACGCTCCGTATAGCCGCCGTCATGCAGCGCATGCAGCATCTCCATATAATCGTCGAGGGTCGCGGCATCCGTTACGATCGACGTGAAATGCTTGATCGCAAGCATCGTCTGCAGCCCAAGCAGCATGCCGGCATCCAGCGGCTTATTCTGCTCCAGCGCCTCCGTCAAAACGCGGATAAGCTCCTTCTTCACGTCGCTTTTAACAGATGGACGGAACCGCACATCGATGTCCAGCTTCCGATTTTCCCCGAATTCAACCCGCTTCTTCTCCTTGTACCGGTCCTTCATCTCTTTTTTTACTTGCTTGACTGCTAAATTTTTCATCGCGCTCATATCGCTTCTCTCCTTGTCGCTGGCAGAATAATTGATATCAAAAACTCTGACTCCGGCCAGAGTTTCTCAATCCAAGCATTCTCCAATGAAAAAGGGGAGTGCCGCCACTCCCCCGAAAAGTACAATCGATTATTCCTCGTAAATGATCATGTCCGCCAACGTATCCGTTCCATTTACCTTCACCGGGAAAATGTCGAAGGTCAGCGTAAGCGAGCTCGGATCGCCTGTCGGGCTCATCGCCAAGGTGAAGTTCGGCTGCAGCTTCGCCTTGTAATACGTCATCTGCATCGGCACCATCTCGCCCGCCGCTTCATCCGCATAGAGCGTGTCGCCCACAATCTTCACGTATTTCGGGAAGCCCTTGGCCGTGAAGGAGAGCTTGTTCGCGGAAGCCGACTGGAATTGGTAGTAGACTTCGACCTCCTCCCCTGCCGCTACGGTCGCTTTGTCCGACAGAGCGATTTCGCTGCCGGTAACGGTTTTCACTTCTTGCGCCGCCCCTTTGACGCCATTGGTGAAGGCGAATACGGACACGGCCGTGCTGCCGCCCTGCGGAGCTTTGCCCAGCTTTACTTTTTTGCCGCCTGCGCCATCCTCCTGAACGGTAAGCACTTCCCGCTTATATATGGTCTGCGGACCAGTCACAATCTCTTCTCCCGCCAGGAGCGCGAGATGCTCCATCGTGAAGATTTGCGTCTCGATGGTCAGCGTCGCTCCCTTTTCCCCGTTCCACGCGATGCGCTTCGGGTTGCCGTTGCCGCCGCGGGCATAGACCGTCTCCGACGTCCATTCATTGGTGGCCGATGTGGCATAATCCATATACATAATCGGTTCATTGGTCGCATAGTCGATAACCTGCGTGTTCAAAATCGCTCTAGATCCGTAACGTCCTTGTTCCATAAATCGTTTCCTCCTCGTCGTTGAAGCCCGTGCTTCTTTCATGCTTGTTCTGATTTACAATTTGCTTTTACAATTTGCTTCTTGTCATCCATTCCGGCAGCGATTCATCGCGCCCCAAATATCCATTCGCCCATACCTTCAGCAAGCGAGTATGGCGCTCGCGCACATTCAAGCGCTCAAAATGCTCATACACCTGATAAATCGTCAGTTGACCCACATTAAAAATATGGATGCCGTTGCCCTCCGCATGGCAGAGGATGGACAAAATATCCTTCAAATGAAGCGTATTGTCGTTATCCCGGGCGTACTTCGCCTTGAAGTGCTGCAGCTTGCCGTACAGCTCTTTCGCCTTCTCGTTCTTGAAGCGGACCGGCGCCGTCACCGCGGCCGCAATGCCGTTCACCAGCTTCACGGCGCGAGCGACGTCCCGGTAATTATGACGATCGATCACCGCCGCGTCGCTCACGAAGGCTTGATCGTCCTTATCATAGGCGAACTCGTTTTTCGTAAAAAAACGCAGCGCCTCGCAAAGACGGTAATGAAGCGCCGGTATCGAGCAGATCAACTGGAAATCATCCTCCGCTTCAAGCTGCGCCCAATCGTCATCGTCTACCGAGAACAGCCGCTTCACAACCTCCTCCTTGTCGAAGGTCGCCAGCAAAAGATACAAATTGTACAGCGGCTCGCCTATTTCGCCGATCTGATCGACCGTGGGCGAATAGACGTTCACCTTGCCGGCCGCAATCGGCTTCCCGAGAAAACAACGCAGCCGTTCCGTCATCGTGTCATATCTGCACTCCTCTCTAGCCCCATGCTTCGGGGAATGGTCGGGGGAGCGGCCGCTCCTGTCCGGTTGCCTTGTCAAGCCAAGGTCCGGCGATGATCCCCTGTACTATAGCTAGTGTCCGAATTCGAACCTGTTTTGCCCGTTTTTTGTGCATCCTTTTTATATAAGCAGGAATATTTGATCAACTGATTGACATGATGCTGGTTCTCCTTGAGATACTGCCGGAAAATCGTACCGACCCGCTCCATGATTCGCTTTTTCTGCTGCGCGGTCAGAATCGAGAGCGGGGCGTCATGGTGCACGATCTCGGCCACCTGCTCCCAGTATGTCGCCAGCTTCTGCTGCAGCAGCCGGTTCAACGAACCGTACCGCTGGTTCAACCAATTTTCGACGACCCACTCATAAGGAGAATCATCGAAGCTGTAATCCCGCTTGAAAAAGTCAATTTCCTCGTCATCGTCGTCCAGATTATCCTTCAACCAGTTGACGAAGATCTGGAACAGCAGCGGGTACGCTTTCGTCTCCTCGCCGATGCTGTGGTATACGATCATATATTCATTGATTTTTTGCGGCAAAGGAACTCGCTTCACGAAGCGGTATTCCTTCCATTTCAGGTACGCCTTGCGAATCGTTTCTTTAATCGCCAGCTCGTATTTGCGCACCATCGCCTCCGAGATGCGCCATTGGTAGACGCTTTGGAGTTCCGCCGCGATTTGCTTGTACGGCAGCTTGTCCTGCCGCTCGAAGCTCCGGCCCCGATCCGCAGCCGCAGGCTTGTACTCAATATTGTTTTTGATCAAAATGTAAGGGTACACCCGCAGCTGTTTCTCCGTCAGCAGCGCCTCAATCTCGATTTCCCGCAAAAATTTGGCGAAGCTGCTCTCTCCCCGGATTTGCTGAAATCTTGCGAAAGCATGCGTATCGTAAGGAGAGTACGCCTTGTCTTCCATATCCTTGCCTTTCCCCGCCGCGGCGCCATCCTCGAAGCTCCGCTCCCGGCGATCCGGCTCCTGCTCATTGCCCGGAAGGATCTTGCCGAAGCTCTTCTCCGTGAATCGCTCCAAGGAATACTTCACATGATGATAGAGGCGGGCACGCAGCTGGGATTCCGTAAACAGCAGGTTCCTGTCATTTTGCAGAAACTCGATCACGCATTCTACGAAATACCCTTTGATCTCATCGGCTCCGAAATAGTTGATATATTTTCGTTGAATCGAATGGTACATGCTGCGCACTACGCTATGCTTGATGTCCAGCCGGACCTGCACTCCTTGTTTTTGGTGAATGACGGTCTGGGCAAAAATCCGCTTCAGCGCCGACTCCCTGCTTCCCGCCTGATATTCGGCCAGGATGAGCGCGAGATCCCGCTCTTGGCGAAGGCTAGGTTCATGCTTGCGGAATTGGGCCTCCATCCAGCATTGGAATTGTTCCGGCTGCCCCTCCTCGCTGGCTGCAGGCCGTCTGGACTGCTTTTCCAGGAACAGCAGCAAATATTCCATAAAGCGGATATCGATCTCATCGCGTTCCATGGCGGCGAATTGCCGCCTAATCGCTTGCAGCGCCTGCTGCACATCCTCCAGTCCGAAGCGGATAACGCGATCGTGTTCGGATACAATTCCATTGATCACCGCCTTGTTGCCGCGGCGATATTCTTCCAGCAACCATTTCAAATTCCGTCGTTCCATCGCTCTCAACCCCTTTCTTTCTATCGTAAGGCTCTTTTCGGGATCGAACTTAAACGGGAACGATAGATTTGTTATTATTATTTAACAGAAATATTTAATGTTATTTATAATAACCTTATAACGCTTTTTGTCGGATTTCGGGTATACTATACCTATACGCGTATGTGTGTGACCAGAAAGGAGGGAATTCGTATGAATCATTACTCGGATGACGTAAAAAAACGGCTGAAGCGGATTGAAGGACAAGTGCGCGGCGTGCTGCGCCTGATGGAAGAAGGAAAACCGTGCAAGGAGGTCGTAAGCCAGCTGTCGGCAGTGCGGAACGCGTCGGACAAGGCGTTGGCTCAGATCGTGGCGGATAATCTGCAGCACTGCCTGCTTGAGGAGCAGGCTTCCGGCGGAGACACGGGGAAGATCGTGAAGGAAGCGGTAGAACTGCTGGTCAAGAGCAGATAACGAAAGGGAGGGCATCCGTGCCGCTCCCTTTCTTCTTGCGCCGAATCGCTTTACGTGCATTGAACCGGGGTCGGGTCTGGCCGGAGGCTATCGCTTCTCGCGGCCGTATCATGGGCTTGCTTCCGTTCCCGCATGCGACGCGCCCATTCCTTCATCTCCCGTTCGGTCATCGCATTATAGGTGCGAATCTCGATCCGCGAACCATCCTCCAGCCGCAGCAGGAACTTCGCGAATTCCGGCTTGAACAAGATGCCGACGCGCGCGCCTTCGGCGGTAATCTCCTTCACCTGCGCCCATGGCACAGGCCGATCGCCGTGACTCCAGACGGCGGACTCGTCATAACGGAACAGAACATTGCGCGGCCGGACGAGCGCCAGGAACGAGAGAACCAGATTGCTGCCGAAAAATAGGGTTCCGGTAAGAGCGGCAGCCCAGGCGGCGATCCGTACGGACAAGGAGACAGAGCCGAACAGAGCCCCATAGATTAACCCGGCCGCCCCGGCCAGGCCCAGCATCGATAACAACAGCTTCGCCGCGGCCACCCGCCGCCGGTAACATACATATTCCATCCGCTTATCACCCTTGCCCCTGTGAACGATAAGTTGGAATTGCGTGGCCCGCATTCATGCTTGCTCTTTGTATCGCCTATGTTATCTCCTTTTACCCTCGTCCGGCAAGCCCGAACCGGCTCCGCCGCAGCCTTTTTGTGTTACATTTTTGTTAACGTTTCAGCTAGCTGCGCCTGGAATTAAAGCGTATTTCTTAGGGATGTTGCGATGCTTCTACCACCTGGCTAATATGCTCGTACATCTCCAAATATAGATCCCGCAGCTCGTCATGGGCCTGCACTGCCTCCAGCACGATCTCGTCCAACTGCCGCTGAATGGTCCAATAGGCGCTGGCCGGATTGCCTTCGCGCAGCGGCTCCAGAATGAAGTTGATTTCCGGAAGGGCCCGGAACCACTGCTCCCTTCTCGCGGCAAGCTGCTCCGCCTCCGCGTCTACCCGCGGCAGTTCATCCACATTCAGATAGACTCCCTGCCGCTCCAACACCATGCCGCCAGCGGGGACATGGAGCTCGCAATGGGCGGCCAGCTGCATTCCGGATGAATCCCCGCTTTCTTCCTTTTCGCATTTCAGCACGACCAGCCGGAACCCGTCCGCTTCCCATGCTCCCAAAGGCACCGTCACCTGCTTGGTCCCGGGCACGGCCTGAAAACCATAGACTTCGCGCACGGTGACCGACCGATCCGGGATGACGGTCAACTCCAGCGGCTCCCCCGCTCCCCAGCCGGCCAGGCTGCCGAAGGACATCTCATTCCCCCTGGCCCAGATAAGAATGATCATAAAAAAAGTGCGGGTCCGCCCCATAAACACATGTCCGCCGCTGCATACGATGCGCATAGAAGGGTTGACTGACAAGTCGCATTCCTCTTTTCATCTCATAATATTTGAAAATTTAAAGAATTAGAATGAATACGCATATTTCTCTATTATGGACCATTCTCCCTGTATAGTCACCCTTATTTTCCTGCGCTGCCGGAAGTGCCCGCTCCCGCGGCGAGAGGCGGGTAGGCGTTACAGCCGCCAAGCGAGAACGCGGCTGTGCGGGCTGCCCGCTCCGCTCGGCCGTAGCGGGATGCGACCCGCAGAGGCCGTTCCCGCCAGGCGGGCTGGGCCGCAGCGCTGGGGCTGACACAGCCAGGCGGGCACTCTGCCGAGGGGACAGCTTCCCCTGTTCACCCTGGACCCGCCTCAGCCGCAGAACAATGCTGCAAAAATCAGGCTGTTGAGAAAGAAGTTTTGAGTAGGGAAATGGATATTTCCACCATTCTGAAAACTGCACCATTTCCCTAGACACGCCCATCCGGCAGTCGAAATCCGCAAAATTCCACGATTTCTCCAGACGCTCCTATTCAGTAAGCGAAATCCTGCATAAATACAGCAATTCGATAGGGACGACGATTCCAGAAAGGGAATCCTGCAAAATTACAGGAATTTTCCCCGTTTCGCTTCGGCTTGAAGCAAAAGGGCCTAAAATGATGTAGATTTGCAGCAATTCCTCGGGATGTAGACTCATTAAGCCGAAATTCCTGTAAAATAGCAGCAATTTCCTCCGCACGTCCAAGCCCCAGGAGGCAACGATGCTTCCAGCAGGCCGATAATGCTTCCAGCAGGCCGGATAATGCGATGATGCCCCCAGCATCCGACGCGGTCGCTTGGATCCCGTAAAATCAGGCCATTGAGTAGTCTATGGGGCTTTTTACTTGTGATCGATCTCTTCTCCCGGTAGAGAAAATCGATTTAAAACGCTCTAAGAGCCAAAGTTTGGATGAGGGAAATGGACCATCTCCACCCCTTCACAAAAAACAGGGGGGTTCCAACAGCCTGAAAAATGAAGGATTTTTACCTCAGCCCCGTGCCCCGGAAAAAAAATCCTGCAAAAATACATCATTTTCTCCTAAATACCTCTATAATTACATCAAAGCAGTATATTTCCTGTATTTTCTCCTAGGCCCCCTAATTAAACTGGAGCTTCCGGCTCCAATATTATAAGCTGTTATCAGAGGGGGACAACTAGTATGGGAAAGCACTTTAGCAAGGAAAAACGCCTGCAAATCATAAAGGAAGCAATGGCCGGCATTAAGGTGGGAACACTTGCCCGAATGTACGGTGTCCATCCGGAGACGGTACGTGTTTGGGTTAGAGACCACCGTGACGAAATTAGCCAAGAGGAGATACCCGCAGCAGACGAGCATCTGCAAGAACTCCGTCGACTTCAAGAGGTAGAGGCAAAGTTCGAGCAGGCAAAAAAGCTCCTGGGTGAAAAAGAGCTTGAGATCGAGATCCTGCGAGAAGTCGTAAAAAAGAAGAACCCCGCTTATCTGAAAGACTTGAAATAGCAGAACCGTTTATTAAGCGGGGGCATGCAGCAGCTAAAGTTCTGCGTATCCTGAAAGTTCGCGAATCGACGTACTATGGCCGGAAGAAACGAGAGGCATCCAGTACCGAAGAACAGGCTTCATGCGCTCTAAAAGGGCGTCCTGTGCCTGGATTTTCCTCTACGAACACGGGCCGGAAAGTTTCAGATGAACAGATTAAAGAATGGATGCTCGAACTCCTGGAAGGAGAAGAGCACATTTATGGGTATAAGAATTTGGCGCTGTGCCTCCGCAAACAACGTGGATTGATTCTAAACAAGAAAAAGGCGTACCGCATTTGCAAAGAGTTAGGAATTCTTCAGAAACAACGGAAGAAAACAAGCAAACATCCTCGAAGAGTACCGAGAAACCGGACGGTAACCGGGGTGAACCAGCTATGGCAAATTGATATTAAATATGGGTACGTGATTGGTCGCCAGCGTTTCTTTTTCGTGCTCAGTATCATCGATGTATTTGACCGCGTCGTCGTCGGACAATACCGGGGTTCCGTGTGTGAGGCCAAGCACGTCGTACAGACACTATGCCGGGCGCTACAAGAACGCCTGAATCCCGGCGATGAGTTGCCCACCGTCCGCACCGACAACGGGCCTCAGTTTGTCAGCAAGTTGTTTGGTGATACGTGCGAGAGTCTGGAGATCGTCCATGAACGCATCCCGCCACGCAGTCCGAATATGAACGCCTACATTGAGTCATTTCATAGCTTACTCGAACGTGATCTGTTCAGCCTGACGGAATTTATGACATTTGAAGAGGCCTATGAAGCACTTGATCGTTACATGGATTTCTACAACAACCGCAGAATGCATGGTAGCCTAAAGAGCATGTCACCATCGGAATACTCAAAGTGGGTCATGACGCTGGAGGACCGATCAAAATATCATCGGGCCGTGTAACCACGCGAAATAGGAAGCAATTCTAAGAACGCATCTTTTTTGGTGGACATGACTCCAGATATAGGGGGCCTAGCCGTTTTTACAGCAACTTTTCACTATATCTCCATTTAAGCAATAAAATACTGTAAAATTGCAGGATTCACTTTTACAGAAGCATTATAGAGACGCATACCGAATGAGTTATCGGTCCCCCTCCAATCTGCCTCCGAGATCACATCTCACCGTTTATTCACCAGCTTTGAGCGCACCGAAGCTAGTTAGAACACTTTCTTGGGTATCCCGAAGCCCTACAAGGCCCGTGCATTATCAATCAGCTACCTCAAGACCCACCATCCATCATTCGGCTCACCAAAGCTACCTTAAGATCCACCATCCATCTTCCGGCGTACCAAGCTACCTCAAGACCCACCATCCATCATTCGGCTCACCAAAGCTACCTTAAGATCCACCATCCATCTTCCGGCTTACCAGCTACCTCAAGACCCACCATCCATCATTCGGCTCACCAAAGCTACCTTAAGATCCACCATCCATCTTCCGGCGTACCAAGCTACCTCAAGACCCACCATCCATCATTCGGCTCACCAAAGCTACCTTAAGATCCACCATCCATCTTCCGGCTTACCAGCTACCTCAAGACCCACCATCCATCATTCGGCTCACCAAAGCTACCTTAAGATCCAGCATCCATCTTCCGGCTTACCAGCTACCTCAAGACCCACCATCCATCATTCGGCTCACCAAAGCTACCTCAAGACCCACCATCCATCTTCCGGCGTACCAAGCAAGCTACCTCATGATCCACGATCCCTTACTCTAAACACTTGCATGATCGCGCGGCGCACGGAAGCTGCTTCCAGACACGTTCCCTTCATCAAGTCAAGCCGGTGTACCGTCATCACCGCCTGCTCTCGCCCGTCACCCCATCAAGCCGGGCCCTCAAACGGCGCAGCCAAGCGCATCCGTTCCGCCATGCGCACAAAAAACCGGGAGCCCGCGCTCCCGGCCTGTCCCACGCCGGCTCCGGATTCTCCGTCGCTGGCTGCAAATTCTCCAGCGCTCGCGCCTTCCCCAGCGGCCGCATTGTCCGGGCCGGCAAGCTACAGCGCCCGCGCCCCGGCGTGCCGATGCCGCTCCTGCCGCACATACGCCAACTGCGGCAGACAGATGCCCGCGAAGATCAACGCGATCCCCGCCCATTGGAGCCAGCTCACCTGCTCCTGCAGCACGGTGACGGACATGATGACGGCGGCGGGCAGCTCGGCCGCTCCCAGAATCGTGCCGAGACCGGGGCCGATCTTCGGCACGCCAAGACCGAAAAAGACGCCGGGAACGAGCACGCCCAGCAGCCCCATGAAAAGGCCATATTTCCATAAGCCGGCCGCAAGCGCGCCGTCGGCGAGGAAGGCGGGCGGGAACACGAGGAACAGGCTGGCCGCCGCTCCGGTGGTCAGCGACAGGCTCTTGTTCAAGATGGGCATATCGGTCGCGACACGCCCGTTCACCATAATATAGAAGGCGAATGATACGGCGGAGATAAGGCCGAAGATCGCGCCCTTCGCCGTTAACCCGGACAAGCCGTGGTCGGCAAGCCCCCCCGCAAGCACCGTGCCAACGAGCAGAATCAGGACAGAGAGGAGCTTGGCCCGATCCGGCCACGTCCGGTTGAGAAGCGCCTCCAGCAAGACGCCGATCCATGTGAATTGGAACAAGAATACGACGGCGATCGAAGCAGGCAGCTGTTCAACTGCGATCCCGTAGGAAATCGAGGTGCAGCTCACCGATAAGCCGCAAACGAGCAGCGCCAGCACCTGCTTCCCGCTCACACGGCGCCGGGAGAACAGAAGCGCGGCGGCGGCCAGAAGCAGCCATCCGAAGAAATACTGGCTCCCGATAATCTGGGGCACGGTATACCCCTCTCTTATCCCAAGCTTCATAATCGAGGATAATGTCCCGTAGCTGCATGCGCCGATGAAGACCAGCAGCGCATAACGGAATAATTTCATTGCCCTTTACGCTCCCTTCTGGTTGAGTAAAACCGTAAATCCACGCAAAAAACCCCCTGTCGCTTGACAGGGGGCGAACGAAACCAGATGCGCTCACGAAGCGGTAGCCCGTGCACGCCTCCGCAAAATTTCGCCGCTCAATCCATTGGACTGAGTTTGGTTGCTGAGCCGAACGTTTCTGCACGATCATTGTAATGAGGAATACGGACAATGTCAATCCTTTTGGAGCCGATCCGGCAGCTTGCTTCCATCGGCTTCTGCTATCATGAGGCTTTGCTCGCCGAATAGCAGCGGCATGCCCGCCAACCGCCGTGTTGAACCGGATTCGCGGACAACGCAATCATTAGCCACTTCGAACCGCAGGTACAGACCGCATCGCATCCATGCCATTATATGGGTTCTTGTTTAAAAAAGAGCGCTTTCATCGTAGATTAGGTCGTATCGGCCAAAATGAGAAGTTGATAGAATGGTGGCAACGCTTACAACTAGGAGGTCTCAATCACATGAAAACCAGATTCATGAAAGGGGCAGCCATCGCCCTGGCGGCCATTATGCTGCTGGCCGGCTGCTCCAGCCGCTCGGGAGATACGGCAACCGACACCGAAACGGCCAAAAAGAACACCTCGGCATCCACGAAAATCACGGTCGACAGCAGTGTGAACGATCCGGTGGTTCAACGCGCATACAAAGACATCGTGGCCGCATTTGAAGAAGAAAATCCGGACATCGAAGTCGACCTGCAATTCCCCGGCTCGGAGCATGATAATATTTTGAAGGTCAAAATGGCGGCGAATGAAATGCCGGATATCTTCGATACGCATGGCTGGGCGCAGGTGCGCTACGGCAATTACTTGGCCGATCTGCGCGATGAACCATGGGTTCCTCAGCTCACGGACACGATCAAGGACGTCGTCACAGACAAGGACGGCAAAGTATATGCGCTGGTGCTGAGCGAAGCCAAGGACGGCTTCACCTACAACGCCGACCTGCTGGAGCGATTGAATATTCCCGTGCCGTCCACGTTCGACGAGCTGATGGCGGCGGCCGAGAAGATCGTGAAGGAGACGAACGGCGAGACGGTGCCTTTCCACTTCTCCGGCATCGACGACTGGACGATCGGCCAGTACTTCGATCTGATGGCGACCCCGCTCCTCATCAGCCCGGAGCAGAATGAGAAGGAAGCGCTCCTGAACGGAACCTTCGACTGGACGAAATGGACGCCGCTCCCGGAAAAATTCCAGGAGATGCACAAGAAGGGCTATATCAATAAAGACGTCATTACGGCAAAATACAGCGATGCCTCCCGCCAGTTCGCGGAAGGCAAAGTCGCCTTCGTCATGGTCAATCCGAGCTTTGCCGAAGAAGTGCGCAAAATGAACCAAGATATGAAGATCGGCTATATGCCTGTACCTGCGCTGGTTGCCGGCGACGAACCGAGCTTCTCGGGCGGCGAGCGCTTTACGATGGGCGTATGGAAAGACACACAGAATATGGAAGAAGCGAAAAAATTGCTTGCCTTCTTCGCCAAGCCGGAGAACATGAGCAAAATCGCGAATGTCACCATGCTTCCTCCGGGCCTCAAGGGCGTTGATGCGAAGCACGAATTCTCGCCTTATTATGAGCAGTACAAGGATGTACGCGTATTCCCTTACTTCGACCGCGTGTATTTGCCGAGCGGAATGTGGGACGTCTTGTGCAAGCAGGGCACGGAGCTTCTGGCGGATCGCATCACGCCGGAACAATATTCCGAAGTGATGAAGCAGGAAGTAGAGCGATTGCGCAACAGATAGATAGACGACTCGCGCAGCAGAAGAGGGCCTTGTTCATACGAGCAAGCCCTCTCTCTATGAGAGGTCAGGAGTGAGAAACGATGAATACGAACAGAAAACGGGCGTCCGGCAGCGTGCTGAATCTCTTTTATATTCCCGCCTTGGCGCTGTTTGCCGCCTTTGTCTTTTATCCTTTTATGAAGGGAATTCAGATCTCGTTTACGAACTGGGACGGCTACTCCCAAGATTTCCGCTGGATCGGCTTCGAGAACTATCGCCGCATGTTCTCCGATCCGCAGATTGTCAACGTCATGAAAAACACGATCATTTACGGCGTCGGCAGCACGGTGCTGCAAAATATACTCGGCCTGCTGTACGCTTTATATTTGAACCGCTCGATACGGGCCAAAGGGCTCATCCGGACCATCGTTTATTTACCGGTCATTATCAGCCCGCTCATCATGGGCTACATTTGGTATTTTGTGTTCCAATATGACGGAGGCGCCTTGAACGATATGATTTTATGGTTCCGGGACGAGCCGATCAATTTATTGGCGAATGCGGATATTAACGTATGGATTATTACGTTTGTCAATACATTCCAATACATGGGGATTGCCATGGTGATCTATTTAGCCGGCCTGCAGTCGATCTCGAAGGAGTACTACGAAGCGGCTCAGATCGACGGCGCCTCCTCGCTCAAGCAGTTCCGCAACATTACGCTGCCGCTGCTTGCGCCATCGATTACGATCAACGTCGTGCTCAATCTTATCGGCGGACTGAAGCTGTTCGATGTCATTATCGCCATGACGAACGGCGGACCGGGCTATGCGTCCTCCTCGCTGTCCACCTTGATGTATCACCTGTATTTCTCCAGACAAGACGCGGGGTATGCGGCTTCGCTCGGCAACCTGATGTTCGTCATCATCTCCGTCATCAGCATGTCTGCGCTGTACTTCCTGCGAAGAAAGGAGATGCAGCAATAATGAAGGCATACAAAAAATGGCTGATCGCCATCGGTTCGATGATTGTCATTGCGCTCCATACCATTCCGTTTTATATTTTATTGACCAGTTCCTTCAAGGCGGCCGACGATCTGTCTTCCAAATGGGCCTTTCCGGGGTATGTCTACCTCGACAACTTCGTGAACGCCTGGAATGAAGCGAATCTTGGGAGAGCGTTCATCAATAATATCCTGATCACCGGCATCGCTGTCGTGCTCGTCGTCGCGATCGGCTCGCTGGCCGCCTATCCGCTGGCCCGGCATCAGACGAAATGGAACAAGTTCATGTACATGCTGTTCATCTCGGTGCTCATTGTGCCGCCGCTGGCCATTTTGGTCCCCTTGTACCGCTTCTATGTCGATATTCATGCCTTGAATACGTACTGGGGAATTATTTTGATTCACGTGACATTCAACCTGCCGATCACCATCTTTTTATTTACCGGGTTCATTGGCACCATCCCGAAGGATCTGGATGAGGCGGGCATGATCGACGGCTCCAGCCGAGTCGGGCTGTTTTTCCGGCTGATTATGCCGCTGCTGAAGCCGGTGACAGCCACCGTCATTATTTTGGCGGGCGTCGCGATTTGGAATGACTATCAGTTCTCGGTATTTTTCCTGGAAAAAACAGAAGTGCGAACCATCACGGTGTCGTTGGCGAAATTTTTCGGACAATACAACAGCAATATCGGTTGGGTCGCCGCCGGATCGCTGATGGGAGCGCTGCCGATTACATTGGTCTACTTGGCGCTGCAGAAGCAGTTCATACACGGCCTGTCTTCCGGCGCCGTCAAAGGATAAACCGAGGTACCGGTTCGCATTCGCACCGCAACAATAAGGGAGGGCATCATGATTTCGCAGAAATTGCATTCGCTTCGCTCGAAGCTGCTTGTGCTGTATTTCATCATCCTGATGATTCCGATGCTTGTCATCGTGTATGTGATGCCCTCCTATTTCTATAACGTTATTACCGAGCGAACCTCGAAGCAGACAGAGACCATTTTGGAATCGCTGTCGAAAAATATGGAAACGTATCTCGATGATCTGGTGCGGCTGACCATTACCCCCTACTTGAGCGACGAAGTGATGAACGCGCTGAAATTAAAAGCGAGCTCCCGCTACAGCACCGTAGACGATTATACGAAGCTGCTGTCGGAACGCGCGCTGCGCAACGGGTTGCCGAACTTGCTGCGCAATCTGCGCAGCGATATTCTGGGCATCGTGCTGCTGCCGTTGGACGGCTCGACCTATATGCTCCCCTCCTCGCAAGGAGGGCAGATTACCGAAAATTATTCCTTCCGGAAGCAATCCTGGTACAAGAAGGCGGTCGAAGCCGACGGCAAGACGGTCTTCATTAGCCCGCATCCGCGCTACTACGTGACGAACCCGGCCGTATCGCATGCGTTCTCCGTCGCCCGGCTGATCCAGGATCCGGACTCGCGGCAGCCGTTGGCCGTGCTGATGGCGGACGCGGATCTGTCCATCATCAATCATCTGGTCAAGGACATCGAATTCGACGTATCTTCGATTGTCAGCATCTATGACCAGGACAATCAATTGATCTTCTCCAATCATCCGCTGTCGGAGAAGATCCAGCTTCAAGCGGTGCAGCCGGGCGACATGGTCGAGGGCGAGCGCGACTCCTATGTCAAGATCGCCAAGCAGATGAGCAGCTCGGGTTGGAGCATCGTCGTGCTGCTGTCCAAGACGGAATTAAAGAACAATATCCGCTGGTTCTATATCGTCGGCGGCTTGTTCGCCATTGCCGGAATCGCGGCGACATTCCTGCTGTTCAAGCTGCTGTCGCGCTGGATCATCAACCCGTACCACAAGCTGCTCGCCGCGATGAACCGCTTCCGGCGCGGAGACTGGCAGTCGCGCATCGAGGTGAGGAACGGGACGGGCGAAATCCATGAACTGTCGCTCGCCTATAACACGATGGCTGATCAAATCAGCGACATGGTCAAGCGCGAATACATCGCCAAGCTGCAGTTGAAGGAAGCGGAATATCGCGCGCTGCAGTCGCAGATTCAGCCGCATTTTCTCTACAATACGTTAAATGGATTTATCGGCCTGAACCGGATGAACAAGCGGGATGTGCTGGAAGAAGCCATTGTCTCGCTCAGCCGGATGCTGCGGTATACGCTGGAGGACCGGCCCAAGAGCACGCTTCGGGAGGAATTCGATTTTTTGCAGCGCTATTGCGAGCTGCAGCAGTTGCGTTTCGGGAACAAGTTCACCTTCCGCATCGAACATGACGAAGCCGTCGGAGATGCCATGATTCCGAAGCTGCTGCTGCAGCCGCTCGTTGAGAACGCCATCATTCATGGCATCGAGCCGCTCAGGCGCCCGGCCTTCCTGCAAGTGCAGGCCACGGAGGTGTCGGTCGACGGGGAGCCCTGGCTCTCGATTGCGATGAAGGATACCGGGAAGGGCTTCGATGAAGCATCCGTCCGGCCGAATGCGGTCGGGCTGGCCAATACGAAGGAACGATTGCGCCTCCTCTATCCGTCGGCAGCCTTTGCCGTTCAGAGCGCGGTGGACGAGGGCACGAGCATTACGATTCAAATCCGCAAGGAAGAAGTGAGTCCATGAAAGTTCTGATTGCCGATGATGAATATTTGGTACGCATGACGCTGGTGAGCATGATTCAGGAGATGCCGCACCCGTTCGGCATATGCGGGGAAGCGGAGAGCGGAGAGGATCTGCTTGAACTGCTGCCGGACTGCAGGCCCGACATCGTGCTGCTCGATCTGAGAATGCCGGAGATGGGCGGGCTGGAAGCGATGCGCCGCGGAAAAGCTCTTTCTCCATTGACGCAGTGGATTATTTTGACCGGATTCTCGGACTTCGACAGCGCCCGGGAATCAGTCAAGCTGGGAGCGGCCGATTATTTGCTGAAGCCGTCCAGCGCCAAGGAGTTGGAACAGGCGCTGCTGCGGGTCGCCAGGATCGTCCGGGAGCAGCGCAGCCTGCTGTATAAGCAGTTCGAGAGCAACTTGAACGCGGCCTTCTCGGGCTGGGTCGATCCACACTCGTCATGCCATGATCCGTTTATCGAGCAGGCGCAGTATATGGGCATCTCGTTCGCGATCGACAGCGGCCTGAAGGAACAGGAGAGAGCATTCCATCAGCAGTACTTCTCCCGGCTGCGCCTGAAGATGGAAGCGCTCGTGTCCGAATCCTTCTATCCGGCGCTGTTCCTGCTCCCCCATGGCCATATGGCTCTTATCGGCGCCTGGCTGCCGGAGCGGGAGCAGGAAGGAAGCCGGGCGATGCGCAGGCTGCTGCGCGAGCTGGAGGATGAGGCGCAGACGGCAAGCGGCGCGCAGGCTGCGGTGACCGTGACGCTGTTCTCTACCGGAATATGCGCCTCGCTGCAGGAGCTGCGGCACGAATTGAACGAATGTGCCCGCTTCGCTCCCTTGCGCGTCATAAGGGGGATAGGCAGGCACTGGAGCAAGGAACTGCTGATCGGAGCGCACGCTGGGAATCTGGCAGAATTCAGCCGGCTGTGGCTCGATCTGAGCGCGGCCTATCAGGGCCGTCACTACTTGTCCTATATGAAGACCGCCGATCGGCTGTGGCAGCTGTTCCATGCGGAGCGCTTGTCCGCCTGCTCCCCGTCCGTCGCGCAATCGATTGGGGACTATGCATCCGTCACGATGAACCGGCGGATTGACATCTGCAGCGAGAACTGGATAGAGGCGCTTCACGAGGCCGGAGACAGCCTGCTGCCGCACCATGCTTCCAAGGATTGCGGCTCCACGATGATTGAGCAGGTCATCTCCTATCTGGAGCAGCATTATGCGAGCGAGATTACGTTGACGGAGCTGGCCCGGGACTTTCATGTCACGCCCAACTATTTGAGCACGTTATTCCATCAGACAACGGGCACCACGTTCGTGAAATACGTGATGCGGCTGCGGATGATGCGGGCAAAGCAGCTTCTTGCCGACCCGTCGCTGCAGGTGCAGCAGGTTGCCGAGCAAGTCGGGTATTTCAGCACAAGACACTTTACGAAGTGCTTCTTCGAATTCGAGGGATGCTCTCCCTCCGAATATAAGAAAAAACGAAAGCTCCAAAATATGCAGAAGCCGGCTATTACGTCATGGGAGGGATCACATTGAAGATTGACTACAACGAGGCGGAGCAGCTCTTTCACCTGCAGACGCCGAAGACAAGCTACATCATGCAAGTGGTGAAGGGCGGCTATCTCGCCCATATCTATTGGGGGCGCAAGCTGAGAGGAATTCACGCCCTGGAGCGAATCCCTTATGTGGAGCGATGCTCGTTCCATCCGAATCCGGATCCGCATGACCGCTCATTCTCGCCCGATACGCTTCCCCAAGAGCTGCCGGGGTATGGCTGCGGCGATTTCCGGCACCCCGCCTATGAAGCGCGGCAGGCCCATGGGGGAACGGCGTCCGAGCTGATGTACCGGCGCCATGCGATTGTCAGCGGGAAGCCGGCTCTGGAAGGGCTGCCCGCGACCTATGCCGAGGCCGATGAAGAAGCGATGACCCTGGAGGTCGAGCTGGAGGATGCGGTCACGGGCCTGCAGGCGCTACTGCGGTATACCGTATTCGCGGAGCATGACGCCATTGCGCGTTCCGTCTGCTTCCGGAATGCGGGCAGCGCGGCGATGAGGCTCCAGCGGGCGCTCAGCATGAGCGTCGATTTCCCGCATGCGGAATTCGACCTGCTCCGCCTGCCGGGCGCCTGGGCGCGGGAGCGCCATATCGAGCGGCACCCGCTGGCGGCCGGCATGCAATCGGTCGAGAGCCGCCGCGGCTCAAGCAGCCATCAGCACAACCCGTTCATTGCGCTGCTGTCACGGGGAGCGGATGAAGAGCACGGCGAAGTGTACGGCTTCAGCCTCGTCTACAGCGGAAGCTTCCTCGCCCAGGCGGAAGTCGATCAATTCCGTTCGACGCGCGTCTCGATGGGATTGAATCCGTTCGACTTCGAATGGCTGCTGGAGCCGGGCGAATCATTCCAGACGCCGGAAGCGGTCATGGTCTATTCAGCCGCCGGGCTGGGCGGGATGTCCCGGACCTATCACCGGCTGTACCGCACCCGGCTCTGCCGCGGCCGGTACCGCGATCGGGAACGGCCGGTGCTCGTCAACAACTGGGAGGCCACTTACTTCGACTTTACGGCAGACAAGATCGAAGCATTGGCCGGCAGCGCCGCTGAACTGGGAATCGAGCTGCTCGTGCTGGACGACGGCTGGTTCGGGAAGCGCAATGATGACCGCAGCTCTCTGGGCGACTGGTTCGTGAACGCGGAGAAGCTTCCGGGCGGATTGGCGGATGTCGCGAAGCGGGTTAATGCGCAGGGGGTTCAGTTCGGCCTCTGGTTCGAGCCGGAAATGATCTCCCCGGACAGCGATCTGTACCGTGCCCATCCGGATTGGTGCCTGCATGTCCCGGAGCGGAGACGGACGCAGGCGCGCTCGCAGCTTATTCTGGATTTCTCCCGGGAGGACGTGTGCCGTGCGGTTGCGGACATGCTCACCAGTGTTTTGTCGAGCGCCCCGATCGCCTATGTCAAATGGGATATGAACCGCAACATGACGGAGATCGGCTCCGCCGCCCTGCCGCCCGAGCGGCAGCGGGAGACGGCGCACCGCTACATGCTGGGCGTGTACCGCGTCATGGAGCAGGTCACCTCCGCCTTTCCGGAGGTGCTGTTCGAGAGCTGCTCCGGCGGCGGCGGCCGCTTCGACCCGGGGATGCTCTTCTACATGCCGCAGACATGGACAAGCGACAACACCGATGCCGTCGAGCGCCTGAAGATTCAATACGGCACCAGCCTCGTCTACCCGGTCAGCGCCATGGGGGCGCATGTATCGGCCGTCCCTAACCATCAGCTCGGGCGCGTTACCTCCCTGGAGATGAGAGGACATGTCGCGATGTCGGGGAACCTGGGCTATGAGCTCGATCTGACGAAGTTCACGGAGGCGGAGAAGACGGAGGTCAAGGCACAGGTGGCGTTCTATAAATCGGTGCGCGCTCTCGTGCAGCAGGGGGACATGTACCGCCTCTCCAGTCCGTTCACCAGCGCCGTGACGGCATGGATGTTCGTCTCCGCGGATCGCAAGGAGGCGCTGCTAGGCCATTTCCGCGTGCTCGCCGGGCCGAACCCGGCGATCGGCCGCATCAAGCTGCGAGGTCTTTGTCCGGATACCATGTACCGCTTGGAACAGACCGGCCGCATGTACGGCGGCGATGAACTCATGTACGCAGGGATTCATCTGCCGCAGATGGAGCAGGATTTCTGCAGCATCCTTTACCGCTTTACCGCTGTCTAAGCAATAGACCGCCGTCTTTGCCCCTCAACGGCAGAGGCGGCGGTTCCGTGCCGCGCCGATTCCTTCCCCTCGTCCCTCCCATCCAAGTAGTTCCTTCCAACCTGTCTTGTCTTTTATGGTAAAATACAGAGAGACTAAATGAACAGAACAGGAGTAAGCCCATGTTAGCCATCATCTATGACCTGGAAATGACCGTAAAGCGGAAAAAAGGGGAATTCGCGGAGATTATCGAGATCGGCGCGGTAAAAGTAGCGGAGCAGGACGGCAAGGCCGCCATCGTCGACACATTCCAGGCCTTCGTCAAGCCGACGCTCTCCCCCAAGCTGTCGCAGGATACGGTCAATTTCACGGGCATCCGCCAGGAAGACGTCAACGCTTCTCCCGTCCTGCAGGATGTGCTGGATCAATTCGTCGCCTGGATTGATACGGAGGATTACGCGCTCTGCTCCTGGGGACCGGACGACAAAGCCCAGTTCCTGAAGGAGTGCCGCATGAAGCGCATTCCGCTCCACTGGCTGCGTAACCACAACAATTTGCAGAAGCCGGTGTCCCAGGTCATGAACCGGGGGAGCCACCAGCAGGTCGGACTGAAGACCGCGCTTGACACGCTGCAGGTTCCGTTCGTCGGCACGCAGCACCGGGCGCTCGATGACGCATACAATACGGCGCTCATCTACATCCATATGATCGATCATATCCAGCTTCAGCGAAATGAAGTCCAGGAGCATCCGAGCTATGAGAGCGCCGTCGTCTATCGGGACGAGCCGGAAGCCGATGCGGATGCGAATCCGTTCGCGGCGCTCGCCCGGCTGCAGCTGCCGAAGGAGTGAGCCGGGGCGATGCGCCGGGCAGCGTGCGGCCGTACGAGCCGGATGTTTTGCCCCAGCCAACAAAATGAACAATACGAACTGGGCCGGAGCCTGCATTGGAGTATTTGAACCTGACACGGGACCAGCTGCGCGTCACGGATAGCGAAGCTGCGCCGTTTGTCGTATTCGAGACGCTGGACAGGCTCGCGGACACGATCGTGTTCTCCGCGCTGCCCGTCTCATCCGAGCGGATCAAGGCGGAGACCATCGACATGATTGCCTCTTATTTGCTCGGCGTGAAGGAGCAGTGTGCCTGTTCCCGGTTCCCCGTTCTTCACGCACAAGCAAGAACCGACCGGCATCTGCCGGACGGTTCCCTGTCTCCGGGACGCAGGTCCCGCATATATCCGCTGTCTTTACGCGTTATTGAATTCGTCCGGATTCGGACCGACGCGCTTATCCTGATTCAACCCGTTGATGTCGGTCATTTCTTCTTCCGTGAGCTCGAAGTCGAATACATCGAAGTTTTCCCGGATGCGGGATGGCGTGACCGATTTCGGAATAACGATGTTGCCCTTCTGCAAATGCCAGCGGATCACCGTCTGCGCAGGCGTCTTCCCATGCCGGCCGGCAATGGCGCCGATCGTCTCGTTCGTCAATATATCGCCGCCCTGCATCAGCGGGCTCCAAGCCTCCAACACAATCTCATTGCGCTTGCAGAATTCACGCAGCTCGTTCTGAGCCAGGCGCGGATGGCATTCTACCTGGTTGACGGCCGGCTTCACGCTGCACTCCCGCAAAATCCGCTCCAGATGCGGGATATGGAAGTTCGATACGCCAATCGCCCGCACGCGGCCGTCGGCGTACAATTTTTCCAACGCCTTGTATGTATCGACATACTTATCATTCGCAGGCACCGGCCAATGAATCAGATACAGATCGACATAGTCGGTACCCAGCTTTTGCAGACTGGTCTCGAACGCCCGCAGCGTCTCGTCGTAGCCTTGATCGGAATTCCATACTTTGGTCGTGAGGAAAATATCTTCCCGCTTCACGCCGGACTCGCGCATTCCCTCGCCTACGCCTGCTTCGTTCTGATAGATCGCTGCCGTATCAATGAGGCGGTATCCAATCTCGAGCGCCGTCTTGACCGATTCTTTGACTTGCTGTCCTTCTTCTACGCGCCATACCCCCAGGCCAAGTTGCGGCATGCGCACACCATTATTCAAAGTAACGATCACATTAACAACCTCCTCATAGCAAAAATTGAATCCATACAGATACTGCGCGATGGCTTTTTCTCTATCTAGTATAGCCCCATTCCGCGCACCAAATCAAACCCTGTCCCATATTACCCGAACGCCGCTGAATCCAATCTGTCCGCCTGGCCGCTCTCCGGACAAGCCCGTCCCGGAAAAAATAGCCGCATCCATTGGAAGCGGCCTGGAGTCACGATTACGCCTCGTCCTGCAGGCGCGGCGTCACGCCTGGATATTGATAATTCAACGGCTCATCGAAGGTCGCATAATCGAAGTTGACCATGAGCATAACGATGCGCTGCCCTGTATTTGGATCGCTAATGATAATATGATCCCGTCCCGCGGCCTCGAGGACGCCGCGGAACACCTTCGCGTTCCATTGGGAGTTGTTCTCGTAGGTCATGTAGAAGGTGCCGATTTTGCCCAAGTTCAGCCGGAAAATGTTCTCGATGTAGGACTGCTCAAATAATTGAGGCGGCGTCGGCGCGACTGTTCCGCTTGGCGTCATCGGACTGCCGCTTGGCACCGCAGGCGGAGCGGCAGCGCCCTGCACCTGCTGCGGCACCATGTAACCGGATGTTGTCGGGCCACCCATATACGGGGTCGGTGTCGGAGGGGCCATACATTTCGATCCGCCCCAGGATCCGCCCCAAGATTGCGGCTGGTACGCCATTGGGTTGGAATATCCATACATGGAATAGCTGTAACTCATCTTGCACTCTCTCCTTCTTAGCCTTTACGGCTTTTTATTTGTTGTGTCACAAGCGATGGCCATGCTTAACAGACACTGCAGGATGGAGATTTACCGGTACACATCCGGGCAATCGTCGCCAGACGGAGCAAAGAAGCAATGGGCCTTGAACCGCCCGGAATTCGGCTGATTGTACCAGGTTGCCGGACATTCTCCCTCCGGACGGAAGAACCACAGCGCGTAAGTAGCGGGCCAGGTGCGTTCCCCATTGACGGCACGTCTGGCCAGACGGATTTCGGATTCACGCGGCCTCTGGTAGAAATAGCTTTTCTGCGTCGATTCGAATCCCCCTGGACTCTGAAAGACCATGTCCCTCATATTTCGCACGTTTGCAAAATCAAGGCAATCCACTAAAATGCGATTCACTCCGACATTGCCGACCATCAGCATGCCGAGTTCTCCTTCGCCTTCCGCTTCGGCCCGCAGCAGCTGAGCCAGCAGCCTCACGTCTTCGGAGTTTGCTTTGATGACCGCCATCTTCGTGCGCTCCCCTCCTTTCTTTCGATATCCTCATCATATGTGCATACGCCTATTTGGTGACACCGGACAAAGGGCGGACAACAGAAAAAGACCGGCTCTCGGAAGAGCCGGCCCGGGAAAAACTCTATAAATCCTAGACAGGGAAAAAATCCTTTTCGCTTGTTACACGGAAGCGGAGAAGCGCTCTACGCTTTGTTCCGCCGCGCGCTTGGCGTTTTCCAGCAATTCTTCGGCCCGATCCGGAACCGCGTTCATGCCTTCCACCACAATATTTTCATATTCCGTAATTCCGATAAATGCCATCACGGCTTTCAGATACGAATTCGTGAATTGGAACGCCTGTGCCGGTCCTTCGGAATAGAAGCCCCCGCGCGCTTCGATATGCACGACCCGTTTGCCTTGAAGCAGGCCTTGAGGGCCTTCCGCCGTATACTTGAACGTGCGGCCAGCAATAATTACGTTATCGATATAAGCTTTCAGCATGGTTGGATAGCTCAGGTTCCACATTGGCGTAATGAATACGATCAGATCGGCGGCAATGAATTGCTCCAGAATCTCGTTCATGCGGCCGAGCACTTTCGTTTGCTCTGGAGTCAGCGCTTCGCCTTTCGCGGCCTTCCCCCAGCTGTCCAACACGCTGCCGTCAATAAGAGGAATCGTATCTTCATACAGATTCACGCGTTCGATGGCAACGTCGCCTTTTGCTTGCAGCGCGGCCAGGTAATGCTCTCCCAGACGGAGTCCATAAGACATTTCCGTCGGTTTTGGATTGGAATTCACAACGAGTACTTTTTTCATCGGTTTGTCACCTCTGCGTCAAATTTGCTATCAATGATCGAATTGTGGATGTTGACTCAGCACTGTCGCTCATTAAATAACATCAACTTACTTTATGTAAGTATAATAGCGAATGTTACTTACTAATGTCAAGCAATATTTTTTATGCAAAATAAAAGAGAAAGGCGGCCCTGGAGAGCCGCCGTGTCTTTACCCCAATTGGTTGTCGGATTGGACGCTTCGCACGAGCTCCGAAACGCTGGAAGCCGATTCGCCGGAAGACAGCGACGAAGTAATGCTCTGCGTCTGGCCGCTTGGTTGGAAGTTGCTCGGCACTACGTTTTGCTGCGCGCCATGGGTTTGCGCCGTAATGCTTTGCGTCTGGCCGCTTGGCTGGAAGTTGCTCGGCACTACGTTTTGCTGCGCGCCATGGGTTTGCGCCGTAATGCTTTGCGTCTGGCCGCTTGGCTGGAAGTTGCTCGGCACTACGTTTTGCTGCGCGCCATGGGTTTGCGCCGTAATGCTTTGCACTTGGCCGCTTGGCTGGAAGTTGCTCGGCACTACGTTTTGCTGCGCGCCATGGGTTTGCGCCGTAATGCTTTGCGTCTGGCCGCTTGGCTGGAAGTTGCTCGGCACTACGTTTTGCTGCGCGCCATGAGTTTGCGCCGTAATGCTTTGCGTCTGGCCGCTTGGCTGGAAGTTGCTTGGCACTACGTTTTGCTGCGCGCCATGAGTTTGGGCCGTGATGCTTTGCACTTGGCCGCTTGGCTGGAAGTTGCTTGGCACTACGTTTTGCTGCGCGCCATGAGTTTGGGCCGTGATGCTTTGCACTTGGCCGCTTGGCTGGAACGATTGGCTGGCAAACGATGGGGCTCCAAAGCTATGTAAGCCGCTTGGTTGGAAAGCTCCATAGTTGGATTGAAGCCCGCTTGCGATGCCGCCAGAGAAGCCTTGGCCGCCCATCGCCGAGAAGCCTTGGTTGAAACGGTTGTACGCCCCTTCGTTCGCCGTGCTGCCGGAAGGGCCGGAGTTATTGCCAACATACGTGCTTGCTACGATGCCGCCGGACAGACCGCCAGCCGCGCCGAAGCTGCTCGTTGGCGCGAAGCTGCCTTCACCGCTGAAGCTATTGTACGCGCCTTGATTCGCCGTGCTGCCGGAAGGGCCGGAGCTGTTCCCGCTGTACGTGCTCGCCACGATGCCGCCGGACAGACCGCCTCCAGCCGCGCCGGAGCTGCTCGTTGGCGCGAAGCTGCCTTGACCGCTGAAGCTGTTGTACGCGCCTTGATTCGCCGTGCTGCCGGAAGGGCCGGAACTGTTCCCGCTGTACGTGCTCGCCACGATGCCGCCGGACAGACCGCCGCCAGCCGCGCCGAAGCTGCTCGTTGGCGCGAAGCTGCCTTGACCGCTGAAGCTGTTGTACGCGCCTTGATTCGCCGTGCTGCCGGAAGGGCCGGAGCTGTTCCCGCTGTACGTGCTCGCCACGATGCCGCCGGACAGACCGCCGCCAGCCGCGCCGAAGCTGCTCGTTGGCGCGAAGCTGCCTTGACCGCTGAAGCTGTTGTACGCGCCTTCGTTCGCCGTGCTGCCCGATGGGCCGGAATTATTGCCGGCATACGTGCTTGCCACGATACCGCCGGACAACCCCGCTCCGGATGACGGCGCCTGACTTTGAGGTCGAAATTGTTGAAAAGTCATGCCTTTGCCTCCTTATAGGATATGAAAGTGGGCCGAACCTGCGCTCAGCACTCGACATTATTATGGATAGACAGGCAGGAGGTTTATGCATTTTCCTTTTTAAATTGTTATTGGATGAACAAGCGGGCCTTTGGACTCTCGCGGCAATTGATAGTACAATGGGTATGGCTTGTTTTGGACTATCGATATGTAAAGGAGCTTATCAATGTTCGAGTGGAAAAATATCTTTCGCGGAATTCTCATTGGCGCCAGCGATCTTATTCCTGGCGTCAGCGGCGGAACCATCGCTGTTGTCCTCGGGATGTACGAGCGCCTGATCGCCGCCATCAGCGGGTTCTTCAGCCGGGAATGGAAGAAGCACCTGGGCTTTCTCGTTCCGCTGGGAATCGGCGTAGGCGCTTCCCTGCTGCTGCTCAGCCGTCTGATGAAATGGCTGCTGGCCGAGCATCCCCAGCCAACATTCTTTTTCTTTTTGGGACTGATTGTAGGCATCCTTCCTTTTCTGTGGAAAGAAGCGGACGCCTCCCGCTCCTTCAAGGCTGTCCATTACCTATTGGCGATTGCCGCAGGGGCAGCCGTAGCGGCCACCGCCTTTGTGCGCCCCGAGGGACAGGCTCCGCTTATTGAATTGACCGCATCTTCCGGCGTGTTCTTATTTCTGGCGGGCTGGCTCGGAAGCATGGCCATGATTCTGCCGGGAATCAGCGGCTCCTTCGTGCTGCTGCTGCTCGGCGCTTATCCAACCGCGATTCACGCGCTCTCCAGCCTCAATATTCCGTTGATCGCCATCATCGGGAGCGGCGTCATCGTCGGCTTTATCGTCAGCAGCAAATTCATCCGCATGCTCCTTGGCCGCTTCCCGGCCGTGATGTACGCATTAATCATCGGCATGGTGGTCGGCTCCCTCGCCGTCGTCTACCCCGGATTGAACGGATCCGCCATGACGCTCGTCATCAGCATCGTCACGCTGGCGGCGGGATTCGCGGCCGCATTCTTCCTGGGACAGCGCCCCGCGCAGAAAATAGAAGCGGAAATCAACATACCATAACAGAAGGCACCGGCCTCAACGGCCAGTGCCTTCTTCCGCATATATGAAGTCGATCGTAGATGATGTGAGATTACTGCGCGTCGGTGTAGCGATGATATTCGGCATGCAGCGGGCGAAGCTCCAGCCACCTCTGGAAGGAGATCCCTTCCCGCTGTTCTCTGCCCAGGAGATGCTCCATGTCTTGAATGCGGACATCGGGCAATGCCCCTCTGCTCTGGTAATGCACGTTGACAGCCAGCGTCAACGTATCCGGATATCCCGGGATCGCGGAAGACAGCCGCCCTTCCACGGGCGCATTGCCGAGCGGGTACGTTCCGCGCTCGGGCTTGGATGAGCCGGCGGCGTCATCCGGGCGGATCTCCACCCATACTTCCCAGCGGATATGTCCGCGGCCATTGCCGTACGGGACGCGCAGGCTTCCGCGCACATAATGATAGCGGCCGTCCATGACGATCTCCCCGCCCATGAAGCGGCAGCGTTCCTCCCGCTCCCAAGGCTCGATCTCCGTCACGTAGAATGGAGCCGAACAATCGGTATATACCCCGATAGAGGCCTTTTTCTCCGGCTTGCGCAGCCGGATGCGATGGCGCCGCCTCCTCCCGGCGGCCGTTGAGTTAGCGGTACCGTTCACACCATCAATCATTTTCATCTCTATATCTCTCCCTCCACTAATAATTTACTCAAAATTTGGAAGATTGAAAGAGGGAGATTGTGAACATTTTGTAACAAAAATCAACAAAAATCAACACCAAAATGTCGAATTATGTCGATTTGTTTTAAGAATCAAGCCTATCAACCGGGGTGTACATGAATACCAACAGCGTTTTTGTCATCGCTCAGATCCGCTATTGGAGTTTCTGGGCTAACATCTTTTCATTCCCCGAATTCATAATGCGCTCATGTTATCCGATAAAACATTTCTCGAAGAAATAGGGCAAGCTGTTCCCCGCATGAAATTACTGCACAGGCCAGACTGTTGAGAAACCACTGTTTTTTACGAAGGGGTGGAGATGGTCCATTTTCCTCATCCAGACATTGGCTCTCAGCGCGTCTTAAATCGTTTTTTACCGGGAGAATAGATCCATCGCAGGTAAAGAGTCCCATAAACTGCTCAATGCCCTGATTTTACGGGAGCCAAGCGACCGCGTCGGATGCTGGGGGGGATCATCGCCTTCAGGAAGCATTATCGGCCTGCTGGAAGCATCGTTGCCTCCCGGGGCTTGGACGTGCGGAGGAAATTGCTGCTATTTTTCAGGAATTTCGGCTTCATGAGTCACACTCCCGGGGAAATGCTGCAAATCTACATCATTTTAGGCCTTTTTGCTTCAAGCCGAAGCGAAACCGGGGAAATTCCTGTCATTTTGCAGGATTCCCTTTCTGGAATAGTCGTCCCTATCGAATTGCTGTATTTCTGCAGGATTCGCTTACCGAATCGGCGTGTCTCAGGAAATGGCGCCGTTTTCAGGCTGGTGGAATTATCCATTTCCCTGCTCATAACTTCTTTCTCATCAGCCTGACAGGCACAGCATTTTTAACCTCAAGAGGCTAAATTCCGAGAAAATCCTGCAGAGTTACATTATTCCGCCATTTTGAACGCTATTTATGCTTCGCCGCACGGTGATTGCTGTATTTTTGCAGTAATCGTATTTTCGCAACCTCGTGTCAATGAAATTGATGCATTCTTGCAGTATTGGTGGAGCAGATGATAGGGATAAAAAACGTAAAGAACTCCCGCGCTTTCCGTATTCGCGGGAGTTTGTTCTTCAATCTGAAACCTGCAAGCCCTTCGCTTGCAGGTTTCCCGTCATGCCCCTATTCGCTTCGGGCTGCTTAGCGGTTCAACAGGCTGCCCACATAACGCAGCAATTCGTTCGCGCAGACCGGGCAATACCCGTGCTCCTCCATTAACCGGGCGGACACCTCGTTGATGCGCTTCAATTGGGTCTCATCCGGCGTTTTCGTCGAGGTCGTAATTTTCACGATATCCTTCAAATCGGCGAACAGCTTCTTCTCGACCGCTTCCCGCAGCCGTTCATGGCTGTTGTAATCGAATTTGCGTCCTTTGCGGGAATACGAGGACAGGCGGATCAGAATTTCCTCGCGGAACGCCTTCTTCGCGTTTTCCGAGACGCCGATTTGCTCCTCGATCGAGCGCATCAGCCGCTCATCCGGGTCCATTTCCTCGTCCGTCAACGGATCGCGGATTTTTTTCCAATTGCAGAAGGCCTCGATGTTGTCCAGATAATTCTCGAACAGCGTCTTCGCCGACTCCTCGAAGGAATAGACGAACGCTTTCTGCACTTCCTTCTTGGCCAGATTGTCGTATTCCTTGCGCGCCACCGAGATGTAATTCAGATACCGTTCCCGTTCCTCCTTCGTAATCGAAGCATGCTGATCCAGACCGTCCTTCAACGCACGCAGCACATCCAACGCGTTGATGCACTGAAGATCTTGCTTGATCAAGGCGCTCGATATCCGGTTAATGACGTAGCGCGGGTCAACCCCCGACATCCCTTCCTCGGAAAATTCGCTCTGCATCTCCTTGAGATCATTTTCTTTATAGCCTTCAACCTCTTCTCCGTCATACATCCGCATCTTTTTGACCAGATCCATGCCCTGCTTCTTCGACTCCTTGAGCCGGGTCAGGATAGAGAAAATCGCGGCGGCCCGCAGCGCATGCGGCGAGATGTGAACATGTTTCATGTCGCTCTGGTTAATCAGCTTCGCGTATATTTTTTCTTCCTCGGACACTTTGAGATTGTACGGGATCGGCATCACGATTATCCGGGATTGAAGCGCTTCATTTTTTTTGTTGGCTATGAAGGCCTTGTACTCGGATTCGTTCGTGTGGGCCACGATCAGCTCATCCGCGCTGATTAACGCGAACCTCCCGGCCTTGAAATTGCCCTCCTGGGTCAGCGAGAGCAGATTCCAGAGGAATTTCTCGTCGCATTTGAGCATCTCCTGGAACTCCATCAAGCCGCGGTTCGCCTTGTTCAATTCCCCGTCGAAGCGGTATGCCCGCGGATCGGACTCCGAACCGTACTCCGTAATCGTCGAGAAGTCGATGCTTCCCGTCAGATCCGCGATATCCTGAGACTTCGGATCGGACGGACTGAAGGTCCCGATGCCGATCCGGTTCTCCTCGGAGATCAGCACGCGTTCGACCGGAACTCGCTCGATGTCATTCCCGTATTCGGTGCGGAGCCGCATCTGGCACGCCGGGCACAGATTGCCTTCGATGCGGACGCCCAGCTCTTGCTCCACCTCGGCTCGCAGTTCATGCGGAATCAGGTGCAGAGGCTCCTCATGCATCGGACAGCCCTTGATCGCATAGACGGCCCCCTTCTCCGTGCGCGAGAATTGCTCCAGCCCCCGCTTCAGCATCGTGACCAACGTCGATTTGCCGCCGCTGACCGGCCCCATCAGCAGCAGGATGCGCTTGCGCACATCAAGGCGCTTGGCTGCCGAATGGAAATATTCCTCTACCAGCTTGTGCACGGCCCGGTCCAGACCGAAGATTTCCTTCTCGAAAAAGGCATATCGCTTATGCCCGTCAACTTCCTCCACGCCGTGCGACGCGATCATCTCATACACGCGTGCATGAGCGGTCATCGCAGGTGTCGGATCTCGACGCAGCAGTTCCACATATTCTTTAAAGGTACCGGTCCAGGCCAATCGTTCGCTCTCGGCGCGGTGCTCTGAAATCCGCTTGAAAATATCCATACTCTATACCTCCATTGCTCCCGATTTGCAACACAGCCCTTCATCGCCGCTTCGCTTCGTATACGGTATGCACGATTCTCCATGATTGCTCATGCTTCTTAGAGACTGGCCGCGCCTCGCGGGCTCTCGACAGCCCTGCTGGAGCGGTGCGTGAACAAAGTGTAATACATACTTATGCGGCCCGGACGGATTATTAGCACGGTAATTTGCAGACCAACTTGGCGAAAAGCAAGCCTGCCCGGCTCATGTTATACTCGTGTTAGCAGCGAGCCGGGATGCTCATTGCGCGGCAGGAGACCGGGAAATGCGGATCGGCCAAGGTTCGGAGAGAGGAGAGAAGTTGCGGACATGGACGCTTTTGACCATCGTGAAGCAAAGCCCGCCAAATCGGCGGCACGCAAGGAATCGGAGCTGTACGCTCCGTTGAAAGCTTTCTTTGAAGCAAGGGGATATATCGTTCGCGGCGAGGTTCGCCATTGCGATCTGGTCGCGATGCGGCCGGAGGGGCCCGAGGGACAGGAGGAACCGCCGATCATTGTGGAAATGAAGCCTTCCTTCAATCTGACGCTTGTCCTGCAGGCGCTCGAACGGCAGAAGCTGTCGCCTCAGGTGTATGTCGCGGTCGAGAAGAAAAAGGGAGGCAAAGGACACTCCGTCTCGTCCCTGCGCCTGCTGTGCGGCAAGCTCGGCATCGGCTTCCTGCTCGTGACATTCTACAAGCGCAAGGCGCCGTTCGTCGAGATTATCTGCTCGCCCGCGGGTTCGGAGGCCAGCTACATGGCGACGCGGCCCGTGAAGACCAGAGCGGCCCGGCTCGTCCGTGAATTCAGCGCCCGCAGCGGGGATTACAACGTGGGAGGCACAACGAAGCAGCCGCTCGTGACGGCCTATCGGGAAAAAGCGCTTCGCGCGGCGCACTGCCTGGCAGACGGCCCGCTCCGGGCAGCCGCCGTGCGGGATGGCAGCGGCGTCGGCGATGCGGCCGCCATCCTGCAGCGCAATTATTACGGCTGGTTCGAGCGGGTCAGCCGGGGCGTCTACGCGCTGACGGGGGAAGGGCGTGAAGCGCTGGAGCGCTACGCCCATATCGTGCGCGAATGGCGCAAGCCGGGGGCCGGGACAGCGGAGGTCACCGGCCTTCCGATGGCGGGCGATACATAAGAGGGTGCCTGGCTACAGGCTACTCGCCGGCATAGCGCCCGAGGAATTCGGAGGCGGCTTCGGTCAGCCGCTCCATGCCCGTGCGGATCACGTCCGGCTCCGCGAACGAGTAATTCAGCCGCATCGTGTTGCGCTTCGGGTCTCCGGCATAGAATGAGGTTCCCGGCACGAAGGCGACGCCCTTGTCGACGGCGCAAGCCAGCAGCGTCTGGGAATCGAGTCCTTCGGGCAGCTCCACCCAGAAGAACATGCCGCCTTGCGGCTTCTTCCAGACGGAGCTGCTCCAGATGTTCCGGGACAGCTCGGCTTCCATCGTCTCCATTCTTTCCTTGTAAATGGAAGACAATTTATGGATATGATCATCCAGCTTGAACACTTCCGGAAGCAGCATCTCGCTCAAAATGAGCTGATCCAGCACGCTGGTATGCAGATCCGCCGATTGCTTCGCGCGCGCCATCATGCGAATAATCTGGCGATCGGCGACAATCCACCCTGTTCTTAATCCAGGCGCGACCGTCTTGCTGAACGTGCTCGTATAAGCGACAAGACGATGATCCGTCTCGCCCTCCAGCGCGGCGATATTCGGCACGCGATCCGAAGTGAACCGCAATTCCCCATACGGGTCGTCCTCCAGGATGACTGTTCCATGCTCCCGGCACAGATTCAGCAGCGCTTGCCTTCGCTCGACGCTCCATACCCGGCCGGTCGGATTGCCGAACGTCGGCACGACGTAGACGAATTTCGGCTTATGGCGCTTCAGCTTCTCCGCCGCATCCTCGGGAATCATGCCCTGGTCGTCGCTGTCCACCGGGACGATGTTCGCTTGATTCATGCTCAGCACCTGCAGGCAAGCCAAGTAGGTCGGATTTTCCACAAGTACCGTATCCCCCGGATTCAGCATCGCCCGCGCGAACAGATCCAACGCCTGCTGCGATCCGTTCGTAATCAGAATCTCGTCGACGGCAGCCGGAATGTTCCTCTGCGATTGGAGACGCGCCCCTAGACGCTCCCGCAGCACGGTCGTCCCTTCCGTCAGGCCGTATTGAAGGGCTTGCGGGCTTTGCTGAAGGACGCGATCCGCCGCGTAGCGAATCGCTTCCATCGGGAAGTATTCTTCGGCCGGCAGGCCTCCCGCAAAAGAAATGATCGATTTTCCTTGCGTTAATTTCAAAATATCGCGTACGGCCGAGCTTTCGACGGATGACACGCGGGTAGAGAATGAGTATTGCATTCGGCTATCGCCCTTTCCCATTTTTCAAAAATGATACACCCAATACTGGTGTTATGCAATGGGATCGTCATGGTCATAAGCGCCGTTTTATCTGCTTGTAAACGCCTTCTCAAGCTTCTCCCGATGTCTTCCTGAAGCTTGTTTTGGCGCGCCCTTGTGTTCGAAGTTGGAGGCATAAGGAGGGAAATCTATCGTTTTATTGTTATATCTATGTCTATTTTGTATGTTTTTTGCAAAATTTTATCCACCAGTGATAGAATACATGCTAGAATAGTAAATGTTTTGACGAAATACGACTTCATTCGAGGTGATTAGACTATGCAGCCATCCACGAATTCTTCCCCCGAGACTACCCGTCGCGCTCGAACGAAGACTAGCGGTTCCAATGCCAAATGGTTCCTTCTGTTCTGGGTCGTCATGATCGGGCTTGGCGTGACAGCGACCTATTTCTATAGTGATTATATGAAAAGGACGATGCTGGAAGATTTGCAGAAGCAGACCGAGGCCCAGCTCAAGATCGTACAGCAGTCCTACGAACAGCAGCTGGCCGACATGAACAAAAAGCTGGACGAAATGCAGAGCAAGGTGGACACGTTCAACCAGCTCCTCACCTTCACGAAGGACAATGCGTCGGATAAGACCGACAACAGCAACAAGCTGTACACTCAATTGAATGAAGTGAAGAAGCAGTTGAATGACTTGAAGAAAAAAATGGATCTTTTGAAATAGCGGTGAGGCGATACGATGAATGTGCGAGTGAAACAAATAAACCGGCTGTTCATGCTGATTACCGCCCCGTTCATCGGGATGATGATCTGGATGCTGGCATCCACGCTGCACGTCACGGCGGAGGTGGAGTGGTCCCCTCCTTCCGAGCCGGCGGGCTGGACGGACAAGAACAAGAAGCTATACATAAGCTTGGACGAGGCGCAGCATACCGCCTCCTTCACGGTCGAATCTATTAAGAAGACATCGGTTCTGTATCGGCAGACCACCCAGGCGATGAACGATATTGTCAGCACGGCCGGGGCGCAGGCGAAGCGTCCGGAGCAAATCTATGACCGGCGCATCTCGGCCAAGCTTGGCACAGCGCAGGAACGGATCGACAGCGACAAGCTGCGGGCCGAATTGTACCGGATTCATCAGCCAACCTATCAGGGGTACGCCATGAAGGTGAAGCTGAAGGATCCGTCCGCCATGCGCCTGACGCTGGGCAAGGACAAGTACGGCGGGGCCGAGACGACCCTGCAGGCCGTCAAGCGCTACGGGGCCGTCGCCGGAGTCAATGCCGGCGGGTTCGCGGACGGGAAGGGCAACCGGTATCCGCTCGGCACGACGGTCATGAACGGAGAATATGTGAATTCATTCGAGCCGACCTACAAAGACCTGGCCTTCGTCGGGCTCGATGTCGGCGGGAAGCTGATTGGCGGCAAATTTTCAGAGAAGCAGCAGCTGGATACATTGAAGCCGCAGCACGGAGCCACCTTCGTTCCGGCGCTGCTGAAGAACGGGCGCAAGCTGGCCATTCCGAAGAAATGGCAGTCATCCCGGGCTCCGCGCACCGTAATCGGCAATTATAAGGATGATCAATTATTAATCCTCGTCGCGGATGGGTATGATGAGAATGGAAGCTCCGGCGCCAAGCTGGAGGAACTGCAGGCGAAGCTGTCGAACCTCGGCGTCATCGATGCCTACAATCTCGATGGCGGCGGCTCCTCGTCGCTCATTTTCAACGGCAGAGTGGTGAACAATCCTTCGGACGGGGAGCTCCGGGCGCTGCCGACTCACTTTTTGTTTTTCAAATAATAAGGGAAATCCAGCACCGAGCCGCAAAAATCTAATAGATTACCACAAAATGCGCTCGTCGCGCCGTGCGATTTTTCACGTTAATCATTTCCTTTTTGGCATGTCTTGGTTATAATGAGATTAGATCAATGGAGGTGGGCGTACCATGACGACGACGTTCTGGATTATCGTGCTCGTGATGGCCATGTTCTTGACAGCTATCTTAACGGCAGGTTATAACGACGATAAGACCAAAGGCTTGTAAAGGCGAAGAAGCTTCCCGGACGCAGGGGAGCTTTTTCTGTAACGGGACAAGCTGCCTAATAGGTCATCCGAAGACGAAGAAAAGCCGCGGCATTTTCAGCCGCGGCTTTGTTTGTTCGACAGGATGCAGGATTTAGCTCGCTTTTTGCCCATTTTCGTACGAGTTAATTTCAAAGGTTATGATTTTATCATAGATAATGACATCTTTGCGCTGCTTGAACGGGCCTTTATTGTTGCCGTGCTTGTCGATAGAGAACGTGATGGGTCCCGTTCCGGCAGCCCGGCCTTCATACCAGCTGATGAACGCGTTGACTTCCTGCATGGACAAGTCGTATTCCTTGTCCGCCCCGTTAATCAGCATAATCCGGAGCAACGCTCGATCCCCCTCACCGCCTGGCTCTCCCGGTTCGCCGGGTCCAGGCCCCGGCTTGTTCCCCGCCTGCGGCGTCACGGCCACTTCATTGGATGTCGCCAACTCCTCGGCTTCATATAATGCGGTGACCACATAATAATAGACGGTTCCATTCATGACACTTGAATCGATATAACCGTAAGTGCTCGATGTAACGGTAGCAATCGTGGCATAAGGCCCTCCCGTCGTTGCGGACCGTTTCACGTGGTAGCCTGTTGCGTCATTGAGGGTATTCCAGCTTAACGTCACACTGGCGTCTCCTGCCGTTCCGTTCAAGACAATCGGCTCCGCCGGCGGCACGCCGGTCGTCTTCCCGAACACGTTCCACTCCGCGATGGTGGAATAGGAGCCGGTCGATTTCAATACGACCGTCTTCACATTGCTTACAGGAACGGGCAACGATTCAATGCCATCGTTAACGACAGGGTTATAGGATAACAGCAGTTGCTCGTCCGCGTCATAGAACTCGATAACAGCATTAGTGCCTGCGGTTTTATTCATAATAACCGCGGTGATTTCGGCAGGAGCGGAAAAGGTGTGCCAAACGAATTTGCCTGCGTTCAACCGATAAGCAGATGACGCGTTATTATCTGTGAGTACCCGTACGGATTCCGTCGGGTTGGCCAGGGACGCACCCGCCTTCAGTGTTAATCCGTCCAGCAGGCCGCCGGTATACTTAGTGGCATTCGGCCGGATGCTCTTCTCGCCGGAATGGGCGCTCTCGCCCGCTTCGTTTACCGCACTTACGACATAATAATACGTTACGCCGTTCGTTACGGCCTTGTCCGTATAAGCCGTCCCCTTTACATTCGAAGCAAGCATGGCGTATGGACCTCCGGGAGACGTTGCCCTCTTGATATGGTATGCTTTCGCCCCCGTCGAGCCCCATTCGAGCATTACCGTCTGATCGCCTCCGTAAACCCAATTCATGGCCGGAACGGAAGGCGGAAAAGAAGGAGCGGCGAACACGTTCCACTCTGCAAGTGTGGAATAGGAGCCTGTCGGCTTCACTACTGCCCTCTTCACATTGGTGACAGAAACGGGTAAGGATTCAATCCCGTCGTTGATAATAGGGTTATAGGATAACAGAAGATGGTCCTCCGCATCATAGAACTCAATAACGACGTTCGTCCCTGCGGTTCGATTTACAATTACAGCGGTGATTTCCGCCGGTTCGGAAAAGGTGTGCCAGATAAGTTTCCCTGCATTCAACCGGTAAGCAGATGAAGCATTATTATCGGTTAGTACCCGTATTGATTCCGTGGGATTTGCAAGAGTTGTTCCTGCCTTCAGCGTTAATCCGTCCAGCAGGCCGCCCGTATACTTGGTGGCGTTCGGCCGGATGCTCTTCTCGCCGGAATGGCCGCTCTCGCCCGCCTCATTCATAGCGCTTACGACATAGTAATACGTAATGCCGTTCGTCACAGACTTGTCCGTATAAGCAGGATCCTTCACATTCGCAGCGAGCATGGCGTACGGTCCTCCCGGGGACGTTGCCCGCTTGACATGGTATGATTTGGCCCCGGTCGATCCCCATTCAAGCGTTACCGTCTTGTCGCCAGCCTGAATCCAATTGATAACGGGAACGGAAGGAGGCGCCGAAGGCGTGGCGAACACGTTCCACTCCGCAATCGTGGAATAGGAGCCGGTCGATTTTAATACCGCCGTCTTCACATTACGGAGAGAAACCGGCAACGATACAACGCCATCGTTGACAACAGGCTGATAGGATAACAGCAGATGGTCGTCCGGATCATAGAACTCGATGACAGCATTAGTGCCTGCGGTTCTATTCACAATCACAGCGGTGATTTCCGCCGGTTCGGAAAAGGTGTTCCAGACGAATGTGCCTGCATTCAACCGATAAGCAGTTGAAGCATTATTATCGGTCAATTGCGTCACCGGACTGCCTGACGGCTTCCCGATGGTGCTTCCGGTTGGAAGCGGAACTCCGTCCAGCAGGCCGCCCGTATATTTGCTCGCCGCGGCGTTCACGGGCATGGCATGGATCAAGCCTGCAACCAACGTCAAGACAATGCACAACCAGCCGATCTTGCGTAACCTCATTTTACTCCCCCCAAAAAATAAGTTTGAAGTAATAATATGTAAGTATGATTCCATTATATAACATTTTATCGGATTAAGGTATTGTCTTTTTCGTGACTTTTATACTAAATCGGATTTTAAATAGAGTCTTTGGTAACAAATAGAGGTCGATGAATGGGGTTTTCAAAAAATGATAAAAAAAGAAGCATCTTGCGATGCTTCTTTGCCCGGTTAGCGAACGAGATGCGTCATCTCATTCATGCATGGAGAACATATGTATCGTTCCTTGAACTCAGCGACTCCATCCATGGACCCGCAGAATACGCACTTCGGACGGTAGCGCTCCAAAATAATATGGTCGCCTTGCACCAAAATTTCGACAGGATCCCCCTCGTTCATCTGGTAACGTTTTCTCAACGATTTGGGCAACACAATGCGTCCCAGTTGATCGACTTTACGGACTACTCCGGCAGGTTTCATCTGTTCCACCTCTCTTGTATATACTTCCTCATGATTACCCTTAGAAAACTCTGCTTCTATTACTTCGATACTATAGACGAAATTCCTGCTGAAAAATGTCAATCAATTTCGTTTTTATCTATTCTGTTCATCTATTGTCTATATGTCCCTGGCAGGAATGTACGTCGGGTTCCGTTACTGGCGGGCAATACAAGAGCTCTTACGCTAAGTATATGGTCGGATTAAGCTTCGAACCTTCTGTGAAAATAGTCTCAACGGCGCAGATTGTCCCTGCCATGCGGCAGGAACAAGTCTTCTGTCGCCCCTATTTGACTAGGCCGGGAAAATCGAGCTGACGAAGCGCTTCATAAACAATGATCGCGGCTGAATTCGACAAATTGAGCGAGCGGACCTTATCGGTCATCGGCATGCGCATGCACGTTTCGCGGTTCGCTTCGATCAGCTCGGGAGGCAGTCCTTTCGTCTCCTTGCCGAAGACGAGGAAGTCGCCGTCCCGGAACGAGAAGTCGCTGTAGCATTTGTCCGCCTTGGTCGTGGCATAAAAAAAACGCGAATCCGCGTATTGATCCAGCACCTCTTGGAACGAATCATGATATTCGATATGGACAGCGTACCAATAATCCAGACCGGCACGCTTCAACGTCGCGTCATCCGTACGGAAGCCCAGCGGCCGCACAAGATGCAGGTGGGTGCCTGTCGCGGCACAGGTGCGGGCGATGTTGCCGGTATTGGCCGGAATTTCCGGTTCCACAAGCACGATATGCAGTGCCATTCTGTTCACCTCACATTCTGAACTCATTATACAACATCATGCCAAAAATCGCGATTTAACATCCCGTTTACGTTTGTTTAATATAACGCTGACGATCTCCTTGCATAATAGAAGCAGAATGGAATCGATGGGAGGGAACGTTATGAAGTCCAAAATACTTGTCGTTGACGATGAGCCATCCATCTCTACCCTCATTGAATATAATCTGAAGCTGGCCGGTTACGAGGTCATGTGCGTCTACGATGGAGAAGCGGTATTCGAAGTACTGCCGACCTTCCGGCCCGATCTGATCGTGCTGGACCGGATGCTGCCGAAAAGCAACGGCCTCGAGGTCTGCCGGAAGCTCCGCGAGCGGAGCAACATGGTGCCGGTCATTATGCTGACCGCCATGCAGGAGGTCGGAGACAAAATCGACGGGCTGAACAACGGGGCCGACGACTATATGACCAAGCCCTTCTCTCCGCAGGAGCTGATCTCCCGCATTCAGGCGGTCATGCGCCGCATCCGTTCCTTGCCGCTGCATGACGATGGCCAGGTCTACCAGATTGGACCGCTTACCGTCATGGCCGATCAGCGGGAAGTGAAGCTGGACGATCGTCCCATCGAACTGACCCCGAAGGAATTCGAGCTGCTCGTCTTCCTGTGCCGGCACCGCGGCAAAGTGCTCAGCCGGCAGCAGCTTCTGCAGGGCGTCTGGGATTATCATTTTCTCGGGGATACGCGCATCGTCGACGTCCATATCAGCCACCTGCGCGACAAGCTGGAGAAAAATGCGCGGAATCCCGAATTTATTATGACGATCCGCAACGTCGGCTATAAGCTGACCGATCCGATGCGGCGCCATCTCGCTGCGGAAGGATAAGTCCCTGCTTCATCCATACCCGCCTGCTCCAGGGAGCGGGCGGGTATTCGTGTGCCCAAGAATTCTGTATACCAAGAAAACGCTATGAAGGGGATTTATGCAGCTTAAGAAGCTTCATAGGCAAGTATTTTCTTTTGATTTCGTTTGATTCTGTACATCACAAAAATGATCAACAAATGGATGAAGGTCGAGAGAATAAACAGGTTATTTCCGACTAGACCGATAAGTGGACTGCCTACCCACATTAAGAGCAACGGCGTAAATTTTTTTTGAAAGACAAGGTCATTAAAAATCCATTCGAAAAATAAAGCCATCGAGAGCATAACAGAGACGCTTCCACAAAAATAGTTCAGCCGTTCGAACCAAGATTCGGCCTGAATCCAGTAATATCCAAACAGGAGGAAGACCGTTCCCATGACAAACAGAACGAATATAGGTTTTGTCGGTTTGGCCAGCTTTTTTAAAAATTCATCAATTTCTTCGGTTCGATTCTTTGACAATGAACTTTCCAGAGCTCCGCAGCATTGAAGTTTATGGGTCAGTTCGTTACATTCCTGTTCATACTTCATGAGCATATTATTTTTGCTTTCCTTGTAAATTCACGCTACTGCGGACATCATCACGGTCAATAGA